>NZ_JAEBEE010000009.1:0-461204 GCF_046548835.1 Streptomyces sp. cmx-4-9 | reverse complement strand
TTTTCAAAGGAACCTCATCCACCGAAATGGACGGGGTATCAACTTCTGGCGTTGATTTTTGGCACGCTGTTGAGTTCTCAAGGGACGGACGCTTCCTTTGTACTCACCCTCTCGGGCTTTCCTCCGGCGCTTCGTTCTTCGTTTCCGACTCTATCAGACTCTTTCGTGTCCGATTCCCGGTCGAAGCGGGATTCGCTTTCCAGGATTCCGCTTTCGCGTTTCCCTTTCCGGCGAGTCCGACTCTATCAGTGCTTTTCCTTCTCCCTGACCACTCACCGGTTTACCAAAAAGGCATGCGGAAAGAAGAGGAGAGAGGAGGATCGGTACTGAAGAGGAGGATGCCCGTCCGCCAACTGTTCGCGAGAAGTTCACACGAGGTGTCGCGGCAGGAGTCACGACAGTACAGGTCCGGCAGTGGCCAGGCAAATCGATTCGGGCGTATGGTCTAGTCCACCGGTCTAGTCCACTAGTCTCCGTGCCGAAGGGCCATCCGGGTCGGGACCAACACCAGGCGAACCGGTACAACCCGTGACATATCCTTCTGAAAGTACGCCGTTCGCGACAGGTAGTGACGGCGACATGTAGCAGCCCCACCCCTGGGAGGCCCCCATGACCAGCGTGACGTCCCCACTTGCCGGGCGCGCCATCGGACTCGCGGCAGTGCCCGATCCGGTGTTCTCCGGCGCCATGGTGGGACCGGGCACGGCCATCGATCCCGCGCGTGACTCCACGGAGGCGGTGTCCCCCGTCGACGGCGTGGTCGTCTCCCTGCACCCGCACGCGTACGTGGTCGTCGACAGCGACGGGCACGGTGTCCTGACCCACCTCGGGATCGACACCGTCCAGCTCAACGGCGAGGGCTTCGAGCTGCTCGTCAACAAGGGCGACACCGTGGAGCGCGGCCAGGTCGTCATCCGCTGGAACCCTGCCGCGGTCGAGGCCGCGGGCAAGTCCCCCATCTGCCCGGTCGTGGCACTGGAGGCCTCTGCCGAGTCGCTCTCCGAGGTTGCCGAGAGCGGTGACACGAAGGCCGGGGACGTCCTCTTCAACTGGAAGTGACACCTCCGCCTATCGGGCGAGTCGGACATCCACCGCGGCGGCACAGGCCCGCCGCTCAATCGGAGACGGGTGAAATGGAGACAACGCTGCGAGGCGTCGGCGTGAGCCACGGTGTGGCGATCGGCGAGGTCCGGCACATGGGCACGGCGGTTCTCGAGCCGCCGGCCAAGCAGATCACCGCGGACGAGGCGGAGCGTGAGCAGGGGCGCGCCCGCAAGGCCGTGGAGGCTGTTTCGGCCGACCTGATCGCGCGCGGGCAGCTGGCCGGCGGCGAGGCCCAGCACGTGCTCGAGGCCCAGGCGATGATCGCCACGGACCCCGAGCTGATGGCGGACGTCGACCGGCGGATCGCCGTCGGCAGCACGGCCGAGCGTGGCGTGTACGACGCGTTCGCCTCCTACCGTGACCTGCTTGCCGGAGCGGGCGAGTACATGGCGGGCCGGGTGGCCGACCTGGACGACGTCCGCAACCGGATCGTGGCGCGCCTGCTCGGCGTGCCGATGCCGGGTGTCCCGGACAGCGACGAGCCGTACGTGCTGATCGCGCGGGACTTGGCGCCGGCCGACACCGCCCTGCTGGACCCGACGCTGGTGCTCGGCTTCGTCACCGAGGAAGGCGGGCCGACCAGCCACAGCGCCATCCTCGCGCGGGCGCTGGGCGTGCCGGCGATCGTGGCCCTGCCGGGTGCCGGTGAGATCGCCGAGGGCACCGTCATCGCGGTGGACGGCAGCACGGGCGACCTCTTCCTTGAGCCGAGCGCCGAGAAGAGGGCGGAGCTGGAGGCCTCGGCCGCGGAGCGGAAGGCGGCTCTGGCCGCCTCTTCCGGTCCGGGTGCGACCTCCGACGGCCACAAGGTGCCGCTGCTGGCCAATGTCGGCGGTCCCGCCGATGTGCCTGCGGCCGTCGAGGCGGGGGCGGAGGGTGTGGGCCTGTTCCGCACCGAGTTCCTGTTCCTGGACGACAGCAAGAAGGCTCCCTCCGAGGAGAAGCAGGTCGAGTCGTACCGCAAGGTGCTGGAGGCCTTCCCCGAGGGCCGGGTCGTCGTCCGGGTGCTGGACGCGGGCGCCGACAAGCCGCTGGACTTCCTGACGCCGGCCGATGAGCCGAACCCGGCTCTGGGTGTCCGCGGCCTGCGGGCGCTGCTCGACCACCCGGAGGTGCTGCGGACGCAGCTGACCGCGCTGGCGAAGGCGGCCCAGGGTCTGCCCGTCCACCTTGAGGTCATGGCGCCGATGGTGGCGGACCGCGCCGATGCGAAGGCGTTCGCGGACGCCTGCCGTGCGGCGGGCCTGCACGCGAAGTTCGGTGCGATGGTGGAGATCCCCTCCGCCGCGCTGCGGGCGCGCTCGATCCTGCAGGAGGTCGAGTTCCTGTCGCTGGGCACGAATGACCTGGCGCAGTACGCCTTCGCGGCGGACCGGCAGGTCGGTGCGGTCTCGCGCCTGCAGGACCCGTGGCAGCCGGCGCTGCTCGACCTGATCGCCCTGTCGGCGGACGCCGCCCGGGCCGAGGGCAAGAGCTGCGGCGTCTGCGGCGAGGCGGCGGCCGATCCGCTGCTGGCCTGTGTGCTTGCGGGTCTGGGTGTCACCTCCCTCTCGATGGGCGCCGCCTCGATTCCCTACGTGCGGGCGACCCTCGCCAAGCACACCCTCGCGCAGTGCGAGCGGGCCGCTGCGGCGGCCCGTGCGTGCGACAGCGCGGAGGAGGCCCGGGTGGCCGCCCAGGCGGTGCTGTCCGGCGAGTAGCCGACGGCGGCAACGCCAGGACCGTGGGGCCTCCGCCGGTGGCGGGGGCCCCACTGCCGTATCCGGCGCCTTCTTCTTGCGTCAGCGGTGCGGGCCCGGGGCGTCCACCTCGTATCCGGGGCAGTATTCGACGCCTGGTTCCGGGGACACCGGCTCCCCTGTGTCGGCGTCCGTGCAGTACGCGTTGAACACGGCGGCCGCGGAGAGTGCGGTCAGGCGGCCGCGGTCGAGGTGCCAGCCGTGGACCCGGTCCCTGCCGTCGGTGGTGGTGCGCAGGACGAGCCCGCCGGGGCCGCCGAGAGCGAGTCCGGCGGCGAGGACGGTCACGAAGCCGAGGCCCTCCCGGCCGTCGACCCGGGGCGGGCCGTCCGGTTCCTCGCCGCCCTGCGCGTGCAGGACGGCGACGAGCTGTTCCGCGTCGGTCGGGACGCTGCAGACGAGGTGGTGGCGGCCCGGGCCGGCGCCTGCGATCAGGCGTTCGAGTGCTTCGGTGGCGCGCTCGAAGGAGGACCGGCCGATGTCCTCCCCGCAGTCGGCGCAGCTGCCGACGCGGGACAGGAGGGTGGTGGCGTACTCCCAGGTGGCGTGGCGGACGGCCTCGTCGACGAGGAGGGGGAGCAGTTCGTCCACCGGTTGGCCGGCGTAGGGCAGCACGGCGCCTCCTGTGGCGAGCTCCGCGGTGAAGCGGGCCCGGGTCCCGGCGGCGTCGGGGTCGAGGCCGCGCTCGGCGCAGTAGCCGGCGTACTGCTCGGGGTCGAAGAGCGCGACAGTGGTGTGGATGCCCTGGGCCGCGAGGGAGCGGAGCAGGCCGTCCACATGGTGGAGGTAGTCGGGGTACTGGGCGAGGTCGTCGAAGGCGAAGGTGCGGTAGCCGCACATGGCCGCGAAGTCCTCGGCGTCGGCCAGCAGGCCGAGGGTGCTGGGGACTTCGCGGCGCAGGGTGCGGCGGGTGCCGGCGCCTTTGGCGCCGGCCCCGGCCGCGGTGCCGGTACGGGAACTGCTCCTGGTGCGGTCGGTCGGTGGCATGGCTGGCTCCCCCTGAGTAAGGCCGTCATTTCTCACTCAGAGTAATCATCGCCACTGACAGTGACCTCAGCCGCGGGTGCGAGCCAGCTCCTCGTAGAAGTGGAGGAGGTCGAGATCGTCCACGGAGCCCGGGTTGACGGCCTTCGCCATCGGCGCGCCCTGGAGGAGCCGCTTGACGGGGACCTCGATGCGCTTTCCGGTGAGGGTGTGCGGGATCCCCGGCACCTCGATGACCTCGTCCGGGACGTGGCGCGGGGAGAGCTCCTCGCGGATCGTGGCCTTGATCCTGGCGCGCAGGCCGTCGTCGAGGACGGCGCCCGGGGCGAGGTGGACGAACAGCGGCATCCAGTACCCGCCGTTCGGCTCCTCCAGTCCGATGACCAGCGACTCCTTGATCTCGGGGAGGCGTTCGACGGCCTCGTAGATGTCGGCGGAGCCCATCCGGACGCCTTGGCGGTTGAGTGTGGAGTCCGACCGCCCGTGGATGACCACCGAGCCGTGCCCGGTGATCGTGATCCAGTCCCCGTGCCGCCAGACGCCGGGGAACATCTCGAAGTAGCTGTCGTGGTAGCGGCTGCCGTCGGGGTCGTTCCAGAAGCGGACCGGCATCGAGGGCATCGGGTTGGTGACGACGAGCTCGCCGACCTCGCCGACCAGGGGCTTGCCGGACGGGTCCCAGGCCTGGAGGTCCGTGCCGAGGCAGGCCGCCTGGAGTTCGCCGATGTGGACCGGGAGGGTGGGGACGGCGCCGGCGAAGCAGCTGCACACGTCGGTGCCGCCGCTGACGGAGGCGATCCAGAGGTCCTCGGCGACCTCGTCGTGGAGCCAGCGGAAGCCGTCGGGCGGCAGCGGGGAGCCGGTGGTGGCCACGCACTTCACCGCGGACAGGTCGAAGTCCCGGCCCGGGTGGACCTCGGCCTTGCGGCAGGCCATGACGTAGGCGGCGGAGGTCCCGTACAGCGTGGCCTTCGTCCGCTCGGCGATGCGCCACTGGGCCCCGGTGTCGGGGTAGCCGGGGCTGCCGTCGTACAGCACGACGGTGGTGCCGGTGAGCAGGCCGGAGACGAGGAAGTTCCACATCATCCAGCCGGTGGAGGTGTACCAGAAGAACCGGTCCTCGGGGCCCAGGTCGCAGTGCAGGCCGAGCTGCTTGAGGTGTTCGAGGAGGATGCCGCCCTGGGACTGGACGATGGCCTTGGGCAGGCCCGTCGTACCGGAGGAGTACAGCACCCAGAGCGGATGGTCGAAGGGCACCGCCTCGAAGACGGGCTCGGTGTCCCCGGCGGTCAGGGCGGACCAGTCGAGGGCGCCCTCGGGGGCGGGGGTGCCGAGCAGCGGCACGTGGACGACGGCCCGCAGCGAGGGCAGTTCGGCGCGGAGCTCGGCGACGGTGTCGCGGCGGTCGTGCTCCTTGCCTCCGTAGCGGTAGCCGTCGACGGCGAAGAGGACGACCGGCTCGACCTGCTGGAAGCGGTCCAGGACGCTGCGGGCGCCGAAGTCGGGGGCGCAGGAGGTCCAGACGCCGCCGACCGCGGCGGTGGCGAGGAGGGCCGCGACGGCCTCGGGGATGTTGGGGAGGTAGCCGCTGACCCGGTCGCCGGGGCGTACGCCGAGGGCGCGCAGTTCGGCGGCGAGCGCGCCGACCTGGCGGCGGAGCTCGGCCCAGCTGACGGGGGTGGCGTCGTGGGTCTCGTCCACGGACAGCAGGGCGGGGTCGCCGGCGCGGGCCGGGTCCTCGCCGGCGCGCAGGGCGTGCTCGGCGTAGTTCAGGGTGGCTCCGGCGAACCAGTGCGCTCCGGGCATGGAGCGGTCGGCGAGGACGGACTCGTACGGGGTGCTGAACCGGACGTCGAACCAGTCGGCTACGGCCTGCCAGAAGGTGTCGAGAGCCTCGACGGACCAGCTGTGCAGGGCGGGGTAGCCGCCGTCCGCCGGGGCCCCGTACCGCTCGGCGGCCCAGGCCTGGAAGGCGGTGATCCGGGCCGCGGCGATCCGGTCGGGGCCAGGGGCCCAGAGGGGTTCCGGCGGCGTGGCTGAGGTCATGGGTCGGCTCCCGGTCAGATCTGTGGCTCGCGCTTCGTGTGCGTACGGTGCCATCGCGCGGCGGGTGGGTGCGCGGCGGCTCACAGGGACCATGCCATGTGATCGAGATCCGCACCAGAGTCGTCGGCGCCACTCCCCGGGCGCGCCGTGGAGGGGTGTCAGCCGGTCGCCGGTGATCGCCTGCGGGTGAACGGCAGTTGAACGCAGCACCCGCGGCAGGGGCCCGGTGGCAGGGTGCTTCCATGGACGGTCGTGATCTGGTGCGTGCGGTCAGGGACATCGGTACGGAGCGCGGACGGCGGGCCTGGCTGTCGGCCTGGCGCCACCGGCGCGCGGATGCGGTGGGGCTTGCGCGCCGGGGCGCGGAGCGGGCGCGGGTGCCGGGGCTGCTGACGGGGACGGAGCCCCGCCCGGGCGGGGGCGTGCTGCGGTTCGCCCGCTCGGAGCTGCTGGTGCGGGTGACCGTGGGCGGCGCCGTCTTCTGGAGCTGGGACGGGGCCGGGCCGACGCCTTCGTACGCGGTGGTGGGCAGTGGGCCGGCCCCGGATCCGCGGGCCGCGCTGGAGCCGGACACCGGGGGCGGCTGGCGGGTGGTGTCGGAGCGGGTGACGGTGGCGGTGTCCCGGCACGGGGCGGTGGAGGTGCGGACCCCGGGCGGGGCGGTGCTGCGGCGGGAGCTGCCGCCGCGCTGGTGGGAACCGGTGTCCGCCGGGGAGGGGGCCCCGCGGGCGGCGCGCTGGCTGCAGCGCAGCGAGGTGCCCGCGGACGCGCGGTTCTTCGGGCTCGGCGGGCGGGCGGCGGGGCCGCGGCTGCGGGACGGGGTGTACCGGCTGTGGAACACCGACCCGAAGGGCGGCTTCGGACCGGGAGACGACCCGCTGTACATCACGATGCCGGTGCAGCTGGTGGTCGCGGACGCGGGGACGCACCTGGTCTTCCACGACAACTCCTGGGACGGGCGGGTGACGCTGCGCGAGGGTGAGGAGGGCGCCGGATCGGGCGCGGACCGGCCGGGGACGAGCGAGCTGCGGGCGGAGGGCGGGCCGCTGCGCTGCTGGGTGCTGACGGGCACTCCGGCGCGGGTGCTGCAGGGCTGGTCGGGGCTGACGGGCGCGGCGGCGGTGCCCCCGCAGTGGGCGCTGGGGTACCAGCACGCGAAGTGGGGCTTCGACAGCGCGGCCGAGGTGCGGCGGGTGGTCGCGGGCTATGCGGAGCGCGGCTTCCCGCTGTCGGTGGTGCACCTGGACATCGACCACTACGACGGGCACCGGGTCTTCACCGTGGACGAGGAACGGTTCGCGGACCTGCCGGGGCTGGCCCGGGACCTGGGCGAACGGGGGGTGCGACTGGTCTCCATCGTGGATCCGGCGGTGAAGGCCGGGGACCCGGTGCACGCCGCGGGGCTGGCGGTGGGTGCACGCGGGGCCTTCGTCCGGGACGCCCGGGGCGCGGAGGTCCGCGGCGAGGTCTGGCCGGGGACCTGCGCCTATCCGGACTTCACGGATCCGGTGGTGCGGGAGTGGTGGGGCGGGCTCTACGAGGAGCGGCTGGCGCGGGGCTTCGCGGGCTTCTGGCACGACATGAACGAGCCGGTGTCCTTCGCCCCCGTGGGGGATGCCACGCTGCCGCGGTCGGCGCGGCACGCGATGGACGGCGCGGGCGGGGACCACCGCGAAGGGCACAACGTGTACGGGCTCGCGATGGCGCGCGCGGGCTGGGAGGGCCTGGTGCGGCTGCGGCCCGCCGAGCGCCCGTTCCTGTTCTCCCGCTCGGGGTGGGCGGGGATGCAGCGGTACGGGGGCAGTTGGTCCGGCGACGTGGAGAGCAGCTGGGCGGGGCTGCGGGCGTCCTTGGCGCTGGTGATGGGGCTGGGGCTGTGCGGGGTGCCGTACTCGGGGCCGGACGTGGGGGGCTTCGGCGGGACCCCGTCGGACGAGCTGTACCTGCGGTGGCTACAGCTCGGCGCGTACCTGCCGCTGTTCCGGACGCACTCGGCGATCTGGGCCGGGCGGCGGGAGCCGTGGGAGTTCGGGCCGGAGGTGGAGGAGCACGCGCGGGCCGTCATGGCGGAGCGGGAGCGGCTGCGCCCGTACTTCGTGACGCTGGCGCACCTGGCGCGGCGGACCGGGGCCCCGTACGTGCGGCCGCTGTGGTGGGGGGCGCCGGAGGAGCGGTCGCTGCGGGACTGCGAGGACGCCTTCCTGCTGGGCGACGCCCTGCTGGTGGCGCCGGTGCTGGAGTGCGGGGCGGACCGGCGGGCGGTGCGGCTGCCGCGGGGCCGGTGGTACGACACGGCGACCGGGACGGCGTACGAGGGGCCCGGCCAGATCCTGCTGGACGCACCGCGCGGGCGGATCCCGGTGCTGGCGCGGGCGGGGTCGGTGGTCCCGGTACGGGCCGGCGCGAACGGCGGGAGCGGGGACGGGGACGGGCCGGGCGACGGGGTGGTCCTGGAGGTGTGGGCCCCGGCGCAGGGGCGCACGGGCGGCGGGGTGGTGGTCAGGGATCCGGGGCCGGGCTTCGAGGCGGGCGTGGTGGAGCGGTACGCGGTACGCCGGCTGGGCGGGGCGGTGGTGGTCGAGGACGAGGAGGGCAACCCGGTGGAGGAGGGCGTGGTCGTGCGGGGGCTCTGACGCGCAGGACGGAGCGGTGACCGGCCGGGCAGCCCCCGCCGGGGGCCCCGCCGGGGCGGCCCGCCGGGGGTCCTTCGCTGGGGCGGCCCGCCGGGGGTCCTTCGCCGGGGCGGTCCCCCGCCGGGGCAGTCCCCCGCCGGACAGGCCTTCCCCGGGGCGGTCCCCCGCCGGACAGCCCTCCCCCGCCGGGGCAGTCCCCCGCTGGGGCCGTCCTCCCCCGGGGCGGCCCCCCGCCCCGGCGGCGGTGCTCCCCCGCCGGTCACCCCTCCGGCCGGGTGGCTCCGTATCCCGGGTCGGCGTGGCGGACCCGGGTGGCGAAGTCCTCTACCGCGTCGCTGACGGCATGGAAGCGCAGGGAGGGGAAGAGGTCGAAGTTGTGCTGCGTGCCCGGGAGTTCGGCGTAGGCCACCGGTCCGGCGGACGTCCGGCCGAGCGCGGCGGCGAAGTGGCGTGCGTCCTCGACCAGGACCAGGGTGTCCAGCGCGCCGTGGACGATGAGGAACGGCGGGGCTCCGGGGTGCAGGTGGGCCAGCGGAGTGGAGTCGGCGGCGCCGTCGGCCTGCCCGTAGTAGCCGTAGAAGGCGATCACCCCTGCCACCGGGCCGCCGTCCGGGCCGCCCGGCGTGCGTGATGCGGTGAGGGCGGCCGTGGCCGCCAGGTGCGCGCCGGAGGAGCCCCCGGCGAGGAACAGCGCCCCCGGATCGGCGCCGAGGGCGGCGGCGTTCTCGCGCACCCACCGGACGGCGCGGCGCACGTCCGCGAGCCGGTCGGCGTAGGTCAGGGAGCCGCCCAGCCGGTAGTCGGCGCTCACGCACACCCAGCCGCGGCCGGCGAGCCGGTGGAACAGCGGGCGCGCGCCCAGCAGCCTGCTGCCGGTGCGGAAGCCGCCGCCGTGGAGGTAGAGGAGCACCGGCGCGTCCCGCGCCCCCGAGCGGGGGGCGTACACGTCCAGGAGGTGGCCGCGGCCGGCGTCCCCGTAGCGCAGGCCGGCCGTCCTGCGCACCCCGGGCCGGTAGGAGACCAGGGGCAGCACCAGCAGGCGGAGCAGCCGGCGCAGCCCGGGGCGCGGCCGCGGGTCGACCGTCCGCGGTCCCAGTGCCTGCCGCAGCGCGGCCTCCAGCCGGGGGCGGGCGGTGCGGGTCCGCACCGCGAGCGCCAGCAGGCCTGCCGCGGTGGCGGCGGCGGTGCCCGCGCCCAGCCACCACGCGGGGGTGCCGGTGCTTCCTGACGTCAGGGCGGGCAGGGCGCCGGCGGCGAGCAGGTACAGGGCGAGGAACGGCTGCTCGTTGATCAGGAACGTCAGGACGAAGCTGAGGGTGAAGGGGGTCGAGCGGGGCGGTCGCGGCGGGCGCAGGGCGAGCGCCGTCATGAGCACGATCATTCCGCTGCTGCTGAGCACCTGGACGAACGGCACCGGTCCTCCCCCGAACCTCCCGTGGACGTGCAGGACACCGGCCCGGTCGGGCCGGGTTCAGCCGTAGGCGCCCGCGAACCAGTTCGCCGCCGCCCGGGTGTGCAGGGGGAAGGCGAGGTCGGCCGGGGCGCGCAGGACGTGCCATCCCGTGGTCTCGTCGGTGGCTGCCGAGGCGGGCAGGTCGGCGGTCGGGCGGGGTGGGAGCAGACCGAAGAGCAGCAGGTGGCCCGCCGGGGAGCTGAGGGCGTCGGCGAGGGCGACGTCCTCGGCGGCTGCGGTGATGCCGGTCTCCTCGCGCAGTTCGCGCACGACGGCCTCGCGCCAGTCCTCGCCGAAGTCCATGAAGCCGCCGGGCAGGGCGATCCCGCCGAGGGCCGGTGCGATGGTGCGCGTGATGACGACCAGGCCGGTGCCGTGCTCGTCCTCGACGGGGAGGAGTGTGACGGCGACCGGGAGCGGGTTGCGGTAGGCGACGGCCCCGCACGCGGTGCACCGGCGGGGCCAGTCGGCCGAGCCGTACGGCGCTCCGCAGGTGGAGCAGTGCGAGTCCTTCAGCGGTGCCTGCATGCGCCGATGGTATGCCAAGGGGTATGCGGAGAAGGGCTGTTGCGGCAGTGGTCGCGGGACTGGCGGCGGTACTGGCGGCGGGGCCGCCGGGCGGGAGCGCGGAGGCCGGAGCAGCCGGCGGGGCCGGGGGCGACGCGAGGGTCGACAAAGTGGCCGGGCGCGGCGCAGTGGCCGGGCGCGGCGCAGTGGCCGGGCGCGGCGGGCGGGTCGCGCCGTCGGGGTTCGCCGCCCTGCGCGAGGTCGATCCGAGCATCCGCCAGGACATGCGGTACGCCGGTGCGCACAATTTCACCGGCGGCGTGGTCGACGGGTACGAGGAGCCCGTCTGCCTGCTCGGCCGTCCGGCCGCCGAGGCGCTGCGGCGGGCCCAGCGCGGACTGCTGCGGCGCGGGTATGTGCTCCGGGTGTACGACTGCTACCGGCCGCAGCGGGCCGTGGACCAGTTCGTGCGCTGGGCGCGCTCGGCCGAGGGGCCCGGCGACGCGCGGACCAAGGCCGAGTTCCACCCGCACGTGGACCGTGACCGGCTGATTCCCGAGGGGTACATCGCGCCGAAGTCCGGCCACAGCCGCGGGAGCACGGTCGACGTGACCCTGGAGCGGCTCGCGGGCGGGGCGCTCGACATGGGGACGCCGTTCGACTACTTCGACCCGCTGTCGCACACCGCCGACCCCCGGGTCGGCGCGGCGGCCCGGGCCAACCGGCAGCTGCTGGTGCAGGCGCTCGGGGCGCAGGGCTTCGTCAACCTGCCCGAGGAGTGGTGGCACTTCACCCTGCGGCCCGAGACCTTCCCCGGGACGCACTTCGACTTCCCGGTCTCTGTCGCCTCCGTGCGGCCGTGAGTACCGTGCCCGCATGACCTTCCGTTCGTACGAGGAGTTCTGGCCCTACTACGTCGCCATGCACTCCCGCGCCGCCACCCGCTGGATCCACCTCACCGGGACCCTGACCGGTCTCGCGGTGACGGCCTACGGGCTGGCGCGCGGCCGGTGGCGCCACCTCGCCGCGCTGCCCCTCATCGGGTACGGGACGGCCTGGCCCGCGCACTTCCTGGTCGAGGGGAACAACCCGGCGACCTTCGGCCATCCGGGGTGGTCGCTGCGCGGGGATGCGCAGATGATCCGGATGATGCTGTCCGGCCGGGACGCCGAGCTGGCCGTGATCGCGCAGAAGTGGCTTGCCGAGAACCGGTGACCGGGTGCGCCCTCCCGTGGCACACTCCTGACGATCCGTCAGATTCGGTTGGGGAGGGGTCTTGGCACTCACACGCACACCCGTCGTCGACGGGTGGTTCACCGAGCACGGGCCGGACGGCGGCTTCCGGCTGCTCGGCACCCGCTGCACCGCCTGCACCGCCGTGTTCTTCCCGCGCGAGGACGCGTACTGCCGCAACCCGCACTGCCCCGGCGGCGGTGAGCTGGCCGAGGCCGCGCTGTCGCCGCGCGGGCGCGTCTGGTCCTACACCGACGGGCGCTACCGGCCGCCCGCCCCGTACGTGTCCGACCCGGACGCGCCCTGGGAGCCGTACACGCTCATCGCCGTGGAGCTGGAGTCGGAGGGCATGGTCGTGCTCGGGCAGGCGGCGCCCGGGGTGGGCGTGGCCGACCTGGCGGTGGGCATGGAGGTCGAGGTGGTGGGCGGCGTGCTCAACGAGGACCGTGCCGCGGGGACCGCGTGGACGAGCTGGCGGTTCCGGCCGGTCGCGGACCCCGGCGGTACGGCGTGAGCGCCGAGGTCGCCGTCCTCGGCGCCGGGATGCACCCGTGGGGCAAGTGGGGGCGCAGCTTCGTCGAGTACGGCCGCGCCGCCGCCCGGAGCGCACTGGCCGACGCCGGACTGGACTGGACGGACGTGCAGTCGGTGGTCGGCGCCGACACGGTGCGCGGCGGCTACCCGGGCTACGTGGCCGGAGCGACCTTCGCCCGGGCCCTCGGCTGGCAGGGGGCCCGGGTGACGAGCGTCTACGCGGCCTGCGCGTCCGGGGCCCAGGCGGTCGGGGCCGCGCGGGCCCAGATCCTCGCCGGACTGGCCGACGTGGTGCTGGTGGTGGGGGCGGACGCCGCGCCCAAGGGGTTCTTCGCACCGGCGGGCGGCGAGCGGCCCGAGGATCCCGACTGGCTGCGCTTCCGGGTGCTGGGGGCCACCAACCCGGCGTACTTCGCGCTGTACGCGCGCCGCCGGATGGCCGTGTACGGCGACACCCCGCAGGACTTCGCCCAGGTCAAGGTGAAGAACGCGGCGGCCGGGGCGCTCAATCCGAACGCCCGCTACCGCACGGCGGTGACGGCCGACGAGGTCGCCGCCTCGGCCGTGGTCGCGGACCCGCTGCGCCTGCTGGACATCTGCGCGACCTCCGACGGGGGCGCGGCCCTGGTACTGAGCAGCATGGACTTCGCACGCGCGCGCGGGATCACCGACCCGGTGCGGATCCGGGCGGTGTCCACGGTGACGCCGACCTATCCGCGGACCGTCCTGGATCTCCCCGACATCGCCACCGACTCCACGGCGGCGGTGCGTCCGGCGCCGGGGTCGTTCCGGTCCTCCATCGCCCGCGCCGCCTACGAGGAGGCCGGGCTCGGGCCGGACGACCTCTCGCTCGCCGAGGTGTACGACCTGTCCACGGCGCTGGAACTGGAGTGGTACGAGGACATCGGGCTCTGCGGGGAGGGCGAGGGGGCGAAGCTCGTACGGGAGGGGGCGACGGCCCTCGGCGGGCGGATCCCGGTGAACACCAGCGGCGGGCTGGCCTCCTTCGGGGAGGCGGTGCCCGCGCAGGCCATCGCCCAGGTGTGCGAGCTGACCTGGCAGCTGCGCGGTACGGCCGGAGACCGGCAGGTCCCCGGGGCGCGGGCCGGGATCACCGCCAACCAGGGCCTGTTCGGACACGGGTCGGCCGTCGTCGCCGTGCGCTGAACAGCGGGTGTTGTCGGGATGCTTGACGGCCCTCCGCGGCGGGTTCACACTCGCTCCACAGTCCCGCGCCGTGACCGGGACACCCCAGCCCCCCATGAGAGCCGCGGCCCGTACCCCAGTCGGCGGGGGTACGGGCCGCCTCCTTGTCGGGCCCCTGGTCAGGCGCCCGGCGTCAGGCTCCGGCGGCGGGCGCGGGCCAGCGACATCGCGTGTTCCACGACCCCGACCAGCACGTCCTTGACGGACTCCCGGTCGCGGGCGTCGCACAGCAGCACCGGCACCTCGGCGTCGAGGTCGAGGGCGTCCCGTACGGTCACCACGGGGTGCCGGTCCGCGCCGTCGAAGCAGTTCACCGCGACCACGAACGGGATCCCGCGCCGTTCGAAGTAGTCGACGGCGGCGAAGCAGTCCGCGAGGCGGCGGGTGTCGGCGAGCACGACGGCGCCCAGCGAGCCCTGGGACAGCTCGTCCCACAGGAACCAGAAGCGGTCCTGGCCGGGCGTGCCGAACAGGTACAGCACCAGGTCCTCGCGCAGGGTGATACGTCCGAAGTCCATGGCCACGGTCGTCGTCTTCTTGCCCTCCACTCCCCCGGTGTCGTCGATGGCGGCGCCGGGTTCCGAGAGCCGTTCCTCGGTCCGCAGCGGTCTGATCTCGCTGACCGCACTGACCAGGGTGGTCTTGCCCACCCCGAAGCCGCCCGCGACCAGGATCTTCAGGGTCAGCGGCTCGACCGGCGACACGGCATGCATCGCGCCGGTGCGGCTAGAGCGCCCGAAGGCCATCGATCACCTCACGCAGAATGGATTCATCGGGGAGTTCGGCCGGAGGTACCGGCCGGGTCACATGGACCAGTTCGTCGTCGACCAGGTCGCCGATCAGGACGCGGACGACCCCGACCGCGAGGTCGAGTTCCGCCGCCAGCTCCGCGACCGACTGCGGCCGGTCCCGGCACAGGCCCAGGATGTGGGCGTGCTCGGGGGCCAGGGTCAGGTCCCAGACCGGGTCGTCGGCGGCCGCTTCGGCGACGACGAGCGCGATCAGGTCGAGGCGGTGCTGGCCCGCGTGGCTGGTCCGGCCACGGGTCATCGCGTACGGGCGCACCACGGGGCCCGCGTCGTCGTCGAACCAGTGCGGGTGTTCGTGTCCGCGGACGGCGGCAGGGGTGTCGGTGGGGTGGTCCTGGCCGGGTTCGCTCATGCCGTCCGACTCACCCTCCGGTTGGCAGCCCGGCGCGCGGGGCGGTCGCCAGGTGGTCGCCCACCCGCTTGACCATGAGCGTCATCTCGTAGGCGACCTGGCCGACGTCGGAGTCCGCGTCGGACAGGACGGCCAGGCAGCTGCCGTCCCCGGCCGCCATCACGAAGAGGAAGGCCTCGTCGAGTTCGACGACGGTCTGGCGCACCGTGCCGGAGTCGAAGTGCCGGCCGACGCCCTTGGCCAGGCTGTGGAAGCCGGAGGCGACGGCCGCCAGGTGCTCGCTGTCCTCCCGCGTCAGGTCCTTGGAGCTGCCGGTGGGCAGGCCGTCGCCGGACAGGACCACCGCCTTGCGGATGCTGGCGACGCGGTCGACGAGCTCGTCGAGGAGCCAGTTGAGCGGGCCGGAGCCGCGGCCCCTGCTGTCGTTGCCGGTCTGCGGTGCGGTCATCGACCGTCCCCTTCGTTCTCGTGCGCGGGACCGTCGGCGGCGGGGGTGCCGGCCTCGGCCTCGGACTGCTGCTTCCTGTGCTGGGTGCGGCCCGCCGTCCAGCCGCGCTGGAGGGCGGCCATGCGGGACCGCACCTCCTCCGCGTCCCGGTCGGGTGCCGGCTGCGCCTCGGGGGACGCGGGGGCGGTGGCCGCGGGGTTCTTCAGCTGCGGCGCCAGGTTCGCCTGGCGGACCCGCCGGGGCAGCACGCCGGCCCCCGGGGCGGGGTCCGCGGCGCTCTGCCCGGGAGTGGCGGCGGGGGGCGGGACCGCGGAGACCGGGCGGGGGTCGACGCGGCGGCCGTGCTCGGCGACCAGGGTCGGGGTGGGGCGGCGGCGCGGGAGCGGCACGGCGCCACCGGTACGGGCGCCCTCGGGGCGGGCCGCGTCCCGGCGCGGGTTGTCCAGGCGGACGGGTCCGGTGGGGGCCAGCGGCTCGCGGCCGGCGCCGGGGCGCCGTTCGCCGGGCCGGGCTCCGTGCCGTTCGGCGTCGCGGTCGCGCAGGGCGTCACGGTCGCGCCCGCTGTCGCGGTCGCGGTCCCGCAGCGCCTCCCGGTCCCGGAAGCCCTCGGCGTCGCCCTTCCAGGCGCCGCTGCGCTCGGCCTGCCGACCGGTGTGCGGCCGGTCCGCGGGGCGCAGCCCGAGCAGGGCGCTGCGCGGGGTGCCGTTGGGCGGGGTCTCGTCGTCCAGGGTGGCCATGGCCGGGCGGGCGGCGGCCGGGTCCGGGGCGGCGGGGTCGTCGAGGCCGGGTACGGCGTCCAGGCCGAAGGCGCCGAGAGGGGCTTCCAGCTCCACGGGGCCGCGGAGGTCGGCGGGCGGCAGCTGGCGGCCGGAGGGGACCCGTTCGACCGCGGGGGAGGTCCGCGCGGCCGGGACGGTACGGGGTCCGCTGGCCCCCTTGCCGACGGCCGTCCGCACGCCGGCGCCGTCGGTCTCGGGGGCCTCGGTGAGCAGGGCCACGGGGAGGAAGACCACCGCGGTGGTGCCCCCGTACGGGCTGCGCTGGAGCACCACCTTGATGCTGTGGCGCCGTGCGAGGCGGCTGACGACGAACAGGCCGAGCCGGTCGGTGTCGGAGAGTTCGAACTCGGGGGTCTCGGCGAGCCGCAGGTTCGCGTCGAGCAGCGCTTCGGGGTTCATGCCGAGGCCGCGGTCGTGGATCTCCAGCGTGAAGCCGTTGGCCACGCGTTCCCCGTGCACCTGGACGGCGGTGTGGGGCGGCGAGAACACGGTGGCGTTCTCCAGCAGTTCGGCGACGAGGTGGGTGACGTCGGCGACGGCCGGACCGGCGATGCCCAGGCGCGGCAGGCGGCGCACCTCGATGCGCTCGTAGTCCTCGACCTCGGCGACGGAGGCCCGGACGACGTCCATGAGCTGGACGGGTTTGCGCCACTGCCGGGAGGGCGCGGCGCCGGAGAGGATCACCAGGCCCTCGGCGTGGCGGCGCATGCGGGTGGTCATGTGGTCGAGGCGGAAGAGGTCGGCGAGTTCCTCGCTGTCCTCCGTACGGCGTTCCATCGTGTCGAGCAGGGTCAGCTGGCGGTGCAGCAGCACCTGGTTGCGGCGGGCCAGATTGACGAAGACCTCGGACACGCCGCGGCGCAGCTCGGCCTGTTTGACGGCTGCCTCGACGGCGGCCCGCTGGAGGGTGTTGAGGGCCAGGCCGACCTGGCCGACCTCGTCCTTCTCGTACTCCAGGCGGGGCGCCTCGGTCTCCACGTCCACGTGCTCCCCGGCGGCGAGGCGGCGCATCACGCCGGGCAGCCGGACTCCGGAGGCCTCGTGGGCCTCCTTGCGGAGCCGGGACAGGTCGCGGATCAGGTCGCGGCCGATGCGTACGGAGAGCACCAGGGACACGGTCAGGGCGATGAAGCCGAGGACGCCGGCCACGGCAGCCTGGACCAGGACGTCCATGGCGGCGGGTTCGACCCGCTTCTGGTAGCGGTCCCCGGCATCGGTGCCCATGGCGGCGAGGTCGTCGAGGACCTTGCCGGCGCCGGCGTCCCATTGGGCGGCGGTGACCTTGGGGTTCTTGGCGGCGCCGCCGGACAGGAGGCGTTCTTCGGCGTCGCGCAGCGCCTTGGTGTCGGCGCCGCCCCAGTACTCCTCGAAGCGCTTGCGGTCGGCGTCGGGGAGGATCGCGAGATTGCTCTCGTAGAGCAGGGTGCGGTTGGCCATCAGGTCGGAGACGCGCCGCAGGTCGGTGGCGCTGACGCTGTGCGCGGCGAGGGCCGAGGCCACGACGGCGTCCTCGCGGGAGAGCGTCTCCCGGGCGCGGGTGATGCCGACGAGGGCGCGGCCCTGCTTGTCCAGCTCCACGTTCTCCAGGGCGTGGAGGTTCATGAGGAACTCGTAGCAGGGGTCGACGAGGCGGCTGTAGAGCTCCAGTGCCTGGCTGGGGTCGAGGGTGTTCTGGTCGACGGAGCGGCGCAGGGCGCTGATGCCGTGGAGGCCGGCCAGCAGGGAGCGCAGGCGCTGGGCGTTGGCTGCGCTGAGCTCGTCGGTGACCTCGGGGTCCCGGGCGTTCACGCCGATCCGTTCGACGACTGCGTCGGTGGCGGCCCGGTTCTCGGCGAGTGCGGCGGTCGCGGTCGAGGCGCGGGGGTCGCCCAGCACGACGAGGCTCTGGCGGCGTTCCTGCTGGACGACGCGGACGACGTCCTCGACGGGGTAGCCGACCTTGTCGATGACGTAGGCGACATCGAGGAGTTGGACGGCCTGCCGGCCCGTGATGACCGTGGCGAAGCCCCAGAGGGCGGTCAGGGAGACGAGCGGCACAAGGAGCAACGCCACGATCTTCCGGCGGATGGACTTCCCGCGAAAGCGCATGGCCTCCCCAGCCTCCCCCAGCTCAACCCCGCTGCCGGGGGTAGGTGTTCCGTCATTTAAACGGCGTGAGCCTACTACTGCCGTGGCGTTGCTTCGAAGGCGTGTCCGGACGTTTTCGGCCGGACTCCCGGACGAGGATCACGAGTTGTCCGATACCTCCGGTCAAGAGCACGCCGATTTGCGGCAGATGGCTCCTGGTGGGGCTTCGGTTCCCGCATCGGGATGGATGGCTGGAATTATTCGTTCCGCCCCTCTTTCCCTCTTCGGGTGTCCGCGATGCGGGAATCTCCGGGCCGTCCCGGACGTCCTTCTGTTCGAGGGGGCGCATGGGAACGGCAGACGGGGTAGACGCACTGCACGACGGCGTGAACCGGGTGCAGCGGCAGGCAGGGCGGGACCGCATGGTGGGGAGTGAGCGGACCATGGACAGGTACGAGGACGACCGGGGGCCGGACGGCGGCGCAGCGGCCGGGATGCACGGGCGCGGACTGTGGGTGGAGGAGCCGGCCCGCCGGCGGCGGATGCCCGATCCGGTGCGGGATGCGGCGGTGCGGGCCGTCCTGGTCGTGGCACTGACCCTGATCCAGGCGACGGTCACCTTCTTCCTCGCCCTCACCGCCTCGTGGCTGGCCCTCCCGATGACGCTGGGCGCGGTCGCCGGGACGATCGTGGCCACCTGGGCGGTCCTGGACGTGTGGATCACCCGGCAGACCTGGATCCAGCGGTACGGGGTCGTGTCGGAGCCCAGCAGCTCGGCGCGGGCCCGCCACCGCGAGGCCCGGCGGGCGGAGCGGGCGCAGCGGCCGGCGCGCGGAGAGCGGGCTCGGCGGCCCGCGCGCGCGGACCGGGCGCAGCGGCCGGAGCGCGAGCCCGGCCCGGTCCGGATACGCCGCGAGGACGCACGCCTCGCGGCTCCGGGCCGCGGCTGAGGCGTGTGCCGGGGCCGCGTGCCGCGCGGCCGGCAGGACTCTTGCCCCCGTCCTGGGTGTACGGCCCGGCGGGGCCGGGGCCGCGCGGCCGGCAGGACTTTCGCCGGGCGCGCCCGGCCGCTGCCGGAGATTGCAGGGGCCGCCTGGGGCGGCTCCCGGGCCGCGCGGAGGCAGGGCCGGGCCGGTCGGCCGATCCGGCCCGGTCGGTCCTGCGGCCGTCAGGCCGGCGTGCTCCGGCGGTACATCCGGGTCGCCGTGATCTCGCCGTGGATGGTCTCTCCGTCCGGTGACTGCTGCGGCAGGCCGGGGCGCAGGTGCTCCTCCACGCTGATGTACTTCAGGCCCGCCCGCAGGTCTGCATCGTTGCGCAGCCGGATGACCAGGGGGAACTCGGCCAGGGCGGTCGTGTCGAACAGGCCCGTGGTGTAGAGCAGCTGCACACCGAGCGCGTCGGACACGGCCCGCTGGAGCTCCAGCAGGTACGTGGCGTTGGCGCGGCCGATCGGATTGTCGAGGAACAGCGTGCCCGCGTGGCGGTGCCGGTCGCGGCCGCGGTCGTTGCTGCGCAGCGCCGCCATCGTGCAGTACAGGGCGATCGCTGCGGTCAGCAACTGCCCGCCGGAGAAGACGTCGCCCATCTGGCCGACCGGGACCCGCTCGGCGCGCAGCACCGCGTCCGGCTTGAGGATCTCGACGGAGATGCCCTTGGGCTCCAGCGCCGCCTGGACGGCGCCCAGCAGCAGGGACATGCCGTCGCGGCGGCCCTCGCCGAAGGAGGCGGTGCTGTTCTTCTTCACCGCCGCCCGGGTGGCCTCGTCGATCACCTCGCCGAGCCGTTCGGTGAGCGTGGCCTGGTCGGGCTCCTCGAAGCGGATCCGCAGGAACTCCTGCCCCGACCACTCCCCGAGGCCTTCCGGCAGCTGGGACAGGCGCTGCGCGGAGCGCAGGGTGGCCAGGGCCGATTCGACGAGCCCGCGCAGCCGGTCGACGATGCTGTCGCGGTTGCGCTCCAGCTGCGCCAGCTCGTCGGTGAGGACCCGCAGTCGCGGCGCGAAGGCGGCCGCCCAGGCCGCCGCGTGCTCCGGCAGGGCTGCGGCGGGCAGTTCGCGGATCTGCTGGCGCGCGGGGGTGCGCACCTGCTCGTAGCGGGTGGCGTTGGCGTGCCGGACCAGGACGTCACCGGCCTCGCGCAGCGCGGATTCGGCGGCCGACAGGTCGGCGGCGCACCCGCGCAGGGAGCGCCGGGCCTCGGCCGCGGACTGGCGGGCCTCCTCCAGGCTGCCGGGGTGGGGTACCGGCTCCTGTTCGTCCTCCGGGTGCGCGTGGTCGCGCAGCAGGTCCCGGAGCAGGGCCGCGGTCTCGTCGAAGCCGCCGGCGCCGTCCTCGGCGGCCCGGTGGGCGCGCAGCAGGTCGGCGTGGGCGGAGCGGGCGTGCTCCACGGCGGCGGTGTGGGCGGCGAGCTGGGCGGTGGCGGTGCGCAGCAGGGCCTGGGCCTGGTCGACGTCCGCGGGAACCAGTTCCTCGGGGAGGTCGGTGTGCGCCCCGCCGTCGGCGGGGGCGTGCCGTTCGGCTTCGCCGCGCAGCCGGCCCAGCTGCTCGCTGGCGTGGGAGGCGCGGGCCTCCAGCATCTGCACGAGGGATTCCGCGCGGGCGGCGGCGGCCTGGCGGGAGGGCCCGTCGGCGCCGTCGGTGCCTTCGAGGAGCTGGGCGGCGCGGGTGCGGACCTTGTTGGTGAGGCGGTCCAGTTCGGCGAGGGCGGCGCTCTCGTCGCTCTCGGCGCGGGCCTGTTCGGCGCGCAGGTCGGCGCCGACGCCGACCTTCTCGTAGAGCCGGGAGGCCGCGCGGTAGGCCTCGCGCAGGTCGGGCAGGGGCGGGCGCCGGCCCTGGGGTGTGCCGTCGTCTTCCGGGAGGGGCTCGGGGGCTCCCGCGATCTCGGCGCGCTCGGCCCGCAGGGCGCGTGCGGTGCGCCGGGCGTCGTCGGCGGCCCGCTGGGCGGCGCGGCGGTCCTCGTCGGCGGCGCGGGCCCGGTCCAGGCAGGCCTCGGCGCGCGCCTCCGATTCGGCGGCCTCGTCGGCGAGTTCACGCAGCCGCGCCTGCCAGCCCGCACGTTCGCGCAGCCGGAAGGCGAGGCCCGCGAGGGCGTCGGCGACGCGGCGGGCGCGCTGGGCGGTGTCCTGGCGCTCGTCGCGGACGCGGAGGGCGTCGGCGGCGGCCTCCTCGGCCTCGGCGCGGACCGTACGGGCTTCCGCGAGTTCGGCGTCGGCCTCCTCGGCGAACGTCCGGGCGGCCCGGGCCTGCCGGGCGAGTTCGGCGAGGCGGCCGGGCGGGCAGCCGGTGCGCCAGGAGGCGAGGCGGGCGGCCAGCTCGCGGTCCCCCGACAGGCGGGCGGCCAGGTCGCGGATCTCGGCGTCGCGGTCGGCGGCGCGGGCCCGCAGGGCCTGGCGCTCCTCGTCGGCGGCGTGCTCGTCGTGCATGGCGGGGTTCGGCGGCACGATGAAGATGCCGGAGGCGGCCGCGCCGGGGCCCTCGCCTGCCGGGGGTACCGGCGCCAGCAGGGCCGCGGCCGTGCCCACGGCCACTGTGGAGCGGGGCAGCAGGGCGGCACCGGAGAGGACCTCGCGGGCGCGGCTGTGGGTGTCGGGGTCGGTGATGACGACGCCGTCGACGAGTTCGGGTCGGGCGGCGAGGACGGCGGCGTGGTCGGCGGGGTCCACGGACTGCGCGAGGTAGCGCCAGCCGGGGAGGGCCGGGATGCCGTGCTCGCCGAGGTACTCGACGGTGGCGAGGACGTCGGGGCCGGGCGGCAGCAGGCCGCCGTCGCCGAGGGCGCCGAGGATGCGGGCGTCGTCGGCGGCCGCGGTGCGCAGGTCGAACAGCTGGCGTTCCGCCGCGGCGACCCCGTCGGTGAGCAGCGTGTGCAGGTCGCCGGCGTTGCGGTCGAGGTCTTCGGCGCAGAGTCCCGCGGCGGTGGCGACGGCCCCCGGGGCGGTCTCCGCGGCGCGGTCCGCGGGGCCGTGGCCACCGGAGTCGCCGTGGCCACCGGAGCCGCCGGGGCCTGCGGGGGCGTCCCCGCCGCCGCCGGGCCGGCCGGGCGTGGTGCGGGCGTCCTCGGCGGGGGCGTCGCCCGTGCGCGGGCCGGGGACCGAGGCGTCCGCGGCGTCCGCGGCGGCCGGCAGGCCGAGGAGTTCGGCGAGCCGCGGCGCCGCGGCGAGGGAGGCGGCGGTGCGGTGCTCCGCCTGGTGGGCCGCCTCGGCGGCGTCGGCTGCGTCGGCGGCGCGGGCGGCGGTGAGTTCGGCGCGGGATTCCGCGGCGGCGGCATCGCGGGCTTCGTCGGCGGCGGCGCGGGCGGCGGCGCGGGCCTCGTCCCAGGCCGCCACGGCGGTCTGCTCCGCGTCGGCGGCGGCGAGGGCGGCGCGGGCCGGGTCGGCGTCGGGGGCGGAGTCGTCGAGCCAGCCGGCGCGGACGGCCTCGGCGGTCTCCTGCTGGACCTCGCCGAGGCGCGAGCGGAGGTGCTCGGCCTCGCTGCGGGCCCGCTGGGCGGCCGTGGCGGCGGCGGTGGCGTCCCGGTGGGCCGCCTCGCCGGTCTCCTGGAGGACCGCGGAGCGCTCCTCCTCCTCGTTGGCGAGGCGTTCGCCGTGCTCGGCGGCGGTGTGCAGGGCACGTACCAGCTCGGTGGCGGCGGTGGCCCGGGCGGCCAGCGCGGGCGCTGCGTCCCGTTCGGCTTCCAGGATGGCGGCGGCGACGCGGGAGGAGCGGTCGGCTGCGGCGCGCAGGCGCAGGACGGTCTCGGCGGCCTGCCAGGCGGAGTGCAGGGTGCGGGCTTCGAGGAGTTCGCGGCGCTGGGCGGCGGCCGCCTTGTCGGCGACGGTCAGGGCCAGCGAGGCGTGCCGGTAGGCGAGTTCGGCGGAGATCGCGGCGCTGCGGGCGCGGGCGGACTCCGCGGAGGTGACCTCGTGGGCGGCGCCGGTGACGCGCTGGGCGAGGTCGGCGGCAAGGCCGCGTTCCCGGGTGGCGCGGGCGGCGAGCCGGCGGGCGAGGGCGCGGGTGCGGCGTTCCGCGCCGGCGTGGACGTCGCGGAGGCGGGCGCGGGCCGCGGCCGCCTCGACGATCTTGGTGAGGAGGTCCACCGACCCGGCGGTGAACTCGCGTTCGGCCATCAGCTCGGCGCGGCGGCCGAGCTTGTTGCCGAAGCCGTGCACGAGGTCGGCGAGCCCGTCGGTGTCCCGGGTGTCGGTGACGGCGCGCAGCAGGAGGTCGGTGAAGTCGGAGTCCTTCTTGACCGCGAAGAGGCCGGCTGCCTCGCCCTCGTCGGCGTTCATCTCGCGCTGGTAGCGGAACAGCTCCGGGTCGAGGCCGAGTTCGGTGAGGTGCTCGTTCCAGCGGTCGTGGATCTCCTCCCAGCCCACGTCGAGGTGCGGGTAGGCCTTGCCCGCTTCGGTGAGGGCGTCCCGGAAGCCCTTCATGGTGCGGCGGCGGCCCTGGGCGCCGGAGACGCCTTCGGCGGTCGCGCGCACGGAGGTGGCCTCGGCGACGGGCAGGTTGTCGAGGCTCAGGCCGGGCCCGGGCCGGAAGGAGTACCAGGCCTCGGCGAACTTGCGGGGGTCGTTGGAGACCTGGCGGCCGCGCCATTCGCTGACCTTGCCGACGACCAGGCACTCACCGGTCTGGGTGTGCTGCCACTCCAGCGCGACGTGGCCGCAGTCGTCGGCGAGCAGGAACTTGCGCAGGACGCCGGAGCTGGCGCCGCCGAGGGTGTTGCGGTGGCCCGGGAGCATCACGGAGAAGATCAGCTTGAGGAGGACGGACTTGCCGCCGCCGTTCTCCAGGAAGAGCACTCCGGCGGGCGCGGGGCGGCGCGGCGGGCCGGTGGGCTCGTCCTCGAAGAACTCCGCCTGGGTGGGCGCCGGGTGGGGCACCGGCTCGCCGACTCCGCGCAGGTCGAGCACGGTGTCGGCGTAGCGTGCGCCGGCGGGCCCGATGGAGTAGAGGCGGATCCGGGACAGCTCGTACATGGCGGCGGACTCTCGTGGTGGCTGGGTGAGGCAGGGGTGCGGGGCGGAACTCAGGCGTGGAAGGGCAGCCCGGCGTCGGCCGCCAGTTCCAGGTCGTCGCCCTCGGGCGGCGGCAGCAGGCTGGCGGAGCCGTCGCTGACGGCGACCACGCCGAGTTCCAGGAGCTCGGCCATGGCCGCGCTGCCCGCCATGTCGCGGACCTGGAGCTGGTAGCGGGGGGTGGTGCGGTAGGTGCCGCCGGAGTCGTCCCCGGTGCGCTGGAGGAAGCCGGACTCGGTGAGGAACGCGGCGGCCTTGCCGACGATGCCGGTGGTGGAACCGGCCAGCCGGCGGGCGTCCTTGGTGGCGCCGGTCGCACTGCGGCGGGCGTAGACGCGCCAGGCGGCTTCCAGGCCGGGGGCGTCGGTGGCCGGGTCGGTGTTCTCACCGAGCTCCTCGGCGCGCTCTTCCAGGCGGCGGCAGGCCTGCCGGACGAAGGCGTCGACCCCGTTGACGGTGACGCGGCCGATGTAGCCGTCGTCGGCGAGGTCCTCGGGGCGGGGGAAGGCGAGGGCCGCGACGGCGAGGTGCGCGAGGCCGTGCAGGAACCGGTCGGCGGACTCGGCGGCGGTGCGGCGGGCGTAGTCGCCCATCCGGACGGCGAACACGGATTCCTCGCCCGCGGCGACGGCCATGCCCGCGCGGGGCGACACCTCCAGGACGACGAGGCCGAGGCCGGTGGCGACGGCGTCGGCGAGGCGGCCGAAGGCGGGCTCTTCGCGGTAGCGGCGCAGCAGCTCGGCGTACTCGGCGTCCCGGGCGGGCAGCAGCTTGGGCTGGAGCCCGAACGCGACGAGCCGGGCCGCGTCGGCGGCGTCGGCGGGGGTCACCGCGGCCGATGCCGGGGCGGCGGGCGCGACGGGGCCCGACGGGCCGTCGGGCTCGCTCCACGCAGGGTGCTCGGCGTGGTGGTCGCTCACGGGCGGATCTCCTCGGCGGTGCGGTGGGGGGTGGCGTGAGGTACGGCGCAGCCGCGGGGTGCGACGGCAGCTCCGGGGCCGGGGCCGAAGCCCGGGCCGAAGCCCGGGCCGGAGCCGGAACCCCGGCCGGAGCAGGCGGGGTCGGCCCCGGGGCCGGGCGGGGGTGCGTCCGGCGGGACGGCGGCTGCGCGCGAGCCGTCCGGCACTCCGCCCCGGGCCCCGCGCCTCGGACGCCGGCGGGGCTGGATGGTGGCCTCGGCGCTGCACGCGGGGGCACGCCGGCTCACGTCGCCTCCGCCCGGGCCGCCGCCATGCCCGCCGCGTCCAGCAGTGCCGTGCCGACGATCAGGTCGGCGCCGCCGAACTCGGGGTCCTGGAGAGGGGTGCCGTCGTCCACCGCGAAGAGCAGCCGCTCCTCGCCCTGCCGGTAGGCCGTGCCGACGGCCGGGCTCGCCGCGTGCACGGCCAGCAGCGCCACCAGGTACGGCAGGTCGGGGTCGGTGCGGCGGGCCTCGGCGAGGAGCCCGGACAGCCGCCGCGGCGCGTCGTGCGGAAGGGTCAGCAGCTCCGTGGCGCAGGCGAGCTGCTCCTCGCTGAAACGGCTGTCGTCGGGGGTGGCGATCAGGTCGGGCTCCGGCATCTCCGCGCCGAGGTGCTCCCGTTCGACCGGCGGGGTCAGCAGGATCTCGACGAGGTCGGCGACCCGCACGCTGACGGGGGTGCGCAGTCCGGCGCCGGCGGCGAAGAAGGCGTCGGTGACGCGCCCGGCACTGGCCAGGGGCAGCGGCAGCAGGGGGGCCACCAGCTGTCCGTACAGGTCGATGCCGGAGCGCGGCGCGGGGGCGGCGAAGGCCTGCCGGTCCTGCTCGGCGCGGAACAGCGGTCCGGCGTCCAGCAGTCGGGACTGGAGCTGGGTGTGGCGGCGGATGCAGTCCTTGACGATGTCGACGAGCTCGGCGGCGCGCCGCTTGTTCTCGGGCTCCTCCGCCTCGTCGCGCGCCTTGCGGATGTTGGTGAGGATCGCGTTCTCGTGGCGGTAGCGGGCGGCGACGTGGTCGAGGGCTTCCGCGATCATGTCGGGGACGGCCTGCAGCCAGTCCACCGCCCGGACGTTGCGCCGGGTGGCGTCGAGGGTCCGGCGCAGCGTCTCGGCGTACTGCACGGTCCGGTAGCGGGCCTGTTCCGCGGCGAGCTGGGCGTCCGCCAGCCGTCCTCGGCTGATCAGCACCTCCAGCTTGACCTCGGCGGCGATCTGCGCGCTGGTGACGTCGGTGTCGAGGGCGCCGACGAGGACGTTGACGGCCTCGTCGGTGGTGCGCAGGTAGACGGTGCCGCCGGGGCCCGGCACCTCCTCGATCAGCTTGAAGTCGTAGTCCCGGCGGACGTAGACCCCGTCCGGGCCGAAGGTGCCGTAGAGGGCGCGGAAGCCGCGGTCGACACTGCCGACGTTGATCAGGTTCTCCAGCACCCAGCGGGCCACCCGCTCGTGCTCGGCCGCCGGACGGGCCGGTGCCTGGGCGGCGACCCGGGGCAGCAGTCTGGTCACCACCTGCTCGTGGTCCGCGCCGGTGTCGAAGTCCATGGTGAGCGTGACCAGGTCGATCGCGGCCAGCGCGACCTCCGCCATCGCGTAGATGCCGTACTCGCCCGCCAGATTGGCCTTGCGCACGTCGAGGTCGTGCAGCGGGGCGGTGCAGGCGAGGGCGCGCAGCCGCCGGGCCAGGCCCTCGTCGGCGGCCGGGCCCGGCGCCGGGGACGGAAGGGTCTTCGCCGGGGCGGGGAGAGTCACGGGCAAAGACTAGGCGCTGACCCGGACAACAACCCAAACGGCATGGTTCGGCCGGATCGTCCCGGCCTCCAGGGAGACGGTGTGTCCGCTGTTCTACGCTCGCCGCATGGCTTCCATGATCACACCTTCGGCCGGGGCCGGGCCCGGCGCCCCGGTCGACCTGAACGCCGACCTCGGCGAGGGCTTCGGCCGCTGGACGCTGACCGACGACGAGGCGCTGCTGTCCGTCGTCACCAGCGCCAATGTGGCCTGCGGCTTCCACGCCGGGGACCCGTCCATCATGCGCCGGGTCTGCGAGCTGGCCGCGGAGCGGGGGGTTCGGATCGGGGCGCAGGTCTCCTACCGCGACCTGGCCGGCTTCGGGCGCCGCTCCATGGACGTGCCGCCCGCCGAACTGGCGGACGAGGTGGCGTACCAGATCGGGGCGCTGGAGGTGTTCGCCCGGGCGGCCGGCTCCAGGGTGTCGTACGTGAAACCGCACGGTGCGCTGTACAACCGCACCGTCCACGACGCCGGGCAGGCAGCCGCCGTGGTGGCCGGAGTGGTCACGGCCGGGGGCGCGCTGCCCGTGCTCGGGCTGCCCGGGTCGCTGCTGCTGGCAGCCGCCGGGGAGGCCGGGCTGGTCCCGGTACCGGAGGCGTTCGCCGACCGCGCCTACACCCGGGCCGGGACGCTGGTGCCGCGTACCGAGCCGGGCGCAGTGGTGCACGACCCGGATGCGGTGGTGGCGCGGGCGCTGCGGATGGCGGCCGAGGGCGCGGTGACCGCCGCCGACGGCTCCGCCGTCCCCGTGGCCGCACGCTCGCTGTGCCTGCACGGGGACACCCCGGGGGCGGCCCGGCTGGCGCAGCGGGTGCGCTCGGCGCTGGAGGAGGCCGGGGTCCGGGTGGAGGCGTTCGCATGAGGACCCTGGTGGTCGGCGAAGAGGCCCTGCTGGTCGAGTTGGGGACGGCCGAGGAGGTGGCCGCGCTCCACGCGGAGCTGCTGCGCCGCCGGGACGCGGGCGAGCTGGGCGGCGTACGGGACATCGTGCCGGCGGCGCGGACCGTCCTGCTCGACGGGGTACGGGACCCGGCCGGCCTCGGGGCCGGGATCCCGCGGTGGGAGGTGCCGCGGCTCACCTCGGCCCAGGGGCCGCTGGTGAGCGTCCCGGTGCGCTACGACGGCCCGGACCTGGCCGAGGTGGCCCGGCTGTGGCAGGTGGCGCCCGACGAGGTCCCCGCCGTGGTCGGGGCCGTCGAGTTCCGGGTGGCGTTCTGCGGCTTCGCCCCCGGTTTCGGCTACCTGACCGGTCTCCCGGACCGCTTCCACCTGCCTCGCCGGGCCACGCCCCGCCCGGCCGTCCCGGCGGGCTCGCTGGCGCTGGCGGGCGAGTATGCGGGGGTGTACCCGCGGTCCTCCCCCGGCGGCTGGCAGCTGGTCGGCTCCACCGACGCCGTGCTCTGGGACCCGGAGCGGGAACCGGCGGCCCTGTTCGCGCCCGGGGTGCGGGTGCGGTTCACGCAGGCGCCGGCATGAGCGGACTGCTGGTGGTGCGGCCGGGCGCGCTGACGACGGTCCAGGACCGGGGCCGGCCCGGGTACGCCCACCTGGGGGTGCCCCGGTCGGGGGCGCTGGACACGGCGGCGCACGCCCTGGCCAACCGGCTGCTCGGCAACGCCCCGGACGCGGCGGCTCTGGAGACGACCCTGGACGGGGTGGGCCTGCGGGCCCTGGCCGCGACGGTCGTGGCGGTCACCGGTGCGCCCTGTGCCGTACGGGTGGACGGCCGGCCGGTGCCCTGGGGGGCGCCGGTGCGGCTGCCGGCCGGGGCGGAGCTGGAGGTGGGCCCGGCGCGGTCGGGGGTGCGCAGCTACGTCGCGGTGCGCGGAGGGGTGGCCGTCCCGCCGGTGCTGGGCAGCCGCTCGACGGACCTGCTGTCGGGGCTGGGGCCGCCGGTCCTGTCGGACGGTCTGCTGCTCCCGGTGGGCGGGCCGGGTCCCGCCCCGGACGCGTGGCCGGACGCCTGGGGTCTGCCGGGGGCGCCCTCGGAGCTGGCGCTGCCGCTGCGCCTCGGCCCGCGGGCCGACTGGTTCACCGCCGCTTCGCTGGCCGGGCTGTGGCGCACGGGGTTCCGGGTCTCGGCCGTGTCCAACCGGATCGGCCTGCGCACGGAGGCGGGTACGCCGCTGGTCCGGGCCCGCTCCGGTGAGCTGCCCAGTGAGGGCATGGTGCTGGGCGCGGTCCAGGTGCCGCCGGACGGGCTGCCGGTGGTGTTCCTGGCCGACCACCCGGTGACGGGCGGCTACCCGGTGGTGGGCGTGGTTCCGGCGGGGCCGGCCCTGGACGCGGCGGCCCAGGCCCGCCCGGGGACGCCGGTGCGGTTCGTCCGGGCGCGGTGAGGGGCGCCTGACACGCCCCGGCCCGGCCCCCGGTGTCAGGGGGCCGGGCCGGGGCGTGTGCGTCAGGGCCGGGGCGTGAGCGGCGCTACACGGCGGACTCCGGTGCGATCCGGCTCCGTACGGCGGACTGCACGTCCTCCTCCTCCGCCGGGTCGGTGGCCAGGTGGCGCAGCCGTGGGGCGACTCGGGCGTCGGCCGTCTCGGCGTGGCGGGCGGCGACCTCGCGGGTGCTCTCCTCGCAGTCCCACAGGCACTCGACGGCGAAGCCGGCCGCGAAGCCGGGGTCCGTGCTCGCGAGGGCCTGCGCGGCCCGGCCGCGCAGCTGGGAGGAGGCCGTCTCCCGGTAGATGTGGCGCAGCACGGGGGCGGCGCAGCCGATGGCGAGCCGGCCGGCCCCGTCGACCAGGGCGAACAGCCTGGGGGTGTCCGGGCCGGCGCCGCGGACCGTGGAGCGCAGGGCTCCGAGGACCAGGGGCGCGTCCTCGGCCCCGCCGCGGGCGGCCAGTACGGCGGCGGCGGCGGCTCCCAGGGCGTCGGGGCGGTGGATCCAGCGCCGGGCCCGGTCGACGGCGGCGGGGCTGCACATGCGCTCGTACGCGGCAACGGCGGGCTCGTCGGCGGCGGCTTCGATGAGGTCCAGGACGGCCGGGTTGTCCGGTTCGGCGAGGACCAGGTGGTGCAGGGCGGTGGCCCGGGCGGCTTCTCCGCAGGCTCCGGCGGCCGCCGCCAGAATGGCGGTGCGGTCCTCGGGAGCGGCCACGGCGGCGAGGCAGCGCGCGGCGGGCACGTGCAGCGGTGTGCCGCGGCTCAGCCCGTCGGCGGCCCAGTCGAAGACGGCCTGGACGCCCCAGCCGGGCCGGGGGCCGCTGGGGGTGAGCTGGCGCTGCCAGCGGTCGAAGGAGCCCTGTTGACGGGCTGCGCGCAGGCGCTCCCCGTGCTCCGGGGTCTCCTCCCACAGCCACCACGGCCGGGGCTCGTAGGCGTCGCGTACGGCGGCGGCCAGCCGCGCCTCGCCGTCCGCGGTGGCGGGGAAGCGGGCGAGGACGGGCCCGGCGAGGGAGCGCAGGCCCTCGTCGTCGTCGCGCAGGGCGAGCTCGTCCAGGGCCCAGGCCCAGTTCGCGCCCGTGGCGGCGTAGCGGCGCAGCAGCATGAGTGCGTCGTCGCGGCCGTAGGAGGCGAGGTGGCCCAGGACGGACAGGGCGAGGCCGGTCCGGTGGTCCTCGTCGTCGACGAGGTCCTCGGCGTCGAAGAGGTGGGCCTCGATCGCGCCGAGCGGGCCGTCGAGGTCCAGGTACAGGCGGGCGTAGTAGAGGGAGCGGTTCTCGACCTGCCAGTCCGTGCGCGGGTCGCGGAGCACGCACCGGTCGAGGGCCTGGAGGGCCTCCGCGCGGGGCGCCGCCAGGGCGTGCAGCGTGCCGTCGCCGCGGCCCCGCTGGAGGAGCCCGAGCAGGGTGCCGCTAGGCGCTATGACTGGTTCGAACATGGGAGTGGCCTCAAATCAAGCTGGGGACGCAACCGGGAATCGGAATTCACAGGGCCGCGCAACAGCATGCGAGGACGTCCGCCGTCGTGTTCCGCTCGATGTAGACCATTGCCTTCTCACTCTCGTCGGTGCTTCTCGACCAGGGCGGCGGTCCCCCGGCAGGAGGGGGGTCGGACACCCGTTGTGTCCTGCCCGCTCCTGCCCGTCCGCCCAGTTCGCGAATCGAATCCGTCGCCATGATGACCCAGCCGGTTTGTGCACCGCGACCACATTTATGGCCGCCGTGACCAGACTGTGAGGTCTGTACCGGCCCGCACCCGGCAAAAAACGGACTACTTGGCTCCGAAGAGTTCCAGCAGGTCCGCCTTGGCGAACATGCGCGCCGTGTCCACGGCGGAGGGGGTCCCGGCGTTCGGGTCCGCGCCGCCGGCGAGCAGCGCGCGGATGACGGCCTCCTCGCCCTTGAAGACGGCTCCGGCGAGCGGGGTCTGGCCCCGGTCGTTGGGCCGGTCCGCCTCGGCGCCCCGGTCGAGCAGGACCGTGACGGCCTCGGCGTGGCCGTGGTAGGCGGCCAGCATCACGAGGGTGTCGCCGCGGTCGTTGGTGAGGTTGGCCGGTACGCCGGCGTCGACGTAGGCCGCGAGCGTGGCGGCCTCGCCCTGGCGGGCCAGGTCGAAGATCTTGGTGGCCAGCTCGATGACGTCTTCGTCGGGGCCCTCCGCAGAGGGGCCCGGAGAGGTGCCCTCGGTGTGCTCGCTCATCGTTCGTGGCGCCTTTCACTCGCTGCCTGCCCGGCCCGTCCGGACGCCCCGTCCCCGGGCCCGGCGGGCAGGGGGATGCACGGCACGGCGTCCGTACGGGTGAATCGCCAGAGTAGCGCCCGCGCCCGGGCGTACCGGGGCCGGGCCGAGGCGAGGATCACCCTTGCCCCCTGTTCGGCGGACGCGCCAGCCGGGGTGAGCCGGTCAAGTGAAAAATCGCTCGATTCACCCGTATGCACCTTTTGTCGCATTGATACTTCCTGTGAGCCTGGAACAACTGATGGTGACTGTCCCCACCCACCAGGAGAAATTCTCATGGTCCTGTCCATCTCAGGTGTCGTCCTGCTCGGCATCATCTGCTTCCTGTTCTTCAAGAAGGACGGGATGAAGCTGTCGCACGCGTTCGTGTGCTCGCTCTTCGGCTTCTTCCTGGCCGGCTCCGCCATCGCCCCCAGCATCACGGCGAGCACCGCGAGCCTCGCCAGCCTCCTCGGCGGGATCAAGCTCTAGCCGGGCCCCCGTACGAGAACACCCAGCCCCACCCGAAGCACCCGTCACACCCCACAACTCCAGGAGACGCCCGTGGCCCGGCGCCCACTTCCCCGCATCCTCAGCAGCGGCACCACGTCGCTGGCACGGGGCCGCGACCTCGCTCGCACGGCCGCCGACAGTGCCACGGACGTCCTCCATCCGCTCCTCACCATCGGACGCGGCCTGCGCATCCTGGCCTCGGCCGGGCGGCGCAAATGGTCCGAAACGCCCAAGGACAAGCGTGGTCCCGCGCTGTTCCTGGGCGCCGCCTGCGTCCTCGTGGTCGCGCTCGTCCCCTACGGCCCGCTCTTCGCCATGATCACCGTCATGGCGGCGGCGGCCTGGCAGGGACGCGACCGCACCCCGGTGAAGACCGGGCCCAGCGATGCCGAGACCGAACGCCTCGGCTCCCTCTACGAAGCCCTCGTGCCGTACTTCTCCACCCCGGAGGACCCGAACCCGCTCTTCGCCCACGGCGGGGACTGGGACAAGGCCTTCAGCGGCTACGAGTTCGACGAGGCGGGCCGCATCACCCGGCTGCGCATCCGCTACCCGGCCTACTTCACCGATGGCGAGGCCGCCTCACGGACCCGGATCGAAACACTGCTGCACGCCAAGTCCGGGCGCGGACGGGAGTATCTCTTCGACTGGGACGAGGAGGGCAACCAGCTCGACCTGAGCGTGCTGGCGGCGCTGCCGACGGGCATCGCCGCCCAGCCGTTCGTCACCTCCCCCGGGGAGACCGTGCTCGGCTTCACCGACGCCGCCGGCGTGCAGCGGACCCTGCCCGTTCAGGAGGCCGGCGAGCCGCGCGACGTGCCGCCCGTGCTGTGGCGCACCGGACCCCGCTCCACCGAACCCCACCTGCTCGCCGTGGGCCAGCCCGGCAGCGGCACGTCCACCCTGCTGCGCTCGATCGCCCTCCAGGCCCTGCGGCACGGGGGCGACGTCCTGGTCGTCGAGGGCGGCGGCAGCGGCGAGTACGCCTGCCTGGCCGGCCGCACCGGGGTCCTCGCCGTCGAATGCGGGCCGACCGGCGCACTGTCCACCCTGGAATGGGCCGCGCAGGAGACCGAACGCCGCCTCGTCGCCACGCACCGGGCTCGCGAGACGGGCCGCCCGGCGCCCGAGGACACCACCCGCCCGCTGTGGATCCTGCTGGACCGGCCCAGCGTGCTGGCGCACCTCGCGGCAGCCGACGGCCGCCCCGACCCGCTCGCCCGGCTCCAGGTGCCGCTGCGGCACGGCCGGGCCGCCCACGTCACGGTGGTGGTGGCCGAGCAGTTCGACCACCTGGAACTGCTCGCCGACGCCGTGTGGCAGCACACCCGCGCCCGCGTGGTCCTCGGCCCGGCCGAGACCGGGCAGATCTCCGACGTCCTCGGCCTGCCCCCGCACACCACCCCCACCACGCAGGTCCCGCCCGGCCGCGGATACGCCCGGCTCGGCGCGGGCCCGGTGCACCGGCTCCAGGTCCCCGCCACCCCGGACCCGTACGACGACGCCACGCACCCCGGCCACCGCCAGGCCGTACTGGACCTGCTGCCCGACCGGCGCCAGGACCAGGCGGCCCCGCAGGGCGGACCCGACGGCCCCGCCCCCGCCAAGGCGCTCCACCCGCAGCCCCCGGCCCCCGGCTCCGCCCAGGCCCCGGAGGTCCCGGCCGAGGCGCCCTGATCCCGGCGGGCCCGGCGGCCCCCTACGCGACGAAGGTGCGCGGCGGCTCCGCCCCGCCGCCCCCCGCACCGGTACCGACCAGCCGGGCCGCCGCCGCCAGCCGCGCGGCGGCCTCCTCGGCCACCGGGCCGCCCACGGTGAACGGCAGCCGGACGTACCCCTCGAACGCCCCGTCCACCCCGAACCGCGGCCCCGACGGCACCCGCACGCCGACCCGCTCCCCCACCTCGGCCAGCCGGGAGCCGGACAGCCCGCCCGCCCGCGCCCACAGGGTCAGCCCGCCCCGCGGCACCTCGAACTCCCACTCCGGCAGCTCCCGGCGCACCGCCGCGACCAGCGCGTCCCGGTTCTCCCGGGCCTGCTCGCGGCGGATCCCCACGGCCTCCTGCCACCCGCCGGTCCGCATCAGCCAGTTCACCGCGAGCTGTTCCAGCACCGGCGTGCCCAGATCGGCGTAGGCCCGGGCGGCGACCAGGCTGCGGATCACGTCCGGGGCGGCGCGCACCCAGCCGATCCGCATCCCCGCCCAGAACGCCTTGCTGGCGGAGCCCACGGTGACCACCGTGCTGCCCGACGGGTCGAAGGAGCACACCGGGCGCGGCATGGCCAGGTCCGCGTCCAGCCGGAGTTCGACCATGGTCTCGTCGACCACCAGCACGGTCCCGGCCGACCGGGCGGCCTCCACCATGGCCCGGCGCTGGTCCTCGGAGGCGAGGGCCCCGGTCGGGTTGTGGAAGTCGGCGACGACATAGGCCAGCCGCGGGGCCGAGTCGCGCAGCACCTGCCGCCACACGTCCATGTCCCAGCCGCTCAGCCCGTCGGCCATGGCCACGGGCACCAGGCGGACCCCGGCGGCGCGCATCAGCTGGAGGATGTTGGCGTAGGAAGGGGACTCCACGGCGATCCGCTCCCCGCGCCCGGCGAACAGGGTGCAGATCGCGTCGATGGCACCCATCGCCCCGGTGGTCACCATGATCTGCTCGGGCATGGTCGGGATGCCCTGCTCGGTGTAGCGGTCGGCGAGCATCCGGCGCAGCGCGGGCAGCCCGGCCGGGTAGTCCCCGTGCGTGTGCGCGTACGGGGGCAGCTCCTCCAGCGCCCCCTGTACGGCCTTGGTCAGCCAGGGCTCCGGGGCGGGCAGCGCCGCGCACCCGAGGTCGATCATCGAGCCGAGGGACTCGGGCGGCAGCGGTTCCAGGCCCCGCGCGGGCAGCGGGTTGCCCGCCGGGACGGAGGTCCAGCTCCCCGAGCCCCGGCGGGACTCCAGGAAGCCCTCCCCGCGCAGCGCCTCGTACGCGGCGGCGACGGTGGTGCGGCTGAGGGAGAGGGCGACGGCCAGCTCCCGCTCGGCCGGCAGCCGGGCCGCGACGGGCACGCGGCCCTCCAGGACGAGGAGCCGGATCCCGTCGGCGAGGGTGCGGTACGCGGGCGGCTTGCGGGTGCCGGAAGCCGGGGGGCGCTCCTGCTGGGAGCCGATGAGGCGGGCGAGCTGTGCGGCGCCGACCGCCGAGGTCCATTCGGCCATTGCGTCGGGTCCACCTTCGTCGGATTGGCTTCGGAGCGGGTGCCCCGGGCCGGGATTGGATTGCCTTCTTCCGGCACAGCCTGTCACGCGTCAGTCCACTTCCACCAGGCCCCCCCGCGCCCCCTCGCACCTCCGCCCCTCGCGCCTGCGCGCCCCGGTGCCGCCCGCACCTCCCGCGCGCGGGGCACGGGGGCGCGGGGGATACTGCCGCCGTGACGCACGTACGCCTTCGCCACCCGTATCTGGACCACCCGGCTCCCATCCCCTTCGCGCACCGGGGAGGGGCCGCGGACGGGCTGGAGAACACCGCCGCCGCCTTCCACCGGGCCGCCGAGGCGGGCTACCGGTACTTCGAGACCGATGTCCACGCCACGGCCGACGGCAGGCTGGTGGCCTTCCACGACGCGACCCTGGACCGGGTGACCGACGGGCGGGGCCGGATCGGCGAGCTGCCCTGGAGCCGGGTCCGCGAGGCCCGTGTGGCGGGCAGCGAGCCGCTGCCGCTCTTCGAGGAGCTCCTCGACGCGTTCCCGGAGGCCCGCTGGAACATCGACGTCAAGGCCGAGGCCGCCCTGCACCCGCTCGTGGACCTGATCGCCCGGCGCGGGATCTGGGACCGGGTCTGCGTCGGCTCCTTCTCGGAGGGCCGGGTGGCCCGGGCGCAGCGGATCGCCGGGCCCCGCCTGGCGACCTCCTACGGCGTGCGCGGAGTGGTCGGCCTGCGGCTGCGTTCGTACGCGATCCCCGCCGCCCTGCGCGTGGGCGCGGTGGCCGCGCAGGTCCCGGAGGTCCAGTCGGGCATCCGCGTGGTCGACCGCCGGTTCGTGCGCACCGCGCACGAGCGCGGCCTCCAGGTGCACGTCTGGACCGTGAACGAACCGCAACGCATGGAGGCTCTGCTGGACCTGGGGGTCGATGGCATCATGACCGACCGGATCGACATCCTGCGCACGGTGCTGGACCGTCGCGGCGCCTGGGCCTGACCGGCCTCCGGGCGGCCGCCCGGCTCCCGGGCCGGTGCGGTACGGGAACCAGCGAGGGGGCACCGATGAGTGCGCAGACGACGGACGGGGCGGGGCCGGACGCCGAGGACGGCAGATCGGCCGCGGCGGTGGCCGCACGCCGGCGCGAGCAGCGGGGCTGGTACTTCTACGACTTCGCCGTGTCGGTGTACTCCGCCAGCGTGCTGACCGTGTTCCTAGGGCCGTACCTGACCTCGGTGGCCAAGGCCGCCGCGGACGCCGAGGGCTTCGTGCACCCGCTGGGGGTACCGGTCCGGGCCGGCTCCTTCTTCGCCTACACGGTCTCCGCCTCAGTGATCCTGGCCGTGCTGCTGATGCCGCTGGCGGGAGCGGTCGCGGACCGGACCGGCCGCAAGAAGCCCCTGCTGGCGGCGGCCGCCTACACGGGGGCCGCGGCGACGGCCGCGATGTTCTTCCTGGGCGGCGAGCGCTACCTGCTGGGCGGCCTGCTGCTGATCGTGGCGAACGCTTCGCTGTCGGTCTCGATGGTGCTGTACAACGCCTACCTCCCGCAGATCTCCACCCCGGACGAGCGGGACTCGGTGTCGTCGCGGGGCTGGGCCTTCGGCTACACGGCGGGCTCCCTGATGCTCGTGGTGAACCTGGTGCTCTACCTGGGCCATGACAGCTTCGGCCTCAGCGAGAGCGAGGCGGTGCGGATCTGCCTGGCCTCGGCGGGCCTGTGGTGGGGCGCCTTCGCGCTGATCCCGCTGCGCAGACTGCGGGACCGGGCCGTGGTGCGCGAGCCGGGAGCGGGGCCGGCCGTCAGCGGCTGGAAGCAGCTCGTCGCCACCTTCAAGGACATGCGGCGCTACCCGCTGACCCTGTCCTTCCTGCTGGCCTACCTGGTCTACAACGACGGCGTGCAGACGGTGATCTCGCAGGCTTCCGTCTACGGGTCGGAGGAGCTGGAGCTGGAGCAGTCCACGCTGATCGGGGCGGTCCTGCTGGTGCAGGTGCTCGCCGTGGCGGGCGCGCTGGGGATGGGCAGGCTGGCGCGGGTGTACGGAGCCAAGCGGACCATTCTCGGATCGCTGGCCGCGTGGGCGGTGACCCTGGCGGCCGGCTACTTCCTGCCCGCCCGTACCCCGGTGTGGTTCTTCGCGCTGGCCGCGATGATCGGGCTGGTGCTGGGCGGCAGCCAGGCTCTGTCGCGCTCGCTCTTCTCGCACCTGGTCCCGGCGGGCAAGGAGGCCGAGTACTTCTCCGCGTACGAGATGAGCGACCGGGGCCTGAGCTGGGTGGGACCGCTGGTCTTCGGGCTGACCTACCAGGTCACGGGCAGTTACCGGGACGCGATCATCTCGTTGGTGGTCTTCTTCGCACTGGGTTTCGTGCTGCTCGCGCGAGTGCCGGTGCGGCGCGCGGTGGAGGCGGCAGGCAATCCTGTACCCGAGCGGATCTGAGCGGGACCCGCGAGTACGCCCGGCCCGGACCTGCGAACGAATTCCGAACGAATTTAGACGTTGAAGCAAAGGGCCGGTAGTGTACGCCTTTGGCCTGCCAGGCGGACCGTTACTGCGCGCGCAAGAAGCGTGGACGTTGGGTGACATCTGCTGCCAGATGTGACAAAACGGGCATTGGTGGGTACAACAAGGGGCGGCACGACGGGCGACGCACGACCCGGAGCGGGAATCTATACCGCCGACCGGACGTTGACCGGATGACGACGACAGCGACACCTGTCCTGTGGGCGACAAAGCCCGGGAGGCACGATTCATGAGTGAGCGAGCTCTCCGCGGTACGCGCCTCGTGGTGACCAGCTACGAGACGGACCGCGGCATCGATCTGGCCCCGCGCCAGGCGGTGGAGTACGCATGCCAGAACGGTCATCGATTTGAGATGCCGTTCTCGGTTGAGGCAGAAATTCCGCCGGAGTGGGAGTGCAAGGCGTGCGGCGCCATGGCACTCCTGGTGGACGGGGACGGGCCCGAAGAGAAGAAGGGCAAGCCTGCGCGAACGCACTGGGACATGCTCATGGAGCGACGCACCCGCGAGGAGCTGGAGGAAGTGCTGGCCGAACGGCTGGCGGTCCTGCGCTCCGGCGCCATGAACATTGCCGTGCATCCGCGGGACAGCCGCAAGTCCGCCTGACAGCCGGACGAACGCACGAGCCGAGGGGCCCCGCCACACAGTGTGGCGGGGCCCCTCGGCGTTCCGTGTGCGGCGCACCCGTCGTGCGCGGCGACCCCGTAGTCCCCGTGCGCCGGCCCGCGGGCCGGCGCACGGGGACTACGGGGTGAGCGGCGGCCGGTACCCGGTGTCCGGACCCCGGCCCTGCGGCCGGTCCTCACGGATGACCTCGCCCTGGACGACCTTGCCGTCGGGCTGGTGGATCCTGGCCTGCCGGAGCGCGCCGCCGAAACCGCCCGCCGAAGCCTCGGCCATCTTCCGCTCCAGCGTCCGCGTGGCCCTGCGCCCGATCCAGGCCCGGACGGGCGGGAGCAGGCAGAGCAGGCCGGCGGCGTCCGAGAGCAGCCCGGGCATGATCAGCAGCAGGCCGGCCAGCATGGTGAGGCCGTTGCCCCGGCCGGGCTCGGGCGGGGTGGGCTGCTGCCCCTGCTGAGCCTGCCGGAAGGTTTCCGCCAGGTTCCTGAAGGCACGCCGCCCGGCCCGCTTGATGACCACCACGCCCAGGACCAGGCCGGCGGCGAGCAGCGCGGCGACCACCGGGCCGCCGGCCGCCCCTGCGACCAGGCTGAGCAGCCAGATCTCCAGGATCAGCCAGGCGGCGACCGCCAGGGGGAGGAACGTGCGGGCGGGCGAGCGCCGCCGGGGGGCCGTCGAAGTGGGAACGCCGGTCGTCATGACATCCAGTGTGCCCGGGCCCGCATAAAAGCGGCCTCAGTCGGAAGTACCGGACACCCCCTAAGGGATGCCCGGTGACCGGCGCGGCCGGGTCAGACCGGGGAGCCGCCCTTGCCGGTCAGCCGTGCGACCTGGGCCTTCAGACCCCACTGGGTGACCCTCCACAGGGCCTCCACCACGATGTCCTTGCTCATCTTGCTGTCGCCGAACTCGCGCTCGACGAAGGTGATCGGCACCTCCACGACCCGGAAGCCCTTCGCGACCGCCCGGCGGGCCAGGTCGACCTGGAAGCAGTAGCCGGCGGAGGCCACCTCGGCCAGGCCCAGCCCCTCCAGGGTCTCGCGGCGGAAGGCGCGGTAGCCGCCCGTCACGTCGCGGATCGGGACACCCAGCATCAGGCGGGAGTACGTCGAACCGCCGCGCGAGAGGACCTCCCGGCTCTTGGGCCAGTTCACGACGCGGCCGCCCGGCACCCAGCGGGAGCCCAGGACCAGGTCGGCGCCGGCCAGGGCGGTCAGCAGGCGCGGCAGCTCCTCCGGCTGGTGGGAGCCGTCGGCGTCCATTTCCACGATGACGCCGTAGCCGTTCTCCAGGCCCCAGGCGAAGCCCGCCAGGTAGGCGGCGCCGAGGCCTTCCTTGCCCTTGCGGTGCAGGACGTGCACGTGGTCGTCGCCGGCCGCCAGCTCGTCCGCCAGCTTGCCGGTGCCGTCGGGGCTGTTGTCGTCCGCGACGAGGATGTGGGCCTCGGGCACCGCCGCGCGGACACGGCCGACGATAAGCCCGATGTTCTCCGCCTCGTTGTAGGTCGGAATGATCACCAAGGCCGTACCGAGCGGTCCGTAGCTCTTCTGTCCGCCGTCGCTCACTGAGTCCCCTTTAGGTATTCCTGTTCGTCCTGCACGTCCTGTCACAGAGGATGATTTTAGAACAGCGATCGGGGCCCGCGGTCCTTCGGGCCGGTCGGGCGCTCGCTGGCTGCGGGCCGACCCCGACCGTTGTCTACTGGACCGCCGGGCCCCGACCTGGGGCCACCCGCCGCCCGGCGAAACCTTCCCTCGCCCCCGAGGCGCGGGCGCGGCTGAGCAGACGGATCCGTCCGGCACGACGTCCAGTGGTGGACCCGGCCGAACCTATCCGGGTCCGGCCGCCCGCACCGAACCGAGGCCGACCGCATCACCCCTGTGGGCGTACGAATACCTCCCGCCCGCCGACCACCGTCGCCAGGCACACCGGCAGGTCCGCGCCGGGGCTCAGGTCCGGCAGCCCCGGGGTGCCGGAGCGCGGGTCGGTGGACCAGCGGGCCACCCGGTCGTCGGGGGCCTGCACCACCAGTTCCGAGGTCTGCCAGACCGCGTAGTCCGCCGGGGCGCCCGGCACCAGCACCCCCGCGTCGTCCCGCCCGACGGCCCGCCAGCCGCCCCTCGTGTGCGCCGTGAAGGCCGCCCGCACCGACACCCGGTGCTCCGGGGTCCGGTGGAAGGCGGCCGCCCGCACCGTGCCCCAGGGGTCCATCGGGGTCACCGGCGCGTCCGAGCCGAAGGCCAGCGGCACACCCGCCCTCAGCATGGCCGCGTACGGATTGAGGGTCCGGGCCCGCTCGGCGCCCAGCCGGTCGGCGTACATGCCGTCCTCACCGCCCCAGGCCGCATCGAACGCGGGCTGCACCGAAGCGGTCAGCCCGAGCTCGGCGAAGGCCGCGATCGTCGCCGGGGTCATCATCTCGGCGTGCTCCACCCGGTGCCGCCCTGCCCGCACCCGGGCCAGGCCCACCTGCTGCGCAGCAGCCCGTACCCCCTCCACCACGGCGCTGACCGCAGCGTCGCCGATCGCGTGGAAACCGGCTTGCAGACCCGCCTCCGTACAGGCCGCCACGTGTTCCCCCACGGCCCGCGCGTCCAGGTATCCGGTACCGGTGTGCGCGGCGTCCGCGTACGGGCTGTGCAGGCAGGCCGTGTGCGAACCGAGGGCCCCGTCGACGAACAGGTCCCCCGCCGCTCCGACGGCCCCGAGCTCCTTGACCCGCCCCAGGTCCCGGTCCGCCCAGTAACCGAACACCCGCGGCCCCGGGCGCTGCGCCGCCAGGGCGAGCAGACCGGTGAAGTCCTCCTCCGAGGAGATGCCGGGGCCGCCGCACTCGTGCACCGAGCCGATGCCGAGCGACGCCGCCCGGTCGAGGGCCGCCCGCTGCGCCTCGGCGCGCTGGGCGGGCGTGACCGCGCCGAGCGCGGCAGCCCGGACCGCGTGGTGGGCGTCCCGGGTCAGCGGCTCGTCCCCCTCAGGGTCCACCCCGGGTACGAGGTCCAGCAGAGCGGTGGTCACCACGGCCGAGTGCACGTCGATGCGGCTCAGGTAGAGGGGACGGCCCCCCGCCGCACGGTCGAGTTCCGCACGGCGCGGAGCGCGCCGCTCCGGCCAGCGGGCGGCGTCCCAGCCGTGCCCGAGGAGCACCCGGTCCGCGGGGCGGCTCGCGGCGTACTCCCGGACGAGGTCCAGTGCCGCGGACAGCGAGCGGGCCCCGGAGAGGTCCAGGCCCGTCAGCGCCAGGCCCGCCGAGGTGGTGTGGACGTGGGCGTCGGTGAAGGCGGGCGTGACGAGCGCCCCGCCGAGGTCCACGACCTCGTCCACGCCGGGGGCGAAGGCGTCGGCGGCCCCCTCGGAGCCCACCCAGGCGACATGGCCGCGCTCGACCACCATCGCGGTGGCGAAGGGGTCTGCGGGACTGTGGACCTCTCCCCCGCGCAGCAGGACGGTACGGGTGGGGTCGCCGGGTGCGGGGATCGCGCGCTTGCTCATGCGCACCAGTCTCGCCCCTCGGACGGGGGCGGCCGGACGCGGGTACGCCCCTACACGCGCGGCGGGCGCGCCTCGTACGGCGTGGACAGGACGACCGTCGTCCGGGTCGCGACGTGGGCCAGGGCCCGCAGCCGGCCCAGCAGGTCCTCCAGCTCCAGGGGGGTGGCCACCCGCACCTTCAGGATGTAGTTCTCGTCGCCCGCGACGCTGTGGCACGCCTCGATCTCGGGAACGTCCGAGAGCCGGTCCGCGATGTCGTCCGGGGCGCTGGGGTCGAACGGTTTGACCGAGATGAAGGCGGTCAGCGGCAGGCCCACGGCCTCCGGGTCGACCACGGCCGCGTACCCGCGGATCACTCCGCGCTGTTCCAGACGGCGTACTCGCTGGTGGACGGCCGACGTGGACAGTCCGGTGGCCTTGCCCAGATCCGTGTAGCTCATCCGCCCGTCCCGCACGAGCAGATCCACGATCTGGCGGTCCAGCTCCTCCATTGCGCTCATAGCCGCTCAACCTAAGGCCCAAGGGCACTCCAGGCCCAGTGCTGTCCGCTCACTGGAGGCATCTGCGGCGGGCATGTGACCAAAGCCACAAGGGTATACCGGTGTACGGCCGTCCGTTGTGGTTACTCGTGCCGCGCGACGGGAAGTGCTTGCTGTGGCCGAGGACGAAGAACCAGCCCGCCCGGCCCACCCAAGGGGGAGTCCATCCATGCTGAACACCAAGCGCACCGGTCGCACCGCACCGGAGCCCCTGGAACCTCTCGAATCCGAGGACGACGAGTACCTCGACGGCCTCGAAGACGCCGAAGGCTTCGAGATCCACCACGCGATCTGCCCCGACTGCAGCCAGTCGATCGCCCTCTTCGCCGACGAGGAGTACCTGCCCCAGCACGCGCTCTGCCTGACCCCGTGGAACCCCTTCGGGCTCACGGTGTGCGCCGGCACCGGGCGTCCCGCGGGCGACGCACTGCCCGCCGCGGGCACCTCCCGGCCGCACGAGGGCGCGCCCGAACTGGACGCCGTCGTCATGCTCAGCCTGCCCCAGGGACTGGACTGGCGGACGCAGCCCTTCTCGCACGTCGGCGGTCCGGGCTCGCGTCCGGTCCGGGCGATGGCCCCCGTGCTGCCGCAGACACGGCAGCAGCACGCGCAGGCCGCCTGACCGCCGCTACCAGTACGTCCCCTGCACCATGGCCGCGAGGCCGGCGTGGTGCAGGATCAGGCCGTCCGGGTCCGCCGGTACCGCCACCTCACCGAAGTACGCCTGCCGGTACGCGATCCGCAGCATCACGATCCCGTGCCGCAGGGCCGCGTAGAGGGTGTGGAACTCCATGTCCCGCGGGGTGTGCCCGGTGAGTTCGGCGTACCGGCGCTCCAGGTCCGCCCGACGCAGGAAGTCCGGCAGACCGGGCTGGCCGAAGCCCACCGTGAGGTCCTGGAAGAAACGGTGGAGGAAGACGGTCCAGCCGAGGTCGACCTCGCGCGGGGCGTATCCGGCCATCTCCCAGTCCAGGACGGCGACCGGCCTGAACCCGTCGTAGACGATGTTGCCGATACGGGCGTCGCCCCAGTTGAGCACGGCCGGGCCCTCGTCCGCCGGCCACAGCTCCTCCAGCCGGGCGAAGGCCCGCTCGATCAGCGGGGACGGCGCCAGCCCGTCCACCACCCAGGCGTAGTAGGCGCGCTGGGCGTTCACGTGCCGCCGCAGCGGACTCCCCTCGCCCCCGGGCAGCAGGAACTCGGCCTCCCGGGCCGGGAACTGGTCGTGCAGCCGCGCCAGCAGCGCGATGCTGTCCTCCTGGAGCGCGGCGCGCTCCGCATCGGTGGCGGAATGCAGCCAGTTGCCCTCGTACGTGTAAGGCATCACGTCAGGCGGCACCCGTCCCTCGGCGCGGGCCATCACGAAGAACGGCGCCCCCAGCGGCCCTGGATCCTCCTCCAGCCACAGCACCTGCGGGACGGGGACGTCCGTGTACCGGGCGACCAGGCCCATCACCCGGTGCTGACGCGGCATGTCGTACGCGGGGAAGACGCTGTACGCCGCCGGATCGGCCGCCAGCCGCAGCGCGCAGCCGCGCACCGGCGCCCGCGGATGCTCCAGGTCGAAGAGCAGGGTCTCGCTGGACATGCCGTTGGAGCCTGGGACGGACACGTTCACGACCTTCGCGCCGGGGAGCTCGGCGTCCAGCCAGGCCGCCAGGCGCCGGCCGAGCTCCTCGGGCTCCCGGGTGGACGTGCGGGGACGGGGTGCAGTGGCCATGGATGAGCCCCTTTCCTGCGGGTTCCGGCGGGCTGGTGCCTACGGGGCGACGGAGGAGTGGTCGGTGAAACCGCTGGGGTCGTGCCGGCCGAAACTGCCGTGCTCGAAGATGCCGTGGCCGACCTGACCGTCGAGGGTGAAGCGCGCCGAGTGGTCGGTGACCCCGAAGGCGGCCATCGGGTGGGCGGCCGGATCGGACAGGTCGTAGACCCGGCGGTCGGTCCAGCCGCGGCCCATCCAGGTGCCGTGCTGCCAGTCGGCGGCGGGCGGGTATCCGGCGCCGACGGCCAGCGGGGAGGAGTTCAGGATCTCCACGCCCAGCTCCAGGGGCTTGCGGGAGGCGTCGGTGAGGTGGACGACGGCGCTCTCGGGGTGCCGGCTGCCGGGGCGGTAGCGGATCTCGGTGTGCGGCCAGCCGAGCTGCACGTCGCCCCGGCCGTCGGCCTCGGGGAACACCTGCACGGCCTCGTTCAGGGTGCGGTGGCCGTCCGCGTCCTCCTGCGTGATGACCATGAGGAACCGGTCCGCGAAGCGGACCGGGACCCACAGCCAGTGGAAGCCCTCCGGCCGGTGCTCCTCGGCGGCCCGGCCGCCGTCCTCACCGGGGATCGGCCGCGCGCCCCAGCTGCGGTCCCGGGTACCGGTCCACTCCCCCGGAGCCAGGGTGAACTCCTCGCCTCCGGCCCGGACCGTACCCGCGACCCGGCCCGCCTGGACGAAGCGGCGCCCCTCCAGGATCAGCCGGTCCCCGCGCCGCTGGACGTGGTGGGGCTCCCAGACGGCGGGGAACTCGGCGGTCCAGGTGATGTCGTACGAGAGCCCGTGCGGGTCGTCCGGGTCGGCGGCGCAGCGCAGGGTGAGCTGCTTCAGCGGGACGTCGACGGTGATGGACAGGGGCCCGACGGACAGGTCCGTCCGGTCGTCGCCGAGGGCGTCGGAGGCGCGGACGGCGCGGAGCTCGTCGCCGGTGCGGAGGGTGGCGTAGGCGTCGATGACCCCGGCGTTGGGGTAGACGCCGAGGCCGAGGATGAGGACGGCGCGGCCGGCGTGGTCGAAGACGTGGAAGATGCAGCGGTCATAGGCGTTGCGGTCACCGCTGACGACGTGCTTCATCGACAAGGGGGCCTGGTGGATGGGGTATTCGTCGAGGGACACGGGCCGGTCGGCGGGCATGGCGAACCTCCTGGACGGCATGGCGGAGCCTGACACGGCTGCCCGGGCAGCAGATGTGACGGTACGTCAGAAAGCGCGCGAGGGGCCAGACTCCTGGCACAACCTGACAGGCCTGCACGGATGGGCGGGGGGGTGCGGGGGGGTGCGGGGCTTCGGGGGCTCTGTGGCGGTGGGGCGGTATCAGGGAGGTGTGGGGGTTTCCCGTCAGTCCCAGGGTCCTTCCGGGTCGGGCCGTCCCCTCAAGGGCGCTCCTTCGTCGCGTCGCTACGCGATGGCCTACGGCCACCCTTGACCGGCCGTCCCGCCCCGGAAAGACAAGGACTGTCGGGAACCCCCCAAAAGGACGCTCACCGGGGACCGGTCAACATTCGGGCCGGCCAGCGATGGGCGGCCGAGTCGGGGGCCGCATCAGACCATGACCCCTGCCACTCGGCATAGCGTCTGCACACCGCCCGTGGCCGTACATAAGCCGCAGACTCTCCGCTGCCCCCTGCCACTCGGCTTAGCGACTGCCACCCGTCTGTGGCCGTACATAGGACGCAGACTCTCCGCTGCCCCCTGCCACTCGGCTCAGCGGCCGCCGGTCGCCTGTGGCTGGACATAGGCCGCCCACGGTCCGGTGCCCTCCGGCGCCCGGCTTGGCGACTGCCACCCGCCTGGGGCTGGGCATAGGCCGCAGGCCTCCCGCTGCCCGCTGCTGCAAAACTTGGCGGCCTCCGACCGCACCGAGCTGGGCATGGGCCGCAAGTCCTGCGGGGGTGGTTGCGGCGATCGGGCGGTGAGCGGATCGATGCGGAAGGCGCACAAGCCGCCTTCCGGCAGCCGTAGGGGCCGTGAACGGCCATCGGCCGTTGCGGGAGGGGGCCTTGGGGCTCAACTAAGCGCTTAAAGGGCCGCATCGGGGGTCGAAGGCGCTCTGACGGAGTCAGAGGCCACTTCCCTCGCTGTCACACTCCGGCAAGACACCATCCACGCCCAGACCGGCACCCAAAAGGGATAAATGAGCGGAGGTGGCTCCCCTGGGCCGCGAGCGGCCTGTGCCCACCCCCGGACGGCTCGCAGACGCCCGCGGCGGGGAGCACACCCCGCCTACGGCGGCCCGCACCTCGGCCACGGACGAGGTGGCAGCCGCCAAGCCGAGCAGCAGAGGGCAGCGGAGACTCTGCGGCCTATGCCCAGCCGCAGGCGACCAGCGGCCGCCAAACCGAGGGGCAGGGGCACCGGGTGGTGGGCGGCCTATGCCCAGCTACAGACGGGCGGCAGCCGCCAACCCAAGTAGCAGGGGGCAGCGGAGGGTCTGCGGCTTATGCCCAGCCCCAGGCGGGTGGCAGTCGCCAAGCCGAGTGGCAGGGGGCAGCGGAGAGTCTGCGTGCCTATGTACGGCCACAGACGGGGTGCAGACGCTATGCCGAGCCGCAGGGGTCATGGTCTGATGCGGCCCCCGACTCGGCCGCCCATCGCTGGCCGGCCCGAATGTTGACCGGTCCCCGGTGAGCGTCCTTTTGGGGGGTTCCCGACAGTCCTTGTCTTTCCGGGGCGGGACGGCCGGTCAAGGGTGGCCGCAGGCCATCGCGTAGCGACGCGACGAAGGAGCGCCCTTGAGGGGACGGCCCGACCCGGAAGGACCCTGGGACTGACGGGAAACCCCCACCCCTCCCTGATCCCGCCCCGCCGCCACAGAGCCCCCCGAAGCCCCCGCCCCACCCACCGACACCGCCCACCGCCCCACAGCCCCCAACCCACCAAAGCCCCCGCCCCCCCGGGGAAGCGTCGAACGGATGGGCGTGGGGTGGTGGGGATTACCCCGTGCTGCGGTGGGGCGTTGGCCCTGTATGACCATGCTGCAGTCTGCAACGGGGCGAAGGCGGCGTCCGGTGACGCCGGGCTTCGGAGAATCGGTTCAGCGTGAGTCCGGGCCGCAGGGCGGTCCGGCTCCCGACCCGCCCATCTACCGGGCGCTGCTGGCCCGCTATGCCGATGACGGGCGGACCCTGCCGGGCCGCCGGGACCCGGAGTGGGCCCGGCTGACCACGTCGCCGGTGTGGCCCGCCACGAGCAGCGGGCTCTACTAGGCCGGGCCCGTCAGCGGGTTTCGGGGCCCGCAAGGTGGCGGGCGATGACCATGCGCTGGATCTGGTTGGTGCCCTCGACGATCTGCAGCACCTTCGCCTCGCGCATGAGCCGCTCCACGGGGAAGTCCGCCGTGTACCCGTAGCCGCCGAGGATCTGGACGGCGTCCGTGGTGACGGCCATCGCCGCGTCGGTGCAGAACAGCTTCGCCATGGCGGCCTGCCGGGAGAAGGGCCGGCCGGCGTCCCGCAGCCGGGCCGCGGCGAGGTACAGGGACCGGCCCGCCTCGATCTTGGTCGCCATGTCGGCCAGCATGAAGCGCAGGCCCTGGAAGTCCGCGATGGGGTGGCCGAACTGCTTGCGGCCCAGGGCGTAGGCCAGGGCCTCGTCGAGCGCGGCCTGGGCGACGCCGATGGCGCAGGCGGCGATGCCGAGGCGGCCGGCGTCCAGGGCGGCGAGGGCGATGGTGAAGCCCTGGCCCTCCTCGCCGATGCGCCGGGCGTCGGGGATCCGTACGCCGTCGAAGTGCAGCTGGGCGGTGGGCGAGCCCTTCATGCCCATCTTCTTCTCGGGCACGGCGGCGGTGAGCCCGGGGGCGTCCCCGGGGACCAGGAAGGCGGTGATGCCCTTGGGTCCGGCGGCGCCGGTGCGTGCCAGGACGGTGTAGAAGTCGGCGACTCCGCCGTGGGTGATCCAGGCCTTGGTGCCGGTGATGACCCAGTCGTCGCCGTCGCGGACGGCCTTGGTGGTCAGAGAGGCGGCGTCGGAGCCCGCGGCGGGCTCGGAGAGGCAGTAGGCGCCGAGCAGGCCGCCGCCGAGCATGGCGGGCAGGTGGGCGCTCTGCTGCTCCTTGGTGCCGTAGCCGGCCAGGCCGTGGCAGGCCAGGGAGTGGACGCTGACGCCGAGGCCGACGGTCAGGCGGGCTGCGGCGAGTTCTTCGAGTGCCTGGAGGTAGACCTCGTAGGGCTGCTCGCCGCCGCCGTGTTCGCCCGCGTACGGGAGGCCGAGCAGGCCGGCCTCGGACAGCAGGGTGAAGACTTCGCGGGGGAAGCGGCCGGAGTCCTCTTCCTCGGCGGCCCGGGGGCGGATCTCCCGCTGGGCGATCTCGCGTACGAGGGCGAGGAGGTCCCGGGACTCCTCGGTGGGCAGCTGACGGTCCACCGGCTGCGGGGCGCGGTCAGTCATGGCGGCGCTCTCCTCCCTGATCGGGCACGGCGGCGGCGCGTGAGGTGTGGGACGCGACGCCGGGTCTCGGTGCTCTTACAGCCGATGGTGCCCTTCCGGGTCGCGGAAAGAGCCATTCAGTGGCTGCGGCGGGTTGAGTATGCCTGATCAGCGGCGTCACGTCACCGGTGCAAGATCTTTTCCCCGGCGGGTTCAGGACAGGACGGCGTCCTCGGCCGCGGGCGGAGCGGGGCACTCCGGGACGAACTCCTCGATCACCGTCAGAGTGGCGCGGAGCTGGCGGACGAGCAGGGCTCCGAGCCGTTCGCGGTCGGGGCGTCCCGTCCGGTCGGTCCCGCCCGGCGGGGCGGCCCCGGCGGCCGGGCCGGCGGGTCCGCCCGGTGGCCGCGCCCGGGCTGCTCCGGGGGCGCCGATCCATTCCAGGGTGATGCCTTCCACCGCGGAGAGCCAGCCCACGAGGGCGAGCCGGGCGAGCGGCGGGACGGTGCGGTGGCCGTAGGCGCCCTCGGCGATGGCGGCGACCAGTTCCTCGCGGACGGTGTCGCGGATGGCCAGGACCTCGGCGTCGGAGCCGATGCCTCCGGTGACGATGGTCCGGTAGGCGGCGTGGTGGTGCTCGGCGTAGTGGAGGTAGCCGTCGATGGTGCGGCGGGCGCGTTCGGCGGCGGGCAGGTCGGTGTCTCCGACGGCGCGGGCGAGGAGTTCGGCCACCGAGTCCTCGACGATGGCGAGGTAGTAGCCGCGTTTGCTCGTGAAGTAGTAGTAGAGGAGCCCTTTGGCGACGCCGGCGTGCCGGGCGATGTCGTCCACGGAGAGGGCGTCGTACGAGGTGTCGGCGAACAACTTCCGGCCGATGGCTATGAGTTCGGCCCTGCGCACCTGCGATCGACTGGTGGCGCGGCGCTGTTGCCCGTGATTCACATTCAGCCCCAGCCTCGAACTGCCCCAGGATGCACGAAGTATGGCAGGGCGGAGGTGGCCCTGTACCCCAGCCGCCGCTGTGCGTGACGTTCCGTGCCGACGCTCCCGCCGCTCCCCGGTCATCCCCCGTTCGTCTTCATGACCGGTGTCCGGGCCGGGCAGGCGATGGTGACCTCGGACGTGATCGTGACGGACGGGCTGCGGCTCACATCCAGCCGACCTGGGTGACGAACATGGCCACGACGACCACGAGGGTCCAGCCGAGGACGTGTTCCAGCCAGGAGGACTCCTCTTCGGGCCCGCCGGTGGCGACGAGGTTCCGGGGCAGGGGCGGCAGGGGCGGGGGTGGTGGCAGTCATGGCGTCCAATGTGCCGCGTTCGCGCCTTTCGCGGTAGAGACGAGGGTCACTGGTGGCGAGGGTCACGCGGGCGGGCCCCTGCCCCTGCGAGGCTGCGGTGCGGACGGGGCCCGTCGCCGGCCCGGTCCCGGTCCCGGTCCCGGTCCGGCTGGGCTTCGCGGCACCGGTGGCCTGCGGCTCCCCGGATACGGGACCCTCCGCCGCGGGGCCCTCCGGCGCGGAGACCTCCGGCCCGGGGACCCCCGCCGCGGGGACCTATACGGCGGGGACCTCCACCGCGGGGCCCCCCACCGCGGGGACCTGCCGTCGGGATGCGGGGCGCCCCCGGCCGCGGGGCGCGTCCGCCGGGGCTCAGAGGACTCCGACCGCCGCCAGCGCGGCCGTCTGCACCGGGCCGGGCAGGTCCGGTGCGTAGAGGTAGCAGACGCCTCCGCTGCCCGAGACGGTCTTGCCCGCCGCGTTGTGCCGCTTGGTGCGCAGCCAGACGTTCTCGAACTCGCGCCGCCGGTAGACGCGGCGGACGGCGGCGTTGTCCGGTGAGTTGGGGTCGTTGGCGACCACGTCCCCGGCGGCGGTGAAGCCGATGACGGTCATCAGGTGGCCCGCGGTGCCGTAGCCCGCTCCGGTGAGCTCCCCGGAGGTGAAGGACTGCGAGGTGATGACGGGGATTCCGGCCCGGACGAGGATCTCCAGCTCGGTGAGGGACCCGAGGCGGGTGACCACGCCGGCAAGGCCGGGGTGGGTGGCGGCGTAGGCCGCGTTGAAGGGCCAGTTGCCGCAGCCCTTGTAGGCGGCGTCGTAGGTGGAGCGGGCGGCATGGCACACCTGGGGGTCGGAGAACTCCGGGGCGACCCAGGCGAGGGAGGCGGCGTCGGGACGGTGGCCCCAGAACTCGATGACCATCTGCGAGGAGGTGGGGCTGCACCAGGCCTCGCCGCCGTTGTCGTACTCGGGGTAGCGGCCGGCGTGGACCTCCTGCGAGTAGCGCGGGACGGCCAGTTCGCGGGCCCGGCCGGAGGGCGTGGAGGCGGGCACGGTGAAGCGGTCCGGCACGTCGGAGGCGGCGGCTCCGGCCAGCCGTACGGTGGGGCCGCCGGTGGAGCCGGGCCTGCGGTACAGGGTGAGGCGCAGCTGCCAGTCGGTGAGGCGCAGGCCGCTCGCGGGGGCGTCGACGGCCAGGGTGTCGGTCCAGACGGTGGAGCGGCTGTCGGTCTGGCCGTCCACGGAGGTGCGGCGGATGTCGCCGTCGCCGGAGGCCCAGCGGCCCATGACGTACCAGGGGGTGGTGGTGCCGTCGGTGTACGTGCCGCGCAGTTCGGTCTGGATCCAGGTGCCTGCGGGCGTCGCGGCGTTCCAGGAGGCGATGGCCTCGGTGGCGGGCACGGCGCAGTGGTGCACCGGGGAGGTCCAGACCGCGTACTCCCAGGTGCTCTTCCTGCCGGTGTGCGGGTCGGCGTACCCGGTGCGGCCGACGGGGGTGGCGATCTCCAGGCCGGACCGGAGACCGGCGACGGCGGTGGTGCCCTCGTGGCGGCCGGCGAGCCAGTGCGCGCGGGAGTACCAGAACCGGTTGTCGACGGTGCGGCGCGGGCCGCGGGGGGCGGTCCGGGGCGCGGCCGAGGCGCTGTTCCCGGGGACGGGGGCGGCGGTGGCGGCCGTGGCGGCGGCGACCGCGAGTGCGGCGACGAGTACGGCCCTGCGCGGTGTGGGTGCGGTCATCGCGTGGTTCCCCCAGGGGTTGCGTCGGTGCATCGGTGGCTTCACCCTTCCAGTTCCCGGCGGCCGGGGGTCGAAGCCGGGGGCTCGTGTCGGGGGTGACGACCGGTCCGGCCGTAGGGTGGCGGGGTGGAGCCACACCAGTCACTCGAAGCACTCGCGCGGGAGCTTGCCGGTCTGCCGCCGTCCCTCGGCCCGGTCCGGCTGATCGGTGTCGACGGGCATGCCGGCTCGGGGAAGACCACCTTCGCGGCGCGGCTCGGCGAGGCGCTGGGCGGGGCTCCGGTGGTGCACCTGGACGAGGTGGCCACCCACGAGGAGCTGTTCGGCTGGGCGGGGCGGCTGTGGGCGCAGGTGCTGGAGCCGCTCGCGGCGGGGCGGCCCGCGCACTGGGCGCCGTACGACTGGGTGGAGCGGCGCTTCGGTGCGGCGCGGGTGCTGGAGCCGGCGCCGGTGGTGCTGCTGGAGGGGGTCGGGGCGGGGCGGCGGGTGCTGCGTCCGCATCTGGCGGGGCTGCTGTGGATGGAGACCCCGCGCGCGGTGTCGTGGGGGCGCGGGCGGAAGCGGGACGGGCGGGAACTGTCCGACTTCTGGGACGGATGGGAGCGCGCGGAGCGCGCGCACTTTGTGGATGACCCTTCGCGCCCCTTCGCCGACACCGTGGTGCGGCAGAGCGGTACGGGATACGAGTGGACTTCCGGGGCGGTTGCGACGCCGGAAGCACCCGGAATCGTCACTGAACGTGACGGGCTCCCCCGGGCCTGAGCGCCCGTGGACCCGGGCCCCACCAGGCCTCCGCCGACCTGCTTGACCGGGGTGCCGCGACGGCCTTACGTTCTGGATGTGCGGCCTTCACCGGCCGCCGCGGACGCGAAGCCCCCGGTTGTTCCCCCGTGATCGGGGGCTTCGTTCTGCCCTCCCCACCGCGGCCGGGGCCGCGGCGGACGGGTGCCCGACGCCCCCGTTTTCTCACCGTGCGTCACGGTCCGGGCAGGGCGCCGCAGCCCGATCCCGGTACCCCGCACCCTGGGTAAGGCGCGAAACCGCAGGTACGATGCAGCCCTGATTTCATCGGCGGTGGGCAACTCGCGTGCTCGACGCGGAGGTTGCCGCGCACCACGGGGGCGGGCTTGTGGGGGACGTGATGGATTTCGGCACGCCGGGCAGCACGCACGCCCCGGCCGAACTCGCCTGGCTGCGCGGGGTCGACGCCTGCACGATGGGCGCCTATCCGCAGGCTGAGGAGGAGTTCCGGGCGGCCGTGCAGCTCGATCCCTCGATGGCGGACGCCTGGCTGGGCCTGCACGCCCTGCGGGTGGACACCGCCCATGCGCTGGTGCGGATGTACGCGCACCGGGAGCGCTTCGGCGAGCAGCGGGCCCGGCACCGGCGGACGCTGAACTCCTGGTACTGGCTGGGCTGGTGGGTGCAGCCGGTGCTGGAGAGTCGCCGGGACCTCTTACTTGCCCACGCCTCGCACTGGCTGGACGGCCGACACGTGCCCGAGCTGGACCAGGCGCTGGCCGCACTGCCGCCGGTGGACACCGATCCCCAGGTGCGCTTCCTGCACGCCTGCCGGGCCTATCTGGTGAAGGACTGGGAGCAGCTGGTGCGGCACACCGAGCCGCTGGTCGACGATCCGCTGCTGGGTATCGAGGCGGGGCTGTTCGGCGGGATGGCCCGGGTCCGCCTGGAGATGTACGGGCAGGCGGAGCCGCTGCTGTCCGCGGCGTTGATGCGGTGCCGCAGCGAGCAGCCGCAGCGCAAGGAGCTCCGGTACTGGCTGGCGCGGGCGCACGAGGGCACCGGGCGCAGTGCGGCGGCGCTGCCGCTGTACCGGGCGGTCCACCGGGTGGACCCGTCGTTCATGGACACGGCGGCCCGGCTGACGGCCATCGAGGACGGCGACGACTGCGACGGCATGGCGGGGTCGGCCGGTCCGGCGGGGTACGTCGGGTACGGGGCGTGGGGCGGGCACGGCCCCTCCCCGGTCGGCGGGGACTTCGCCGCGGTGGCGCTGGGCGGCGGCCCGGTCCAGGACGTCGCCGCGGACGGCCAGGCTGAGCCGGATCCGCCGGCGGTGCCCGAGCCGCCGGACCTGCGCCACGGGCCGGGTTCGGCAGGGGCCGCGCCGCCCGGGCGGGGTGCGCGGCGCAAGGTGTCCGTCCCGGCGCAGAGCGGTCCGGGCGTTCTGCCGGCGGGCCCGGCGGATCCGGCGGCGCTCGCCGAGGCGCTGGCGGAGCTGGAGCGGATGGTGGGCCTGGAGCCCGTCAAGCGGCAGGTGAAGGCGTTGTCGGCGCAGTTGCACATGGCGGGGCTGCGGGCGGGGCAGGGCCTGCCGGTGCAGCCGCCGAAACGGCACTTCGTGTTCTCCGGCCCGTCGGGGACGGGCAAGACCACGGTGGCCCGGATCCTGGGCCGGGTGTTCTACGCGCTGGGCCTGCTGGGCGGCGACCACCTGGTGGAGGCGCAGCGGGCCGACCTGGTGGGCGAGTTCCTGGGGCAGACGGCCGTGAAGGCGAACGACCTGATCGATTCGGCCATCGGCGGGGTGCTGTTCGTGGACGAGGCGTACAGCCTGTCCAACTCGGGCTACAGCAAGGGCGACGCGTACGGGGACGAGGCCCTGCAGGTGCTGCTGAAGCGGGCCGAGGACAACCGGGACCACCTGGTGGTGATCCTGGCGGGCTACCCGGCCGGCATGGACCGGCTGCTGGCCGCGAATCCGGGCCTGTCCTCGCGGTTCACCACCCGGGTGGACTTCCCCAGCTACCGGCCGCTGGAGCTGACCGCGATCGGCGGGGTGGTGGCGGAGGCGAACGGGGACTGCTGGGACGAGGAGGCGCTGGAGGAGCTGCGCAGCATCAGCGCCCATGTGGTGGAACAGGGCTGGATCGACGAGTTGGGCAACGGCCGCTTCCTGCGCACCCTCTATGAGAAGAGCTGCGCCTACCGCGACCTGCGGCTGTCGGGTTTCGCGGGTGAGCCCTCACGGGACGACCTGGCGACGCTGCGGCTGCCGGACCTGATGCAGGCGTACGGGGAGGTCCTGTCGGGCCGGGGCCCGCAGGACCGCCCGGAGGCGCCGCCGCTGTGACGGCGCCGTCGCCCCCGGGCGGCGGGGTCAGCCGGTCAGGGCGCCCTCCGAGCTGTGTTCGGGCCGGTGCGGGCGGGGCTGCGAGCCGCGCTCGGGCCGGCGGCCCGGGGTGGCGGGCCCGGCTGCGGGCTCCGGGCGCCGCGCTGCCGGGGCGGTGCGGTGCGCGGGGTCGCGCACCTCGCCGACCAGCATCTCCAGGACGTCCTCCATGGCGACCAGGCCCAGGACCCGTCCGGCCGCGTCGGCGACCTGGGCCAGATGGGTGGCGTCGCGGCGCATGACGCTGAGCGCGTCGTCCAGCGGGAGCGTCGCGGACACGGTGGTCATGCGGCGCCAGACCCGCTGGGGGACGGCCCGTTCCCGGTCCTCCAGGTCCAGGACGTCCTTGACGTGCAGGTAGCCCATGAAGGCTCCGCTGTCGGAGCGGACGGGGAACCGGGAGTAGCCGGTGCGCACCGTCAGCTGCTCGATCTGCCGCGGGGTGGCGGACGGTCCGACGGTGATGATGCGGTCCCGGGCGAGGAGGACGTCGGTGACCGGGCGGCTGCCCAGTTCCAGGGCGTCCTCCAGCCGCTCCTGCTCTCCCGGTTCGAGGAGTCCGGCCTGCCGGGAGTCCTCGACGAGGCGGCCGAGCTGGGCGCTGGTGTAGACGGCCTCCACCTCGTCCTTGGGCTCGACCTTGAAGAGCCGCAGGACGAGCGTGGCGCAGGCGCCGAGCGCGGTGGTGACCGGCCCGCAGACGCGGGCGAAGGCGACCAGGCCGGGGCTGAACCACAGGGCGGTCTTCTCGGGGGCGGCCATGGCGAGGTTCTTGGGGACCATCTCGCCGATGACCAGGTGCAGGAAGACGACGGCGGCGAGCGCGAGGGCGTAGCCGAGGGGGTGGATGAGGCCCTGCGGGACGTGGAGGGTGTGGAAGAGGGGTTCGAGGAGCCGGGCCACCGTGGGTTCGGCGACGGCTCCCAGGGTGAGGGAGCACATGGTGATGCCGAACTGGGCGGCGGCCATCATGCGGGGCAGGTTCTCCAGCCCGTGGAGGACTTGCCGGGCCCTTGCGGATCCGGCCGCGAGCGGCTCGATCTGGCTGCGCCGTACGGAGACCAGCGCGAACTCGGCGCCGACGAAGAAGCCGTTGGCGAGGACGAGGAGCAGGGCGAAGAGGAGTTGCAGGGCGTTCACCGGCCCACCGCTTCCAGTTCGGCGGGGGCGGGGGCGGGGGCCGTGCGCACCAGCCGGACGCGTTCGGCACGGTAGCGGCCGACCTGGCGGACGGAGAGCTTCCAGCCGGGGAGCTCGGCCCGGTCGCCGGGGGCGGGAATCCGGCCGAGCAGGTCGGCGACCAGGCCTGCGACGGTCTCGTAGGGGCCCTCGGGCACCTCAAGGCCTATCCGGCGCAGGGTCTGCACCCGGCAGCTGCCGTCGGCCTCCCACGAGGGGCGGCCGTCCTCGGCGGGCACGGCGGCCAGCTCGGGCCGGCCGTCCTCCGCCCGGTCGTGCTCGTCGCGGACCTCGCCGACGAGTTCCTCCACGATGTCCTCCAGGGTGACGACGCCGGCGGTGCCGCCGTACTCGTCGACGACCACGGCCATGGGCTGTTCACTGCGCAGCCGTTCCAGCAGGGGCTGCACCGGCAGGGAGCCGGGCACCAGCAGGGGGGCGACGCAGATGCGGCCGACGGTGGTGCGGGCACGTTCCGCCTCGGGTACGCCGAGGGCGTCCTTGAGGGAGACGACGCCGGTGATCTCGTCGATGCGTTCGCGGTAGACGGGGAAGCGGGACAGGCCGGTGGCCCGGGTCAGGTTGAGCACGTCGGCGGCGGTGGCCGTGTACTGCAGGGCGCTGACCTTCACCCGGGGCGTCATGACGTGCTGGGCCGTGAGCTCGCCCAGCGAGAGGGTCCGTACGAAGAGGTCGGCGGTGTCCTGTTCCAGGGCGCCGGCCTGGGCTGAATGGCGGACCAGGGAGACCAGTTCGCCGGGGGTCCGGGCCGAGGCCATCTCCTCGGTGGGTTCCACGCCGAGCGCGCGGACCAGCCGGTTGGCGACGGCGTTGAGGCCGGCGATGACGGGCCGGAAGGCCCGGGAGAAGGCCTGCTGGGGGCCGGCGACGAAGCGGGCCACCTGGAGCGGCCGGGAGACCGCCCAGTTCTTCGGGACGAGCTCGCCGACGACCATCTGGACGGCGGAGGCGAGCAGCATGCCGACGACGACGGAGACGCCGGCGGTGGCCCCCGCGGGGAGGCCGGTCGCGGCGAGCGGCCCGGCCAGGAGTGCGGCGAGGGCGGGCTCGGCGAGCATGCCGACCACGAGGGAGGTGATGGTGATGCCGAGCTGGGTGCCGGAGAGCTGGAAGGACAGCTCCCGCAGGGCTTCGACCACCGTGCGGGCACGGCGGTCTCCGTCGGCTGCGGCCCGTTCGGCCTCGGGTTTCTCGACGGTGACGAGGCCGAATTCGGCCGCCACGAAGAAGCCGTTGGCGAGGATGAGGGCGAAGGCCGCCACGAGCAGAAGTAGCGGGATGGTCATGCCGCCGCCTCCGGGGGGAGGGCGGCGCGGATACTACCGGACGATCCGTCCATTGCTGGAGGGAGTCACTCCTCAAGTCGCAGGTGCCCACGGGCCACGGGGTCCCGGGGCCGGTGGGAGGGCGCGCCATCGCGCCCCGCCACCAGGGTAGTCACTGGGATCGCCGCCGCAATGGGACGCAGCGGGCGAAGGCGGCCGCTCAGGGCCGTCCCGGGGGTGTCCGCGGCCGCGCCGGGCCGGGTGGGGCCGGGCGCGGCTGCGGGTCAGTGGTCGTGCGTGCCGGTTCCGCGGGTCTCGGCGAGGGCGCGCAGGGCACGGGCGTCGCGGACGGCCTGTTGCCGGGCCACGCCGGGCTGGATGCCGAGGGCGGGCAGGCTGGTGCCGTCGCTGAGGTCGAGGAAGACCCAGGGGTCTCCGGGCCGCAGGTTGACGCGGAGGATCTGGGGCCATTCCAGGCGTCGCTTGGACGTCAGGTTGACCACGGTGACGCCGTGCTCGTCGGCGACGACCTTGGGCCGGCTGAGGAGGACGAGGACGGAGGTGAGGAGCAGCGCCGTGAAGACGAAGCTGACCCGCTCCCCCGGGCTGAGGTTCTCCAGGAGGAAGGCGATCGCCGTGATGGTGACGAACATGGCGAGGCCGACGCCCAGCAGGACCGCCCGGGTGCGGGTCGGCCGGAAGGTGACCGGCAGGGCGGGCGGTGCGGGCGGGGCGGCGGGCTCGGCCATGGGGTTCGTTGCCTTCTGGGGGTGGCGTACGGGGCGTGCGGGCCTGCGGGGGCCGCTCAGAGGCGGCAGGCGTGGATCGAGGTGGTGAGGATCGCGCGGGCGCCGAGCTCGTACAGGTCGTCCATGATCCGCTGGGCTTCCTTGGCCGGGACCATGGCGCGGACGGCGACCCAGCCCTCGTTGTGCAGGGGGGAGATGGTCGGCGATTCCAGGCCGGGGGTGAGGGCGACGGCGCGCTCCAGGTGCTCGGCGCGGCAGTCGTAGTCCATCATCACGTAGCTGCGGGCGACCAGGACGCCCTGGAGGCGGCGCAGGAACTGCGCGACCTTGGGGTCGTCGGTGGCGGCGCCGGTGCGGCGGATGACGGTGGCCTCGGACTGGAGGATCGGCTCGCCGATGACTTCCAGGCCGGCGTTGCGCAGGCTGGTGCCGGTCTCGACGACGTCCGCGATGATCTGGGCGACGCCGAGTTCGATGGCGGTCTCGACGGCTCCGTCGAGGTGGACGACGGCGGCGTCGATGCCGAGTTCGGCGAGGTGCTTGCCGACGATTCCCTCGTATGAGGTCGCGATCGTCATGCCGCCGAAGTCCTGGGGGCCCTTCGCGGTGCCGGGCTTGGTGGCGTAGCGGAAGGTGGACCGGCCGAAGTTCAGCGGCAGGATCTCCTCGGCGTTGGCGCCGGAGTCCAGGAGGAGGTCGCGGCCGGTGATGCCGATGTCGAGCTTGCCCGACGCGACGTAGATCGCGATGTCCTTCGGGCGGAGGTAGAAGAACTCGACCTCGTTGTCGGGGTCGACCGTGACGAGTTCCTTGGACTCCTTGCGCTGCCGGTAGCCGGCCTCATGGAGCATCGCCGACGCCGGTCCGGAGAGTGAACCCTTGTTGGGGACGGCGATGCGCAGCATGGGGCTTCCTTGGGTGCGTAGGGGCGAAAGGGGGTGCGTGAGCGGGCGCGGCGGGCCGCGGCGGGGCTCTGGCCTAGAGGTGCGCGTAGACGTCGTCGAGGGAGATCCCGCGCGCCACCATCATCACCTGGACGTGGTAGAGCAGCTGGGAGATCTCCTCGGCGGCGGCTTCCTTGCCCTCGTACTCGGCGGCCATCCAGACCTCGGCGGCTTCCTCGACGACCTTCTTGCCGATGGCGTGGACGCCCTTGCCGACCAGCTCGGCGGTGCGGGAGGTGCTGGGGTCGCCGGTGGCCTTGAGCTGGAGCTCGGTGAAGAGCTCTTCGAAGCTCTTGGGGGTTTTGTTCGCCATGATGGTCCTCAGAATACGGGGTGGCGCGCTGCCTACTGGCGCCAGGGTTCGCTGACGGTGCGCAGGGTCATGGCGGTGGAGACGGCGGCGGTGACCGCTTCGTGCCCCTTGTCCTCGTTCGACCCCTCAAGGCCGGCGCGATCCAGCGCCTGCTCGTCGTTGTCGCAGGTCAGGACGCCAAAGCCGACGGGGACTCCGGTGTCGATCGACACCTGTACCAGGCCCTGGGTGACGCCCTGGCAGACGTAGTCGAAGTGCGGGGTGCCGCCGCGGATGACCACGCCGAGGGCGACGATGGCATCGTATCCGCGACCGGCCAGTACCTTCGCCACGACGGGGAGCTCGAAGCTCCCGGGGACGCGGAGCAGGGTCGGCTCGTCGATGCCCAGCTCGTGCAGGGCCCGCAGGGCGCCGTCGACCAGTCCGTCCATGACCTTCTCGTGCCACTGGGCCGCGATGACGGCGACGCGCAGGTCTCCGCAGTTCTTCACGCTCAGTTCGGGTGCGCCCTTGCCGCTCACAGCTCTGCTCCTCGGTGGTTCGTGTACGGGTGGTAGGTGCTGGTGGAGTGCTTGCCGGTCACTGGTTGCCGCAGGCGGAGGTGGGCACGGCCCCCTCCAGCCACGGCAGGTCGTGGCCCATCCGGTCCCGCTTGGTGCGCAGGTACCGCAGGTTGTGCTCGCCCGCCTCGATCGGCATGGCCTCGCGGCCGCTGACGGCGATGCCGTGCCGGATCAGGGCGGCGGACTTGTCGGGGTTGTTGGTCAGGAGGCGGACGCTGCGGACGCCGAGGTCGGCGAGGATCTGCGCGCCGGCTCCGTAGTCCCGGGCGTCGGCCGGCAGGCCCAGCTCCAGGTTGGCGTCGAGGGTGTCGCGGCCGCGCTCCTGGAGTTCGTACGCGCGCAGCTTGGACAGCAGTCCGATGCCGCGGCCCTCGTGGCCGCGCAGGTAGACCACGACGCCCCGGCCCTCGTCCTTGATGCGCTGCATGGAGGCGTGCAGCTGGGGGCCGCAGTCGCAGCGCTGCGACTGGAAGATGTCGCCGGTGAGGCATTCGGAGTGCATCCGGACGAGGATGTCCCCGCCGTCGCCGTCGCCGACGTCTCCGTGGACCAGGGCCACGTGCTCGACGCCGTCGACGGTGGACCGGTAGCCGTAGGCGGTGAAGTCGCCGAAGGCGGTGGGCAGGCTGACCTCGGCCTCGCGGCGCACGGTGGGCTCGGCGGAGCGGCGGTAGGCGATCAGGTCCTCGATGGAGATGATCGTCAGGCCGTGCTTGCGGGCGAAGGGGATCAGCTCGGGCAGGCGCAGCATGACGCCGTCCTCGCCGGCGATCTCCACGATGGCGCCGGCCGGGCGCAGGCCTGCGAGGCGGGCGAGGTCGACGGCGGCCTCGGTGTGGCCGTTGCGGACCAGGACGCCGCCGGGCTTGGCGCGCAGGGGGAAGACGTGGCCGGGGCGGACGAAGTCGCCGGGTTCGGAGGTTCCGTTCGCCAGGAGGCGCAGGGTGGTGGCGCGGTCGGCGGCGGAGATGCCGGTGGAGACGCCGTGGGCGGCGCTCGCGTCGACGGAGACGGTGAAGGCGGTCTTCATCGACTCGGTGTTGTGCTGGACCATCTGGGGGAGTTCGAGCCGCTCCAGCTCGGGGCCCTCCATGGGGGCGCAGATCAGGCCACGGCACTCGCTCATCATGAAGGCGATGATCTCGGGGGTGGCCTTTTCGGCGGCGATGACGAGGTCGCCCTCGTTCTCGCGGTCCTCGTCGTCGACGACGACGATGGGGCGCCCCGCGGCGATGTCGCGGATGGCCTGCTCGACGGGGTCGAGGCGGAAGGTCTCTTCGGGGACGTCGGGCACGGGCTTGAGGGTGGCGGTCATGCCGTTGCTCCTTCCAGGGCCGGGGCGGCGGGGGTGCGCGAGCGCTGGTACCAGTCGTACGCGCCCCACAGGACGAGCGCGAAGTACACGACGTAGACGAGGCCGGAGAAGGCCAGGCCGTTGGTGAAGGCGAGGGGGACGCCGACCAGGTCGACGAGGAGCCAGGCGAACCAGAACTCGACGAGGCCGCGGGCCTGGGCGACCATCGCGACGATGGTGCCGACGAAGATGTAGGCGTCGGCCCACGGGCTCCAGGACAGGTGCGGGAAGTACGTGAACAGGCCGCCGACGGCCAGGGTGCCCGCGGCCGCGCCGGCGAGGAGCAGTCCGCGCTCCTTCCAGCTCGCGGTGCGCACGGCGATGGAGCCGTCCTGGGCCTGCCGGCGGCCGCGCTGCCAGGCGCGCCAGCCGAAGAGGGCCACGCCGATGACGAGGAGCTGCTTGCCGACGCCGCCGGCGAGGTGGGCGGAGGCGTAGGCGGCGATGAGGATCAGGCCGGAGAGGAGCTGGGCGGGCCAGGTCCACAGGGAGCGGCGCCAGCCGAGGGCGAGGGCGGCCAGGCCGATCAGGTTGCCGATCATGTCGGACCAGATGACCTTCTGGTCGAAGACCGTGAAGGCTTCGGCGTTGAGCCAGGTCAGGGCGCTCACCGGTCGGCTCCTTCGCTGTGCAGGGGGTCGACGCCGGCGGCCAGCAGGCGTTCGACGTACTTCGCGAGGACGTCGACCTCGAGGTTCACGGGGTCGCCGGGCTGCTTAATGCCGAGGGTGGTCAGTGCGAGCGTGGTGGGGATCAGGCTGATGCTGAACCAGTCGGCGGCGGCCTCGACCACGGTGAGGCTGACGCCGTCGACGGTGATGGAGCCCTTCTCGACGACGTAGCGGGCGAGGTTCCCGGGGAGGGCGATCTTGACGATTTCCCAGTGCTCGGACGGGGTCCGGGAGAGGATCGCGGCGGTGCCGTCGACGTGGCCTTGGACGAGGTGGCCGCCGAGGCGTCCGCCGAGGGCCATGGGGCGTTCGAGGTTGACGCGGGAGCCCGGGGTGAGGGCGCCGAGGCTGGAGCGGTTGAGGGTCTCCTGCATGACGTCGGCGGTGAACTCGCCGCCCGTGCTCTCCACGACGGTCAGGCAGACGCCGTTGACGGCGATGGAGTCGCCGTGCTTGGCGCCGTCGGTGACGAGGGGGCCGCGCAGGCGGAAGCGGGAGGCTTCCGCGAGCGGCTCGACGGCGGCGACCTCGCCCAGCTCTTCGACGATTCCGGTGAACACTCAGTGCTCCTTGGTGGGGGCGGGGGCGGGGGCGGTGGCGGGGACTGCGGTGATGCGCAGGTCGGGGCCGATGCGGACGGCTTCGGTGAGGTCGAGGCGCAGCGCTGCGGAGACGGTCCCGATCCCGGCGTCGGCGAGGGCGGCGGGGCCCGCGCCGAGCAGGGCCGGTGCGAGGTAGCCGATGACGCGGTCGACGGCCCCGGCTTCGAGGAAGGCTCCGGCGAGGGCGGGTCCTCCTTCGAGGAGGACCGAGCGGGTGCCGCGGGCGTGCAGGGCGGCGAGCAGGTCGTCGACGCCGATGCGCCCCTGGCGCAGGGGGAGCCGCAGGACGTCGACGCCGGGCAGGTGGCGGGTGTCGGCGTCCTCGGCGACGACCAGCAGGGTGGGTGCGGCGGCGTCGAGGATGCGGGCGGCCGGCCGGACCTCGGCGCGGGTGTCGAGGGCGATCCGCAGGGGCTGGACCGCGCCGTCGATGCCGCGTACGGCGAGGTGCGGGTCGTCGGCGCGCAGGGTGCCGGAGCCGACCAGGACGGCGTCGCTCTCGGCGCGGAGGCGGTGGACGTCGGCGCGGGACTCCGCGGAGCTGATCCAGCGGCTGCTGCCGTCGGCGGCGGCGCTGCGTCCGTCGAGGGTGGCGGCGTACTTCCAGGTGACGTGCGGGCGGCCGAGGCGTACGGAGGTCAGCCAGGCGGCGTTGCCCGCCTCGGCCTCGGCGGCGAGCAGTCCGCCGACGGCCTCGACCCCGGCGGCGCGGAGGGTGTCGGCGCCTCCGCTGGCCTGCTGGTTCGGGTCGGCGACGGCGTAGACGACGCGGCTGATCCCGGCGTCGACGAGGGCCTGTGCGCAGGGGCCGGTGCGGCCGGTGTGGTTGCAGGGTTCGAGGGTGACGTAGGCGGTGGCGCCGCGGGCGGCGCCGCCTGCCGCGCGCAGGGCGTGGACCTCGGCGTGCGGGCCGCCGGCCCGCTGGTGCCAGCCTTCGCCGACGACGGTGCCCGCGGCATCGGTGATGACGCAGCCGACGACGGGGTTGGGGCTGGTGGAGCCGAGTCCGCGGGCGGCGAGCTCGACGGCTCGGCGCATGGCGCGGGTGCCCGCGTCGGGTGCATCGGATGCTGCGTGCGCGGCGTGTGTCGCCACCGGGTCCTCCTGCCTCATCGGGCACGGACTCCGGGGCCTGTCGGGATGCGACAGATGAAGCGGGCTTGCGCACACGGGGACGCCGAGGCCGGAAAGGACGGTCCGGTCAGACGCATCCGCTGGGATGCGCCGACGAACCGCCGACGGCGGCGTACCGGTCACTGGCCCGCCGCGCACTGCCTCCCATCCGGACTTTAACCGTCGGTCCAGGAATCCCACCTGGTCAACCGGCCGCTGGCTGCGGACGGGTCGCGGACTATAACCGCCGGTTCGGAATTACACCGACCCCGGAGTGCGCTGCTTACTGGTACTGGAGCCAGTCTGCCACGGTCGATCGTCGGCCACCCGGGTGAGGGGATGTGGCCTGGCTCACATGGAGGAGTTCTCCAGGGGGTCTCATGCGGGGCGGGCGGGCCGGGTCTGCGCGACTGCGGCCGCCTTTGGTCCAGACCTATTGACGGGTTGGTCTAGTCCTCTTAACGTTCCCTTCATCTTCCCGGGAACAGCCCGTCAGATGTGCGCACATCACGGGCCGGCACGCCTCATATCCCTTGCCGTTGCAGCACGTTGTGTCCTGTCGTGTCCTGCCCCCTCCCCTCCCCAGGAGGCACCATGCCGTCCCCCACGCGTACGAGAGCGATGCTCCTGGCATCCGGCGCCGCCATCGCCGGCCTGCTGGTGGGCGGGCTCTCGGCGGGCGTCTCGCACGCCGCCGACAACGAGTCCTGTCGCCCCGACGGGCTGTACAAGACCGCCGGCGTCGACGTCCCGTACTGCTCCGTCTACGACTCCGAAGGCCGCGAGAAGATGGGCGCGGACCACCAGCGCCGCGTCATCGGCTACTTCACGGGCTGGCGCACCGGCAAGGACGGCACCCCCGCCTACCTCGCCAACAACATCCCCTGGTCCAAGGTCACCCATCTGAACTACGCCTTCGCCCACGTGGGAGCCGACAACAAGATCTCGGTCGGCGCCGACAACGCGAACAACGCCGCCACCGGAATGACCTGGCCGGGGGTCGCGGGCGCCGAGATGGACCCCTCCCTCCCCTACAAGGGCCACTTCAACCAGCTGACCAAGTTCAAGAAGCAGTACCCGAACGTCAAGACGCTGATCTCGGTCGGCGGCTGGGCGGAGACGGGCGGCTACTTCGGCGACGACGGCAACCGGGTCGCCTCCGGCGGCTTCTACTCGATGGCCACCAACGCCGACGGCTCGGTCAACCAGGCCGGCATCGACACCTTCGCGAACTCATCGGTCGAGTTCATCCGCACGTACGGGTTCAACGGCGTCGACATCGACTACGAGTACCCGACCACCATGAAGGACGCGGGCAACCCGCTCGACTGGCAGCTGGCCAACGCCCGCCGGGCCGGCCTCGTCAAGGGCTACGACGCGCTGATGAAGTCCCTGCGCGAGAAGCTCGACCGCGCGGGCGCCGCCGACGGCAAGCACTACCTGCTCACCGTGGCCGCCCCCTCCTCCGGCTACCTGCTGCGGGGCATGGAGACGTTCCAGATGCAGAAGTACCTGGACTACGTGAACATCATGTCCTACGACCTGCACGGCGCCTGGAACGAGTACGTCGGCCCGAACGCCTCGCTCTTCGACGACGGCAAGGACGCCGAGCTCGCCGCCGCGAACGTCTACGGCAGCTCCCAGTACGGGAACATCGGCTACCTCAACACCGACTGGGCCTACCACTACTTCCGCGGGTCCATGCCGGCCGGGCGCATCAACATCGGCCTGCCCTACTACACCCGCGGCCACAAGAACGTGCAGGGCGGCACCGACGGGCTGTGGGGCAAGGCCTCCGCCACCACCTGCCCGGCGGGCGCAGGCCTGACGAAGTGCGGTGACGGCGCGGTCGGCATCGACAACCTGTGGCACGACAAGGACACCAACGGTGTCGAGTCGCCCGCCGGCTCCAACCCGATGTGGCACGCGAAGAACCTGGAGAAGGGGATCGTCGGCGACTACGTCACGAAGTACGGCTTCCCGGCGAACACCGCGCTGACCGGCACCTACGTCCGCAAGTACGACGCCACCCTGGTCGCGCCCTGGCTGTGGAACGCCCAGAAGAAGGTCTTCCTCTCCACCGAGGACGAGCAGTCGGTGGCCGCCAAGGCCGACTACGTGGTCGACCGCGGCATCGGCGGCACCATGGTCTGGGAGATGGCCGGCGACTACGGCTGGAACGCCGCCAAGGGCCAGTACGAGATCGGCGACACCCTCACCTCGGTGATGTACGACAAGTTCAAGGCGGCCGCCCCGTACGGCGCGAAGAAGTCCAACAGCGCGCTCCCGACCCGGGCCGTGGACGTCAGGACCGAGTTCACCGAGTTCAAACTGGGCGACTCGAACTACCCGATCACCCCGAAGATCAAGATCACCAACAACACGAAGAGCGCGCTGCCCGGTGGCACCGAGTTCCAGTTCGACTACGGGACCTCGGCCCCCAACAACGCTTCCGACCAGTCGGGCTTCGGCACGAAGGTGATCAGCAGCGGCCACACCGGCAGCAACGCCGGAGGCCTGAAGGGCGACTTCCACCGGGTCTCGCTCAAGCTCCCGGCCTGGCAGTCGCTGGCCCCGGGCGCCTCGGTGGACCTGGCCTTCAACTACTACCTGCCGGTGTCCACGCCCTCCAACTGGACGGTGAACATCTCCGGCACCAGCTACGCCCTGGCCGGCGACCTGGCGCGCGGCACCACGGTGGTGGAGCCGGGCACCACCCAGCCGCCGACCACGCCGCCCACCACTCCCCCGACCACCCCGCCCACGACCCCGCCCACCACGCCCCCGACGACCCCGCCGGGCGGCACCTGCACGAACCCCGCGTACGTGGCGGGCAGCGTCTACAACAGCGGGAACCTGGTCTCCCACAAGGGCCGCAACTGGAAAGCCCAGTGGTGGACGCAGAACGAGGAGCCCGGCACCACCGGTGACTGGGGCGTCTGGAAGGACCAGGGAGCCTGCTGAGCCCGCAGGCGACCTGACGTGAGGACCCGGTGGCCCGGCGGCCACCGGGTCCTCGCGCGTCACCGGGTCCTTAGGCGTCACCAGTTCCTCGCGCGTCACCGGGTCCTCGCGGAGCCCGCCGCGGCGGGCTGCGGCCGGCCTTGGGCCTACCCCCCGAACAGGGCTTCCTGGGCCGATTCGCGGGCGGCCAGGCGGGCTCCCGCCAGGACGGCCGCGCCGCCGAGGACGGTGGCGCGGACCTCCGTCGGGAGCGGGGTCAGCGCCGCCAGCCTGCCGGCCACCCGGGCGGCCAGCAACGGGCCGCCGGCGAGGCCGAGTTCGCCGCCCAGCACCACGCAGCCCGGGTCCAGGACCGCCGCGACGGCGGCCGCGCCCAGCGCGAGGCGCTCCGCGAGGGCGTCGAGGAAGGGCTCCCCCGCCGCCCCGGACACCGCCTGCTCCACGGGGCCGTCGAAACCGTGCAGCCGGGCCAGGGCCGTCACGGCGTCCCGGCCGGCGAGGGCGTGGAACCCGCCCCCGCAGTCGGTGGCGGAGGGCAGCCCGCCGGTGCCGGGGACCGGGAGGAAGCCGATCTCGCCGGCGCCGCCGGAGGCGCCCCGGCGCAGCCGGCCGTCGAGGACGACGGCTGCCCCCACCCCCGCGCCGAGCCAGAGCAGGACGAAGGAGTCGAGGTCGCGGGCCGCGCCGAGGCGCTGTTCGGCGAGGGCGGCCAGGTTGGTCTCGTTCTCGACGGCCACCTCCGCGGGCAGGCTGCGCTGGAGCGCGGCGACCAGGTCCCGGTGCCAGGCGGGCAGGCCGGTGGTGTCGCGGAGTTCGCCGGTGCCGGGGGCGACCAGGCCGGGGGCGCCGACGACGACGGTGTGCAGGGAGTCCGCGCCCGCAGTGCGGGCGGTGTGCAGCAGGGCCGCGACGGCGTCGGCGGGGGCGCCGGCGGGCAGGTCGGCCTGGGCCAGGGTCCGGCCCAGGAGGTCGGTGACCACGGCGGTGACGCTGTCCGTGCGGACGTCGAGGGCGGCGAGGTGGGCCCGGCGGGCGACGATGCCGTAGACCCGGGCGTTGGGGCCGCGCCGCTGTTCGCCGGACTCGCCGACGACCTCGATCAGCCCGGCCCCGGTGAGCCGCTCGACGAGGTCGGCGACGGAGGGCCGGGAGAGTCCGGTCCGCGTCTTGAGCTCGGCGGCGGTCAGCGGGCCGGACTCCTGGAGGAGGCGCAGGGCGAGGCGGTCGTTGATCGCCCGGGCCGTGCTCGGTGAGGCGGGGGCCGGAGCGGCGGGGGTGAGGGCCTTGGCAGGAGTCACGGCGCCATCTTAGGGAGGCCGGGCCCCTAACCATCAGGCAGGGTTCCTGATAATTTATGGGCCATGACCGGGGACACCGACTTCAGCCCGGCGCGGCTGCGCCGCGCCCGTTTCGCGATCGCCGCCGTCTTCTGCGCCCACGGCGCCGTCACCGGCTCCTTCGCCACCCGCATCCCCTGGATCCAGGAGCACGCGCACCTGACCCCCGGCACCCTGGGGCTCGCCCTCGCGTTCCCCGCCCTCGGGGCCGCGCTGTCGATGCCCCTGGCCGGACGGGTCAACCACCGTTTCGGCGCCCGCACGGCCCTGCGGGGCCTGCTGGCGATGTGGACCCTGGCCCTGGTCCTGCCGAGCCTCGCCCCGAACCTCCCCGTCCTGTGCGGTGCGCTCTTCCTGTACGGGGCCGCCGCGGGCATGTCGGACGTGGCGATGAACGCGCTGGGCGTGGAGACCGAGAACCGGCTCGGCCGCTCCGTCATGTCCTCGCTGCACGGCATGTGGAGCGTGGGCGCCCTGCTCGGTTCCGCCGCCGGCACGGTCGCCGCGCACGGCGGGGCGGACGCCCGGCTGCACCACCTCGTCGCCGCGCTGGTCCTGACCGCGGCCGGACTGGCCGCCGTACAGGGGGTGCTGGACCTGAAGAGCGCCGAGGACGCGCAGGCGCCGCCGCATTTCGCGCTGCCGCCGAAGTCGGCCCTGCTGATCGGCGCCATAGGCTTCGCGGCGGTGTTCGCGGAGGGCGCGAGCCTGGACTGGTCCGGGGTCTACCTCCGGGACGTGCTGCACACCGACGCCGGTCTGGCGGCCGCCTCGACCACGGCGTTCGCGCTCACCATGGCGGTCGCCCGGCTCGTCGGGGACTGGGTGGTGGACCGGTTCGGGGCGGTGCGCACGGTCCGGGTGGGCGGCGTGCTGGCGACGGCGGGCGGGCTGCTCGTGGTCGCGGTCCGGGAGCCCGCGGCAGCCCTGGCGGGCTTCGGGCTGATCGGGCTGGGGATCGCGGTGGTGGTCCCGCTGGCCTTCGCGGCGGCGGCGCGCAGCGGTCCGGCCCCGGCGCAGGCCATCGCCGGGGTCGCGACGATCACGTACACCTCGGGTCTGATCGCCCCGTCGGCGATCGGGGCGGTGGCCGACGCGAGCTCGCTGGTGGTCTCCTTCGGCCTGGTCACCCTGCTGGCCTTCGCCCTGGTGGTGGGGGCGGCGGTGCTGCGGCCGAGGCCTGCGGTGGGGCAGTCTTCGGGGGAGGCCGGTCCGGCCAACCGGGACGAACCTGCCGAAATCCGGCCGTAATATATCGCTGGCCGCGGCGGCACCACCCGTGCAGCGGCTGCGATGGGTGATCAGCCGGAGAAACGGAGTGGAACATGGGCCTCGGCGTGCGCTGGACCGTGCACGGAGACGGGCGGACCCCCGCTCCCGGCGCGGTGGTCCGGCCGGAGGAGCGGCTGTCGTGGCCGCGGACCGCGGGGCTGGGAGCCCAGCACGTGGTGGCCATGTTCGGCGCGAGCTTCGTCGCCCCGGTCCTGATGGGGCTGGACCCGAACCTGGCCATCATGATGTCCGGTGTCGCGACCGTGATCTTCCTCCTCGCGACCCGCGGGCGGGTCCCCTCCTACCTGGGCTGCTCCCTCTCCTTCGTGGGCGTGGCCGCGGCGATCCGGGCCTCCGGCGGCGACAGCGCCGTGGTGACCGGCGCCGTCTTCGTCGTCGGGGCGGCGCTGTTCCTGGCCGGCCTGGCCGTCCGGCGCTTCGGGGCGCGGATCATCCACGCGGCGATGCCGCCCGTGGTGACCGGCGCCGTGGTGATGCTCATCGGGTTCAACCTCGCCCCGGTGACCGCTTCGACGTACTGGCCGCAGGACCAGTGGACGGCCCTGGCGACCATGGCCTTCACCGGGTTCGCCGTGGTCTGCCTGCGAGGGTTCTGGTCACGGATCGCGATCTTCCTCGGCCTGCTGTTCGGGTACGGGCTCTCCTGGATCCTCGACCTCACCCTCGGCAGGATCCACTCGCCGGCGGGCGGGCCCGAGGCCGTGGACCACTGGAGACTGGACCTGTCCGGAGTGGCCCGGGCCGACTGGGTCGGGCTGCCCTCCTTCCACGCCCCGGCCTTCGAGTGGTCGGCGATCCTGATCGCGCTGCCGGTGGTCATCGCGCTGATCGCGGAGAACGCCGGGCACATCAAGGCCGTCGGCGAGATGACCGGCGACCCCCTCGACGACAAGCTGGGCACCGCGATCGCCGCCGACGGCGCCGCGTCGATGCTCTCCACCGCGGTCGGCGGACCGCCCAACACCACGTACTCCGAGAACATCGGCGTCATGGCCGCCACCCGCGTCTACTCCACCGCGGCCTACTGGGCCGCGGCCGCCTTCGCCCTGCTCTTCGGCCTGTGCCCCAAGTTCGGGGCGGTCGTGGCCGCCATCCCCGGCGGGGTGCTCGGCGGGATCACCGTCATCCTGTACGGCATGATCGGCCTGCTCGGCGCCCAGATCTGGATCAACGGCGGCGTGGACCTGCGCAATCCGCTGAACCTGGTACCGGCTGCGGCGGGCATCATCATCGGCATCGGCGGGGTCACGCTGCGCATCACCGACAGTTTCGAGCTCGGCGGCATCGCCCTGGGCACGATCGTGGTGATCGCGGGCTACCACGCGCTGCGCCGCCTCGCCCCCGCGCACCTCAAGCAGCAACCGCTGCTGGACGCGGGCACCTCGGCCTACGACGACGAGGGGCCGCAGGACAAGCGCGGTTGACGCGGTTTCGCCCGAACCGGGGAAGCCCACGGCCAAGTTCCCCGGATCCCCGGCGGCGCCTGCGACGCTGCCTCCCATGGAAGCGGTGCTGGCGCGGATGCGCGCCCTGGACGAGCGGCTGCCGCCGCAGGACGGCGTCGCCGTCTTCAACCGGGTGTACCTGACGGTGACCCGGACCCTGCACCGCCGGATCGAGCGGGGGGACTTCCCCGCGCCACGGACCGCCCGGACCCTCAGCGTGCGCTTCGCGGAGCGGTACCTGGCGGCCGTGGAGGCCGACCGGGCCCCGGCCTGCTGGCGCCCGCTGCTCCAGTACCGGCGCCACCCCGGCGTCCGGCCGCTGCAGTACGCCCTGGCCGGGATCAACGCGCACATCGGCCATGACCTCGCGCTGGCGGTGGTCTCCACCTGCCGGGCGCTGGACTGCGAACCGGCTTCCCTGGAGGCGGATTTCGACCGGGTCGGCGACACCCTGGTCGCGCTGGAGGAGCACATCCGCGAGGAGCTGATGCCGGGCCCCGACCTTCTGGAGATCGCCGACCCGCTGACGCACCTGCTCGGCTCGTGGAGCCTGGACCGCGCCCGCGCGGGCGCCTGGGCGTCGGCGCGGCTGCTGTGGACGCTGCGCCGCACCCCCGAACTGGCCGAGGAGTTCCGCGAGTCCCTGGACGCGAGCGTCGGCCTCGTCGGCCGCTGCCTGCTGACGCCGACGGTCCTGCCCGGCGGATACGGCACCCGGGGGCACCTCGGGCCCCCGGGGCCCCCGGCGGAACCCGTCCGGCAGACGGCCGTCGCCTGGCGGGCGGGGTAGCCGGACCGGGCCGCTGCCGGCTGGTCTCCGGCGGGCATGGGAACGGGCCGCCGCCGCGCGGTGTGCGCGGGGGCGGCCCGTGTCGGGGGGATGCCGGGAGGTCAGTCCTCCGGCAGCTCAACCGGGGCGATGTCCTCGTAGAGGTCGCCCGGGCCCGGGTTGGTGGAGTCGGTCGAACCGCCCAGGTGGTGCATGACGCCCCACACCGCGTTCAGGGCGGTCTGCACGGCGCCCTCGGCCCAGCCCGCGGTCCAGGAGATGTCGTCGCCCGCGAGGAAGATGCCGCGCTTGTCCTCGGGGAGGCGGTCCTGCATGAAGTGCGTGAACAGGCGGCGCTGGTAGCGGTAGTGGCCGGGGAGGTTGGCCTTGAAGGCGCCCATGAAGTAGGGCTCGTTCTCCCAGGACACGGTCACCGGGTTGCCGATGACGTGGCGGCGGATGTCGACCTTCGGGTAGATCTCGCCCAGCGACTTCAGCATGACCTCCATCCGCTCGTTCGCGGACAGCGGCAGCCACTTGAGGCTGTCGTCGCACCAGGTGTACGAGAGGCAGATGACGGCGGGCTTGTCCGGGCCGTTGTCCAGCAGGTAGGTGCCGCGGGTCATCCGGTCGGTCAGGGTCATCGACATGACGTCCCGGCCGGTCTCCTCGTCCTTGTCGAGCCAGAACGGCCGGTCGACGGGCACGAAGAGCTTGCTGGACTCCATGTAGTGGGTGCGCTCGATCGCCGTCCAGTGGTCGATCGGGAACAGCGTGTCGTCGCACTCGATCTTGGACAGGAGCATCCAGGACTGGGCGGTGAAGATCGCCGCGCGGTAGGTGCGGATGTCGCCCGTGGAGTCGGTGACCGTGATGCGGTTGCCCGCGGTGCGGTGCAGCCGGGTCACGGCCGGCCGCGGCGCGCCTGCGTGCAGCGAGGACAGCGAGGTGCCCTGCGCCCAGTGCAGGATCTTCTCGGGCTCGCGCTCCCACAGCCGCAGCGGGAGCTGCTGCGAGCCGCCCACGATGCCGCGGTGGTGGTCGTCGGCCTCGGTGTAGACGACGCGCAGGATTTCCAGGATCGAGTTCGGGAAGTCGGTGTCCCAGCCGCCGGTGCCGAAACCGACCTGCCCGAAGATCTCGCGCTTGCGGAAGGACTGGAAGGCCTCGGACTTGCAGAGGAACCCGTAGAAGGTCTCGTCGTCGAGCTTCTCGACGAGCTTCGCCCAGATCTCGCGGATGCGCGGGACGTCCCGCTCGCGCATCGCCGTGTTCATGTCGGAGAAGTCGGCGCCCTCGTCGAGGCACGCGTTCCACGCGGCGGCGACGTCGCGGTAGACCTGCGGGAGGTCGGCGATGGTCTCGGCGTAGTGCGTCTCGCCCTTGAGGTCCACGACCGTGGAGGGGGTGGCCTCCGCGAGCGGGTTCGGGAAGGGCTCGGTGGCCAGGCCGACGAGGTCGATGTAGTGCTGGAGGGCCGTGGAGGACGGCGGGAAGCGCATCGCGCCCATCTCCGCGGTCAGCTCCTCGGTACCGGCGCCCTCGAAGCCGACGGTGCGCAGCCGCCCGCCGATCTGGTCGGCCTCGTAGACGACGGGCTTGAGGCCCATCTTCATCAGCTCGTACGCGGAGATGATGCCGGACAGGCCGCCGCCGATCACGGCGACCTCCGTGCCGTGCTCGGTCGCCGGTATCTGGCCCAGGCCCGCCGGGTGGGCAAGGAAGTCGTCGTAGGCGTACGGGAAGTCCGGGCCGAACATGGTGATCGGCGGCTGTCCGTCGCTGTGCGGGACGGCGGTGGTGGGCACCGTGGACGTCATGGCGGTACGTCTCCTTGCGGCAGAGCAGGCGGGGCGGGGGGGAAGAGGGGTCTCAGACGAGGGAGGCGTAGAGCCCGGGGCGGCGGTCGCGCAGGTACGGATTGGTCTCGCGGGACGCTGCCAGCAGCTCGGGGTCGGCCTCGCCGAACACCAGCTCCTCGCCGCGGCCGGCCCGGGTGCGGGTGGTCCCGTCGGGACTCGCCAGGCAGCTGAGCCCGACGAACTCGAACGCGCCTTCCGGGCCGGTGCGGTTGACGTACGCGATGTACATCTGGTTCTCGAAGGCCCGTACGGGGACGAGCTGTTCGGCGACGAACTGGAAGGGGTGCATCTGCGCGGTCGGCACCAGGAGGAGGTCGGTGCCGGCGAGCGCGTGCGCCCGGACGTTCTCGGGGAACTCCACGTCGTAGCAGATCATGATGCCGACCCGGAGGCCGTTCAGGTCCGCCTGGACGACGGGGGTGTCGCCGGAGGCGAAGGCCTCCTGCTCGAAGCCGCCGAAGAGGTGGGTCTTGCGGTAGTTCGCCAGCGGGGCGCCGTCGGGGCCGATGAGCTGCGCCGCGTTGAAGACGGCGCCGTCCGCGCGCTCGGGGTAGCCGTACAGGACGGCGACGCCGTGGCGGCGGGCGATCTCGCCGACGGCCCGGGCCGACATGCCGTCGGCGGGTTCGGCGAGCGCCGCGATCTCCTCGACCTCCAGGGCGTAGCCGGTGAGGAACATCTCCGAGGTCACGAGGAGCCCGGCACCGCTCTGCGCGGCGCGCGCCGCGGCCTCGTCGAGCGCCTTGAGGTTCTCGGCGGTGTCGCCGAGCCTTCCGGAGCTCTGGAGGAGGGCAGTGCGCAGCGGCGGCATGGACGTACCTCTGTGGCAGGAGGGGCGGGGGTGTCCTCAAACGGTACGTTTGCGCGTTCGACGGAGACAAGCCGTGAGCGTTGTGCTCCGCGCATCGATCCGTTGCGTGTTCGGGGTCCGGAGCGGCGATTCGTTGCGCAGGCCGCTCGGGAGCCCCTGGCCCCTGCCCCGGGGAAGTCTACGAGGCCGCCCGGAACGCCGGATGGGCGGCGAGCAGCCGCAGGTCCTCCAGGATGTCGGGCGTGTGGTTGGACACGACCCGGCCGCTCCAGGTGTCGCAGAGTGCGGGGACGGTCAGCGGACCGTCGAAGTGGTGTCCGGCAGCCTCGTAGGCGCGGCGCAGGGCGGCGTACGCGGCCGTGTCCTCGGGGGCGCCGGCGTCGGGACCGAGGACGGTGGTGGCGACGCTGCCCTTGAGGTCGAGCAGGGCGCGGCTGGTGAGGACGCGGAAGGAGCGCGGACAGCCGGCGGAGAGGTAGAGGTGGTAGCGGTGGGGCACCGGGGAGAAGCCGGTGCCGAGGCGGCCGCGCAGGGCCGGGGCCGTGGCGGCGGCGGTGCCGGGCCGGGCGGCGCACAGGGACCGGGTGGCCTGGGCGGTACGGCCGGGCCGGCCGGTCAGGGTGGGCTGCGGGGTCTGCGTGGTCTGGGACATGGCTCTCCTCGCGGGCTGCGGATGGCGGTGCGGGCGGGCGGGCTGAGCGGGGCAGGCGGGCACGACGGGGCGGGCGGGCAGGGCATAGCGGGGCAGGTCAGGGCAGGGCACGTCGTACGGCGGCTGCTGCTCGGCGATGCGGGCCGTGGCGGGCGACGGCTCCCCGATGCGGGGGCGCCGGGGTGCGGCTCACGGGCAGGCGGGGTGCGGGGGCACGGGAACGCGCCTGCGGTCCCGTGGGGAGGCGGCCTGCTCGGCCGTGCCGTGGGGACGGGCAGACGTCAGCCGCGCGCGCCGAAGGCGCTGCACACGCGCAGGAGGTCGATGTGCAGGCGCCGGGTCAGCCACCAGCGGCGGAGGGTCTGCGCCCCCGTGCCCGCCGTCCAGGCTGTCGCCACCGGCCCCGTCCCCCGTCCGTGCTCGGCGGCCCCCGCGGTGGTTACCCTTCCCGCGGCGGGCGCTGTGCCTCGTGTCCGTCCCCCCGCAGTCTCGTGGCGGCGCCCGGGGCCGTCAAGACGGCGGTGAAGGCTTTGTGCGCCCGGATCCGCCACTGCGCCGTAGGCGGGAGGCGGCCGGACAGGAGAGGAGTGGAGCAGTCATGACGTCCGAGAACGGCGGCCCCGGCACCGGGGTGCTCGACCATCCCGCCTGGGCCGCACTGACCGGCCCGCACCGCGGCTTCGCCGTGACCGGGCCCGCGGGCCTGGCCGTCCGCTACCCCGGGGACGTCTCCCCGCTGGCGGCCCTGCACGACCCCGCGGATCCGCGGGCCTGGGCGGACCTGGCCGCGCTGGCCGAGCCCGGCGGGCTGCTGTTGGTGACGGGGCTGTCGGGGCCGCCCGAGGGATGGGAGACCGTGGTGTCCCTGCCGGGCGTCCAGCTCGACGGTCGGGACGTACGGGGGCGGGCCTCGGCGCAGGCGGTGCCGCTGGGGCCCGCCGACGTACCGGAGATGCTGGAGCTCGTCGCGCTGGCGAAGCCGGGCCCCTTCCGCGAGCGGACCGTCGAACTCGGCACCTACCTCGGGATCCGGCACGAGGGGCGGCTCGTCGCGATGGCCGGTGAGCGGATGCGGCCGGCGGGCTGGTCGGAGATCAGCGCCGTGTGCACGCACCCGGGCCATCGCGGCCGGGGACTGGGCGCCCTGCTGACGCGGGCCGTGGTCGCGGCGATCCGGGAGCGCGGCGACCAGCCGTTCCTGCACGCGGCCGCGGAGAACGCGGGCGCCGTCCGGCTGTACGAGTCGATGGGCTTCCGACTGCGCCGCCGCCCGTCCTTCTTCGGGGTGCGGCCGCCGGCCCCGTAGACGGTTCTCGCGGATCGGACCGGGCCGGTCCGGTCCGGTCCGGTCCGCAAGACGCCTCCCCCGCGCCGGGTTTCAAGACCCGGGGGGCGGTCACACGCGCCAGGGCAGGACGAAGACAAGGGCGCAGGGCGAGTAGGACGGGCCTGCCTTTGTACGACGGACGACCCCACGGGAGGGAACTGCCATGACCGACGTCTCACGCCTGCCCGGAGCCACGCACGCCTCCTGGCAGTGGCAGACGCGAGCGGCCTGCAGGCAACTGGGAACGGGCCGGTTCTTCCATCCGGCCGGCGAGCGGGGCGAGGACCGCGAGGAACGTGACGCCGCCGCGAAGCGGGTCTGTGCGGGGTGCCCGGTGCGCAGGGAGTGCCTGGAGCACGCGTTGCGGACCCAGGAGAGCTTCGGAGTCTGGGGCGGCCTGACGGAGGAGGAGCGCCGCTCGCTTCCGGCCCCGGCCGAACCGGCCCGGGCCATGGCCTCCGCCCGCCGCTGAGCTCGCCCGGCAGCCCGCGGCCGCTCTCGGCCCGGCCCGCCGCACCGCTCGGGTGCTGCCCTGCACTGCCCCGTATCGCGTCCCCGGTATCGCCCTCGCCCGTCTCGCCGCTCGCGTGGAGCCGCGCGGGGGTCCGGCAGGCGGGCGGTCTACGCCGGGGCGCCCGAGGTGAAGCGGCGCAGCAGCGGGGAGAGGACCAGCACCGACTTGGTGCGCTCCACGAAGGGCTCCCCCGCGATCCGTTCCAGGACGCGCTCGAAGTGGCGCATGTCGGAGGCGAAGATCTGGACGAGGGCGTCCGCGTCGCCGGTGACGGTCGACGCGGACACCACCTCGGGGTACCGCTCCAGGCCTCGCCGGATGTCGTCCGGCGAGGTGTTGTGGCGGCAGTAGATCTCGATGAAGCCCTCGGTCTCCCAGCCCATCGCGGCGGGGTCCACACGGACCGTGAAGCCGGTGATGGCGCCTTCGGCCCGCAGCCGGTCCACGCGGCGTTTGACGGCGGGGGCGGAGAGTCCGACCTCGGAGCCGATGTCCGCGTAGGAACGGCGGGCGTCCTCGGCGAGGGCGTGCACGATGCGTTCGTCGAGATCGTTCAGTCGCACTGCGGGTGGATCACTTCTCTGCCGTGGCCAGTCGGGAGCGGCGGATGCCGTACAGGAAGTAGACCACGAGGCCTGCGGCCATCCAGCCACCGAAGACGATCCAGGTGGCGGTGTCCAGGCTGAACATCATGTAGCCGCAGGCGAGCAGGCCCAGGATGGGCGTGACCGGGAAGAGGGCGACCTTGAAGGTGCGCGGCATGTCCGGGCGGGTGCGGCGCAGGATGACGACGGCGACGTTGACGAGGCCGAAGGCGAAGAGGGTGCCGATGCTGGTGGCGTCGGCGAGCTTGCCCAGCGGGATGAAGGCCGCGAGGACTCCGCAGAAGAGGGAGACGAGCACCACGTTGGCGCGGGGGGCGCCGGTCTTCGGGTGGACCTTGGCGAAGACCTTGGGGACGAGGCCGTCGCGGGACATGGCGAACAGGATGCGGGTCTGGCCGTAGAGGACGGCGAAGACCACCGAGGCGATGGCGACGACGGCGCCGGCGGCGAGGACGACGCCCCAGAAGGAGTGGCCGGAGACGTCGGTCATGATCTGGGCGAGCGCGGCCTCGGTGCCCTCGAAGTCCTGCCAGGGCATCGCACCGACGGCGACGAAGGCGACGAGGACGTAGAGCACGGTGACGATCAGCAGCGAGAGCATGATCGCGCGCGGCAGGTCGCGCTTGGGGTTCTGGGCTTCCTCACCGGCGGTGGAGGCGGCGTCGAAGCCGATGTAGGAGAAGAAGAGGGTGGCCGCGCCGGCGCTGATGCCGGTGATGCCGAGGGGGGCGAGGGGGGCGTAGTTGCCGGCCTTGATGCCCATGAAGCCGATGCCGATGAAGAGCAGCAGGGTGACGATCTTCACGGCGACCATGGCCGAGTTGATCCGGGCGCTCTCCTTGGCGCCGCGCATCAGGAAGACCATGGCGAGCAGCACGACAACCAGGGCGGGCAGGTTGATGAAGCCGCCGTCGCCGGCCGGGTGCGAGACCGCGTCGGGGATGGTGATGCCGAGGGTGCCGTCGAGGAGTTCGTTGAGGTACTCGCCCCAGCCGACGGCGACCGCCGCGACGGAGACGCCGTACTCCAGGACCAGGCACCAGCCGCAGATCCAGGCGATGAGCTCGCCCATGGTGGCGTACGCGTACGAGTACGAGGACCCGGAGACGGGGACGGACCCGGCCAGCTCCGCGTAGGACAGGGCGGAGAAGAGGGCGGTCAGGCCCGCGATGACGAAGGAGATCGTCACGGCGGGGCCGGCCTTGGGGGCGGCCGTGCCGAGGACGACGAAGATGCCGGTGCCCAGGGTCGCGCCGATGCTGATCATGGTCAGCTGCCACATGGTGAGCGAGCGGCGCAGCGAGCCGCCCTCGCCCTGGCCGCCCTCGGCCACCATCTGCTCGACCGGCTTGCGGCGGAGCAGCGGGTGGGCGGGCCGGCGGGGCTCGCCGGTGACGGGTGGCGCCTGGCCGTGGTCGAGCACGAGGGGACTCCTTCTTCACTGCGGATGGGGACTGTCAGGCGTCGACCGCAGCGGTCCGGAGCAGGAGCAGGCAGGCGGGAGCCTGCCTGGACACGGGGGACCGCCGAGCAGGCGATCCGCGCCACTCCACGTACAGCGAGTGAGCCTACGAGCTGAGTGATACCGCCCGTAATGCACCATCCTTGCACATTGCCGCACGATCGTTGCGCGGATCTGTCCCAGATGGTCCTTTGTTGCGCGCGGATGATCGATCACTGCGTGAGCGACCCGGAGCACCGTTGTTGACACCTCGTCAGATCTGTCGGAACGTGCCGTACGAGCAGGTGGAACGGGCCCCCACGGGGTACGAGGTCCACGAGGGGGCGCCGCACCGTCGGGCGCAGCCGACGAGCGGAGGCGAAGAGTGAGACGACCGAGCCCTGACGAGCCCTGGCTGGACCCGGGACCGTTCCTGCGGGGTGTGGCATGGCTGGACGAGGGACGTCCCGTCCGGGCCGACCCGGCCGACACCATGCGGCTGCCCTGGGACACCGGCGAGCGCGCCACCCTGCCCATCGGGGTGCGGCTGGAGTTCACCACCGATGCGGCGGAGGCGGTGGAGATCCGCTACCGCGGGGCCGTGCCCGGCCCCACCGACGCCCTGCGCGACCTGGCGCACGGATTCGCCCTGTGGGACCGGCACGGGATGGTCGAGGAGGTGTTCACCGAACCGGCCGCGGAGTCCGTCGTACGCATCGCACTGGGCGGCGGCCGCGGCCCCTTCACCGTCTACCCGCCGGAGACCCAGTCCCCGGTCGTCCTCGGCCTGCGCGGGATCGGCGGGACCCTCTCCCCCGCCCCGCCCGCCCCGCGCTGGGTGGTGCACGGCGATTCCATCACCGAGGGCTGGTGGTCCACCCGTCCGGCACACGGCTGGCCCGCGGTCACCGGGCGCGCGCTGGGCTGGGACACCGTGAACCTCGGCTATGCGGGCGCCGCCCGCGGGGAACTGGCCACCGCCGAACAGCTCGCGGGCCTGCCCGCCGATGCCCTGACCCTGGCCTTCGGCACCAACTGCTGGTCCCGGGTGCCCTATTCGGCACCACTGCTGTACGAAACCACCCGCGCCTTCCTCGAACTCGTCCGGCAGGGACACCCGAGGACCCCGCTGCTGCTCCTCTCCCCCGTCCTGCGGCCCGACGCCGAGCGCACCCCCAACCGGCTCGGCGCCACCCTCGGGGCCCTGCGCGACGCGATGGAGCGTGCCGCCCGGGACCGCATCGCCGCCGGGGACGAGCGCCTCGCCGTGCTCCCGGGCCGCGATCTGCTGGGTCCCGAACACCTGGCGGACGGCCTGCATCCGAACGACGCCGGACACCAGGTGCTCGGCCTCGCTGTGGCCACGGCCCTGCGGCGGGCCGGGTTCGGCACGGGGTGAGTGAAAGAGCCCACACCGGATTCTCCGGATCTCCCTGAACGCATTCCGCCCACCGGGGCGTGTCCTGGGCACAGATGCCGCCGCCCGGCGACGGCGAGGAAGACACCACCCGTGGGAGAGATCAGATGGGCATGAAGCGCGGAACCACCCTTGCCGCGGTCGCGATGGCGGTCGCCCTGGCGGCGACCGCCTGCGGCCCGGCGCAGGACAAGGCGGCCGGCACGGCCCAGCCGGCCGGGGCCGCCTCCTCCCAGGGCTACGACGCGCCCTCCGACACGGCCGCGGCAGCGGCTGCGGCGCCCGCCGGCCCGCTCGCCGTCGCCGCCGACGGGAAGCTCGGACCGATCCTGACCGACAGCGCCGGGCTCACGCTGTACCGCTTCGACAAGGACACCGCCCAGCCTCCGAAGTCGGCCTGCGAGGGGGACTGCGCGAAGACCTGGCCGGTGGTGCCCGCGGGCGACGCGACGGCCGCCGAGGGCACGGACCCGGCGCTGCTGGGCGAGGTCGTGCGCGGCGACGGCTCCCGGCAGCTCACCGTGGCCGGCTGGCCGGTGTACCGGTTCAGCAAGGACACCAAGGCGGGCGAGACCAACGGCCAGGGTGTCGGCGGCACCTGGTTCGCCTTCGCGCCCGACGGCAAGAAGGCGGCCAAGGCCGCCGCGGACGCCCCCGCGGCTCCCGCGGCCCCCGCGGCCCCCGGCGGGGCCGCTCCCGGCGGGGCCGCCCAGGCGGGCGGGGGCGCGGCGCTGTCCGTGGCGAAGGACCCGAAGCTGGGCGAGCACATCGTCGACGGCAAGGGCATGACGGTGTACCGGTTCAAGCCGGACACCGCGTGGCCGATGGTGTCCAAGTGCACCGGCGACTGCCTGGCGAAGTGGCCGGCCGTGCCGCCCGTGGACAAGGCCGACGCCCGGGGGATCACCGAGCGGAACTACCTGGTGCTGGACCGGCCCGACGGAGACAGGCAGCAGACCGTGGACTGCTGGCCGGTGTACACCTTCACGGGCGACAAGAAGCCGGGCGACGTCAACGGCCAGGGCGTCGGCGGCACCTGGTACGCGGTCTCCCCCGACGGCAAGCTGATCACCGCCCCGTAGCCGCCCCCGGCCCCCACCCGTGGCCACCCCCTCCCCCCACGCATCCCGGACCGCGCGGCCCCCGTCATCCCCCCACGGGGGCCGCGCACCGTGCCGCCCGGGCCCGGGCGGCACGTTCCCGGGCGGCGGCGCCCGGCACACCCTTCCGGTCGCCGCACTAGACTCGGCTGCATGCTGCGCGTGCTGGCCGTCGACGACGAGGAGCCGCTCCTTGAGGAGCTTCTCTACCTGCTGCGCTCCGACCCACGGGTGCACAGCGCCGAGGGCGCCTCGGACGCGACCGGCGCCCTGCGCCGCATCACCCGGGCGCTGGAGACCGGCCCGGACGGCGCCGACGGCATCGACGTGGTCTTCCTCGACATCCACATGGCCGGGCTGACCGGCCTGGACATCGCCCGGCTGCTGGCCGGCTTCGCACGGCCGCCGCTGATCGTGTTCGTCACCGCCCATGAGGGCTTCGCGGTGCAGGCCTTCGACCTCAAGGCCGTGGACTACGTCCTCAAACCCGTACGCCCGGAGCGGCTGGCCGAGGCGGTACGGCGGGCCTGCGCCCTGCTGGACCGCCCCGCGGAGGGTGCGCCCGCCGCCGGGGAGGCCGGGGCCGCCGTGCCGGCGGCCCGCCGGCCCGCCGCCGAGGGCGGCGCCGCCGACCGCGCCCCGGACCAGATCGCCGTCGAACTGGGCGGCGTGACCCGGTTCGTGGCGATCGCCGACATCGCCTACGTCGAGGCGCAGGGGGACTACGCCCGGCTCCACACCGACGAGGGCAGCCACCTGGTGCGGATACCGCTGTCCACGCTGGAGGAGCGCTGGGCGGCCCGCGGGTTCGTCCGGATCCACCGGCGCCACCTCGTCGCCCTGGGCCGCATCGACGAGCTCCGGCTCGACGCCGGCACCACCACCGTCCGCGTGGGCTCCGCCGAACTCCAGGTCAGCCGCCGGCACGCACGCGAGCTGCGGGACCTGCTGATGCGTCAGGCCACCGGCTGAGGGGCGCCGTCCGGGCCGCGGCCGACCGTCCGGCGTGCCGGCCCGGCCGTTCGTCGCTCCGGGAAGGGCGTACGGCGATCCGCCGGGCCTTTCGGCCGCACGGGCGGGCCGGGCGGCCCGCCGCCCACACGCCCCCGCCTATCGTGGATCTTCCGGCGCGGGAGGAGCGTGATGTCCGAGATCCAGGCGCTGCTCGACACCCTGACCGGACTGCCCCGCACCCGGCCGGCCGGCCCCGCCGAGGCGGAAGCGCTGGTGGCAGCGCTGCGCAGCGCTGCCGCCCGCTGGGCCGACGTGCTGTACGAGGCCGGCGAGGGGACCCGCCGGCAGGTGCCGCCCCGGGCCGAGGCCGCGCTGACGCTGGCCTTCCGCCGCGCGGAGGAGTCCTACGTGGAGCTGGAGATCGCCCTGCGCGACTGCGCGGAGCACCGCGACCCGGCGCTCTGAGCCGGCCCGTGCCCGCCCGCCCGCGGCGCCCGGCCGGATCGCCCCTGTCGCCCGGTGCGGGGCGTGCATAGACTCCGGTCACCCCGCCCCGCACCTGCTGAAGGACCGATCGGTGAACCAGACGTACGCGCTGACCGCGGTCACCGTGGTCGTGCTGGTCACGGTCCTGGTCGGGGCGCTCGGACTGCGGATATCCCGGACCACCTCCGACTTCTACGTCGCCTCGCGGACCGTCGGCCCGCGGCTGAACGCGGCGGCCATCAGCGGGGAGTACCTCTCGGCGGCCTCCTTCCTCGGCGTCGCGGGGCTGGTGCTGCTGCAAGGGCCCGAGATGCTCTGGTACCCGGTGGGCTACACCGCGGGCTACCTGGTGCTCCTCGTCCTCGTGGCGGCTCCGCTGCGCCGCTCGGGGGCGTACACGCTGCCCGACTTCGCCGAGGGCCGCCTGGAGTCGCAGGCCGTGCGGCGGATGGCGGTCCTGTTCGTGGTCGGGGTCGGCTGGCTGTACCTGCTGCCGCAGTTGCAGGGCGCGGGCCTGACCCTGGAGATCCTGACGGGCGCCCCGCACTGGGTCGGCGGGGTGGTCGTCGCCTCCGTCGTCAGTGCGGCCGTGGCCGCGGGCGGGATGCGCAGCATCACCTTCGTGCAGGCCTTCCAGTACTGGCTGAAGCTGGCCGCGCTGCTGGTCCCGGCCTTCTTCCTGCTTGCCGCCTGGGCGGGGGACGGCGCGCCGCGCGCCACCTTCGACGCCCCCGCGGTCTTCCGCGAGCACACCGCCGTCACCCTCGCCGAGGACGTGCGCCTGTCGGTGGCGGAGCCGCTCGCACTGACGGTCACCGGGCAGGTGGACGGGCGGGCCCACCAGGCCGCTCCGCTGACCCTCGCCGCCGGTCAGCACTCCGTACGGGCCGGAACCCGGATGGAGTTCGACCCGGGCACGCCCGTGCCGCAGAGCAGGGCCGAGGCGGGCGCCGCCGTGTCCAGCTGGTCCTCGCCGCTGTCGGGGAGCCACCGGGAGCACCGGCTGTACGCGACGTACGGGCTGATCCTCGCCACGTTCCTCGGCACCATGGGCCTGCCCCACGTCGCGGTGCGCTTCTACACCAGCCCGAACGGGCGGGCCGCGCGGCGCACCACCCTGGTGGTGCTCGGGCTGGTCGGGGTCTTCTACCTGCTTCCCCCGCTGTACGGGGCGCTGGGCCGGATCTACGCACCCGAGCTCTCCCTCACCGAGGACGCGGACGCGGCGGTGCTGGTGCTGCCCGAGCGGATGATCGGCGGGCTGCTCGGGGAGCTGCTGGGGGCCCTGCTGGCGGGGGGCGCCTTCGCCGCGTTCCTGTCGACGGCCTCGGGGCTGACCATGGCGGTGGCGGGGGTGCTCCACCAGGACGTGCTGCGGGCCCGCGGGGTGCGCAGCTTCCGGCTCGCGGTGCTGGTGGCGGTCCTCGTCCCGCTGGCCGGGAGCGTGGCGGCCCGCGATGTGCCGGTCGCGGACGCGGTGGGGCTGGCCTTCGCCGTGTCGGCCTCGTCGTTCTGCCCGCTGCTGGTGCTGGGCATCTGGTGGCGGGGGCTGACTCCGCCGGGTGCGGTGGCCGGGCTGGTGGCCGGCGGCGGGGCGGCGCTGAGCGCCGTCCTGGCGACGCGGGCGGGGCTGGCGCCCGCGGGCTGGGTGAACACCCTGCTGGCCTGGCCCGCCGCGTGGTCGGTGCCGCTGGGCTTCCTCACGATGGTCCTGGTGTCGCTGGCCACCCGGTCGCGGATTCCGGCCGGGACGGCGGCGACGCTGGCCCGGCTGCACCTGCCGGAGGACGTGGCCGTGGACCGCGGGGCGGGGGCCCGGTGAGCGGGGCCCTGCTCGCCCTGGCGGCGGTGGCCGGCGCGGCGTTGCTGCTGGGCGCCGGGTGGGCGGCGGGCCGCCGGCACGCCCGGCGCGGTGAGCGGGCGGCCGGGCTGGACCTGGGCACCCCGGTGGAGCGGGCCACCTTCCACACCCTGCACACCGCCTCGCTGGCCGCTCCCCCGCTGCGGGCCGGGCTGACCGAGGACGCCGCGCGCAAGGCGGCGAAGCGGCTGCGGTCGCTGCTGGGCACGGACGCGCTGTGTCTCACCGACCGGGAGTCGGTGCTGGCGTGGGACGGCCCCGGCGCCGACCACCACGAGCGGCGGGCCATGGTGCGGGTGTCGATGATGCTGGAGTCGGGGCGCAGCGCGAGCGTGCGCACGGACTGCCAGCGGCCCGAGTGTCCGCTGAAGTGGGCGGTGGTGGCCCCGCTCACCGGGGAGGACGGGGTGCTGGGTGCGCTGGTGGCGTACGGGTCGCGGGAGTCGGCGGTCCTCGTGCGGGCGGCGACCGAGGTCGCGCGGTGGGTGTCCGTGCAGCTGGAGCTGTCGGAGCTGGACCGGTCGCGGACCCGGCTGATGGAGGCGGAGATCAAGGCGCTGCGTGCGCAGATCTCCCCGCACTTCATCTTCAACTCCCTCGCGGCGATCGCCTCGTTCGTCCGGACGGACCCGGAGCGGGCCCGGGACCTGCTGCTGGAGTTCGCGGACTTCACCCGGTACTCGTTCCGCAGGCACGGCGAGTTCACCACGCTGGCCGAGGAGTTGCGCTCCATCGAGCAGTACCTGGCGCTGGCCGGGGCCCGGTTCGGGGAGCGGCTGAAGGTGACCCTGCAGGTGGCGCCGGAGGTGCTTCCGGTGGCGCTGCCCTTCCTGTGCCTGCAGCCGCTGGTGGAGAACGCCGTCAAGCACGGGCTGGAGGACTCCACCGCCGTGTGCCGGATCATCATCTCGGCGCAGGACGCCGGCGCGGAGGCGGTGATCACCGTGGAGGACAACGGGGTGGGGATGGATCCGGCCGTGCTGCGCCGGATCCTGGCCGGGGAGCGCGGCGGGTCCTCCTCCGGCATCGGGCTGCCGAACGTCGACGACCGGGTCCGGCAGGTGTACGGGGACGACTACGGGCTGGTGATCGAGACGGGGCTCGGCGCCGGTATGAAGGTGACCGTGCGGATCCCCAAGTTCCGGGCGGGCGTGCACAGCGCGCCCCCGCCGCCCCCGCTTCCCGGTCCCTGACCGGGGCGTCCGGGCACTGCGGGCGGTCACTGCAGGCATCCGGGCACTGCGGGCGTGCGCCGTGCGTTGACCGGGTGGAGAACCGGCCTTCCACGAGCCAAGGGAAGTGGTCACGTGACGGAGCGCAAACCCCCCGGGATCAGCTTCGAGTCCTGGACGGACCGGCAGATCCGCGAGGCCGAGCAGCGGGGGGCCTTCGCCGAGCTGCCCGGTTTCGGCAAGCCGCTGTCGGAGCTGGACCAGCCGTACGACGAGCTGTGGTGGATCCGCAGGAAGATGGCCTCCGAGAACATGACCGCGATGCTCCCGCCGGCCCTGGCCCTGCGCAAGGAGGCCGAGGACGCGCTGGCCGCGGTGGCCGCGGCGCCGTCGGAGCGGGCCGTACGGGCTCTGCTGGAGCCGGTCGACGAGAAGATCGCCGCGGCGCTGCTCCGGCCGCCGCCGGGGCCGCCGCTGGGTCGCGGGCGCATCGACGTGGAGGAGGCCGTACGGCAGTGGCGCGAGGCCCGCGGCGCGGCCTGAGCGGATGCACCCGTGGCCCCGGTCGTCCGCGGGGGACGGCCGGGGCCACGGGTGGACGGTCCGCAGTGGATTCGCGGGCCGGGGGTGAGCCGGCGCCGCGGGATCCCGGATCCGCGAGCGGGAACTAGCTCCAGCTGGCGTGCAGCGGCTTGCCCTCGGCGTAGCCGGCGGCGGACTGGATGCCCACGACGGCCTTCTCCTCGAACTCCGCGAGGGAGCCGGCACCGGCATAGGTGCAGGAGGAGCGGACGCCCGCGATGATCGAGTCGATCAGGTCCTCGACGCCCGGCCGGGTCGGGTCGAGGAACATCCGCGAGGTGGAGATGCCCTCCTCGAACAGCGCCTTGCGGGCGCGGTCGTAGGCGGACTCCTCCGAGGTGCGGTTGCGGACCGCGCGGGCGGAGGCCATGCCGAAGGACTCCTTGTAGAAGCGCCCGTCGGCAGACTGCTGGAGGTCGCCCGGGGACTCGTACGTCCCGGCGAACCAGGAGCCGATCATGACGTTGGAGGCGCCGGCGGCCAGCGCCATCGCCACGTCGCGGGGGTGGCGGACGCCGCCGTCGGCCCATACGTGCTTGCCGTACTTCTTCGCCTCGGCCGCGCACTCCAGCACCGCGGAGAACTGCGGGCGGCCCACGCCGGTCATCATGCGGGTGGTGCACATGGCGCCGGGGCCGACACCGACCTTGATGATGTCCGCACCGGCGTCGATGAGGTCCTTGACCCCGTCGGCGGCCACGATGTTGCCCGCGACGATCGGCACCTGCGGGTCCAGCGCGCGGACGGCCTTGATCGCATTGATCATCGACTCCTGGTGGCCGTGCGCCGTGTCGATGACGAGCGTGTCCACGCCCGCGTCGAGCAGCTGCTTGGCCTTCTCCACGAAGTCGCCGTTGATGCCGACGGCAGCGGCGATGCGCAGCTTGCCCTGGGCGTCGGTGGCCGGGGTGTACAGGGTCGCGCGCAGGGCGGCCTTGCGGGTGAGGATGCCGACGAGGCGTCCGTCCCGGTCGACGGCCGGGGCCAGCTTGCGGTGGCCGGCGTCGAGCTTGGTGAAGGCCTCGCGGGGGTCGATGTCGGCGTCGATGAGCAGCAGCTCCTTCGACATGACCTCGGAGAGCTGGGTGAAGCGGTCCACACCGGTCAGGTCGTGGTCGGTGACGACGCCGACGGGGCGGCCCTCGCCGTCGACGACGACTCCGGCGCCGTGGGCGCGCTTGGGCAGTAGGGACAGCGCGTCGGCGACGGTCTGGGTGGGCGCCAGCGTGATCGGCGTGTCGAGCACGAGGTGGCGGGTCTTCACCCAGGAGATGACGTCGGTGACGACCTCGATCGGGATGTCCTGCGGGATCACCACGATGCCGCCGCGGCGGGCCACGGTCTCGGCCATGCGGCGGCCGGCGATGGCGGTCATGTTCGCGACCACGAGGGGAATGGTGGTGCCGGTGCCGTCGGGCGAGGTGAGGTCCACGGCCTGCCGGGAACCGACCGCGGAGCGGCTCGGCACCATGAACACATCGTCGTACGTCAGGTCGTACGGCGGCTTCAGGTCATTGAGGAAACGCACGTGCTAGACATCCCAGTCGGTCGAAGGATCCTTCTTGATGGCTGACAGGGCAGCCGAGGAAACGCACGTACTTCATTCTCCCACGTCCTCGTGTTCACCACGCCCGGGCTGATCGTCCGAGACATATGGGGCCCCGTGGTCCTTTCCTACGGGACCTTGGTCCCGGCGGTCCGGCGGTGGATGGGCAGCCGGCCGCCGGTCAGCGGGACCGGGGAGCGGCCGTGGCGGACCGCCGTGAACTCGGCGGCGATGGCCAGGGCGGTCTCCTCGGGGGTGGCGCCGCCGAGGTCGAGGCCGATGGGCGAGCGCAGCCGGGCCAGCGCGGTCTCCGGTACGCCCTCCTCGCGCAGCCGGGCGGCCCGGTCGGTGGTGGTGCGGCGCGAGCCCATGGCCCCCACGTAGCCCAGTGGCAGCCGCAGGGCGTGCGCGAGCAGCGGGACGTCGAACTTCGCGTCGTGGGTGAGGACGCAGACGGCGGTACGGGAGTCCAGCCGGCCGGCCCGGGCCTCCTGCGCCAGGTGCCGGTGGGGCCAGTCCACGACCACCTCGTCGGCGTCCGGGAAGCGGGCCGGGGTCGCGAAGACCGGCCGGGCGTCGCACACGGTGACCCGGTAGCCGAGGAAGGAGCCGATCCGGGCCAGGGCGGCGGCGAAGTCGATGGCCCCGTACACGAGCAGCCGGGGCGGCCGGGCCGTCGATTCCACCAGGAGGGTGAGCGGCCGGCCGCACAGGCCGCCGGCCGTGCCGAGTTCGGCGGTGCCGGTCCGGCCCGCCAGCAGCAGGGCCCGTACCCGTGCGGCGGCGGTCCGGTCCAGGGCCGGGCCGCCGGCCAGGCCGCCCTCGTACGACCCGTCGCCGTGGACGGCGAGCGCCCGGCCGAGCTGGCCGGGGGGTCCGGACACCACACGGGCCAGCGCGGCCCGCGATCCGTCCGCGGCGGCGTCGAGCACGCAGCCGAGGACGGGGCGCACCGGATCGCCGCCGCGGACCGGGGTGACCAGGACGTCGAGTACGCCGCCGCAGGTCAGGCCAACGGCGAAGGCGTCGTCGTCGCTGTAGCCGAAGCGGTGGACCCCGCCCGCGCCCGAGCTGATCGCCTCAAGGCACAGCTCGTGCACGGCGGATTCCACGCAGCCGCCGGAGACCGAGCCGAGGGCGGTGCCCCGGTCGTCGACCGCCAGGGAGGCGCCCGGGCCGCGCGGTGCGCTCCCGCTGACCGCGACCACGGTGGCCAGGGCGAATTCCCGCCTCGCGGCGCACCACGCGCGTAGGTCCGCGGCGATGTCGAGCATCAGCGGATGTACTCGCGGCGCGGGGCCTGCCCGGGGATGAGCGGCCGCGGCGGCAGGACCGCCGGGGCGGGGGGCCGGGTGGCGGGATGGCGGGCCGCCGCACGCACGGCTGCGGTCCGCGCGGGCCCGGTGGACTCTTCGGGTTCGCGGCGCACACCGAGCAGTTGCGCCGCGTGGGCCACGCTCGCCAGGGTGGCGTGGTGGTGCCAGCCCCGGAAGGAGCGCCCTTCGAAGTCGCGGATGCCGGCGGGCTCGCAGGTGTCCGCGAAGTCGAGGGAGACCCGGTCGGTGAGCTTGGCGAGCAGGAAGAGCTGAGCGAGCGGCCGGTCGCCGATGTTGGTGACCCAGAACTCGGTGGGCAGCAGGGCGGCTTCCGTCCAGGCCCCGACCAGCAGCAGCGGGGTGGGCGGGGCGGGCAGCAGGCGGTCCTCGCCGGGGGTGGCGAGGATGGAGGCGGAGGTCAGCAAGGTCACCGCCCCTTCGCCGTGGCCGTGCCGGGTCCACTCGACGACGCGGCGCTGGGAGCGCAGGGAGTCGATGAGTTCCCGGGCGGGTGCGGTGTGCGGCCCGGGCTTGTGCCGTGCTGCGCCGCCGAAGGAGACGGGCAGCGAGCCGTCGACCTTGAAGACGAAGGGGATGTCGTGCTGGGCGAAGGACTCGATGCACTGCGGGAGTTCGCTGTTGGCGACCTCCATCACCACCGGGCGGCGCTGGAGCTGCCAGGTCGCCGCCATGCGCTGCACGGCGTTCACGGCGTCCTGCGCGGGGGTGAGCGAGCGGGCCGTGTCCGGGATGCCGGCCCGCCGCCGTCGCAGGAGTTCGCTGGTCCAGGGGCCCGGCAGGGTGAGGGTCCACTCGACGGGGAAGCTTGCCTCGCTGGATGCGAGCCAGATGCCGCTGGCCTGCTGGCAGTTGGCGGTGCGTCCGAGCTGCGGGACGAACTGCCGGCCCACCCCCACCGAGCGGTCACCGGCCTTCTCGATGACCATCGGCTGCAGCACCCAGGCCAGCGGGCGCTGGGCGGTGCGTTCGATGTGCTGGGCGAGGGAGCGGCGTACCGGGGTCCAGTCCCAGGGGGACTTGCTGATGAACTGCTGGAGGCTCTGCTCGACGGAACTGGCACCCGTGCCGGCGATGTTGCGGATGGTTTTCTTGCCGGTGGTCTTCACGAGGCCGTTCAGATAAACGCGGGCCCAGTTTCGCTGGTCCCGCCGGGGTAAGGACTCGAAGAGCAGGGAGATCAATACGTCGATCAATTCGGAGATTTCTTTTTCTGAATCCTCCGACAGCACTATGCGAGCCATCTGGGCCTCCCCCGCGACCAGCTAGATCCGTTACCCTACTTGACGGCGAAGAACGGCCGTAGGCCCTTGCAGCTACTTCCTGAAGTCGCTCGAAGTTTCGAGCTGTTCTTCTTCCACCACGAGCGGGATGGGGATCTGGTTCGCCGCATAGTAGATCGCGATCAGGAAGTGCGCGGCAAGTGTGAGCGGTGCGGAGATGAAGGCCAGGAGTACGGTGACCGGATACGCGATCGCACCGAGGCCGAAACGCATCCGTGTGGCTCGCGCCCCCGCCCTGTCCACGTGGTCGTGGAAGAGGTGGCCGACCCTGGTCACGTACCACCAGAAGGCCATGAAGGCGAGGGCGTAGGCCACCGTGACGGCGCTGTACAGGACGGCGGCCGCATGCGCCGACCCGCCGTCCTCCACCAGGTGTTCGGCCAGGACGGTGGTCGTGTAGGGGATCACCGACACCACCATCAGCACCAGGAGATTCAGGAACAACAACGGTCGGTCGACCCGCTTGAGGTGACTGAAGATGGTGTGGTGGTTCACCCACATGACGCCGATGATGAGGAAACTCACCACGTAGGCGGCGTAATGCGGCCACTGTTCCCGCACCCCGTGCCAGAAGTCCGAACCCGTTTCTTCCGGAACCTTCAATTCCAGAACGAGGATCGTGATGATGATGGCGAATACACCGTCACTGAATGCCTCGACCCGCCCGGTTTCGCGCTCCATGACCTCCCCTTTGCCATTGCGTGCATAAATGCAACCTGCGCGTCCCGCGTATGCCGTGCATAACGGGGAGGGCGATCTTCTCCCGCCCTCCCCGCACACGCTACCCAGATTCCGCAGGCTAGCTGCCGAACCCGGCAGTCTGCCGCCAGATTCGGCCATCGCGGACCACAAGTGTCCCGAACGCGTGCTCCGGTTCACCGTTCAGGTTCATGATCGCCCGGTAGAAGATGGTGTCGTCGGTCTCGATGTACTCCTGGAGTTCCACCAGGGTGGGCTTGACGGTGAGGTAGCCGGTGAACGTCTCGCGTACGGCTTCGATGCCGACCGAGGCGCCCTCGAAGCGCAGCAGGACGGCGTCGTCCGTGTAGTTCTTCATCACTGCTTCGATGTCCAGTGCCGCGAGCGCGTCCATCTGACGGACGAACACCGGGTGCAGCTTGGCGATGTCGTACGTGGCCATTGTCGACTCCGTTCTATCAACTGGTGGAGGAACTGGTGGAGTTGGGGGTGCCCGCAGGCTCGGCCGGGACGGCGCAGGAGCCCGTGGCCCCGGCGAAGGGCAGCCGGACGACCATCCGGGTCTCCCCCGGCCGCGAACGGGCCGTGAGGGAGCCCTGGTGGCGCTGGGTGACGATCCGGTAACTCAGGTGGAGTCCCAGACCCGTTCCCTTGCCCACGTCCTTGGTCGTGTAGAAGGGTTCGAAGATCCGCGGCAGGGACTCCTCGGGGATGCCGCGACCGGTGTCGGCGACCTCCACGACCATGCAGATCCCCTCGGACCGGGCCCGCAGCGTGAGCACGCCGGCGCCTTCCATGGCCTCGGCCGCGTTGTCGACCAGGTTGGTCCACACCTGGTTCAGCTCGCCCGGGTAGCCCGTCAGTTCGGGCAGGCCGGTTTCGTACGCACGCACGATGCTGATCCCGGCGAGCTTGGCACGCAGGACGACCAGCGTGTTCTCCAGGCCTTCGGTCACCTGGAAGCGCTGTTCGGGGGCTCGGTCGAGATTGGCGTAATCACGGGTGGCGGCGACCAGTTGGGAGATCCTCGGGCCGGCCGCGCGCAGCTCGGCCGCGAGCGAGCGGATCTCCAGCAGGGCCGCCAGGTGGTCGAGGCCGGCCGCCAGGGCCGGCTCGCCGATCCCCTCCAGCCGCTCCCGCAGCCAGCCCAGGTCCACACCGAGGTCCGAGACGCCCGAGGCGAGCAGGCCGGCCCGTTCGGCGCCCGCCTCCTCGGCCCAGTCGGCGATCTCCTCCTCGGCGTCCGACTGGGCCAGCGGATCGGTGACCTCCGGCGGCGGCAGTGAGTCGAGCTCCTCCGCCAGCCGGTCCAGGGCGGCCCGCTCCGCGCCCCCGGCCGAGGCCCCCCAGTCCTGAGCGGTCCGGGTGAGCCGCGCCAGGGCCGGGGCCAGCTCCTGTGCGGCCCGGGCCACGGCCGCCGCCGGGTTGTTCAGCTCGTGCGCCAGTCCCGCGGCGAGGGTGCCGAGGGCCTCCACGGTGGCCCGTTTGCGGGCCTGCACCTCGGAGGACTTGATCCGCCAGGCCAGGACCGGCAGCAGCACGGCCGCGACGCCCTGACAGCGGGTCAGCATCTCGAAGAAGACCGGCCGGGAGTAGGCCACCACCGTGGTCGACGGCCCGCTCGCGGCCGCGGTGGCCACGTACGCGCCCCCGGTGAGCAGCGGGAGCTCGCCCGTGAACCGGTGGGCGGCGGAGGGTTTGCCGTCGTGGGCGTCGGCGGCCGCGCTCTCCCCCTCGGTGGAGTGCCGGGTCAGCACCTCCTCCCGCCCGTCGACGACCTTGGTGACCACCAGCCCGCCCGAGAGCAGCACGTGGAAGCCGGTGGCCTCCTCCCCGTCGCGGAAGAGGACCTCCCCGTCGGCGAGCACCCGCGGTTCGGAGACCGACACCAGCCAGTCCAGCTGCTCCTGCGTGAGCGCGGCGAAGATCTCCAGCCCGTGCAGGGCGCTCCGCAGTTCGCCGCTGTTCACGCCGGCCTCCGCACGGCCCCGGTACGGGCGGACAGCCGCAGGGTGGCCAGCAGAGCCAGGGCGCACACCCCGGCCACGGCGGCCATGAAGCCGACGGAGGTGCGGTGCAGTCCGTACGTGTTGGTGAGCATCCCGGCGAGGACCGCCGGAACGCTCATGGCCAGGTAGGCGAAGACGTAGACGGCCGCGGTCAGTTCACCGCGGCGGGCCGGGTCCGCCAGGGCGCTCAGGGCCCGGAAGGCGCCGAGGAAGGCCGCGCCCCAGCCGCTGCCGAGCACCGCCGTGGCCGCCAGGAACACCGGGGCCGAGCCGAGGCCCAGGGACAGCAGGACCAGGCCGAGCCCGGCCAGCAGCCCGCACAGGCCCAGGACCGCGGTCCGCAGGGCCTCGGTCCGGCCGAACAGGAGCTGCGCTGCGGTGGCGGCCCCGGCGAGCAGCGCCACGGTGGCGCCGCCGACGAGGTAGTTGGTGGACTGCAGCAGGGACAGCGCCAGGTGCGGGCCGAGGGAGAGGTAGAACCCGCCCACCGCCCAGACGGCGACGATCGTCAGGACCAGGACGGCGAAGCGGCCCCGGGCCCCGGCCGGTACGTGGATCCGGTGCGGGGCCACCCGGAAGCGGCCCCCCGCCCCCGGTGCGCTCTCCGGCATGCGGACCACCCCCGCCAGGGTCACCGCGAAGGCCCCGACCAGCAGGACGTAGCTCAGTACGGTCGGCGCCGGGGCGAACTGCACGAGCAGCCCGGCACCGAGCCCGCCCAGCCCGATGCCCACCGTCGGCCCCGCACTGTTGACCTGCGCGCCGAGCGCCGGTTTCGTGCGCGGGGCCAGTTCGAGGAGGGCCGCTCCCATCGCCCCGGTGGCCAGGCCCACGGCCAGCCCCTGCACGGCGCGGGCCGCGAGCAGCAGGGCGAGCCCGTCGGCCGCGGCGAACAGGGCCATCGAGACGATCGCCAGCACCAGTCCGGCTCCCAGGACCGGTCGCCGGCCCAGGGTGTCGGAAAGGGAGCCGAACAGCAGCAGTCCGGCGAGCACGGTGACCGCGTACAGGGCGAAGACCACCGTGACGGTGCCGGAGGACAGGCCCCACCGCTGCTGGTAGAGCACGTAGAGGGCGGACGGGACGGAGGAGGAGAGCATCAGCAGGACCAGGACCGCACCCACCACCCAGAAGCCGGATGCTGCGGGTGCGTCGGCCGCGGGTGCGGCGGGGGGCACGGCTGCCCCCGTGGTCGTTTTCGTCGGATCGGCCACTGCGTCACTCAACTCCCCCAGGACGGGCCCGTCGGGCCCTCGGCGTGCTGTGGTCAGACGAGGGCCCGGGCCTTCGCCAGTGCGCGGGCCGTGAGCACCCCCGCGAGGTGGCCGAGGTACTCGGCCGACGTGCCGCGCCCCGGGACGAACAGCTCCCGGGGCTCGCGGCGGAAGGCGGCGAGTACGGCGTCGGTGGTGTACGGGCCCCCGCGCAGCCGGTCCTCGACCCCGCGCAGCCGCTGCGCGCGGGCGGTGGCCCCGGTGACGGCGATGCGCGGCCCGTCGGGGGTGATCCGTACGGCGGCGGCGCACACCGGGTAGCGGGTGGCCCGGTCGGCGGTCTTCTCGAAGGCCGCCGCCCGGCCGGCTGCGGGCACCAGCAGTGCGGTGATCACGGAGCGGGCGGGCGGGGAGCCGGCCGTGAACTCCTCGGCGGACACGCTCGCGCGCCCGCCGGGGCCGGCCAGTTCCACCGCGGCGTCCGCCGCGAGGGCGGCCACCGGCAGGTCGGTGGCCCGTCCGGGGGCGGCGAGGTTACCCCCGACGGTGCCGAGGTTGCGGACCTGGGGGTCGCCGTTGGCCCGGGCCGCGGCGGCCAGCTCCGGGGCTTCGGCGAGGACCAGCGGGTCCGCGGCGAGTTCGGCGAGCGTGGTCAGGGAGCCGATCCGCAGCCCCTCGGGGACACGGGCCACGCCCTTCAGCTCGTCGAGCCCGCGGAGGTCGACAAGGAGCCGGACGCCGTCGGCGCCGAAGGCGTTCTCGCCGGTCCGCAGCCCGGGCAGCAGGCTCTGGCCGCCGGCCAGGACCCGGGCTCCGCGGGTGCCGGCCAGGAGGGTCAGGGCCTCCTCCAGGCCGACGGGGCGGACGTAGTCGAACTCGGTGAGGATCACTGGGCTTCTCCTCGCAGGCGGCGCCAGACCTTCTCGGGGGTGAGCGGCATGTCGATGTGCTGGACGCCGAGGTCGCGGAGGGCGTCCACGACGGCGTTGACGACGGCCGCGGCGGGCGGCACGGTGGCGATCTCCCCGGCGCCCTTGGCGCCGAGCGGGTTGTGCGGGCAGGGCGTGACCGTCTTGTCCAGGGTGAAGTGGGGGACGTCGGCGGCGCGCGGCAGGGCGTAGTGGTCGAGGTCGGCGCTGATCAGCCGGCCGTCCTCGGCGTACTCGGCAGCCTCCATCAGGGCCTGGCCGAGGCCGTGCACGATGCTGCCCTCGATCTGCCCGAGGACCACCGTGGGGTTGCCGATGTTCCCGGCGTCGTCCACCGCGGTGTAGGCCACCACCTCGGTCTCGCCGGTGAGTTCGTCGATCTCGACGACCGCCACGTGCGACCCGAAGGGGTAGTTGAAGTCCGGGGGGTCGAAGTGGGTGGTCTCGTCGAGGGCCGGTTCGATCTCGGGGGGCAGCCCCCAGCCGTACCAGAGGGCCATGGCGAGTGCGGCGAAGGTCTTGGTGTTCTGCGGGTTGCCCTCCTCGTAGACCTTGCCGGCCTCGTAGACGACCTTCTCCTCGGGGACGCCGAGGAAGACCGCGCCGGCCCGGATCAGCTTGTTCTTGATCTTCCGGGCGGTCAGCGCGATGGCGGGGGCGGCCATGCTGTAGGAGCGGGAGCCGTAGGTGCCCTGCCCGTACGGGGCTTTCTCGGTGTCGCCCTCGAAGACCTGGACGGAGTCCGGGTCGATGCCGAGTTCGTCGGCGGCGACCTGGGCGAAGACCGTGCCGTGGCTCTGGCCGGTGGAGGCGGAGCCGACGGTGACGGTGACCTCGCCGGTGGGGTGCACCCGGATGTTGGCGCTCTCCCAGGTGCCGCCGAGCATGCCCTCCTGGGACATCCTGGTGGAGGGGCCGACGCCGCAGACGGCCACGTAGGTGGCGAGGCCGACGCCGAGGCGCTTGCCCCGGGTGCGGGCCTCGGCCTTGCGGGCGGGCATGTCGGCGTAGCCCGACAGTTCGAGGGCCCGGTCGAAGTTCAGCCGGTAGTCCCCCGAGTCGTAGGTCCAGCCCAGACCGTTGTCGTACGGGAACTTCTCCTTCGGCACCAGGTTCATCCGGCGGACGGCCGCCGGGTCCATGCCGATCTCGCTCGCGAACCGGTCGACGAGCCGCTCCATCAGGAACGCGGCCTCGGCGCGTCCGCTGCCGCGCTGGGCGCCGAGGGGGACGGTGTTGGTGAAGGCCGCGTACACCTCGCAGAAGGCGGCGTCGATGTCGTACATCCCGCTGATGGAGCGGCCCATCAGGGCGGTGGCGACGCCGGGGCCGATCGTCGAGGGGTAGGCGCCGAGGTTGGCGTGGCTGGTGCAGCGCACCGCGGTGATGCGGCCGTCGCGGGTGCCCGCGAGGGTGACGTGCTGGCGGTGGTCGCGCCCCTGAACGGTGGAGTTCATCAGCCCGGTGCGGGTGTCCACCCATTTGACGGGCCGGCCGAGCTCCTTGGACAGGAGCAGGACCAGGGCCATGTCGGGGTACAGGTACCCCTTGGTGCCGAAGCTGCCGCCGACGGTCGGGGTGATCACCCGCAGCTTGTTGAAGGGGATGCCGAGGACCAGCGCGGAGAGCAGGAACCGGTGGTTGTGCGGGCCCTGGGTGGAGGCGTACAGCGTGTACTCGCCGGTGGCGGCGTGGTAGTCGCCGACGGCGCCGCGCGGTTCGATGGGGCTGTTGATCGTGCGCTGGTTGACGAGGTCGAGTGCGACGGTGACCTCGGCGGAGGCGATGGCCGCGTCGGTGCGGTCCTTGTCGCCGCAGGTCCAGTACGCGTTCAGATTGCCGGGGACCGCCTCGTGGAGCTGCGGCGCGCCCTCGGCGAGGGCCTCGTCTGCGCGGGTGACCACGGGCAGCGGTTCGTACGCGACGGTGATGGCGGCGAGCGCTGCGGCGGCCTGGCGCGGCGTCTCGGCGACGACCACGGCGATCGGGTCGCCCACGTGGCGGACCGCGTCCCCGGTCAGGACGGGCCGGGCGCCGGGGAGTCCGTAGGGGTGGGGCGGGAAGTGGCTCTCGACCCCGCCGGGGACCCAGATGCAGGGCAGCGGCATCACGTCGGTGAAGTCGGCGGCGGTGGCCACCTTCAGGACGCCGGGCAGCCGTTCGGCCGCCTCGGTCCCGATGGAGAGGATCCTGGCGTGGGCGACGGTGCTGCCCAGGATCGCCATGTGGGCGGTGCCGGGCAGGTCGATGTCCGCCACGTACGTGGCCTCGCCGCGCAGCAGCTGCGGATCCTCGCGGCTGTCCAGCGGCCGGCCGAGCAGGCCGTTTCCGCTGGGAGCGCTCTCCTGCGGCTGAGCCGTCTGCTCCCCCGTCACTGCGGTCATCTCCCGCTCCCCTCCTGTCCGGCCGCGGCGGACACGGCGGGCAGCTCGGCGCGGGTGGCGGCGCAGGCGCGCTGCACTCCGCGGACGACGCTGTGGTAGCCGGTGCAGCGGCACAGGTTGCCGGTCAGCCACTCGCGGATCTCCGGCTCGGTGGGCGCCTCGCCGTCCGCGGTGGAGTCGACGAGTTCACCGAGGGCCATCACCATGCCCGGGGTGCAGAAGCCGCACTGGGTGCCGTGCTCCTGGCGCAGTGCCTCCTGCAGGCCGGACAGTTCGCCGCCGGGGGTGGTGACCCCTTCGATGGTGGCCACCTCGGAGCCGGCCGCCGAGGCGGTGAGGACCAGGCAGCTCTTGACGGACCGGCCGTCGAGCCGGACCACGCAGGCGCCGCACTGGCCGGTGTCGCAGCCGACCTTGGTGCCGGTCAGCCCGAGGCCGTCACGCAACCGTTCCACGAGCAGTTCGTTCGGCTCCGCCGAGAACTGCTCGGGTCTTCCGTTCACCTTCAGTGTGATATCCATGCCAGCGCCTGCGCTTCCGTGAGCGGCCGGTTGAAAAGGGGCCCGCCGGGCTGCTGGAGAATTCCTCCGGAGTGCAGCGGGCCGGTGTCGACGGGCGCGAATCCGAGATCCGTGATGATTCCCGCGACGATTTCCTTCGCTTTTGTGTCGTCGCCCGCCACGAAATGGGCCAGGCGGTTCGGCCCGGCCCGGTCCGGCGCGGTGCCGGCCACGGCGAGGGTCTCGAAATGCATGGTGTTCAGGGATTTCACCAGCCGCGCCTGCGGATACCATGCGGCGACCAGGTCGCTGGAACCCCGTCCGCCGAAGTCCCGGGGCGCGCCCGGTCCGCTGAAGGCGTTGGTGGCGTCCACGAGCAGGGTGTCGCGTACGGACTCCGGCGGGAGCAGTCCGCGGACGCTGTCGAAGGGCACCATCAGCACCAGGAGTTCGGCCTGGCCGGCGGCCTCGGCGGGGTGCGCCGCCGAGGCCGCCGGTCCCAGTTCGGCCACGAGGGGGCCGAGGGTCTGCGGGCCGCGGGCGTTGGCGAGGAGGACCTCGTGCCCCGCCGCCACGAGGATGCGGGCGAGGACCGTGCCGATCCGCCCGGTGCCGATGATGCCTGTCTGCATGGACTCTCCCGAAGCGGTCGATCCGGTACGGCGGGGCGGCTGCGCGGCGGCGCCGCCGAAGGGCCCCTCCTGGCCGGGCGCGGTCAGTCCATGCCGATCCAGACCGACTTGGTCTGGGTGTAGTTCTCCATGGACTCGGGCCCGCACTCGCGGCCGTAGCCCGAGGCCTTGTAACCGCCGTAGGGCACGGCCGGGTCGTACTGGTTGTAGCAGTTGACCCAGACCGTGCCGGCCTTGATCTGCGAGGCGACCCGGTGTGCGCGCCGGAGGTCCTTGGTGTGGACGCCGGCGGCGAGGCCGTACGCGCTGTCGTTCGCGATGCGCACGGCGTCCTCCTCGGTGTCGAAGGGAATGATCGACAGGACGGGTCCGAAGATCTCCTCCTGGGCGATCCGCATCCCGTTGTCGACGCCGGTGAAGACGGTCGGCAGGAAGTACAGGCCCGCCGACAGCTCGTCGGAGGCTCCCTCGGGGGTCCAGCCGGTGCCCCCGGTACGCAGGGTCGCGCCTTCCTTCTCGCCGATCTCGATGTACGAGCTGACCTTGTCGAACTGGCCGCGGTGGGCCAGCGGCCCGAACAGCGTGGCCGGGTCGCGCGGGTCGCCCGGCTTGAGGGCGGCGGCCCGGGTGACCAGGCGTTCGACCATCTCGTCGTGGATGGGGCGCTGGAGCAGCAGGCGGGAGCCGGCGGTGCAGATCTCGCCCTTGTTGTAGTAGATGCCGAAGAAGGCCAGTTCCTCGGCGGCGTCGAGGTCCGCGTCGGCGAAGACGATGTTGGCGGACTTGCCGCCGAGCTCCATCGTCACCTTCTTCAGGGTGCCGGCCGCCTTGCGGATGATGGACTGGCCGACGGAGGTGGACCCGGTGAAGGCGATCTTGTCGATGTCCGGGTGGTCGGTGAGGGTCTCCCCCAGCTCCACGCCGGGGCCGGTGATGACGTTCAGCACGCCGTCCGGGATCTCCGCCTCCTGGAAGAGCTCGGCGATCTTCAGGGCGGTGAGCGGGGTGGCCGGGGAGGGCTTGTGGACGACCGTGTTCCCCGCCGCCAGGGCCGGTGCGATCTTCGTCATCGACAGCAGCAGCGGGAAGTTGAACGGGGTGATGGCGCAGACCACGCCCAGCGGTTCGCGCAGGGTGTAGGCGAGCTGTCCGCCGGCCGGGGCCCGGGAGGAGCCGTCGACCCGGGTCACGGCGCCGGCGTAGTAGTGCATGAGCTGGGCGGCCATGGGGGCGTCGACGGTGCTGGAGAAGGCGAACGGTTTGCCCATGTCCACCGTCTCCAGCAGGGCGATCTCCTCCAGGTCGCGCTCGATCAGCTCGCCGACCCGGTTCAGCCGCAGCGCGCGTTCCTGGGCGGAGAGTCTGCTCCAGGGCCCCTCTTCGTACGCCTTGCGTGCCGCGGACACCGCCGCGTCCGCGTCGGCGGCGGCGGCCTGGGCCACCGGCACGATCTCCTGGCCGTCCACGGGGCTGACGTCCGGTTCGGTACGGCCGTCCCGGGCCGGGACCCACTGGCCGCCGATGAAGAGTTTTCCGGGGTTGGCCAAGGGCTGGTCGCTGAGCGCGCGCCTGGTCATGGCTGCTGCCTTCCGGTGTCGGGTGCGGGGCGGTGGCTAGCCCTGCTCGAGCTGGGTCAGGAACGTCTCGGCGAGGGCCTTGGAGGAGTACGGGTTCTGGCCGGTGGTCAGCCTGCGGTCCACGACCACGTGCGAGTCCCAGATCGCCTCGGCCTTCTCGTAGCGCGCGCCGAGCCGGGTGAGCTCGACCTCCAGGATCAGCGGGAGCCGGCCGGCCATGTTGGTGACCAGCTCCTCGCTGTGCGAGAAGGCCGTCATGCGGTAGCCCTCGAAGGGCCAGCGGCCTTCGCCGTCGCGCAGGGCGAGCAGCGAGGTGTGGCCGTGGCAGACGGTGGCGAGGGGCTTGTCCTGGGCGATGACCCAGCGCAGGATCTGCGCGAGCTCGTCGGATTTGGGAAGGTCGCCGATGGCGCCGTGACCGCCGCTGACGTAGACGCCGTCGTAGCCGGCGATGTCCTTCTCCGTCAGGGTTTCCAGGGCGGTCGGATGCTTCAGCTGGGGCGTCTCCCCGATGACGCGGACGTACGCGGCGGCGTTGGCCGCGTCCTCGTCCGGCGAGCCCTGCGGGCGGACCCACCGGAGGAACTGCGGGTCGATGCTGGTCTGGTCCACGGTGGGCGACTGGCCGCCGATCGTCGCCACGTCCACCGTGTGGCCGGCCGCCGTGAACAGCTGATAAGGCACGACGAATTCCTCGGCCCAGAATCCCGAGGGGTGCTGTTCTCCGTCGAGCAGGTGGAGGGTGGCCTTGGCCGTCATGACGACGAGAATCTTCATGATTCTCTCCTTGTTCTGGATTCGCTGCCGATTCAACACGCCCCTCGCAGGGGGCGTAAGGGGACGACGTCAGGCCCGTGATACTTCGTCACGTGCGTCCAACGCCGCGATGATGGTGCGGAATTCACCGACCAGTGGGTGGTCGGGATGCGCGTCGGCGAATATGCGTTCTCCGTGCAGAGCGGCCATATCCCGCGAGTACGGAAGGATTCCGGCCAGGGGTGCGCCGTAGACCTCCTCGGCCCGCCGGCGGGCCCCGGCCGGGTCCAGCCCCTCGGGGGCCATGCTGAGGACCACTGCGCGCCGGCAGGGCAGCCGCCCGGCCAGGGCGATGGTCTCCTCGACCCCGGCGAGGTCGATCCGGTCGGCACGCGCCATGATCATCAATACGTCGGCGCTCGCCATGGCCGTCACCGACTCGTTGTTGAGCCCGGCATGGGTGTCGAGCAGCAGCACGTCCAGTGCGAAGTGCCGGGCCAGCCGGTCGAAGCCCTCCGGCAGGAGGCCGACGTCGTAGCCGCTGGTCATGATCTCGCGCAGGGCGGCCGTACCGGTCCGGGCGGGTACCACGTACAGCCCGGGCACGGCCACCTGCTGGGCCGCGGCCTCGATCTCGCAGCGGCCGAGCAGGTAGTCGGCCAGGGAGGGGCCGGGCCCGAGCCGGAAGAGCAGGTCCAGGGCGGGGGAATGGATGTCGGTGTCCACCACGCCCACCCGGCGGCCCCCGCCCGCGATCAGCAGGGCGAGGTTCGCCAGGACCGAGGACTTCCCGGTGCCACCGCGGTGCGAGTGCACCACGACGGTGCGGGTCACCCGGCCACCGCCTGCCGGGCGGCGGCGTCCGCGTGCGGCCCCCGCGCCGCACGCGGCCGGTGCAGGGCCAGCATGGTGACGTCGTCGTGCTGTTCGGCCGTTCCCGTGTGCTCGATCACCGCCACGTCCATCCTGTCGACCACGTCCTTGCCGTTCACCAGGGGCGCGGTGAGCAGGTCCAGCATCCGTTCGTCGCCGAAGAAACTGCCGCTGGGGCAGCGGGCCTCGGGTACTCCGTCGGTGAAGGCGAAGAGGGTGTCGCCGGGGTCCAGTTGGGCGTAGCCCAGGGTGTAGACGCAGTCGGGCAGCACCCCGACGGCCGGCCCGGTGGTGTCCAGCGCGACGGGCTCCCGGCCGTCGCCGGGCAGGAGCAGGGGCGGGTTGTGCCCTCCGTTGATGTAGACGAGGCTGCCGGTGAGCGGGTCCAGCACCCCGAAGAACAGGGTGGCGAAGTAGCCCTGCCGCAGGTGGTTGCGGGTGAGGTAGCCGTTGGTGGCGGTCACCGCGTTGAGCAGCGGGGTCGCTCCGACGACCGGGATCCGCCGGCTGCCGCCGGTGCGCCCGGCGGCCACCAGGTGCTGGAGTCCGCTGTTCTCCGCGGTGTGGCGCAGCAGTGAGCGGATGAGCGCCATGAAGAGCGCGGCGCCGACCCCCTTGTCGCAGACGTCGGCGACGACGAAGGCGAGCCGGCGGCCCCGGGAGATCTCGAAGACGTCGTAGAAGTCCCCGGCGACCTGCCGCGCGGGCCGGAACCGCACGTCGATCTCCCAGCCCGCGGGGACCGGCAGTGATTCGGGCAGGAAGCCCGCCTGGATCTCGCGGCCGATCTCCAGTTCCTTCTCGTAGCCCATGAGTTCGGCGCGGGCGTCCGCCTCGCGCAGGGTGCGGCCGAGGCCGGCCCGCTCCGAGCAGCTGTGCAGCCGGGCGCCGACCAGGGCGGGCAGGAAGGGCGGGACCAGGTAGTCGTGCCCGATCCGGACGTGGTCCTCCAGGGCGGCGAACTGCTCCACCGTCCAGACGACGACGGCGGGGGCGCCGCCGGCTTGGCGGCGCAGCCGGCGTACGGCCAGCCGTACGGACTCCCCGTCGGATTCGGCGGGGACGAGCAGCACGTCGGCGTGGGGCAGCAGGTCCAGCGGCTCTCCGGCCAGTTCGGCCGGGGTGCGGGTGACGAGTTCCGCATCCGTCGACCGCAGTGCGTGGAGCAGCTCCGGCGGCGGGGGCGGGTACGCGTCGAGGATGATCACGGTCGTGGAGGGCATGGGTCAGTCCCCTCAGCCTTCACAGTCAGCGTGCTGATGTTGCAGCCGTCCCTGTGCACGTAGCTGAACTCGTCCGCGCTGGTCAGCGCCAGGTGGATGCCGAGACCTCCGATCCGCCGGTCCTGCGGGGGCACCCCGGGGGCGGGGGGCAGGCAGCCCGCGACCGGGTCGAACGGCGGTGCCGAGTCCTCGATGGCGATCCGCACCCCGCCGGGGCCGGAGCGGCCGCGGACGGTGATCCGTCCGTCGCCGCCCCGGTACCCGTGCATCACGATGTTCGTGGCCAGTTCGTCCGCGGCCAGGCGCAGCCGGTAGGCGGCGCGCTTGTCCAGGCCCGCCCGGTCGGCCAGCCGCAGGACGAACGAGGCGATGTCGCCCAGGGCCCCGAGGGTCGCGGGCACCTCCAGTACGGCGGGCGTCCTCGCCAGTTCGGCCATGTCGGGCACGGTCGTCACTCGTCGGTGAGGACGATGCTGCGGTCGAGGCCCGCGGTCCGGATGGTCCGGGAGACGGGCTCGATCGCGCCGACCACCTTGATGGTGACGTGGTTGGCCACCTTCTGCTGGGCGAAGACCAGGGAGCGCAGTCCGGCGCTGGCCATGTAGCCGACGCCGGCCATCCTGATCTCGACGGTGCTGGTGCCGTGCCCGGCGGCCTTCTCGATCGTCTGGTGGAACTCCGGGGCGGTCTTGGCGTCCAGCTCGCCCGTCAGTTCGATCACCGTGGTGTCGCCCTCGATGCTCAGGGACACGGAAAGCGGCATGTCTGGTCTCCTTCGGTCAGGGCGTGTCAGTGCAGGTCGGCTTCGGTGTTCGTGCGGCCCACCAGGATCACGACCGAACGCGGGCCGATCAGGTACTTCCCGGCGTTGTCCAGCTCCTCTTCGGTGCCGGGGGTGCGGATGTCGTACGGGGCCTGCGCGCCGGTGTCGGCGAACAGGTGCCAGCTGCGTCCGCCCGGCAGGGCCGGCAGCTCCAGGTCGTGCGACTCCCAGTGCGCGTTCATGGCCACGTACACCACGTCGTCGTCCCCGGTGCCGCAGCGGGCCACCGCCAGCAGACGGCTCTCGGCCGACCAGTCGGGCTGCCAGGCCCGCTCCCCGTGCCAGCTGATGTCCGGCAGGCCCAGGTGTTCGCGCACCCGGCCGGTGGGGTGGGTGGTGGCCCGCAGCTCACGGTGGCGCTTGCGGAAAGCGATCATCTGCCGTGTGAAGCGCAGCAGTTCGGAGTTCTCCTCGACCTGGTCCCAGTCGAACCAGGACAGTTCGTTGTCCTGGCAGTACGTGTTGTTGTTGCCCTGCTGGGTCCGCGCCACCTCGTCGCCGGCCAGCAGCATCGGGATGCCCTGGCTGGTGAAGAGGATGGCGAGGGCGTTCTTCATCTGACGCAGCCGCAGCGCATTGACCTCGGGGTCGTCCGTCGGCCCCTCGGCTCCGCAGTTCCAGCTGGCGTTGTCGTTGCCGCCGTCGTTGTTGCCCTCGCCGTTGGCCTCGTTGTGCTTGTCGTTGTACGAGACGAGGTCGGCCAGGGTGAACCCGTCGTGCGCGGTCAGGAAGTTGACGGACGCGGAGGTCCCCCGGGTGGAGTACAGGTCCGGGGAGCCGGCGATGCGGGTGGCGAGTTCGCCGGTGATGCCGGGGTCGCCCTTGAGGAAGCTGCGCACGGTGTCGCGGTACTTCCCGTTCCACTCCGCCCAGCGGCCGTACGCCGGGAAGTTCCCGACCTCGTACAGGCCGCCCGCGTCCCAGGCCTCGGCGATGAGCTTGGTGTGCCGCAGGACGGGATCGTAGGCGAGCAGTTCCAGCAGCGGCGGGTTGGGCAGCGGGGTGCCGTCGAGGGAGCGGCCGAGGATGGCCGCGAGGTCGAAGCGGAACCCGTCGATGTGGTAGTCGGCGACCCAGTGGCGCAGGCAGTCCAGCACGAAGTTGCGCACGACGGGGTGGTTGCAGTTGACCGTGTTGCCGGTGCCGCTGAAGTTGAAGTAGTACCCCTCGGGCGTGAGCATGTAGTAGGTGGCGTTGTCGAGCCCCTTGAAGGAGATCGTCGGCCCCTGCTCGTTGCCCTCGGCGGTGTGGTTGAAGACGACGTCGAGGATGACCTCGATGCCGGCCGCGTGCAGGTCCTTGATCAGGGTGCGGAACTCGTCGCCCTGCATCCCGTACCGCCCGGTGGCCGCGTAGCCGGCCTTGGGCGCGAAGAAGGAGACGGTGTTGTAGCCCCAGTAGTCGTAGAGCTTCTCACCGGTCTCCGGGTTGGTGCGCGGGTTGTCGCTCTCGTCGAACTCGAACACCGGCAGCAGTTCGATGCAGTTGACCCCGAGCTCCTTCAGGTACGGGATCTTCTCCCGCAGCCCCGCGAAGGTGCCGGGAGCCGTGACCTGCGAGGAGGGGTGCCGGGTGAATCCGCGCACGTGGGCCTCGTAGACGACGAGGTCCTCCGCGGGGATGCCCAGCGGGGTGTCGTCGCCCCAGTCGAAGTCCTGGAGGCAGACGCGGGAGCGGTACTGGTAGCCGCGGCTGTAGTCCGGTTCCACGCCCCACACGTCGCGGCCGGCGATCAGCCGTGCGTACGGGTCGGAGAGGACCTGCCGGGCGTCGAAGCGCTGGCCGGAGACCGGGTCGTAGGGGCCGTCGGCCCGGTACCCGTACTCCATGTTCTCGTGGTCGAGCCCGAAGACCGTCATGGCGAAGACGCTGCCGGTGCGGAACTCCTCGGGGAACCGCAGCTCGGCCGTCGGCTCGGGCTCTCCGCGTTGGAAGATGACCAGGGTCATGGAGGCGGCCTGGTCGGAGAAGACGGAGAAGCTCACCCCGCCGGGGACCACATTGGCCCCGAAGGGGAACGGCTTGCCGGCGCGGACGCGGTACCCGCCGACCTCGTGGGTCGGGTACGCGTCGACCCGCAGCACCTGCTCGGACCGGGTCTCGCTCACCGTGCGGCCTTCACCGTGGTCGTGGCGGCCGCCGCGCGGGCCTCGCCCGTCTCGAAGAAGTCGAGGAAGCCGGTGGCCGACATGACGAACCGGACCTCCTCGCTCACCCCGTAGAGGGTGACGGCGACGCCCGCGTGCTGGGCCTCGCGGTAGACCACGAGCAGGGTCCGCAGACCGGCGCTGGAGACGTAGGTGACCGCCGTCAGGTCGATCTTCAGCGCCTTGCCCTCACGGACCAGCGGCAGCAGTGCCTGGAGCAGCGAGCCGGAGGTCTCGCTGTTGATCTCTCCGGTGGCGACGAGCACGGTGGCCGTCTTGTTCCGGCGTTCTTTGAGGCTGAGAGTCATTGCCTTCCCCTCTGGTTGGGGCGCCCCCCGTTGAGCGCTACTTGGTCACGGGACGCAGCCGCACCTTGACCTTGACCCGGCCCTGTACGTCGGGCAGGCGGACGGTCAGCTGGTCCGCGTCGAACTCCTCGTACGGCTTCTCGTCGATCTCCACGGCGGCGATGCGCACCGATCCCGCGGGAAGCAGGTCGGGCGAGACGCGCAGCACGCGGTCGGGCAGGTTGGTCGGGTCGGGCTGGAAGTGGAAGTCCATCTCCCGGCCGTTGATGAGCAGGTTGTTGTAGACGGCGGCGAGGTAGCAGAGCTCGGCCGAGTGGTACATGGACATCGAGTGGCTGCCCTTGAGCCGCTCGGTGCCGAGCAGGTACGGGGTCCCGCTGGCGAGCACGTTGAAGTAGACGGCGCCCTCGTCGTGGTCGAGGAAGAAGGTGTTGTAGAACGCCTGCGCCTGCCGGGCCTCGCGCAGGTTCGCGTCGCCGCCGGCGGTGCCGTGCAGGATGAGGTAGGCGAGGATCGCCTGCTCCTGCTGCCACCAGGCCTTGCGGTCGTGCCAGGCGAAACGATACGTCTCCTCGTCGCCGGACTTGGTCCGCTCCACGACGTCGTACCAGCCGCCGCGCTGGAGGTCGCTGCCGACCGCCGGCATGATCTCGCCGATCTTGCGGGCGAGCTCCTGGTAGGCGGGCTTGGCCTTCAGCGAGTTCATCCGCATCAGGTTCCAGGCGATCTTCAGGTTGTGGCCGACCACCGCGCGGTTCTGCTGCCAGCTGTGCGCGGTGTCGTGGGACCAGTCGCGGAAGAAGCGCTCCTGGACGAAGGGGCTGTTCTTGTAGTCGGGGAACTTGTCCGCGATGGTGTCGAAGGTGTACTCGAGGAAGTCGGCGTACTTCTGGTCGCCGGTCGCCAGGTACAGGTTGATCAGGTAGGCGGGCGCGTGGTCGCCGACCGAGTTCCAGTTCTTGCGCTCGGCGTTCTCGCCGAGGGACTCGTGGTCCGCGCTGAACAGGATCGGGTCGATGTGCGAGTAGTAGCCGCCCTGCTCCGGGTCGAAGAAGAACTTGTCGAACAGCCGGATGGTGGCGTCCGCGTCGTTCTTGATCCGGACGTCCCCGGTGACCCGGTAGGTCTGGATGGGGCCGGCCAGCGCGTAGATCTGCTCGTACATCGGGATCGCGTCGTAGTCGTCGGAGAACTCCGAGGTGAACAACTTGCGTTCGCTGTCCCCGTCGACGCTGATGCCGTGGTACCAGAAGACCACGTCCTCCTCGCTGTCGACCACCCGCATGTGCTTGCGCAGGTACTCGGTGCCGCGTTCGGCGACCTCCAGGTACTCGTCCTTGCCGGTCAGCAGGTAGGCCGAGGCCATGCCGTAGACCAGGCGGGAGATCGTGTCGGTCTCCTGGACGTGGCTCGCGGTCTTGTCGCCGCCCAGCCGGATCTCGGTGCGGTACTCGGTGAAGTCCACCGGCCCGTCGCCGAACTGGGCCCGCTTGTAGAAGTCGGCCAGCGACTCGATCTGCTTGATCCACCAGCTGGGCTCCTCGAAGCGGTAGTCCTCGGCGCCGCGGCCCAGGAACACCAGGCGCTTGGCGTCGAAGCGTCCGCCCTGCTCCGGGTAGTGCACGCCGTAGACGAAGAGGAACCGGCCCGGCGAGAGCATCTCGTCGATGTGCCCGGAGGCGTCGACGTACGGCTCTTCCAGGTTGCGGACCAGCTCCGCGCTCGGGTCGCCGGCCAGCGAGACCTCGAACGACCGGCCGTCGGAGGTCTTCAGCCGCAAGGCGCGGGAACCGGAGTCGAAGCGGTCGACATAGCCGGCGATCGTGTCGGAGAAGGAGAAGCTCACGGCGTCCGCCATGTCATGCACCGTCCTTGTCGGAAGAGTCCTCGTGCGCGTGGTCGTCCTCGAACCCCTGGCTGACCTCGACGATCACCCCGTCGGGGTCGCGGACCCACACGGTCCGCCATCCGCAGATGAAGTCGTCGAAGTCCAGTGGCCCCAGGGTCACTTCGGCTGCGTCCCCGAGCTGCGCCAGGAACGCGTCCACGTCGTCGGTCTGGAAGGCCAGGTGGCGCAGCCGGCCCGGGGCCTGCGGCCCGTCCTCGTGCGCCGGGCGGGCCGGTTCGGCGTCGGCCGCGAAGAGCTCCAGGTACGCGTCCCCCTTGCGCAGGAAGACGATCCGGGCCTCCCCGAGGTCGACGACCCGGGCCCGGGTGAAGCCGAAGTACCGGGTGTAGAAGTCCTCGGTGGTCTTCTGGTCGGTGCAGTTGAGGCCCACGTGCGACCAGACCATCGCGCCCGGCATCAGGGGGCACCGCCCAGCGGTGGCCGGGGGGCCGTCCCCCGGCCCCGCCCCGCCGCGGCCAGTTCGATGATCCGGCGGGCGAACAGGTGGTGGTGGGCGCCGGTGCGGCCGGTGACGAGGTCCCCGTCCACCACGACGTCCTCGTCGACGTACTGGCCGCCCATGTTGCGGACGTCGCCGATGAGGTTGTTGTGGCAGACCACCTTGCGGCCGCGGATCCGGTCCGGGATGGAGGAGGCCAGCCACATCCCGTGGCAGATGATCCCCTTGAGGACCGTCGGCTCCCCGAAGGCCCGGCGCAGCAGCTCCGTCGCCGGGGCGAGCCGGTCCACGTCCTCGGTGTAGCGCAGCCGGTCGGCCACCATGCCCGAGGGCACGATGAGAGCGGCGTACCGGCGCAGCTCCTCGTCGCTCAGCCCTTCCAGGGACCGCTCGGCGGTGAAGGGCGCCCGGTACTCGTGGCCGGAGAAGGTGAGGGACTCGTTGCCCCAGAGCCGGGTCAGGAAGTGGACCTCGGCGCCCTCCTCGGCGAAGCGGTGCTGGTAGTAGAAGATCTCCGGCTCGTAGAAGTCGCTCTCGACCAGGACCGCGATCCGGGTCCCGGACATTGCGCCCTCGCGCAGGACGGCATCAGGCACGGGACACCCCCTTCAGGAAGTCCGCCGCGCGCTCGGCGATCATCGCGATGGCGGTGTGGCAGTTGCCCGACGGGACGGCGGGCATCACGCTGGCGTCGACGACGCGCAGGTTCCGTACGCCGTGCACCCGCAGCTGCGGGTCGACCACCGCGAGGTCGTCGATGCCCATGCGGCAGGAGCCGGCCTGGTGGTGGTAGCTCTCGGACTTCTGCTTCACGAAGGTCCGCAGGTCCTCGTCGCTCGCGTGGCCGGGTCCGGGCTGGAGCTCCTGCTTGTACCAGGGCGAGAAGGCGGAGGTGGCGAAGATCTCCCGGGCGGTCTTCACGCCCTGCACCATCCGCTCCAGGTCCCACCGGTCGCCCAGGTAGTTCGGGTGGATCAGCGGGTGGGCCAGCGGGTCGGTGCTCGCCAGCCTGATCCAGCCGCGCGAGACGGGCCGTACCACGCCGGGAAGGATGGACACCGTGTTCGGGTGGTCCTGGCCCACGATCACGTCGAAGGGGACGTGGACGAAGGCGATCTGGAGGTCCGGTGCGGGCAGCCCCGGCTGCGAGGACAGGAACAGGGCGCTTTCCGAAAGGTTCTGTGCGGGCGGCGGGAGCTCTTGGGTCACCTCGGCCATCAGCCCGGTCAGCACGTGGTTGTGGAAGTTCTCACCGACCCCCGGCAGGGCCGCGGTGACCGCGACGCCGTGCTCGCGCAGCTGCTCGGGGTGGCCGATTCCGGAGAGCAGCAGCAGCTTCGGGGACTCGATCGCCCCCGCCGCCACGACCACCTCCCGGCGGGCCCGCACCGTGTGCGCCCCGGGCGCCGGCGTCCTGCCGCGGCCGTCGCCGACGGTCCGGCCCGGGAACTCGGCGGGGGCCTGGAGCTGGACGTACTCGACGCCCGTGCAGGTGTCCCCGTCGACGAGCAGCCGGGTGGTCTGGGCGCTGGTGCGCAGGGTCAGGTTGGCCCGCTCCAGCGCCGGCTCCAGGTAGGCCGCGAGGGCTCCCTGGCGGCGGCCGTCGGCCACGTCGATGTGGTGCCAGCCGGTGCCGAACAGGCCGCGGCGGGGGCCGTCGGTGTTGAAGTCGGCGATCTCCTGGTGTCCGAGTTCGACGGCGGCGTCGATGAAGGCCCGGGAGACCGGGTTGGGGTCGTGCCGGCCGGCGTGGGTGATCCGCTGCGGCCCCCGGGTCCCGGTGGTGGCGGCGGTCGCGTCCTCCTGGCCCTCCAGCAGGGCGAAGTACGGCAGGACGTCCTCGTGGGCCCAGCCCGCGGCGCCCTGGTAGGCCCAGTTGTCGAAGTCCGAGGCGTGGCCCCGGATGTGCATCATGATGTAGAGGTTGCTGCTGCCGCCGGGGGCCTTGCCGCGCGGCTCGTAGGTGCGGCGGCCGTCGAGGCCGGGCTGCGGGACGCTGGTGTAGCCCCAGTCCACCGGCCCGCCGAGCAGCTTGTACCAGGAGGACGGGTCGTCCACCTCGGGCGGGATCCGGGCGCCGCCCGCCTCCAGGACCAGGACGGAAACGTCCGGGTCCTCGGAGAGCCGGTTGGCCAGGACGCTGCCGGCGGTGCCTGAGCCCACGACGATGTAGTCGTACTCTTCGGTCTCGAAGACGCCCACGAGTTCGCCCCCTCAGCCCTGGCTCAGCACCTGGAAGGGGACCGTGTCGTGGTGGTTCGCCATGTAGGCGATCTTCCCGTCCACGATCCGGAAGAAGTTCATGACCTCGGCCTCGATCGGCTCGCCGGAGGCGCTCACCGCGGTCAGGTGGGAGACGGCCGCGGCCTTCTCCCCGTCGACGAGGAAGTGCACGGGCTCGTTGCGGAACACCCGGTACATGGTGCCCATGCCCTTCATCATCGAGCGGAGCACCTCCAGGCCCTCGATGTGCCCGGCGAGCTGTTCGTCCATGACCTGGTCCTCGGCGAACAGGTCGCACCAGCGGTCCCAGTCACCGGCGTTGGCGTACTCGTAGTACTTCTGCAGGATCTGCTGTGCGTCCATCGCGGTCATCCCCTATCGGTCCCGGCGGGTTCCGTCGGGCGCGAACGGCGCCCAGAACTGGCTGAAGGCGGAGGCCGTGTCGCCGAAGAGCCCGTCGCGGCCCTCCACGACCCGGCCGTCCCGCCACCGCATGAAGTGGAAGACCGGGTAGTCCATCCGCTCGTACGGGGACCCGCTGCCCGGGTCGGCGCCGTCCCGCAGGGCGACGTTGCGGCACACGTCGGCGCTGCAGTCCTCGCCGACGAGGACGGACTCCAGGTCCATCCGGAAGGTGCCGCCCGTGAGCTTGTGGGTCTGCCCCATCAGCTCCAGGAAGGCGTCCAGGCTCTCGTACCAGCCGGCGAGGGGGTGGTTGCCCGGCACCAGCCAGCGCAGGTCCTCGGAGTAGAACTCCAGGATGCGGGCCCGGTCGCCGGAGCCGAGGGCGGCGTAGGCCGCCTGGACCCGCTCGCGTGTCACGTCGGTCATGGTGGCTTCTCCTTCGCCCGGGCTCAGAGCGCGCCGGAACCGGGCATCGGCGCCAGGTCGTTGACGGTGTACTGCCTGATCAGCGGGCCGTCGGGGCCAGCCACCACGGTCCAGGTCTGGTCGGCGTCGAAGCCCAGCCACTGGCTGCGGGCGGCCGGCGGGTCCCAGATCCTGGCCTGCCAGTTGACGAGGACCCGGACGATCGCCCGGTCGCCCTCGATGACGGGCTCGACCTTGGTGACCGTGTGCACCTCGTCGAAGAAGCGGTGGGTGACGGCCTCGTACCACCGTCCGAAGCCCTCGCGCCCGAGGAAGGTGTCCTCGGGGACCTTGAACTCCAGGTCCTCGGTGATCAGCGCGAGCACGTCGGCCAGTGCCACGTGCCGGTCCAGCGCCACGTACCAGTCCTCGGCGAAACTGCGGATCGCGTCCTCGGTCAACTGCCGCTCGGCGGGCATGCGGTCTCCTCCTGTTCCGTCTGCTGCGTCGGTTCCGTCTGCTGCGTCTGCTGCGGTCCGGGCGGGTGCCCCGGTCAGACCTGGACGTCGACGAGGAACGGCCCGGGGTGGGCCAGCATCCGGCCGACGGCCGCGGCCGCCTCGTCCGGCTTCTCCACGCGCGTCCCGCCGGCGCCCAGGGCACGCGCCAGGCCGGCGAAGTCGATCTCCGGGGTGGAGAGGTCGAAGGAGTGCGGGAACCCGTGCGCGGGGATGTCCCGCTCCTGCCAGTACCGGGCGATGTTGTCGTCCAGCAGCCGGTACTTGCGGTTGTTGCAGACCACGAACTTCGCGTCGATGCCGTGCCGGGCGGCGGTCCACAGCGCCTGGTAGGTGTACATCGACCCGCCGTCGCCCGCGAAGCCGACGACCAGCCGGTCCGGCCGGGCCAGCTTGGCCCCGACCGCGCCCGGGAAGCCGACGCCCAGTGATCCGCCCCGGGTGAGGTGGTAGTCGCCCGGCCGCTCCGGCGGGAGGTACCGAGTGACCAGCGGGGAGGTGGTCAGCGCCTCGTCGAAGACGATCAGGTCCCCGCCGGTGCGCTCGGCCAGGGTCCGCAGGAAGACCGCCATCGGTGAGCCGTCCTCGTCGGCCGACCGGTCCTCGCGGGCCCGCTCCCGGGTCCGCACGTCGAGGCGGGCGGCCGCGGCAGCCCGCCGCTGCGGGGTCAGGCGGTGCTCCAGTACGCCGGCCAGCGCGCGCAGGGCCTGCCGGGGATCGGCGGCGAGGCCGAGGTCCACCGGGTGGTTCTTGGCGATCTCGTACGCGTTCAGGTCGATGTGGACGACCTTCGCGCCCGGCCGGAAGGGGCTCTCCAGTTCGGGGAACACCTCCGGGAAGACGTAGGTGCCGACGATCAGCACCCCGTCGGCCTGCGCGACCAGCTCCTTGCTGTGCGGGCCGAACATGTGGCCGGTCTGGCCCCGCCGCAGCGGGTGCGAGGCCGCGATGTTCACCTCGGAGGAGTCGACCTCGTACACGTCCGCGCCCAGCAGTTCGGCGACGGCGGCGAGTTCGGCCTGGGCCCCGGAGAGCGCCACGCCGTCCCCGACGAGCAGGACGGGCCGCTCGGCAGCGGCGAGCAGCTCGGCCGCCCGCCCCACCGAGGCGTCCGAGGGCGCCACGTCGGTGAGCGGCACCGTGGCCGGCAGCACGGGCTCGGAGTTGAGCTCGTCCAGCACGTCCATGGGCAGGGCCACGAAGACCGGTCCGCGGGGCGGGGTGAGCGCGATCTTCACGGCCCGCCGGATGGTGCGGAGCACGGAGTTCCGGTCGGTGACCCGGGTCGCGTACTTGGTCACCGGTCTGGCCAGGGCGACCAGGTCGCAGGCCATCTGCGCGTCCATGGCGTCGTAGCGCACCCCGGCGTCGCCGGCGACCACGACGAGCGGGGTGTGGCCGCGCAGCGACTGGTAGAGCATCCCGATGCCGTTGCCCAGCCCGACCCCGGAGTGCAGCTGGAGCAGGGCCGCGCCGCCGGTGGCCCGGGCGTAGCCGTCGGCGATGCCGGCGGCCACGGTCTCCTGGAGGGCGAGGACGTACCGGAAGTCCTCCGCCGCGTCCACCGCGTCGAGGAATCCCTGTTCCACCGTCCCCGGATTTCCGAACATCACCTTCAGGCCGTCGGCCTTGAACTGCTCGATCAGCCTTTCCCGTCCGGGAGTGGCTTCCATGAATTCCCCCTCGTCTCCGATTCGACCCGGCACCCTCCTGGATTACCAGCCGTATCGGGTGAGACCGTCTTCCAGGACTTCCACGATCTTCTGCCCGGTGAGGTAGGAGTCGGGGGTGGAGCGTCCGGTGACGAAAGGGAAGTCGACGATGACCGAGACCGGTTTGCCGAAATTCCCGTGGTAAGCGCCGCCCGGGCCCGTCGCATCGCGCAGGATGTACTCCAGCGGGTACGGCGGCGGCCCCATGTTGAAATCGGTACCGAGGAATCCGGTGCCGTCCTTGTAGTCGTACTCCTTGCAGTGGCCGGTGACGTGCTTTCCCCAGATGATGCTCTTGCGGTCGCTCCAGTCACGGGCGAACGCCAGGCAGGCGACCCCGTAGCACTCGGCGGCCACGACCTTGCCGGCCCGCTGGAAGGCCAGGATCAGGGCGTGCACGCGCTCGTTGTTGGCGAGGTCGGCGATGGGGCCGCTGCCGCCCACGATGAGGATGGCGTCGTAGTCGGCGATGTCCGCGTCGATCGTGTCCAGGTCGCGGTGGTACTGCTCCAGCTTGGGGAGGTAGTCCGCGTCGCTCGTGTAGGGGCGCTCGGGCACCCACGCCTCGATGTCGAGCGGCGCGTCCAGCCGGCTCGACTGCTCGAACTCGCGGCCCAGCCGGGCGTTCTCCTCCGAGGTGACCGACCGGCCCAGCGGGGGGTCGACGTAGTTCGCGTCGAGGCTCGGCGGGAGAGCGTGCGCCCGCTTTCCGGTCGGCGTGGCGAATACGACCTCGTAGCCCCGCTCATCGAACGTGGAAACGGGGCCTATCAGTTCTTCGGCCCAGTAACCGTGTTCGGAGACAATGACCAGAATCTTTCTGCTCACGAATTCCTCCAGGCGCCGCCTGTTGTCGTTGGCGTCCACCACACTGGCCGCGCCCGGTGCCTTCGTCAAAGCGCTGGTGTGCGACTTCGTGAGGTAGCGGCCAAGGTCATGGCACCACTTCAGGAAGTCGTTTTCCGACGTCATGAAGTAGCCGCAGGACTACCTGACTTCGGCTGAATCGAGGAACCATTTCGGAAGGGGCGCCCTATGGTCGGACGAGCATGATGCACGGGGCGCGCGTCGCAGGGGCACGAGCACGGGAGAGGGACGGGGACGATGGACCTGTTGTGCACACACATCGATCAGATACGTCCGGTGGAACCGGGGACCGAGGGCTGCGAGGAGTGCCTCGCCACCGGTGACGGCTGGGTGCATCTGCGGATGTGCCTCAGCTGCGGGCACGTCGGCTGCTGCGACTCCTCGAAGAACCGCCACGCCACCCGGCACCACCGCGTCAGCGGGCACCCCATCGCGGCCTCCCACGAGCCCGGTGAGGACTGGGCCTGGTGCTACGCCGACCAGCTGATGCTGGACCCGGCATGAGTGCGGCCGCGGAGCGCGCCGGCGCCCCCGCCGGAGCCCCGGTGGCGCGCTCCGGCGCCGAGCGCGCGGAGAACCGCAAGCCCGTGATCCTGGCCGTGGACGACGACCCGCAGGTCCTGCGGGCCGTGCGCCGCGACCTGCGCAGCGCCTACGGGGACCGCTACCGGGTGCTCGGCGCCTCCTCAGCCGCCGACGCCCTGAAGATCCTGGACTCCCTCGACGAGCGCGGGCACGACCCGGCGCTGTTCCTGGTCGACCAGCGCATGCCGGACGTGACCGGCGTCGAGTTCCTGCTGGAGGCGGTCAGCCGCTTCCCGGACGCCCGCCGGGTGCTGCTGACGGCCTACGCGGAGACCGACGCGGCGATCACCGCGATCAACCGGGTCCGGCTGGACTACTACCTCCTCAAGCCCTGGGACCCGCCGCACGAGCGGCTCTTCCCGGTCCTGGACGACCTGCTGTCGGACTGGCTGGCCACCTACCGCCCGGCCTACGACGGGATCATCGTCGCCGGGCACCTGGTCTCCCCCGGCACCCATGCGGTCCGGGACTTCTTCACCCGCAACGGCCAGCCGTTCCGCTTCCTCAACGTGGAGCGCGATCCCGAGGCGCTGACGGTGATCGCCGCCGCCCAGGCCGACGCGGCGCTCCCCCTGGTCCGTTTCCCGGACGGCGCGGTGCTGTCCGCCCCTTCCGACACCGAGCTCGCCCGGCGGCTGGGCCTCGCCACGACCGCCTCCCGCCCGCACTACGAGTGCGTGATCGTCGGCGCGGGCCCGGCCGGGCTGGCGGCCGGGGTGTACGCGGCCTCCGAGGGCCTGTCCACGCTGATGCTGGACTCCCGCGCGCCGGGCGGCCAGGCCGGCACGTCCAGCCTGATCGAGAACTACCTCGGCTTCCCCTCGGGCCTCTCGGGCGGTGACCTGACCCGGCGGGCCACCATCCAGGCGGCACGGTTCGGCGCCGAGATCCTGCACCCGGTCGAGGTGGTCTCGCTGACCCGGGACGATCCGGCGAAGATCCTCACGCTGGCCGACGGCACGGAGATCAGCGCGGAGACGGTGCTGCTGGCCACCGGGGTCTCGTACAACCGCCTCGACGCGCCGGGCGCCGACCGCTTCGAGGGGGCCGGGCTGTACTACGGCGCGGCGACCACCGAGAGCTCGGCCTGCATCTCGCAGCACGTGTTCATCGTGGGCGGGGCGAACTCGGCGGGCCAGGCGGCGGTGCACTTCGCCAAGTACGCGGCCCGGGTGACGATCCTGGTGCGCGCCGCGTCCCTGGACGCGAGCATGTCCCGCTACCTGATCGACGAGATCGGCCGGACCCCGAACATCGAGGTCCGGGTCCGCACCACGGTCGTGGCGCTGGCCGGGGACGAGCACCTGGAGCGCCTCACCCTGCACGATGCCGAGACGGGCGGGGAACAGGAGGTCCCGGCCCGGTTCATGTTCACCTTCATCGGCGCCCGCCCGCACACCGAATGGCTCGCGGGGGTGGTGGAGCGCGACGACCACGGCTTCGTCCTGACCGGCTCGGACCTGATCGCCAACGGGGGCGAGCTGCCGGCGGAGTGGAGCCTGGAACGCGCGCCGTACCCGCTGGAGACCAGCGTCCCGGGCGTGTTCTCGGCGGGCGACGTACGGGCCCACTCGGTCAAGAGGGTCGCCTCGGGCGTCGGCGAGGGGGCGATGGCCGTCTCGTTGATCCACCGGTACCGCTCGATGGGCTGAGGTCCGGCAGCCCGGCCGACGGGGAGCCGGTGGACGGGGAGCCGGTGACGGGCCGGTCGGCCGTGAGCGAAACCGGTGCGCCGCTCTTGCGATCAAGAGTGCGGCGGATGCAACGTCGATTACATGATTACAGTCGAACAGAGCGAACAGCTCCGCGCGTGGTTCGCCGAGCGTCTGCCGGTGGACGTCTACGAGTCCCTCGTCTCGGTCACGGCCGACCGCGAGGAGATCACGGTCGTCGGCGCGGTGCCGGCGGACGAAACCGTCGCGCAGTTCCGCGAACGCACCCGCGAGCAGCGCATCGAGGTGGCCCGCGAGGCCGAGGAGCTCTACCGCCGCAAGGTCGCCTGGGGCGTCCGGGTGGGCGGGGAGACGACGCTCTTCACCCACCTCGCCGTCCCGGTGATGACCCGGCTCCGCCAGTCCGAGCGCCAGGTGCTCGACACCCTGGTGGCCGGCGGCGTGGCCCGCAGCCGGGCCGACGCTCTGGCCTGGTGCGTACGCCTCGTCGGGCGCAACACGGACACCTGGCTGGCCGAGCTGCGCGCGTCCCTGGACAAGGTCCAGCAGGTCCGCGCGCAGGGTCCGGACGTGTCCGGAGAGCCCGACTCCAGGAAGTCCGGGTCCGAATGAGGAATCGGCCCCACGGCCGCACATGATCGCGTAAGGCTGGCCGGAACCACCATCCAGGGAGAGGCACGCACCATGACGACGACCGTGGAGTACATCCGCTACCGGATCGCACCGGACGAACAACCGGCCTTCGAGGACGCGTACACCCGGGCGGCCGAGGCCCTGGCCGCCTCCCCCGAGTGCATCGAGTACGAACTGGCCCGCTGCGAGGAGGAGAAGGAGCGCTACATCCTGCGGATCCGCTGGACCTCGGTCGACGCCCACCTCAACGGCTTCCGCAAGGGCGAGCACTTCCCGGCGTTCTTCGGCGCGATCCGCCCGTACGTGTCGGCCATCGAGGAGATGCAGCACTACACGGTGACCGACGTCGCGGGCACCGGAAAGGCCGCCGGATAACCATGAGCACGACACCCACCATCTACGAGTGGATGGGCGGCGCGGAGGCGATGAACCGCCTCACCGACGCCTTCTACGCCCACGCCCTGCAGGACGAGATCCTGGCCCCGGTGTTCGCGGGCATGGACTCGGCGCACCCGCAGCACGTCGCGCTCTGGCTGTCGGAGGTCTTCGGCGGCCCGGCGGCCTACTCCGAGCACCACGGCGGCCACCGGCACATGGCCACCAAGCACCTGGGCCGTGCGATCACCGAGGAGCAGCGCCGCCGCTGGGTGGAACTCCTGATGGACACGGCCGACGAGGTCGGCCTGCCCTCGGACCCCGAGTTCCGCGGCGTGTTCGCCTACTACATCGAATGGGGGACCCGGATGGCCCTCATCTACTCGGGCCCCAACCCGCCGCCCGTCGACGCGGCCGAGATCCCCGTCTGGTCCTGGGGCCAGACCCCTCCGTGGATCCCGAAGACCGCCGGCGACTGAGCCGGCCCGTCCTGCGGCCCCCCGAGCGCGAGCGGCGCGGGCGGGGGCCGGGGTGCGCAGCCGGCGCTCAGCCGTGCGGGCGCTCGCGGGGGGCGCCGGAGGCGTGGCGGCCGCGGAGGTGCGCCCCGCCGCCGGGCTCGGGCTCGGCCAGCAGCACCTCCAGGGGTGCAGTGCCGGACTCCCGCCAGAACGCCGCCGCTTCCTCCAGTACCTCGGTGAAGGTCTCCCAGTCCTCCGGGCGCGCTGCCGCGTACCCGCGCCAGGAGGTCACCGCCAGCAGCGTCCCGGCGGCGTCCGGCAGCTGCTCCTGGTCTTTCAGCGCGTCCGCGAGCGCGTCCCAGTTCCCGCCGAACCACTGCGGCAGCCGCAGCGCGTCCGCGCACCGGCGCATCAGCTCCGCCTTGGTGCGCACGCCCTCCAGGTCCAGCCGCAGGGCCGTCCGGCCCGCCCGGCGGGCGGCGGCGAGCGCGGGTGCGAGCGGCTGCGGTTCGAGGGTCATCGCAGGACCGCCTTGAAGGTGTCGTAGTGGTCGTCCGTGTAGAAGAACTCCCCACCCTCGCCCGTCACGATCCGCCGGGCCCCGCGGTCGCGCTCCCCCGGCGTCCGCACCGTGTACTCGTGGTAGTAGCCGCGCTTCTGCCGCGGCAGAGCCTTCTCGAAGTTCCCGAAGACGGTCCCGTCCTGCCGGTACGCGTACGGCCCGCCCCTGTCGATCAGCGCGAGCACGTCCCGGGCCTGCTGCGGCAGCTCCCCGGCCCGTACGGTGGCCATGCCCTCGACCCACCGGGGCACGGCAGGCCCGCCGGGGGACTGACCGGTGCGCGGCCCCGGGCTCGCGCCCGTACCGGCGCCGGAGCTGGCGGCGGCAGGCGCAGGCGTTGTCGCACCGCAGCCCGCCGCACCGACCAGCGCGGCGCAGAGGAACACAGCCCCCAGCAGGCGCAGCAGCGAGCGGGGCACGTTCCGGAAGATCATGCTCCGATCGTGCCCGACACCCGGTGCGCCCGCGAGTCGCCCGACGGGCTCAGAGAGCGGCCATCTTGGTGTAGGGGCTCAGGATGCGTTTCTGGACCGAGCCGAAGTCGACGAGTACGGCGATCCCCTCCTCGATTCCGACGACACGGCCGAGGCCGTGCTCATCGTGAGTGACCCGGTCGCCGACGCTGAACTGCCGGAGCGGCGGTTCCACGGGGGCCTTGAACGGGCTGGACGGCAAATGGCGGCGAGGTACTGCGGACTTAGTCATCGGAACCAGTATGCGCCCCATAAGGCGCCGCGCGGTCCGCCGTTCGGATCTCAATTCCGGCACCATCCGCCCGCGCGGGGGCCGGTGGGCCCGCACCGGCCCGATCCGCCCGATCCGGCGCCCCCGGTCCGAAATATCCCGGATTGGGCCGAATCGGGTCGGTCAGTCGTCCGGGTCGGCCCGCTCAAGGGCCGGCCGGAGCCCCGGAGCGGACTCCGTCAGCAGGTAGTCGGCCACCGCGGTGTCGGTGACCAGGCTGGTCACCAGCCCCGAGCGCAGCACCGCCCCGATCGCCGAGGCCTTGCGCAGCCCGCCCGCGATCGCCACGACCTCGGGGATCCGCCGGAGCCGGTCCGCCTCGACGGTGATGCACCGCTCCCCGAGGTCCCGGCCGACCCGGCGGCCCTCGGAGTCGAAGAGGTGTGCGGACATCTCGGCCGCCACACCCAGCGAGGCGTAGTGGGCGCGCTCCTCGTCGGTCAGCATGTCGTGGACGGTGGAGATGCCCGGCTCCCAGGAGCCGATGGAGACGGCCGCGACCGTCACCTTGTCGAAGTACTCGAAAGCGCGCGCGATGCCGGTCTGGCTCCGCAGCGCCGCCGCGGTCGCCGGATCGGGCAGCAGCATCGGCGCGTAGATCGGGTGCGCGTCCCCGCCGGAGACCTGCGCGGCGCGCCGGACGGCCTCCACGGAGCCCCGTTCGGCCGTCCCCGCGTCGTACACGCCGGTCAGCTGCACCACGGTGCACGGCGGCAGCCGGTGCAGGGAGGCGGCCATGTGGATGGTCGACCGGCCCCAGGCCAGGCCCAGCACGTCCCCCTCGTTGACCAGCTCGCCCAGCAGGTCGGCGGCGACCGCCCCGAGGTTCTCCGGGTCGGGGGCGTCCTCGGTGGCGTCGGCCGGCGACTCCACCACCACGGCGTGCCGGAGCCCGTACCGGGCGCGGAGCGCGTCCGAGCGCTCCGCGTCCAGCTCCGCGGGCACCCTGATCTCGATGCGCACGAGGTCGCGTTCGAGGGCGGTCTCCAGGACCCGGGCCACCTTGAAGCGGCTCACGCCGAACTCCTCGGCGATCTGGATCTTGGACTTGCCCTCCAGGTAGAAGCGGCGCGCCATGGCCGCCGCCTGCACCAGCTCCGCGGGTCCCATCCGCAGGGCTGACCGTCCCGCCGACATTGCAGACACCGCGTTCTCCTCACTGCTCACACTCTCGTGTTCACACTCTCGACTCGCTGTTCATCCTGTCAGATGCGACGGCAGTTGATCAGCCCGGACAGCTCCCGTTCACCGAGCTGTTCACCCACGCTTGGCTCAGTGGTCGCACGCCCACGGCGCAACGGAGATCGCCGTGTCCGCCTGGTCACGCAGCGTGCGGACGGCCGCGGCCGGATCGACCGCGCCGTAGACCGCGCTGCCCGCCACGAACACGTCGGCGCCCGCCTCGGCGCAGCGCTCGATGGTCGACGCGGAGACCCCGCCGTCCACCTGGAGCCACAGCTCCAGGCCGTGCTTGGCGATCAGCTCACGCGTGCGGCGGATCTTGGGGAGCATGATGTCCAGGAACGGCTGGCCGCCGAAGCCGGGTTCGACGGTCATGATCAGCAGCATGTCGAGCTCCGGGAGGAGGTCCTCGTACGGCTCGATCGGCGTCGCCGGCTTGAGGGCCATCGACGCCCGCGCCCCCTTCGCCCGGATCTCCCGCGCCAGCCGCACCGGAGCCGCCGCGGCCTCGGCGTGGAAGGTGACCGAGCCCGCACCGGCCTCCACGTACTGCGGGGCCCAGCGGTCCGGGTTCTCGATCATCAGGTGGAGGTCGAGCGGGATGTCCGTGGCCCGGCTCAGCGACTCCACGATCGGCATGCCGAGGGTGAGGTTCGGGACGAAGTGGTTGTCCATCACGTCGACGTGCAGCCAGTCGGCGCCTTCGACGGCCTTGGCCTCCTCGGCGAGGCGGGCGAAGTCTGCGGACAGGATGCTGGGGGAGATCTGGGCGGCCATGCCCCAAGCCTGCCATGCCTGCGGCCACTTCCGGCCACGACCCCGGAACTCCGCACAGGACGGCCACCGGTGTTCGGCAGGCCCGGCCCCGGGGCGCTCGGCCGGACCGCCGCCCGGGCGCTCGGCCAGCCGGGGTGCGGATCGGCCCCCGGGCGCTCGGCCGGACCGGCCGGACCGGCCGGACCGCGCCCCGGCTGCGGTCCCGGCAGCCGGGGACGGGCCCGGCCCGCCTCGGCCGGTCACGGGGACCGGCGCGCACCCTCCGGGCGGACCGGCCCGCGCCGCTCCCCGCCGCCGGGCCCCGGTTCAGCGCCCGGCCGTCAGGCTCAGGCGGTGCGCCGCAGCAGCGCCAGGTACATCGCGTCCGTACCGTGCAGGTGCGGCCAGAGCTGGACGTCCGGGCCCTCGCCCAGGCCCGCCACGCCCGCCATGTGGGGGCGGGCGTCGACGAATTCGGCCGAGACGGGGACGGCGCCCGCGCCGCGGCCCTTCAGGACGTCCTCCACGACCACCCGGGTCTCGGCCAGGTGCGGCGAGCAGGTCGCGTAGCCGACCACGCCGCCCACCCGCACCGCGGCGAGCGCCTCGCGCAGCAGGCCCCGCTGGAGCGGCCCGAAGCCCTCCAGGTCCTCGGGCCGGCGGCGCCAGCGGGCCTCGGGCCGGCGGCGCAGCGCGCCCAGGCCCGAGCACGGCACGTCCACCAGCACCCGGTCGAAGGAGCCCGGCAGCCACGGCGGCCGGGTCCCGTCGGCGGCGATGACCTGGTAGGGGCCGGGGTTGCCGGCCAGCGCGTGCTCGACGAGGCGGGCGCGGTGCGGCTGCTTCTCCGATGCCAGCAGGAACGCCCCGCGCTGCGCGGCCAGCGCCGCGAGCAGCGCCGCCTTGCCGCCGGGCCCGGCGCAGCCGTCCAGCCACCGCTCGTCGCGGCCCTCGACGGGCACCGCGGCAAGGGCCGCGGCCACCAGCTGGCTTCCCTCGTCCTGGACCCCGGCGCGTCCGTCGCGCACCGCCTCCAGGGCGCCCGGCTCACCGCCCTCCGCCATCCGCACGGCGTACGGGGACCAGCGGCCCGGCAGCGCCGACTCCTCACCGACGGCTTCCAGGAGCTCCTCGGGCGTGGACCGGCCCGGCCGCGCCACCAGGGTGACCTCGGGCCGCTCGTTGTCGGCCTCCAGCAGGTCCTCGATGCCGGCCCGGCCGCCGCCCAGTGCGTCCCACAGGGCGCTGACGATCCACCGCGGGTGCGAGTGGTACACGGCGAGGTGTTCCTCGGCGTCGTCCTCGTAGGGCGGTGCGACCTTCTCCAGCCAGCCCTCCAGGTCGTGCGCGGAGATCTTGCGCAGCACGGCGTTCACGAACTTCGCCCGCCCGTCGCCGAGCACCACCCGGGCCAGCTCCACGCTCGACGACACCGCGGCGTGCGTCGGGATGCGGGTGCCGAGCAGCTGGTGCGCGCCGAGCGAGAGCACGTCCAGCACCGGCGGGTCCACCTCGCGCAGCGGGCGGTCGATGCAGGCCTTGATCACGGCGTCGTAGGTGCCCTGGCGGCGGAGCGTCCCGTAGACCAGCTCGGTGGCCAGCGCCGCGTCGCGCGCCTGGAAGGCCTCGTCCTTGCGGGCTTTGCGCAGCAGCGGCGGCAGCACGAGGTTCGCGTACGCGTCGCGCTCGTCCACCGCGCGCAGCACCTGGAAGGCCAGCATCCGGACGGGGTCCTTCTTGGGCCGGCGGTGCGGCCGGGCGGGCCTGGCGGATGGTCCGCCGGACGGCTTGCCGCCGCCCGTGGTGCGCGGCTCGGGCTGACGGGGCTGTTCGCTCACGTGAAAGGTGCTCCGGGGGTGATGAGTGCTGCGCGTGCGGCGGGCGCCGCGGATGCGCCGTGGCGCGGTGGTGCGGGGTGCGGTGGTGCGGGCGGCGGGGTGCGGGCGGCGGGCGCGGCCGCCGGCGCCGGTGCCGGTGCCGGTGCCGGGATTCAGCCTACGTCGGCGGCGCCGAGCCGCTCGCCGGGGGCGATCCGCACCCCGCGCGCCCAGTCGGCGCCCCGCATCGGCTTCTTGCCCTGCGGCTGCACCCAGAGCAGCTCCACGGCGTGCGAGCCGGTGCCGACGCAGACGCTGTTCTTGGCGGGGGCGAGGACGCCCGGGGCCAGGTCCGTGCGGTCGGGCAGCAGGCCCACCGAGACGAGCTTGAGGCGCTCCCCGCGGAAGACGGTCCAGGCACCCGGTGCGGGGGTACAGCCGCGGACCACCCGGTCGGCGCGCAGGGCCGGGGCGCTCCAGTCGACCCGGGCGTCCTCGACCGTGATCTTGGGTGCGAGGGAGAGTCCGTCGGCGGGCTGCGGGACGGCCCGCAGGGTGCCGTCCTCGATCCCGTCCATGGTGGCCGCCAGCAGCCCGGACCCGGCGAAGGCCAAGCGGGTCAGCAGGTCCCCGCTGGTGTCGGTCGGCCGGATGTCCTCGGTGAGCACCCCGTAGACCGGCCCGGAGTCCAGCCCCTCCTCGATCAGGAAGGTGGAGGCGCCGGTGACCTGGTCGCCCGCCATGATCGAGTGCTGGACGGGCGCCGCACCGCGCCAGGCGGGCAGCAGCGAGAAGTGCAGGTTGACCCAGCCGAGCCGGGGGATCTCCAGGGCGCTCTTGGGCAGCAGCGCGCCGTAGGCGACCACCGGGCAGCAGTCCGGGCCGATCTCGCGCAGCCGGGCCTGGAACTCCGGGTCGCGCGGCCGGGCCGGCTTGAGGACCTCGATGCCCGCTTCCTCGGCGCGCTCCGCGACGGGGCTGGCGACCATCCTGCGGCCGCGGCCCGCCGGCGCGTCGGGACGGGTGATGACGGCCGCCACCTCGTGCCGCCCGGAGGCGATCAGGGCGTCCAGGGCGGGCACGGCGACCTCGGGGGTGCCTGCGAAGACCAGCTTCACTGGGGTCCTACCTCGCTATCTCGGCGGTCAGCAGCGCACCAGTCTATGGGCCGTGCGGCCACGGCACCGCCCGGGCCCCGGCCGTCCTGACCAGGGGGCGTACGCACATGCGCGCGCCTCTCGCATATGCCGACACGCCCCCAGGGCGTGACCTGGCCGCCCGCTGACGCGTTGGTCAAAGGAGATTGACCACAACGGGCCGCGTTTGAACGGTGTACGCGGCCCGCTCCGCCCTTCAGCACCGGTTCGAGAGGCTTCTTCATGGCCGACCACGCCACCCACGACGCCCAAGCCCGGGCCAGCCTGCACCTGCTGGTGCGGGACATCGAGCGGGTCAGGCGGCAGGTGGATGCCCTGCGTACGCTGACCGCCCAGCTCGGCAATGTGTACCGCCCGCGCCGCTCAGGTCCCTCCACGGGCTTCGTCGTCTACGGGCGGGCGCCCGCGCCCACCGTCCGCCTCGCCCAGGAGCTGCGGGACAGCGTCGAGACGCTGGTGACCGCGGCGGTCGACTTCGACCGCTCGCTCGGATTCTCGTGGGACGCGGTCGGCTCGGCTCTCGGCGTCACCAAGCAGGCGGTGCACCGCCGCTACGGTGCCCGGCGGGCTCAGAGCGCCGACTCCCCCGAGCAGCCGGCCGAGGCCACCGCCACCCGGACCCTCGGACCGCTCCCCACGGTCCCCGCGGCCCGCTCCGTGCCCCCGCAGCCGATGCGCGAGGAGTCCCAGGCCGCGGCGGGCGTGCCCCGCCCGCCGGCCTCGGCCTTCCCCGGCCCCCGCAACGGCTGACCCGTCCGCGACCGCGGCGCCCGGCCCGCACCGCCCTCCGCCGGGACGCCGACCCCCGACGGCCGGGACCGCGGGCCCCCCGCACCGCACCGCACGCGCCCCCGGCGCGGTGACCCCCGTGGCCCCCGCACCGGGGGCGCGCGACGTCGCGGACCGGGGGCCGAGGGCCCGGCATCGCGGGCCGGGGGGCGTCCTCAGCCGATGTCCGGCGGGTCGATCCGCACCCGCACCGCCTCCGACGCGGGTACGCCCTTCGCCATCCGGGCGGCCTGCGCCGACTTGAGGGCCGCGGCGAGCGCCGCCCCGCTGCCGGGCGGCACGCGTACCAGCGCCCGCTCCCCCGGCGAGGCCTCCCCGCGCCGTCCCGGCAGCGGCACCGGTCCCAGCACCTCCGCGTCGGGCGGCAGTCCGGCCCCGGCGAGGAAGGCCTCAAGTGCCTCGCCCCGGCCGGCGACGGCAGCCATCCGCGACACCGGCGGGAACCCGAGCTGGGCCCGCTCGGCCAGCTCCCGGACCGCGTGGCCGACGGGGTCCCAGCGCACCAGCGCCTGGACCGGCCGCAGCGTCGGCTCGGCCACGACGACGACCTGGCCGTCCGCGCGTACCAGCGAGGCCGCCGCGATCCAGCGCCGCAGCGCGTCCTCGCCGGCCCGCAGGTCCGGCCGCGTCACCATCGCCCAGCCGTCCAGCAGCAGGGCCGCCGCGTACCCGGCGCCGGCCGCCACCGGCTCCGCTCCCGGAGTGCACACCACCAGCGCGGGCCGGTCCGGCACCTCGTCCAGCACGTGGTCGCGCCCCGAGGTGCGCACGGCCACGGCGGGAAAGGCCCGCCCCAGTTCCTCGGCGGTCCGCCGCGCCCCCACCACCTGGGCCCGCAGCCGGAAGGACCCGCACTCCTCGCAGTGCCAGGCGGGCTCCGGCCGCCCGCACCAGCCGCACTGCAGGTCCCGCTCGTCGGGCGCCTCCAGCGGCCCGGCGCACCGGGTGCAGCGGGCGGGCGTGCGGCACCGCTCGCACGCCAGCCGCGGGACGTAGCCCCGGCGCGGCACCTGGACCAGCACGGGACCGGTCTTCAGCCCTTCCCGTACGGTCTCCCACGCCAGGCTCGGCAGGCGCGCGGCCCGCGCCGCGCCGTCCCGGGCGAGGAGCTCGTCGCCCACGGTCCGGATCCGGGGCACCACGGCGCGGACCGTCGCCCGGTCGGCAACCAGCGGCCGGGCCCAGCCCGACTCGACCAGCTGGGCGGCCTCCACGGTGCAGCTGGTGCTCCCGGCGAGGAATCCGCAGCCCTCGCTGACCGCGCGCAGCTCCAGTACCTCGCGGACGTGCGGGAAGGGGGCGTGGTCGTCGCTGTGGCTGGAGTCGCCGTCGTCCCAGACGGCGACCAGTCCGAGGTCGCGCACCGGGGCGAACATCGCGGCGCGGGTGCCGATGACCGCCCGTACCGAGCCCCTGTTCACGGCGAGCCACTGCCGGTAGCGCTTCTCGGGGCCGGACTCCGCCGTCAGCAGGGCGTGCCGCCCCTCGCCGAGCAGCGCCGTCAGCGCCGCGTCCACCCGGGCGGCGGTGCGCCCGTCGGGCAGCACGGCGAGGGCGCCGCGGCCGGAGGCGAGGGTGGCCGCGAGGGCGCGGGCCAGCTCGCCGGCCCACCCCGGGCCCGGCAGGGCGGTCCACACGGCCCGGGGCGCCCCGCCCGTGGCCAGCGCCCGCAGGAATGCGGGCCCCGCTCCGTACCGCTCCCAGCTCCCGGGCTCCGGCGCCGCGGGCGGCGGCAGCGGCTCCGGTGAGGGTTTGCTCTCGGCGCGGGCGTTGCGCGGGGGCAGGGCGAGCTGGAGCACGTCGGCGAGGCTGCCCGCATACCGGTCGGCGACGGCCCGGGCGAGGGCGAGCAGGCGGGGGCCGAGCACGACCTCGGGCGAGACGACGTGGGCGAGGGCGGCCAGCGCCCCGTCGTAGTCGGATTCGGCGCGGCGCTCGACGATGAACCCGTCGATGAGGCCGCCGCCCTCGCGGCGGCCTCCGTGCACCTGGTGGGACCCGGCCCCGAAGCGCACGCGGACGCGTACGCCGGGCTGCGCGGCGTCGGAGAGCTCCTCGGGGACGGCGTAGTCCCAGAGCTGGTCGAGGTGGAGCACGCCCTTGTTGACGAGGATCCGGGCGACGGGCAGGTCCTTGGCGAGGGCGGCGCCCCGCCAGGTCCGCGGTTTCGCCTTGGGTGCCTTGGCCTTCGCCTCGGCGACCATCTCCCGGATCAGCGCGAGCTGCTCCGGCGGGGAATCGTTCGAGCTGCTCACACCAGCATTCTTACCAAACCCTGCTGACAGCGGACGGGCCCGGCCGGGCCCGCGGGCACGCACGACGGCCCCGGACCAGCTGGTCCGGGGCCGTTGCGGTGGGCGCGGGCGGTGCCTACAGGCCGGCGGCGGCGCGCAGGGCGTCGACGCGGTCGGTGCGCTCCCAGGTGAAGTCCGGCAGCTCACGGCCGAAGTGGCCGTAGGCGGCGGTCTGGGCGTAGATCGGGCGCAGCAGGTCCAGGTCGCGGATGATCGCGGCCGGACGCAGGTCGAAGACCTGGCCGATCGCGTCCTCGATCTTCTGGACGTCGACCTTCGCGGTGCCGAAGGTCTCGACGAACAGGCCGACGGGCTCGGCCTTGCCGATCGCGTACGCAACCTGGACCTCGCAGCGCGAGGCCAGACCGGCGGCGACGACGTTCTTGGCGACCCAGCGCATGGCGTACGCGGCGGACCGGTCGACCTTGGACGGGTCCTTGCCGGAGAAGGCGCCGCCGCCGTGGCGGGCCATGCCGCCGTAGGTGTCGATGATGATCTTGCGGCCGGTCAGGCCGGCGTCGCCCATGGGGCCGCCGATCTCGAAGCGGCCGGTCGGGTTCACCAGCAGGCGGTAGCCCTCGGTGTCCAGCTTGATGCCGTCCTCGATGAGCTGGGACAGCACGTGCTCGACGACGAACTCGCGGATGTCGGGCGCGAGCAGCGAGTCCAGGTCGATGTCCGAGGCGTGCTGCGAGGACACCACGACGGTGTCCAGGCGCACGGCCTTGTCCCCGTCGTACTCGATGGTGACCTGGGTCTTGCCGTCGGGGCGCAGGTACGGGATGGTCCCGTTCTTGCGGACCTCGGACAGCCGGCGCGAGAGCCGGTGCGCCAGGTGGATCGGGAGCGGCATCAGCTCGGGCGTCTCGTCGCACGCGTAGCCGAACATCAGGCCCTGGTCGCCGGCGCCCTGCTTGTCGAGCTCGTCCTCGTCGCCCTCGACACGCTTCTCGTACGCCGTGTCGACACCCTGCGCGATGTCCGGGGACTGCGCGCCGATGGACACCGACACGCCGCAGGAGGCGCCGTCGAAGCCCTTCTTCGAGGAGTCGTAGCCGATCTCGAGGATCTTGTCGCGGACGAGCTGGGCGATCGGCGCGTAGGCCTTGGTCGTGACCTCGCCCGCGATGTGGACCAGACCGGTCGTGATGAGCGTTTCCACGGCCACGCGCGAGGTCGGGTCCTCGCGCAGCAGGGCGTCGAGGATCGTGTCGCTGATCTGGTCAGCGATCTTGTCGGGGTGGCCCTCGGTCACGGACTCCGAGGTGAAGAGGCGGCGGGACACATCGCTCCCTGGGGTTGCAGCGGCTGCTGGCTGATCAATTGGCGGAACCACACCGGAGGCTGCGCCCGGTCACGTTCCTCGTGCAGTTTATCGGTCGCCGCCGTTCGGCGGACCACCTGTCTCGCCTTATGGGAGCCACGTGACCTGCGACACTCCATTCTGGCGTACGGATTCCCCCAGGAGAAGCGCCGTGCTCAGGCGCGTCGCCCGGCCAGCCGGGGGGCCACCTGGTCCCAGACCGCCTGGGCCAGGGCCTCCTTGGGCCCGTAGGGGATCTGGACCTCGGCTCCGTCGGAGCTCAGGATCACGGCTTCGTTCTCCTCCGCACCGAAGGTCTTGGACTCGCCGACCTCGTTCACCACGAGCAGGTCGCAGCCCTTGCGCCGCAGCTTCGCCCGGCCGTTGGCGAGCACCTCGTCGGTCTCGGCCGCGAAGCCCACCACGACCTGGCCCTCCCGGGCCCGCTGCGCCGAGACCTCCGCGAGGACGTCGGGGTTGCGCACGAGGGCGACAGGGGCGGGTTCCTGCCCGTCCTTCTTCTTGATCTTGCCGCTGGCGTACGCAGCGGGTCGGAAGTCGGCCACGGCCGCCGCCATCACCACCACGTCGGCGTCCTTGGCCGCCTCCAGGACGGCCTCGCGCAGCTGGACGGCCGTCCCGACGCGTACCAGGTCCACCCCGGCCGGGTCGGCCAGCGCGGTGTTGGCGGCGACCAGGGTGACGCGGGCCCCGCGGGCCACGGCGGTGCGGGCGAGGGCGTAGCCCTGCTTGCCGGAGGAGCGGTTGCCCAGGTAGCGGACCGGATCCAGCGGCTCCCGGGTGCCGCCCGCGCTGATCACCACGTGACGTCCGGCGAGGTCGGGTGCGGCGGCGCCCCGCGCCAGCACCCCCCGGCACACCTCGAAGATCTCCTCGGGGTCGGGCAGCCGCCCCTTGCCGGTGTCCTTGCCGGTGAGCCGGCCGACGGCGGGCTCGATGACGAGGGCTCCGCGCCGGCGCAGCGTGGCCACGTTCTCCCGGGTGGCCGGGTGCTCCCACATCTCGGTGTGCATCGCCGGGGCGAAGACCACCGGGCAGCGCGCGGTGAGCAGGGTGTTGGTGAGCAGGTCGTCGGCCAGGCCGTGGGCGGCCTTGGCCAGCATGTCCGCGGTGGCCGGGGCGACGACGACCAGGTCGGCGGACTGGCCGATGCGCACGTGGGGCACTTCGTGGACGCTCTCCCAGACCCCGGTCGAGGCCGGATTCCCGGAGAGGGCGGCCCAGGTGGCCTCGCCGACGAAGTTCAGGGACGCCGCCGTGGGCACCACCCGGACCTCGTGCCCGGACTCGGTCAGCCGGCGCAGCAGCTCGCAGGCCTTGTAGGCGGCGATCCCGCCGCTGACCCCGAGGACGACCTTCGGCTTGCCCACCATGTACTCCCCTTCGACGCGCGCGACGGCTCGGCTCGGGCCGTCGTACCCCTCCATGACACACCACAGGCCCGGCAGATGTTCTGCCGGGCCTGTGGTGAAAGGACTCTCGGTGCCTTACTGGGCCGGGGCCTCGATGGCCTCGGAGGTCAGCAGACCCGCGTTGATCTCGCGCAGCGCGATCGAAAGCGGCTTCTCGTGGACGTGGGTGTCCACCAGCGGGCCGACGTACTCGAGCAGGCCCTCACCGAGCTGCGAGTAGTACGCGTTGATCTGACGCGCACGCTTGGCCGCGTAGATCACGAGGCTGTACTTCGAGTCGGTTGCCTCGAGCAGCTCGTCGATCGGCGGGTTGATGATGCCCTCGGGCGCAGTGATGGAAGAGGACACGCTCTACCTTCCGAAGATGGGTGAAAGATCAGACATTGATCGGTGTATTGATCAACGATCAGACAACTTCCATCAAGGCTAGCAGCTCACGGGCCACGTCCTCGACGGAGGTGTTGACGAGGGTGGTGTGGAACTCGGACTCGGCAGCGAGTTCGATCTTGGCCTGCTCCAGTCGGCGGGCGATGACCTCGGCCGATTCGGTGCCGCGGCCGGTGAGCCGGCGCACGAGCTCGTCCCAGCTCGGCGGGGCCAGGAAGACCAGCTGGGCCTCGGGCATGGACTCCCGCACCAGCCGGGCGCCCTGGAGGTCGATCTCCAGCAGGACCGGCTCGCCGTTCTCCAGGCGTTCCAGCACTGCGCCGCGCGGTGTGCCGTAGCGGTTGCCCGCGAACTCGGCCCACTCCAGCAGCTCGCCGTTGGCGATCAGCTTGTCGAACTCGTCGTCGCCGACGAAGAAGTAGTGGACTCCGTGTCGCTCACCGGGCCGCGGCTTGCGGGTGGTGGCCGACACCGAGAGCCATACCTCAGGGTGGACCTTGCGCATATGCGCGACGACCGTGCTCTTGCCGACCCCTGAGGGGCCGGAGAGCACGGTCAGCCGCGGACGAACCTCTGCTGCCATAGAGCGATTATCCAGGTTCCAGGGACTGCCTGAGAACGCCGGACGAGCTCCGGGCGACGCGTCAGCCGGCAGGAGTGCCGAACTCACGCTCCAGAGAAGCGATCTGGTTGGAGCCGAGACCTCGAACACGCCGGGACTCGGAAATGCCGAGGCGCTCCATGATCTGCTTGGCGCGCACCTTGCCCACGCCAGGCAGGGACTCCAGCAGGGCGGAGACCTTCATCTTGCCGATGACGTCGTTCTCCTGGCCCGTCTTGATGACCTCTTGGAGCGAGGCGCCGGAGTGCTTGAGTCGATTCTTGACCTCGGCCCGCTCCCGGCGAGCCGCGGCGGCCTTTTCGAGCGCGGCTGCGCGCTGTTCAGGGGTAAGGGGCGGAAGAGCCACGCCTACGTCACCTCGGATGTCGAACTGTCGGATACGGACCGGTGGAGAGCCCGTAGGCACCCCACCTGGCGAGGTCCCGAACAGCAGTGATGCACGCTCGCTGCTCGTTCACTCTGATCGGAGACTAGCGGCCAAGGCCGCTCCAGTCAGCGAGAACGGACGAAAAGTCCTGGTCAGCCTCCACTGAACCGTACATCACAGACAAAACACCCCGGATTTGTCCGGTGAAAGACGTTCGAATTTCGTCACGCCGGGCGAATCGGCGGGCTGCGGCCGCCGGCCGGGTGCCGCCGGCGGCCGCTTTCCGGTCGGTCAGGCCGACACGGCCGCGCGGACGGCGTCCGCGAAGGCGGTGGCCGAGGCGCGCAGCGCCGCGGCGTCCGGGCCGTGCTTCAGGACGCCCCGGGAGACGTTCGGCACGACGTTGCCGACGGCCTTGCCGAAGACGCTGGGCAGGTCCGCCGCCGTCGCGCCCTGGGCCCCGATGCCGGGGGCCAGCAGTGGCCCGTTGATGTCCAGGTCGAAGGAGGACAGGTCGCCCAGCGTGGCGCCGACCACCGCGCCGAAGGAGCCCATCGGCTCCGCGCCCGCGTTCTCCGCCGCCAGGTGCGCCAGCATGGTCGCGCCGATGCTCCGGCCGTCCTCCCGGACCGCCCGCTGGACCTCGGCGCCCTCGGGGTTCGAGGTCAGCGCCAGGACGAACAGGCCGGCGCCCGACTCCCGCGCCAGGTCGACCGCGGGCTTCAGCGAGCCGTAGCCCAGGTACGGGGAGACCGTCAGGGCGTCCGAGAACAGCGGCGAGGCCGGGTCCAGGAAGGCCGAGGCGTACGCCGCCATGGTCGAGCCGATGTCACCCCGCTTCGCGTCCATGACGACCAGGGCGCCGACCGCCCGGGCGTCCGCGACGGTCCGCTCCAGCACCGCCACGCCCCGCGAGCCGAACCGCTCGAAGAAGGCCGCCTGCGGCTTGAACACCGCGACGGAGTCGGCCAGGGCCTCGACGACCGTGCGGGAGAACCGCTCCAGGCCCGCGATGTCGTCGGACAGGCCCCACTGGGCCAGCAGCTCGGCGTGCGGGTCGATCCCGACGCACAGCGGGCCGCGGGAGTCCATCGCCGTGCGCAGGCGGGCGCCGAAGGGGGTCACGGGGCTGACAGGGCTCACTGGGCGGCCTTTCGGGTCTCGGCGCCCACGGCTTCGGCGAGCGTCGCGTACGGGCTGTCGGCCAGGCGGGCGGCCAGGCCCTTGTGGATGGCGCGGGCGTAGCAGGGGCCCTCGTAGACGAAGGCGCTGTACCCCTGGATCAGCGTGGCGCCGGCCAGGATGCGCTGCCAGGCGTCCTCGGCGTTCTCGATGCCGCCGACGCCGACCAGGACCAGCCGGTCGCCCGCACGGGCGTACAGCCGGCGCAGGACCTCCAGGGAGCGCTCCTTGACGGGGGCGCCGGACAGGCCGCCCGCCTCCTTCACCAGGGAGGGCGCGGAGGTCAGGCCGAGGCCCTCGCGGGCGATGGTGGTGTTCGTCGCGATGATGCCGTCCAGGCCCAGTTCCAGGGCCAGGTCGGCGACGGCGTCCACGTCCTCGTCCGCCAGGTCCGGGGCGATCTTGACCAGGAGCGGGACCCTGCGGTCGGTGACCACCCGGTCCGCGGCCTCCCGTACGGCGCTCAGCAGCGGCCGCAGCGACTCGGTGGCCTGGAGGTTGCGCAGCCCGGGGGTGTTCGGGGAGGAGACGTTCACGACGAGGTAGTCGGCGTGCCGGGCGAGACGCTCGGTGGAGGCCACGTAGTCCGCCACCGCCTCCTCCTCGGGCACGACCTTGGTCTTGCCGATGTTGACGCCGACGACGGTCCGGAAGACCGGGGTGCGGGCGGCCAGGCGGGCGGCGACGGCGGCGGAGCCTTCGTTGTTGAAGCCCATGCGGTTGATCAGGGCGCGGTCCGGCACCAGCCGGAACAGCCGCTTCTTCGGGTTGCCGGGCTGCGGTCGGGCGGTGACCGTGCCGATCTCGACGTGGTCGAAGCCGAGCATGGCCATGCCGTCGATGGCGACGGCGTTCTTGTCGAAGCCCGCGGCCAGTCCGAAGGGGCCGTGCATCCGCAGGCCCAGGGCCTCGGTGCGCAGGCTCCGGTGGCGGGGGGCCAGCCAGGCCGCGACGAAGGTGCGCAGGCCCGGGACGCGGGCCGCGCGGCGGATCCAGCGGAAGGCCAGGTAGTGGGCCTGCTCGGGGTCCATGCGCGTGAAGACGAGCTTGAAGAACAGTGAGTACATCGTCCGGAATATCCCTTGTGCGCTCATGAAAGGGGGGACACCGGTCGCCGTGCCGGTGCCCCCCTCTCGTACGGGCTGCTAGTCGCGGGCCGCGGTCAGGTGCTCCGCGTGCTCCTGGAGGGAGCGCACGCCCACGTCGCCGTGGTTGAGGGCGTCGATGCCCTGCACGGCCGCGGCGAGCGCCTGGACCGTGGTCAGGCACGGGACGCTGCGCGCCACGGCCGCCGTGCGGATCTCGTAGCCGTCGAGGCGGCCGCCGGTGCCGTACGGGGTGTTGACGATCAGGTCGACCTGGCCGTCGTGGATCAGCTGGACGATGGTCTTCTCGCCGTTCGGGCCCTCGCCGTCGCTGAGCTTGCGCACGACGGTGGCGTTGATGCCGTTGCGGCGCAGGACCTCTGCCGTGCCCGAGGTCGCCATCAGCTCGAAGCCGTGGGCGACGAGCTCGCGCGCCGGGAAGATCATCGAGCGCTTGTCGCGGTTGGCGACGGAGATGAAGGCGCGGCCCTTGGTGGGCAGCGGCCCGTAGGCGCCGGCCTGCGACTTGGCGTACGCCGTGCCGAAGACGGAGTCGATGCCCATGACCTCGCCCGTGGAGCGCATCTCCGGGCCGAGCACCGTGTCGACGCCGCGGCCGTGGATGTCGCGGAAGCGCGACCACGGCATGACGGCTTCCTTGACGGAGATCGGCGCGTCGAGCGGCAGGGTGCCGCCGTCGCCGTTCCTCGGCAGCAGGCCCTCGGCGCGCAGCTCGGCGATGGTGGTGCCCAGCGAGATGCGGGCGGCCGCCTTGGCGAGCGGGACGGCGGTCGCCTTCGAGGTGAAGGGGACGGTCCGGGAGGCGCGCGGATTGGCCTCCAGGACGTAGAGGATGTCGCCGGCCATCGCGAACTGGATGTTGATCAGGCCGCGGACGCCGACGCCCTTGGCGATGGCCTCCGTGGAGACCCGCAGGCGCTTGATGTCGTGTCCGCCGAGGGTGATCGGGGGCAGCGCGCAGGCGGAGTCGCCGGAGTGGATGCCGGCCTCCTCGATGTGCTCCATGACGCCGCCGAGGTAGAGCTCGTGGCCGTCGTAGAGCGCATCGACGTCGATCTCGATGGCGTCGTCGAGGAACCGGTCGACCAGCACGGGGCGGGTCGGGGAGATCTCCGTGGACTCGGCGATGTACGACTCCAGCCGGGCCTCGTCGTAGACGATCTCCATACCGCGGCCGCCGAGCACGTACGAGGGGCGGACCAGGACCGGGTAGCCGATCTCGTCGGCGATGGCCTTGGCACCGGGGAAGGTGGTGGCCGTGCCGTGCTTGGGGGCGGGCAGGCCCGCGTCCGCGAGGACCTGGCCGAAGGCACCGCGGTCCTCGGCGGCATGGATGGCCTCGGGCGAGGTGCCGACCACCGGTACGCCGTTGTCCTTGAGGGCCTGGGCGAGACCGAGCGGCGTCTGGCCGCCGAGCTGGACGATGACGCCGGCGATGGGGCCCGCGAGGGACTCCGCGTGGACGATCTCCAGCACGTCCTCCAGCGTCAGCGGCTCGAAGTACAGGCGGTCGGAGGTGTCGTAGTCGGTGGAGACGGTCTCCGGGTTGCAGTTGACCATCACGGTCTCGTAGCCCGCGTCGCTGAGCGCGAAGGAGGCGTGGACGCAGGAGTAGTCGAACTCGATGCCCTGGCCGATGCGGTTCGGGCCGGAGCCCAGGATGATCACCGCGGGCTTCTCGCGCGGGGCGACCTCGGACTCCTCGTCGTAGGAGGAGTAGAAGTACGGGGTCTTCGCGGCGAACTCGGCGGCGCAGGTGTCGACCGTCTTGTAGACCGGGCGGACGCCCAGCGCGTGGCGGACCTCGCGGACGACGTCCTCGCGCAGGCCGCGGATCTCGGCGATCTGCGCGTCGGAGAAGCCGTGGCGCTTGGCCTCGGCGAGCAGCTCGGGGCCGAGCTTGTCGACGGCGGCCAGCTCGTCGGCGATCTCCTTGATGAGGAAGAGCTGGTCGACGAACCAGGGGTCGATCTTCGTGTACGCGAAGACCTCCTCCTGGGTGGCGCCGGCGCGGATGGCCTGCATGACGGTGTTGATCCGGCCGTCGGTCGGGCGGACCGCGGTGGCCAGCAGCTCGGCCTTGTCGCCGGGGTCTCCGACGAAGGTGAACTGCGAGCCCTTCTTCTCCAGGGAGCGCAGGGCCTTCTGGAGCGCCTCGGTGAAGTTGCGGCCGATGGCCATGGCCTCGCCCACCGACTTCATGGTGGTGGTGAGGGTGGCGTCGGCGGCCGGGAACTTCTCGAAGGCGAAGCGCGGGGCCTTGACGACGACGTAGTCGAGGGACGGCTCGAAGGAGGCCGGGGTCTGCTCGGTGATGTCGTTGGGGACCTCGTCGAGGGTGTACCCGATGGCCAGCTTCGCGGCGATCTTGGCAATCGGGAAGCCGGTGGCCTTCGACGCGAGCGCCGAGGAGCGCGAGACGCGCGGGTTCATCTCGATGACGATGACGCGGCCGTCGGCGGGGTCGATCGCGAACTGGATGTTGCAGCCGCCGGTGTCGACGCCGACCTCGCGGATGATCGCGATGCCGATGTCGCGCAGCCGCTGGTACTCGCGGTCGGTGAGGGTCATCGCCGGCGCGACGGTGATCGAGTCGCCGGTGTGGACGCCCATCGGGTCGAAGTTCTCGATGGAGCAGACGACGACCACGTTGTCCTTGGTGTCGCGCATCAGCTCCAGCTCGTACTCCTTCCAGCCGAGGATGGACTCCTCCAGGAGCACCTCGGTGGTCGGGGAGAGCGTGAGGCCCTGGCCGGCGATGCGGCGCAGCTCCTCCTCGTCGTGGGCGAAACCGGAGCCGGCGCCGCCCATGGTGAAGGAGGGGCGCACGACGACGGGGTAGCCGCCGAGGGTGTCGACGCCCGCGATGACGTCGTCCATGGTGTGGCAGATGACCGAGCGGGCGGACTCGCCGTAGCCGATCTTGGCCTTCACGGCCTCGACGACGCCCTTGAAGAGGTCGCGGTCCTCGCCCTTGTTGATGGCCTCGACGTTGGCGCCGATGAGCTCGACCCCGTACTTCTCCAGCACACCCTGCTCGTGCATGGAGATCGCGGTGTTGAGCGCGGTCTGGCCGCCGAGGGTGGGCAGCAGCGCGTCGGGGCGCTCCTTGGCGATGATCTTCTCGACGAACTCGGGGGTGATCGGCTCGACGTACGTGGCGTCGGCGATCTCCGGGTCGGTCATGATCGTCGCCGGGTTGGAGTTCACCAGGATGACCCGCAGGCCCTCGGCCTTGAGGATGCGGCAGGCCTGGGTGCCGGAGTAGTCGAACTCGGCGGCCTGCCCGATGACGATCGGGCCGGAGCCGATGACCAGGACGGACTGGATATCGGTGCGCTTAGGCACGCTCGGCCTCCATCAGGGCTACGAAGCGGTCGAAGAGGTACGCGGCGTCGTGCGGGCCCGCGGCCGCCTCGGGGTGGTACTGGACGCTGAAGGCCGGCTGGTCGAGCAGCTGGAGGCCCTCGACGACCTGGTCGTTCAGGCAGACGTGGGAGACCTCGGCGCGGCCGTAGGCCGTGTCGGAGACCTTGTCGAGGGGCGCGTCCACGGCGAAGCCGTGGTTGTGCGCGGTGATCTCGACCTTGCCGGTGGTGCGGTCCTGCACCGGCTGGTTGATGCCGCGGTGGCCGTACTTCAGCTTGTAGGTGCCGAAGCCGAGCGCACGGCCCAGGATCTGGTTGCCGAAGCAGATGCCGAAGAGCGGCGTCCTGCGGGCGAGGACGTCCTGCATGACGGAGACGGGGCCGTCGGCCGTGGCGGGGTCGCCCGGGCCGTTCGAGAAGAACACGCCGTCCGGCTGGACCGCGTACACCTCCTCGGCGGTGGCGGTGGCGGGCAGCACGTGCACCTCGATGCCCCGCTCGGCCATCCGCTGCGGGGTCATGCCCTTGATGCCGAGGTCGACCGCGGCCACGGTGAAGCGCTTCTCGCCGATCGCGGGGACCACGTAGGCCTCCTGGGTGGCGACCTCGGCGGAGAGGTTCGCGCCCTTCATCTGCGGGGCTTCCTTGACGCGGGCCAGCAGGGCCTCGTCGCGGACGCCGGTCCAGGCCTCGCCGGAGAAGATGCCGACGCGCATGGCGCCGCGCTCGCGCAGGTGGCGGGTCAGGGCCCGGGTGTCGACGCCGGAGATGCCGACGACGCCCTGCCGGACGAGCTCCTCGTCCAGCGAGCGCCGGGAGCGCCAGTTGGACGGGACGCGGGCGGGGTCGCGCACGACGTAGCCGGCCACCCAGATGCGGGCGGACTCGGGGTCCTCGTCGTTGACGCCGGTGTTGCCCACGTGCGGGGCGGTCATGACGACGACCTGCCGGTGGTACGACGGGTCGGTCAGGGTCTCCTGGTAGCCGGTCATCCCGGTGGAGAACACGGCCTCGCCGAAGGTCTCCCCCACAGCGCCGTAGGCACGGCCGCGGAAGATGCGACCGTCCTCCAGGACGAGTACGGCGGGAGCTTTGGCTGCTCCCCTGGTGGAGGTCGTCATCGTTCGGCGCCTTCCGTCGTGATGGATGAGTTCATGGAGTTGATCGCCTCGACCCAGGCGGCGTGCTCGGCCGCGCGGTCGGAGCGGAATCCGGAGTCGATCTGCTGGTCACCGTGCGCCCAGGTGACGACGAGCAGACCGCCCTCGGTGAGTACCTTGCCCGCGATTCCCTTGTCGAGGCGGGCGCCGCGCAGCTGCGCGGCCGGTACGAAGAAGTCGGTGGCACCCGGACGGACCACGTCGAGGCCCGCGTCGGTGAGCGTGAGCTCCACCCGGCTGCGGACGCCCAGCCCGTGGGCCACGATCCGGTCGAGCCACTGCCCGGCGGTGGTGGACCCGTGGTACCGGCCGGTCAGCGCCAGCCGGTGCGCGGGGAGCCCGTCGGGGGCGGCGGGCAGCTCCGGCAGGTCGTTCTGCAGGGCGCCGCGCCATTTCCAGCCCTGCCGCATCAGCCAGTAGACGAATGCCACGAAGACGGCCAGGCCGATCACCCACGCCATGCGGGCGCCGAAGCTGGTCACCTCCGCCGACTGTCGTTCGGCGGCCTCGGCGGCCAGTTGGATTACTGCAGGTGTCACGCCAGCGTCCCGTCCACGACCGTTGCCCGGCCCCGCAGGAAGGTGTGCGTGACGCGACCCGGCAGCTCGCGGCCCTCGTAGGGCGTGTTGCGGCTGCGGGAGGCGAAGTGTGCGGGGTCCACGACACCACGGTACGAGGTATCGACCAAGGTCAGGTTCGCGGGTTCACCTGCCGAGACGGGACGGCCGTGGTGGTCCAGGCCGCCGATGCGCGCGGGGGCGAAGGACATCCGCTGCGCGACGCCCGCCCAGTCGAGCAGGCCGGTCTCCACCATCGTCTGCTGGACGACGGAGAGCGCGGTCTCCAGGCCCACCATGCCCATGGCGGCGGCGGCCCACTCGCAGTCCTTGTCCTCGTGCGGGTGCGGGGCGTGGTCGGTGGCGACGATGTCGATCGTGCCGTCGGCGAGGGCCTCGCGCAGGGCCAGCACGTCGCGCTCGGTGCGCAGCGGCGGGTTGACCTTGTAGACCGCGTTGTACGAGCGGACCAGCTCCTCGGTGAGCAGGAGGTGGTGCGGGGTGACCTCGGCGGTGACGTCGATGCCGCGGGACTTGGCCCAGCGGACGATCTCGACGGAGCCCGCGGTGGAGAGGTGGCAGATGTGCACGCGGGAGCCGACGTGCTCGGCCAGGAGCACGTCGCGGGCGATGATCGACTCCTCGGCGACGGCGGGCCAGCCGCCGAGGCCGAGCTCGGCGGAGACGACGCCCTCGTTCATCTGTGCGCCCTCGGTGAGGCGGGGCTCCTGCGCGTGCTGGGCGACGACACCGCCGAAGGCCTTCACGTACTCCAGGGCACGGCGCATGATCACGGCGTCGTCCACGCACTTGCCGTCGTCGGAGAAGACGGTGACGCGGGCGGCGGACTCGTGCATGGCGCCCAGCTCGGAGAGCTGCTTGCCCTCCAGCCCGACGGTGACGGCGCCGATGGGCTGCACGTCGCAGTAGCCGGACTCCTTGCCCAGCCGCCAGACCTGCTCGACCACGCCGGCCGTGTCGGCGACGGGGAAGGTGTTCGCCATGGCGAACACGGCGGTGTAGCCGCCGGTCGCGGCGGCGCGGGTGCCGGTGAGGACGGTCTCGGAGTCCTCGCGGCCCGGCTCGCGCAGGTGGGTGTGCAGGTCGACGAGGCCGGGGAGGAGCACCTGCCCCTCCGCCTCGATGACCTGGGCGCCCTGCGCCGACAGGCCGGTGCCGACCTCGGCGATGGTCTCGCCGTCGATCAGGACGTCCTGCGCCTCGCCGCCGAGTACCTTCGCGCCACGGATCAGGATCTTGCTCATGGTTACTTGCTCTCCTCGGTACCGGGGGCGGGGCGACGCGCGGCGTCTCCCTCGGGGGCGGTGGCGGGCGACGGGCGGGCGGGGGTGGTGGTGACGGCGGGCTCGGAGCCGCCGAGCAGCAGGTACAGGACGGCCATCCGGGTGGAGACGCCGTTGGCCACCTGCTCGACGGCCGTGCAGCGGTCGGAGTCGGCGACCGCGGCGGTGATCTCCATGCCGCGGTTCATCGGGCCGGGGTGCATCACGATGGCGTGCGCGGGCATCTTGGCCATGCGGTCGCCGTCGAGCCCGTACCGGCGGGAGTATTCGCGCTCGGTGGGGAAGAAGGCGGCGTTCATGCGTTCGCGCTGCACACGCAGCATCATGACCGCGTCGGACTTCGGCAGCACCTCGTCGAGGTTGTACGAGACCTCGCAGGGCCAGCTCTCCACGCCGATCGGGACCAGCGTGGGCGGGGCCACCACGGTGACCTGGGCGCCGAGGGTGTGCAGCAGCTGCACGTTGGAGCGGGCCACCCGGCTGTGCAGGACGTCCCCGACGATGGTGATCCGGCGGCCGTCCAGGTCCTTGCCGAGCCCGGCGTCCCGGCCGACCAGGCGGCGGCGCATGGTGAAGGCGTCCAGCAGGGCCTGGGTGGGGTGCTCGTGGGTGCCGTCGCCCGCGTTGACCACGGCGGAGTCGATCCAGCCGGAGGTCGCGAGCCGGTAGGGGGCGCCGGAGGCGTGGTGGCGGATGACGACGGCGTCCGCGCCCATCGCCTCCAGGGTCAGCGCCGTGTCCTTGAGCGATTCGCCCTTGGAAACGGAGGAACCCTTCGCGGAGAAGTTGATGACGTCGGCGGAGAGCCGCTTGGCGGCCGCCTCGAAGGAGATCCGGGTCCGCGTCGAGTCCTCGAAGAAGAGGTTGACGACGGTGAGGCCGCGCAGGGTGGGCAGCTTCTTGATCGGCCGGTCCGCGACGCGGGCCATCTCCTCGGCGGTGTCGAGGATCAGGACGGCGTCGTCGCGCGTGAGATCGGCGGCCGAGATGAGGTGGCGCTTCATCTGGAGGGCTCCGTAGGTCGGAAGGGCGGCCGGGCGGACGGGCCGGCCGGCGGGAGTCGGGCGGGACGGGGCAGGGCACGGCGCGGCGCGGGACCCCGCGGGGGCCCCTCACGCGGACGGGTGCTACTGCCCTGCTGCCCGGGGGGTCTGCTGCCCGAGCAGCACGGCGTCACGGCCGTCCTCCTCCTGGAGCTGGACCTTGACGGTCTCCCGCAGCGACGTGGGGAGGTTCTTGCCGACGTAGTCGGCGCGGATCGGCAGTTCGCGGTGGCCGCGGTCGACCAGGACGGCGAGCTGCACGGCGCGGGGGCGGCCGAGGTCGCCGAGCGCGTCGAGGGCGGCGCGGATGGTGCGCCCGGAGAAGAGCACGTCGTCGACGAGGACGACCAGGCAGCCGTCGAGGTCGTCACCGGGGATCTCGGTGCGGCCGATGGCGCGAGCCGGCTTCATCCGCAGGTCGTCGCGGTACATGGTGATGTCGAGGGAGCCCACGGGGATCTTCGAACCCGTGATCTCTTCGAGTTTGGCGCCCAGCCGGCGGGCGAGGTGGACGCCGCGGGTGGGAATGCCGAGGAGCACCACGTCGTCGGCGCCCTTGGCGCGTTCGACGATCTCGTGGGCGATGCGGGTCAGGACCCGCGCGATGTCCTGCGCCTCGAGGACGGGGCGCGCATCGCTCTGCTGAGCGTCCATGGGAAGGACCTCCTTCTCCGCCTCACGGGACGGACCTTAAAGGACGTCGGAATGTACGCGTCCCACCGTAGCAGGGCCTTCCCGGCAGCTCGCACCGGGGGCCGCGCCCGGCCCCCGTACCACCCCTCGGAAACGATCGACAGGGACCATTCGGCTTGACGCATCCAAGTAACGCTGCGTAACCTCACAGTGAGTTACCAGCCGCGCGGCGGAGCCGCACGTGGTCAAGGCCGTCACAGCGTCCATGTCCGTCACAGCGTCACAGCGTCCGGGAGCGTTATGTCCAGCGAATACGCCAAACAGCTCGGGGCCAAGCTCCGCGCCATCCGCACCCAGCAGGGCCTTTCCCTCCACGGTGTCGAGGAGAAGTCCCAGGGCCGTTGGAAGGCCGTGGTGGTCGGTTCGTACGAGCGCGGGGACCGCGCCGTGACCGTCCAGCGCCTTGCCGAGCTGGCGGACTTCTACGGGGTGCCGGTGCAGGAGCTGCTGCCGGGCACGACCCCGGGCGGGGCCGCCGAGCCGCCGCCGAAGCTCCGTCTGGACCTGGAGCGCCTCGCGGGCGTCCCCGCGGAGAAGGCCGGTCCGCTCCAGCGGTACGCGGCGACGATCCAGAGCCAGCGCGGCGACTACAACGGCAAGGTGCTGTCGATCCGCCAGGACGACCTGCGCACCCTGGCCGTCATCTACGACCAGTCGCCCTCGGTCCTGACCGAGCAGCTCATCAGCTGGGGCGTGCTGGACGCGGACGCCCGCCGCGCCGTGGCCCACGAGGACGCCTGAGTCCCGGGCCCCAGGCCAGCAGAAACGTTTACCGGTGGCGCCGGTCCCGCAGGGGGCCGGCGCCACCGGCATGTCCGGGGCGCCGCGCAGGACGGGCGGACGCTCGGGCCGGGGACACACCGACCCGTCGGCGCCCGGGACGGGCGGCCGTCACGGACGCCGGGGAGACGACGAAGGGCGGAGGGCCAGCAGGTGTGCTGCGGGCCCTCCGCCCTGCCGGACCGGCCGCGTACTACTCGCGGCGCAGGTTCGGCTTCAACTCCTTGAAGCGGCTCAGCAGCCCGTTCACGAACGAAGGGGAGTCGTCCGTGGAGAACTCCTTGGCCAGCTGGACGGCCTCGTCGATGGCCACGGCGTCCGGGGTGTCGTCCACCCAGATCAGCTCGTAGGCACCGAGCCGCAGGATGTTGCGGTCCACGACCGGCATGCGGTCGAGTTCCCAGTCCACGGCGTAGGTGACGATCAGGTCGTCGATGCGGTTCACCTTGTCGGCGTAACCCTCGACGAGATCCATCGTGAAGGCGCTGACCGGCGGCTGCCGGTCGTCCGACCGCGCATGGCGGATCCAGTCCGCGAGGACCTCGCGGACGGGCACACCGCGCTGGTCTGCCTCGAAGAGGATCTGGAAGGCGCGCTTGCGCGCATTGCTCCGAGCGGCCACGGGTTAGTTGCCGCTCTTCCGGCCGAGGTAGTCGCTGGTGCGGGTGTCGACCTTGACCGTCTCGCCGATGGTGATGAAGAGCGGGACCTGGATCTCGTAGCCGGTCTCCAGCGTGGCGGGCTTGGTGCCGCCGGTGGAGCGGTCACCCTGGACGCCCGGGTCGGTGTGCTGGATCTTGAGCTCGACCGCGGCCGGGAGCTCGACGTAGAGCACCTCGCCCTCGTGCTGGGCGACGGAGGCGGTGAAGCCCTCAATCAGGAAGTTGGCGGCGTTGCCGACGGCCTTGCGGTCGACCATCAGCTGGTCGTAGGTGTCCATGTCCATGAAGACGAAGTAGTCGCCGTCCATGTACGAGAACTGCATGTCGCGGCGGTCGATCGTGGCCGTGTCAACCTTCGTGCCGGCGTTGAACGTCTTGTCGACGACCTTGCCGGAGAGCACGTGCTTGAGCTTGGTGCGCACGAAGGCCGGGCCCTTGCCGGGCTTGACGTGCTGGAACTCGACGACGGACCAGAGCTGGCCCCCGTCGAGCTTCAGCACCATGCCGTTCTTGAGGTCGTTCGTGGAAGCCACGGTTGCGGAATCTCCTGCACTGGAAGACCACGGGTGCGCGCCCAGTCCGGCACTGCGGACTAGAGCGCGAGCAGCTCCTTGGTCGTAATGGTGAGTAGCTCGGGACCGCCGTCCGCCTCGGGGCGCACGACGAGCGTGTCATCGATCCGGACACCTCCCCGGCCCGGGAGGTGAACCCCCGGTTCGACGGTGACCGGCACGCAAGCGTCCAGTTTACCCATGGCCGCAGGTGCAAGCTGCGGGTCCTCGTCGATTTCAAGACCGACCCCGTGCCCCATGGAGGCCGCAAGGGCTTCTCCGTGGCCTGCCGAGTCCAGCACGGAGCGGGCGGCGCGGTCCACGTCCCGGTACGCGGCCCCGGGCAGCAGCGCCTCGCGGCCGGCCCGCTGGGCGGCGAAGACCAGTTCGTACAGCTCGATCTGCCAGTCCGCCGGGGTGGTGCCGATGACGAAGGTCCGGCCGATCTCGCACCGGTAGCCCCGGTAGTTGGCGCCCAGGCACACCGACAGGAAGTCGCCCTCCTCCACCCGGCGGTCGGAGGGCCGGTGCCGGGAGCGGCCCGAGTGGGGGCCGGTGCCGACGGAGGTGGGGAAGGCGGGGCCGTCCGCCCCGTGGTCGACGAGCCGCCGCTCCAGCTCCAGGGCCAGGTGGCGTTCGGTGCGCCCCACCAGGATCGACTCCAGCAGCTCGCCGAGGGCCTGGTCGGCGATCTCCGCGGCGATCCGCAGGCAGGCGATCTCCTCCTCGTCCTTGACGAGGCGCTGCTGCTCCACGGCGAAACCGAGGTCGGCCAGGCGCAGCGCAGGTGCCACCGAGCACAGCGCCCGGTGCCGGGCCACGGTGAGGTGGTGCTCCTCCACGGCCAGCGAGTCGGCCCGTACGGAGGCTGCCAGGTCGGCGGCCGCGACCGCCGGGTCCCCGCCGGTCCCGGACAGCACCGAGACCCCGAGTCCCTCGTCCAGGCGCCCCTCGTCGGCCTCCCCGGTCGGCGGGGCGTGGCAGAAGAGCAGGTCCTCGGCCGGGCCCACGAACAGGACGGCGCCCAGCGGCGACGCCCCCGACAGGTAGCGGACGTTCGCCGGACGCGTGATCAGCGCGGCGGCGCTCCCCGCGGCGGCGCAGCGGTCGCGGAGCAGGCCACGGCGGGCGGCGTACACGTCAGACATGTCTTCGAGCGTACGAGCGCCCCGCGCATCCGGCCTGACGAGCGCGTCCGGACGGGGCCGGGCCGCGGCCGCCGTCCCGCGCTCACCAGGCGGCGGGAGCCGCGATGGCGCGGGCCAGGGCCTCGTCCAGGGCCCGTGCGGTGGCCTCCACGTCGAGCTGGGAGTTGTCGATGATCGGCAGGCCGGAGCCGTACCAGCCGGCCATCCTGCCGTGGATGCGCGCGACTTCCTCGTCGGAGAGCCGGCGGTTGCCCGAGCGGGCGGCGTTGCGCTCCAGGACGATCTCCAGGCCGGGCAGCAGGACGACCGGCAGCAGCGCTGGCCCCACGTGGCGCTTCCAGCCGCCGAGCCCCACGACCGGCCGGTCGGGGAAGACGGCGTCGTCCAGGATGCAGGAGATCCCGTTGGCCAGGTAGTTGCGGGCGGCGAAGCCGCAGGTGCGGCGGGCCAGCCGGTACTGGGCCTCGGAGTGCTCGTTCCAGCCGGACTGGGGGTCGGCGAAACCCGAGCAGACCCACTCGCGGACGTCGTCCAGGCTGACGTGGGCGGTCGGCACGGGCCGGGTGCTCGCCCAGTGCCGGGCCACGGTGGTCTTGCCGGCGCCCGCCGGGCCGATCAGCAGGACGGCGAGGGTGGCCCCGCCCGTCCCCGCCGCCGCGGGCGGGAGCGGAATGTGCCCGGTGGCCTCCCCCGCGGCCGGGGACGCGGGCGGGGGCAGCGCCGGCGGGGAGCCCGGCCAGCCCTGCGCCGGGGGTATCGGCGGCTGCGGGGGCGCGGCCGGGTGCTGCCCCGACTGTCCCCAGCCTGCGTCCCCGCCCCCCACTCCTTGCTGCATCCGCTGCCACTCCGTCTCGTTCCGGCGACTGATGCGAGAACGTTATATGACCCGGAGCGTCCCTCCGTCCACCGGTACCGCCTGCCGGAGCCCGACTGCCGGGGCCGCCGCGCCCCGGCAAGCGGAACGTCAGCCGAGCTCGTCCGCCAGGGCCCGCAGGGCGAGCCGGTAGGAGCCGATGCCGAAGCCCGCCACCGTCCCGGTCGCCACCGCGGCGACGACCGAGGTGTGCCGGAACTCCTCGCGGGCGTACGGGTTCGAGATGTGCACCTCGATCAGCGGCGCGGTGCGCTGCGCGGCCGCGTCCCGCATCCCGTACGAGTAGTGCGTGAAGGCACCGGGGTTGATCACCACGGGGATCCTCCCGTCCGCCGCCTCGTGCAGCCAGCGGATGAGCTCGCCCTCGTCGTTGGTCTCGCGGACCTCGACGTCGAAGCCGAGCTCCTCGCCCACCGCGCGGCAGCTCTCGACGAGCCCGGTGTAGGAGGTGGCCCCGTACACGTCGGGCTCGCGCGAGCCGAGCCGGCCCAGGTTCGGACCGTTCAGCACCAGGACCCGGCGGCTCACGCCGACACCTCGCCGTAGGCGGCCACCAGGTGCGCCGGGTCGGGGCCCTCCAGGACGGTGGGCTTGGCGAGGCCGTCCAGGACGATGAAGCGCAGCAGGTTGCCGCGGGACTTCTTGTCCAGCTGCATGGTCTGCAGGAGCTTGGGCCACTGGTCGCCGCGGTAGGTCAGCGGCAGGCCGACGGCGGCGAGGACCTCGCGGTGGCGGTCGGCCGTCGCGTCGTCGAGCCGGCCGGCCAGCCGGCCCAGCTCCGCCGCGAAGACCATGCCGACGGACACGGCCGCGCCGTGCCGCCACTTGTAGCGCTCGTTCTTCTCGATGGCGTGCGCGAGGGTGTGGCCGTAGTTGAGGATCTCGCGCAGCCCCGACTCCTTGAGGTCGCTGGAGACCACGTCGGCCTTGACCCGGATGGAGCGGACGATCAGCTCGGCCGTGTGCGGGCCCGCGGGCGTACGGGCCGCCTGCGGGTCCTCCTCGATCAGGTCGAGGATGACCGGGTCGGCGATGAACCCGGCCTTGATGATCTCGGCCAGGCCGCTGACGTAGTCGTGGACCGGCAGCGAGTCGAGGGCCGCCAGGTCGCACAGCACGCCGGCCGGCGGGTGGAAGGCCCCGACGAGGTTCTTGCCCTCTGCGGTGTTGATGCCGGTCTTGCCGCCGACGGCCGCGTCCACCATCGCGAGGACGGTGGTCGGGACGGCCACCCAGCGCACACCGCGCAGCCAGGCGGCCGCGACGAAGCCGGCGAGGTCGGTGGTGGCTCCTCCCCCGACGCCGACGATCACGTCGGTACGGGTGAAGCCGGACTGGCCGAGCGCCTTCCAGCAGTACGCCGCGACCTCGATGGTCTTGGCCTCCTCGGCGTTCGGCACCTGGATGGCGACCGCCTCGAAGCCCTGCCCGGCCAGGTCGTCGCGCAGCGCCTCACCGGTCGAGGCCAGCGCCTCGGGGTGGATGACGGCGACCCGCTGGGCCTTCGTCCCGATCAGGGTGCCGAGTTCGCCGAGCAGCTGCCGGCCGACCAGCACGTCGTACGCGTCGTGTCCGGCTCCCCCAGCTACCGCTGGGAGGGGCCCCCCGGCGCCGACCTGGATCCGCGTCACCTGGTCTGTCATACGTCCTTCAACTCCAGAGCGTCGAGGACCGCCTGGGCGACCTCTTCGGGGGTGCGGTCGTCGGTGGCCACCACGACTCGCGCAACGTCGGTGTACAGCGGCCGCCGGGCCTCCATCAGCTCGCGCCACTGCCGGCGCGGGTTGACGGCCAGCAGCGGGCGCGCGGCGCCGAGGCCCACGCGCCGGACGGCTTCCTCCACGTCCATCGAGAGGTAGACCACGGGGAGGCCGGCGAGCAGCGTACGGGTGCCCTCGTCGAGCACCGCGCCGCCGCCGAGGGCGAGGACTCCGGTGTGCCCGGCGAGGGCGGCGGCCACCGCCTGGCGTTCGAGCGCACGGAAGTACGGCTCGCCCTCGTCGACGAAGATGTCGGAGATCTCCCGGCCCTGGGCCGCGACGATGTCGGCGTCGGTGTCCCGGTAGGGGACGCCGAGCCGTTCGGCGAGCAGTGATCCCACCGTGGACTTGCCGGACCCCATGGGGCCGACGAGGACGACCAGCGGTCCGCCGGTCACCGGATCTGCAGGTGTTCGAGGTAGGACTGCACGTTGCGGCGGGTCTCGGCGACCGAGTCGCCGCCGAACTTCTCGACGACCGCGTCGGCCAGCACCAGCGCGACCATGGCCTCGGCCACGATGCCCGCGGCGGGCACGGCGCACACGTCGGAGCGCTGGTGGTGGGCCACCGTCGCCTCTCCGGTCGCCACGTCCACGGTGGCCAGGGCGCGCGGCACGGTCGCGATGGGCTTCATGGCAGCCCGGACGCGCAGCAGTTCACCGGTGGTCAGACCGCCCTCGGTGCCGCCGGAGCGGCCGGAGGTGCGGCGCAGGCCGTCCTCGGTGGAGACGATCTCGTCATGCGCCTGGGAGCCGGGCACCCGGGCCAGGTCGAAGCCGTCGCCGACCTCGACGCCCTTGATCGCCTGGATGCCCATGAGCGCGGCCGCGAGGCGGGCGTCCAGGCGGCGGTCCCAGTGCACGTGGGAGCCGAGGCCGACGGGCACCCCGTAGGCGAGCACCTCGACGACGCCGCCGAGGGTGTCGCCGTCCTTGTGGGCCTGGTCGATCTCCGCGACCATCGCCTTCGACGCGTCGGCGTCGAGGCAGCGCACCGGGTCGGCGTCGAGCTTCTCGACGTCGGCGGGGGTCGGGTAGACGCCGTACGGGGCCTTGGCCGCGGCCAGCTCCACCACGTGCGAGACGATCTCGATGCCGGCGGTCTCCTTGATGAAGGACCGGGCGACGGCGCCGAGGGCGACCCGGGCGGCCGTCTCACGGGCGCTGGCGCGCTCCAGGATCGGGCGGGCCTCCGAGAAGCCGTACTTCTGCATGCCCGCGAGGTCGGCGTGGCCGGGGCGCGGACGGGTCAGCGGCGCGTTGCGCCCGGTGTCCTTCAGCAGCGCGGGGTCGACCGGGTCGGCCGACATGACGGTCTCCCACTTCGGCCACTCGGTGTTGCCGATCATGACGGCGATCGGCGAGCCCTGCGAGAGGCCGTGGCGGACGCCGCCGAGGAAGGTGATCTCGTCCTGCTCGAACTTCATCCGGGCACCGCGGCCGTAGCCGAGCCGGCGCCGGGCCAAGTGGTCGGCCACCAGCTCGGTGGTGACCGGGACGCCGGCGGGAAGGCCCTCCAGCGTCGCCACCAGCGCCGGTCCGTGGGACTCCCCGGCCGTCAGCCAACGCAACCTGCTCAACGATGCTCCTCATGCTCGCGCCTGACAAGGCCACGGCGCGACCGGGTGCGCGTCCCGACCCGCCGTACCCGATCCTCCCATGTCCGCGCGGGTACCCCGGGCCGCGGTCCAGCTGTCGGACGCCTTGTCCGGCAGGCGGAGGCGAACCCGGACCCGGTGAACCTTTCCGGTCACCGCACTAGCGGGCGGCGAGGGCCCGTTCTCCCGCGGCCCGCATGGCCGCGAGGGGACCGGGCCGGCCCGTCATCTGCCCGACCTGGAGGACCGCCTGGTGGACCAGGAGGTCCAGGCCCCCGACGACCGTGCCGCCGCGTGCGGACCAGGCCGCCGCGAGGGCGGTCGGCCAGGGGTCGTAGAGCACGTCGAAGAGGGTCCCTGCCGCTTCGGGCACGGCCGGGGCGAGGGCGTCGGTGGCGCCGGCGGGGGTGGTGGCGATCACCAGCGGCGCGGCCAGCGCCTCGGCGGCCCGCGCCCAGTCGACCGTCTTGACCTGCACGCCGAGCCGCTCGCCCCACTGCTTCATCTCGTCCGCCCGGCCGCGCGAGCGGACGTACGCGGTCACCTCGCCGGAGCAGATCCGCGCGAGGGCGGCCAGCGCGGAGGAGGCGGTGGCGCCCGCGCCGAGGACGGCGGCGGAGGGCACCTTGCCGATGCCGCGCTCCTGGAGCGCGGCGAGGATGCCGGGGATGTCGGTGTTGTCGCCGAGGCGGCGGCCGTCCTGTGTGAAGACGACCGTGTTGACCGCCTCCACCGCGGCGGCGGTGTCGCTGACAGCGTCGAGCAGCGGGATCACCGCCCGCTTGAGCGGCATGGTCAGCGACAGTCCGGCCCAGTCCCGGCCGAGGCCGGCGACGAAGTCCGGGAGCCCGGCCTCGTCGACCTCGAACCGGTCGTAGGACCAGTCGTCGAGGCCGAGCTCCTGGTAGGCGGCGCGATGCAGCACCGGTGAGAGGGAGTGCTCGATGGGCGAACCCAGCACCGCGGCCCTTATCCGTGACATGTCGTGCCTATCCGCCGTTCTTCTGCTTCTGGCGCTCCAGGAACTCGTCGGCGAGCTTCTGGTGCTCCTCGTAGGTCTTGGTGAAGGTCGTCGTCTTCCCGTCGACCGACACGAAGAACATCCAGCCGCCGCCGTCGGGGGCGAGCGCCGCGGTGATGGCCTCGTCGCCGGGGTTCCCGATCGGACCGGGCGGCAGCCCCTTGACGAAGTGGGTGTTGTAGGGGTTGTCGAGCGCCCTCGCCTCCTTGAGGGAGAAGTTGATCTCGCTCGACTTCTTGATGTAGTTGTACGTCGAGTCGAACTCGAGCTTCTGGTTCGTGACGTCGTTGGTCTTCTTGAGGCGGTTGTAGACCACCTCGGACATCTTCCGGAAGTCCTCGTGGTGCTTGCCCTCGGCGTTGACGAGGCTGGCGACCGTGATCACCTGGAGCGGGTTCTCCAGTCCCAGCTCCTTGGCCTTGCCCTCGACCCCGAGCTCGCCGTACTTGTCCGTCGCGTTCTTGACCATCTGCTTGAGCAGCGACTCGGGGGTGCTGTCCTGGCTGACGTCGTAGCGCGCCGGGAACAGGAACCCTTCGAGCGGGTCCATGATCTTCGGGTTGTTCCCCGCCCAGGCCGGCAGGCCGAGGTTCTTGGCCTCGCGCTTGGCGATCTCCTCGGTGGTCCCCTCGGACTTGCCGAGCCGGGTGTCGATCAGCTTGTAGACGTCGACGTTCCGCTTGCCCTCGGGGATCGTGATCACGTTGAGCTTCGTGGGGTCGGTCATGAAGGTGACGGCGGCCGCGGCCGACATCTTCTTCCTGAGCGGGTACACGCCCGGCTGGATCGACTTCCCCTTGGGGTTGGCGCCGGCGGCGGCGGTGAACGCCTCCACGCTCGCGACGATGCCCTTCTCCTTGAGGATGTTGCCCATCCTCGTCAGGGAGGAGTTCGGGGGGATCTCCACGTCGACCGGCTCGCCGGTGCCCTCGCCGGCGTAGTCCTCCGCCGTGGCGAACCTGGCCTTCAGGTAGCTGTAGCCGTAGTAGCCGCCACCGCCGACCACGCCCACCAGGGCGAGCGCGACGATCAGGCAGGCGGCGCGGCTGCGCTCCTTGCGGCCCTTGCCCGAGCGGCCGGTCCGGCGGCCGCCCGAGTCGTCACCGCCGCCGGGCAGCAACGACTCCTCGGCATCCGCCTCGCGGGTGTCCGTCCCGGCCCCGCCGTCCTGCCACTCCTCGGCCGGATCGGGCTCCAGGTGACGCAGGCCCGGCGGGGTGGGCGGCGGGTAGGCCTCGGCCGTGGTGTACAGGTCGGGGGCCTCGCCGGGGAAGGCACCGGCGGGGGGCTGGGCGTAGGGGTCGGCTGCCGCGTAGGGGTCGACCTGCACGGCGGCCGCCACGTACTGGCCCTGACCGGTGTCCCAGGACTGCTGGTCGTACGCCGGCTGCGGGGCCTGCGGAACCTGCTGGGCCTGCTGGGCCTGCTGGGCGTAGCCCTGCTGCTCGGCGTACTGCTGGTACTGCTGCTGCTCGGTGTACTGCGGCTGCGGCTGCTGCGGGTACTGCTGCTCGGTGTACTGCTGCTGCGCCTGCTGCGGGTACGGAGCGGGGTACTGCTGCTGGTACTGCGGCTCCTGTGGGTAGGCCTGCTGCTGCGGGTCACCGCCGTGGGGCGGCTGGCCCTGCTGGGTCTGGTGCGCGGTCCACCCCTGGTCCCCGTACAGGGGGTCCTCGGGGTGCCACGGTTCGGAGCCACGGCCCCGGCCATACTCAGTCATCGGTCCCCTAGAGCCGCGAGACGGAGGCCACGGATTGCGTCTCCCGTGGCACCCGGTTCCGCCTCTTCAGTGGTGGGCGACGGCTGTTCGAATGCCGTCTCATCGCGCGGAACGTTACCGTATCGCGATCAGACAACCACTTCGACGCACTCGCCAGGCGGATTACCTGATACCCGTTCGGTCTCAAGAGCGTTCTGCAGGATCACCACCGCGGCCGCCTGATCGATGACCGAACGGCCCTTCTTGGCGTTCTTCCCGGAGGCCCGCAGCCCCTGGGCGGCGGTGACCGTGGTCATCCGCTCGTCCACCAGCCGGACCCCCACGGGCTTGATGCCCTTGGCGAGCTCCATGGCGAAGGCCCGGCACTTGGCCGCGGCCGGGCCCTCCCGCCCGCTGAGCGAGCGGGGAAGGCCGACCACGACTTCGAGCGGCTCGTACTCCGCGACGAGCTGCCGCAGCCGCCGGTGGGCGGCCGGGACGTCCCGTCCCGGCACGGTTTCGACCGGTGTGGCCAACACCCCGTCGGGGTCGCAGGAGGCGACCCCGATCCGGGCGTCGCCGACGTCGATCGCGAGACGGCGGCCGCGGCGCAGCGTCATGCTCAGGCCGTCTCTACGACGAGGCGCTCGACGGCGGCGATGGCCTCCGGCACGGCGTCGGGGTTCTGGCCGCCGCCCTGGGCCACGTCCGGCTTGCCGCCGCCTCCGCCGCCGAGGGTCTTGGCGGCGGTACGGACCAGGTCGCCGGCCTTGAGGCCGCGTGCGCGGGCCGCCTCGTTGGTGGCGACCACGGTGAGCGGGCGGCCTGCGGCGACGGTGAACAGGGCCACGACGACCGGGCGGTCGCCCTGGATGCGTCCGCGGACGTCCAGGACCAGCTTGCGCAGGTCGTCGGCGCCGGTGCCGTCCGGCACCCGGCCGACGACGAGGGCGACGCCGCGGACGTCCTGGGCGTTCTCGGCGAGGCCGGCGGCGGCCCGCAGGACCTTCTCCGCGCGGAACTTCTCGATTTCCTTCTCGGCGTCCTTCAGCTTGCCGAGCATGGCGGCGATCTTCTCCGGCAGTTCCTCCGGGCGGCCCTTGACCAGCTCCTGGAGCTGGGCGACGACCGTGTGCTCCTTGGCGAGGAAGTTGTACGCGTCCACGCCCACCAGGGCCTCGACGCGGCGCACGCCGGAGCCGATGGAGGACTCGCCGAGCAGCTTCACCAGGCCGAGCTGGGCGGTGTTGCCCACGTGGGTTCCGCCGCACAGCTCCTTGGAGAAGTCGCCGATGGTGACGACGCGCACGCGCTCGCCGTACTTCTCGCCGAACTCGGCGATGGCGCCCTGCTTCTTCGCCTCGTCGATGCTCATGATCTCGGCGGTGACGTCGAGCTCGCGGGAGAGCACGTCGTTGATCTTCTGCTCCACGTCGGTGAGGACCGTGCCGGGGACGGCGTTCGGCGAACCGAAGTCGAAGCGGAAGCGGCCCGGGGAGTTCTCCGAGCCGGCCTGGGCGGCGGTCGGGCCCAGCGCGTCACGCAGCGCCTGGTGCGTCAGGTGCGTGGCCGAGTGGGCGCGGGCGATGGCCCGGCGGCGCCGGACGTCGATGGCGGCGTAGGCGGAGGCGCCCACCGTCACCTCGCCGACCTGGACGGATCCCTTGTGCACGGAGACGCCCGGGACCGGCTGCTGGACGTCGCGGACCTCGATCACGGCGCCGGAGTCGAGCCTGATGCGGCCCTGGTCGGCGAGCTGCCCGCCGCCCTCGGCGTAGAAGGGGGTGCGGTCGAGGACGACCTCGACCTCGTCGCCCTCGGAGGCGGCGGGCGCGGACACGCCGTTGACAAGCAGGCCGACGATGGTGGACTCGCCCTGGTTGGTGGCGTACCCGGTGAACTCGGTGGCTCCGGAGCCGTCGGCGATCTCCCGGTAGGCGGACATGTCCGCGTGGCCGGTCTTCTTGGCCTTGGCGTCGGCCTTGGCCCGGTCGCGCTGCTCCTGCATCAGGCGGCGGAAGCCGGACTCGTCCACGGAGAGGCCCTGTTCGGCGGCCATCTCCAGGGTGAGGTCGATCGGGAAGCCCCAGGTGTCGTGGAGCAGGAACGCCTTGTCGCCGGAGAGGACGGTGCCGCCCGCGGCCTTGGTGTCCGTCACGGCGGCGTCGAGGATGTTCGTGCCGCCCTTGACGGCCTTGAGGAACGCGGCCTCCTCGGCGAGGGCGACGGTCTCGATGCGCCCCCGGTCGGTGACGAGCTCGGGGTACTGCAGGCCCATGGTGTCGATGACGACGCCGATGAGGTCCTGCACGACGGGGCCGGTGGCGCCCATCAGGCGCATGTTGCGGATGGCGCGGCGCATGATGCGGCGCAGCACGTAGCCGCGTCCCTCGTTGCCGGGGGTGACACCGTCGCCGATGAGCATGGCGGAGGTGCGGATGTGGTCGGCGACCACGCGCAGCGAGACGTCGGTGCCCTGGGCGGCGCCGTACTGCACGCCCGTCAGCTCGGTGGCCTTGTCCATGACCACGCGCAGGGTGTCGGTCTCGTACATGTTCTGCACGCCCTGCAGGATCATCGCGAGGCGTTCGAGACCCAGACCCGTGTCGATGTTCTTCGACGGCAGGTCGCCGAGGATCGGGAAGTCCTCCTTCCCGTCGCCGGCGCCGCGCTCGTACTGCATGAAGACCAGGTTCCAGATCTCCACGTAGCGCTCGTCGTTGACCGCCGGGCCGCCCTCGGCGCCGAACTCGGGTCCGCGGTCGTAGTTGATCTCCGAGCACGGGCCGCAGGGGCCGGGGACGCCCATCGACCAGAAGTTGTCCTTCTTGCCCAGGCGCTGGATGCGCTCGGCGGGGACGCCGATCTTGTCGCGCCAGATGGCCTCGGCCTCGTCGTCGTCGAGGTAGACCGTGATCCAGAGCTTCTCGGGCTCCAGGCCGTAGCCGCCGTCCGCCACGGAGCTGGTCAGCAGCTCCCAGGCGTAGCGGATGGCGCCTTCCTTGAAGTAGTCGCCGAAGGAGAAGTTGCCGCACATCTGGAAGAACGTGCCGTGGCGGGTGGTCTTGCCGACCTCTTCGATGTCCGGCGTGCGTACGCACTTCTGGACGCTCGTCAGCGTCGGCGCCGGCGGCTTGACCTCGCCCAGGAAGTAGGGCTTGAAGGGCACCATGCCGGCGGGCACCAGCAGCAGAGTCGGGTCGTCCGCGATGAGCGACGCCGAAGGGACAACGGCGTGACCGCGCTCCTCGAAGAAGCTCAGCCAGCGGCGGCGGATTTCAGCCGACTCCATCAGTGGTCCTCATTCCGGTTGTACGAAAACTTCGTTCGGTGGGTGGTCTTGTCGTGCGCGTCCGGTGCGTCGTACGCGAGGGCCCGCAGGCGCCGGGGGCCGTCGAGGGCGCCTGCGCCGTCGGCCGGGACCGCCTGGTCGGGGTGCTGGGCCAGGCCCAGCGCGTCGTTCAGTTCGTCCTCGCGCTGCGTCATCCCCGCCTTGACGTCGAGGGCGAAGTCCTTGAGGCGGTGACCCGCTTCCACAGCCTTGTCGGCGGCCTGGGCGGCGAGGCTTTCCGGCGTCAGCTTCTTCAGCTGCCGGTTGACCTTGGTGGTGGCCCACACGCCGGCGGCGGCGCCTGCGGTGAACCAGAAGGCTCGGCGGAACATCGGCGGTCTCAGCCCTTCTGCTTCCGGCGGCGGGCCGCCGGCACCGTACGGCCGGCGATCACGGTGCGCCGGGGGGTCTTGCGGGGGGTCTCGTCCGTGCGGCCGAGTGCCTTGCGGACGCCGTAGCCGAAGGCCGCGACCTTGACCAGGGGGCCGCCGAAGGCCGAGGCCACGGTGGAGGACAGCGCGGAGGCGTTGGAGGTGACCTCCTGCACGTCGCTCGCGATGGCGTCGACCCGGTCGAGCTGGGTGCGCGCGGAGCGGACGGTGCGGGAGGCGTCGGCGAGCAGCGGGACGGCCTGGTCGGTCACCTCGGCCACCAGTCGGGTCGTCGCCTTCAGCACCTGGGCCAGCCTCACCAGCACCACGGCGAGGAAGGAGACCAGGATGGCCCAGAAGACGGCCACGAGGATGCCGGCCACCTCTCCACCGGACACGTCACACCGCTCTCTGTCTGTACCTGCACTGCTGGAGGATTCCTCCCCCGACCCTATCGCGCCGGAGATCCCCGGCCCTACCGGAATTCCGAGGCCGCGGGAGCGCCTTGTACGCAGCGCACGCGGACCAGTACCCTCCGTGTCCCATGCGACAGAGGACGTACGGCCATCTTCCCTCGGAGCTGAACCGGTTCGTGGGGCGGGGTGGCGAACTCGCCGGGCTGATGCGGCTGCTGGAGTCCTCGCGGCTGGTGACGGTGACCGGAGTGGGCGGCGTGGGCAAGAGCCGGCTGGCGCTCGCCGCGGCCCGGGCGCTGGACGGCGGGGCCGACTCGGGGCAGGGGTCCGCGGGGGGAGCGCAGGAACGCTACTGCGACGGGATCCGGCTGGCCGAGCTGGCCTGCGTACGGGATCCGGCGCTGCTGGAGCTGACGCTCGCGGAGGCGCTCGGGCTGACCGACCACACCACCCGGCCGCCCCGCACCGTCCTGGCCGAGCACCTGGCCGGGCGGAACCTGCTGCTGGTGCTGGACGGCTTCGAGCAGCTGGTGGACGAGACGGCGGACCTGGTGCAGGAGCTGCTGCTGCGCTCCCCCGGCCTGCGGGTGCTCGCGGCGGGCCGGCGCCCGCTGGCCCTGCCCGGGGAGCGGGCCTTCCCACTGGCCCCCATGGCTCCGGACGAGGCGCTGGAACTGCTGGTGGAGCGGGCGGCCGAGGCCGATCCGGGCTTCGGTCCGGATGCGCAGGAGCGCGCCGCTCTCGCGGAGGTCTGCGCCCGGCTGGACGGGATCCCGCTGGCGGTGGAGCTCGCGGCGGCCCGGCTGAGGGTGCTGTCGCCGGCGCAGGTGCTGACCCGGCTGGAGGACCGCTTCGCCCTGCTGGCGGACGGCGGCGCCCGCGGGGTGCTGCCCCGGCACCGCACCCTGCGCACGGCGATGGGCTGGAGCCACGAGTTGTGCACCCCCGCGGAGCGGCTGCTGTGGGCGCGGCTGTCGGTCTTCGCGGGGCTGTTCGAGCTGGACGCCGCCGAGTACGTGTGTGCGGGCCCGGACCTGCCGGTGGAGGGCCTGCTCGACCTGGTCGGTGCGCTGCTCGCCCAGTCGCTGCTGGTCCGGGAGGAGACGGCAGCCGGGGTCCGCTACCGGATGCTGGAAACCGTACGGCTGTACGGAGCGGGCTGGCTGGAGTCCACGGGTGACGCCCGGCGGCTGCGCCGGCGCCACCGGGACTGGTACATGGGGCTGGCGACCTGGTGCGAGCTGGACTGGTTCGGGCCGCGCCAGCGGGAGGTCCGCTCGCTGGTGGAGGCGGAGCTGCCGAACCTGCGGCTGGCGCTGGAGTGCTGTCTGGACGATCCCGACGAGGCCCACCTGGGGCAGTACCTGGCCGGCACCCTGTGGTTCTACTGGGCGGGCTGCGGGCGGCTCACCGAGGGCCGGCACTGGCTGGACCGGACCCTGGAGCCCGGGCCGTCCGGCGGCTCCGGGCAGCAGGAGGGCCCGTACGAGAGCTCGCGGCTGAAGGCGCTGTGGGTGCTCGGCTACGTGGCGGCGCTCCAGGGGGACGCGGTGGCCTCGATGAGCGCGCTGTACGAGTGCCGGGAGGGGGCCGCGCAGACGCAGAACGCGGTGGCGGCCGCCTATTCGGTGCACCGGCTGGGCTGTCTGGCGCTCGTCTCGGACGACATGACGCGGGCCCGGGAGCTGCTGGGCTCGGCGCTGGAGCAGTACCGGGCGGCCGGCGAGCTGAACAGCAGCGTGCTGATGTGCCAGGTGGAGCTGGCGATGGCGCTGGCCTTCCAGGGCGAGCTGGCCGGGGCGGTGTCCCTGTGCGAGGAGGTCCGCGAGGTCTGCGAGGAGCGCGGCGAGCTCTGGACGAAGGCGTACGCCCTGTACGTCCTGGCCTACGCGGCCCTGGACGCGGGGGCCACGCCCGAGGCGCGGCGGCTGCTGAGCGAGTGCGTGGCGGTCAACCACGCCTTCCACGACCTGGTCGGGCTGGTGCTGGCGCTGGAGCTGCTGGCCCTGGTCACGGTCGCCGAGGGCCACCCGGCGGAGGCGGCGGTGCTGCAGGGCGCGGCGGAGCCGATGTGGGACGGGGTGGGACTGCAGCTCTTCGGCTCCGGCTACTTCAACGCGCCGCGGCTGATGTGCCAGGAGCGGGCGGGCGAGCTGCTGGGCGCCGACCGGTACGCGGCGTACGCCGCCGAGGGGCGCCAGCTCAGCCGGGAGGCCCTGGTGGTGCGGGCCCAGCTCGCCCCCGGGGAGCGGGGCCGCGGAGTGCCGTCGCCCCGGCCGGCGGGCCGCGGCGGGCTGCGCGGGACGCGGGCCGCGGGCCGGGCCGCGGCGGACCAGCCGTAGCCGTCGGGCCCCGGGAGACGCGGGAAGCCCGCCGCCCCCCGAGGGGGACGGCGGGCTTCCACCAGCCTTGAGGGCTACGCCTGCATCAGCGGGCGTAGTACTCGACGACGAGCTGCTCGTCGCAGATGACCGGGATTTCCTTGCGGTTCGGGTCGCGGTCCAGGCGGAAGGCCAGGGCCTTCAGGTTGACCTGCAGGTAGCGCGGGGTCTCGCCCTCGCCTGCGTAGCCACCCTCGCGGGCAACCTGGAACGGAACCTTCTCGCGGCTGCGCTCGCGCACCGTGATGACGTCGTCCGGGCGGACACGGAACGACGGCTTGTCGACCTTGCCACCGTTGACCTCGATGTGGCCGTGGACGACCATCTGGCGGGCCTGGTAGATGGTGCGGGCGATGCCCGAACGCAGGACCAGGGCGTCGAGGCGACGCTCGAGCTCGACGACCAGCGCCTCGCCCGTCTTGCCTTCGGCCTTCTTGGCGCGGTCGTACGCGCGGGCCATCTGGCGCTCGGAGATGTCGTACTGAGCGCGCAGACGCTGCTTCTCCAGCAGACGAACCTTGTAGTCCGAGTTCTGCTTGCGGCCACGGCCGTGCTCGCCCGGCGGGTAGGGGCGGGCCTCGAAGTACTTGACGGCCTTCGGGGTCAGCGCAATGCCGAGGGCACGCGACTTCTTGACCTTGGGTCGCTTCTGGTTCACGTGGAACCTACCTCCATGTAAGTTAGGTGAGGCTTACCTTAGCGAGGAGGACGTAATGTCTCGACCACATGGGATCCCCCTGCCCAGTGCGCGACGAAGTTCAGATTCCAACGAAACGGAATCTGCTTTCGACGACGATAAGCAAGGTCAGCCGCGTCCCAGGGAAGGCGTTCGGCAGCTCACCGGAGCCGAACGCGTACGAACCCTCGTAGAGTCCAACGCCTCAGTATCCCTCACTCTGCCGGGTGCTCGTGACTGCCGGGCTTTCGACGAGTTCGGGACGGGGATGCCGGTCGCACGGACCGTCACCCCGGACGGGGACGTGATTCTCCTGGTTTCCGGGGAATCCGCGGCTGCCAGGGCAGCCGCTCACGCCCAGGACGACGACCTCACCGCCGTGATCGAGATCACGGATGTGGCGCCGGTGTCCGTGCCCCATCGTATCCGAGGCCGCGCCCGGCTCACCGGGTGGCTGACACCGGTGCGCGGGGACGACCGCCCGGCGTGCGCCGCGCTCCTCGCGGAGCGCCGGCCGGCGGCCGGACTGCCGGCCCCGGACGGGCCCCCGGAGCCCCCGTACGCGGTCAGCCCCGCCTGGACGATGCTGCGCCTGGAGGTCGGCGAGATCACGCTGGACGACCTGTGGGGCGCCGAGCACGTGGAGCCCGAGGCCCTGGCCGCGGCGGAGCCGGACCCGATGGCCGCGCACGAGACCGAGCTGCTCCAGCACCTGTACGCGGCCCACGGCGACCGCCTCGGCACGCTGTGCGGACTGGTCGGCGCGCGGGGCGCCGAGCACCTGACCGCCGTCCCCCTCGCCCTGGACCGCCTGGGCCTGCGCATCCGCTTCACCGGCGGCGCCGCCGGCCCCTTCGACGCCCGCTTCGACTTCCCGGAGCCCGTCGCGGACATCTGCGGCCTGCGCCGGGCCGTGCACACGCTCTTCTCCGCGGCGGCTCACTGAGGGCGGGACGAGCGGGGCGCCCGGTCCGTCAGGTCCCGCCGCGCAGCCGTTCCCGTACCTTCTCCACCACGTCCGCGTAGCGGGCCTCGGCTCCGTACCGCGTCGGCTCGTAGTACGGCTTGCCGTGGATCTCGTCCGGCGCGTACTGCTGGGCGGCGATCGCGCCGGGCACGTCGTGCGGGTACACGTACCCCTGCGCATGCCCCAGTTTGGCCGCGCCCTTGTAGTGCCCGTCCCGCAGGTGCGCCGGGACCGAGCCCGCCAGCCCCGCCCGTACGTCGGCCAGCGCGGCGCCGATCGCGGTGGTGGCCGTGTTCGACTTCGGGGCCAGGGCCAGGGCGATCGTGACGTGCGACAGGGTCAGCGCGGCCTCCGGGAAGCCGATCATCGCCACGGCCTGGGCCGCGGCCACCGCGAGGGGCAGCGCCGCCGGGTCGGCCAGCCCGATGTCCTCGCTGGCCGAGATCATCAGCCGCCGGGCGATGAACCGCGGGTCCTCCCCCGCGTCGATCATCCGGGCGAGGTAGTGCAGGGCCGCGTCCACGTCGGAGCCGCGGATCGACTTGATCAGGGCGCTCGCCACGTCGTAGTGCTGGTCGCCGTCCCGGTCGTAGCGCACGGCTGCCCGGTCGACCGCTTCCTCCACGGTCTCCAGGGTGATCTCGGCCTCGCCCTTGGCGATGGCCGAGCCGGCGCCCGCCTCCAGCGCCGTCAGCGCCCGCCGGGCGTCGCCGCCGGCGATCCGCAGCAGGTGCGCCTGCGCGTCCGCCTGCAGGGTGACCGCCCCGCCGAGCCCCCGGTCCTCCGTCAGGGCCCGGCTCATCAGCGCGCTCAGGTCCTCGTCGGTGAGCGGCTCCAGGGTCAGCAGCAGCGAGCGCGAGAGCAGCGGCGAGATGATCGAGAAGTACGGGTTCTCCGTGGTCGCCGCGATCAGCGTCACCCAGCGGTTCTCCACCGCGGGCAGCAGCGAGTCCTGCTGCGCCTTGCTGAAGCGGTGGATCTCGTCCAGGAACAGGACGGTCTCCTTGCCGTAGCCCCCGGCCGCGCGCCGGGCGCCCTCGATGACCGCCCGGACCTCCTTGACGCCGGCCGTGATGGCGGACAGCTCCACGAACCGCTTCCGGGTGGCCTGGCTGACCACGTACGCGAGGGTGGTCTTGCCGATGCCCGGCGGACCCCACAGGATCACCGACGAGGCGCCGGCCGGTCCCCCCGCCCCTTCCCCGACCAGCCGCCGCAGTGGCGAGCCGGGCTTCAGCAGGTGCTGCTGGCCGACGACCTCGTCCAGGGTGCGCGGACGCATCCGGACGGCGAGCGGAGAACTCGCGGGGTCCTTCTCCTGGCGTTCCTCGGCTGCGGCGGTGAAGAGGTCTGGTTCCACACCGGAAGCCTATGCGAGCGCGCCGACAGGCGGCCCGGGCTCAGGCCCGGGCTCAGGAGGTCCAGAAGTCCCACCAGCGGGTCAGCACCAGCATGCCGATGATCCCGATGTGCAGCACGGGCAGCACCCAGGTGAACTCGTCGAAGAAGCGCCGCAGCCAGCCGGGGGCGGGCAGCAGTCCCTGGCGCACGTTGTGCGAGGTGACGTACCAGAACATCACGATGGTGGCGACCCAGGCCAGGGAGCACCAGAGGCAGAGGGAGTTGATCCGGTACAGGGACTGGTAGGTCAGCCAGGCGCAGAAGACGACGCCGAAGAGGGTGCCGGCGTTCAGCGTCAGCCAGTACCAGCGGGCGAACCGGGCCCGGGCCAGCAGGCTCATGCCGACGCAGACCACGATGCCGTAGGCGACCAGGCCCAGCATCGGGTTGGGGAAGCCGAAGACGGCCGCCTGGTCGCTCTTCATGATGTTGCCGCAGGAGACGACGGGGTTCAGGCTGCAGCCCGGCACGAAGTCCGGGTCCTCCAGCAGCTTGAACTTGTCGATCGTGATCACCCACGCGGCGAGCAGCCCGGCCGCCCCCGTGATCACCAGCAGCAGGGCCAGGGCCCGGCTCGCACCGACCGTCGTCCTCGGGGCGGTGTCCGCGTCCGTACCTCGTGTCGTCATGCCTACCGCCCCGCTCCGCCATCCCCGAACCCGGCCGTCCGGCCGTACCTGCAAGGTCATCAAGCACCGGCCATTGTGCCGTACCGGGCCGGGGGGCCACCGTTCGCAACGGATAAGGACCCGCCGCCGATCCGCCGCCGATCCGCGTCCGATCCGCCGCCGCACGAGCGGTCCACGACCGGCGCCCGCCCGCCAGGACCGACCGGTGGGGCCGGGAACGCCGCAGGCGGGGCCGCGGGGACCGCGCTGCGCGCCATCCCCGGCCCCGCCTGCGGCGGTGTGCCCGGTCAGGCCAGACGGGCGCGGACGGCGTCGACGAGGTCGGCGAGCGCCACCGGCGCCTGCTCCCCGGACTCCATGTCCTTGAGCTGGACGACGCCCTCGGCGAGGTCCCGCTCGCCGGCGACGACGGTGAGCCGCGCACCCGAGCGGTTCGCGTCCTTCATCGAGCCCTTGAGCCCCTTGCCGCCGTACGAGAAGTCCGCCGCGACGCCCGCCCTGCGGAGTTCGGTGACCTTCCCGAACAGCACGCGCCGGGCCTCCTCGCCCAGGGCCACCGCGAACACCGACGTCGCCGCCGGGATGCCCAGGTCGATGCCCTCGGCCTCCAGGGCCAGGACCGTGCGGTCCACGCCCAGCGCCCAGCCCACCGAGGGCAGCGCCGGTCCGCCGATCATCTCGGACAGGCCGTCGTAGCGCCCGCCGCCGCCGACCGCGGACTGCGAGCCCAGGCCGTCGTGGACGAACTCGAAAGTGGTCCGCGTGTAGTAGTCCAGTCCGCGGACCAGCTTCTCGTCGTCCTCGAAGGCGACCCCGGCGGCCGTGACCAGGGTGCGCACCTCCTCGTGGTACGCCTTGCACGCGTCGCACAGGTAGTCCCGCAGCGCGGGGGCGCCGACGAGCTGCTTCTGCACGTCGGTCCGCTTGTCGTCGAGGACGCGCAGCGGGTTGATCTCGGCGCGGCGGACGGTCTCCTCGTCGAGGTCCAGCCCGCTCAGGAAGGACTGCAGTGCCTCCCGGTACACCGGGCGGCACTCCTTGTCGCCCAGCGAGTTCAGCAGGATCCGGAAGTTGCGCAGCCCCAGGGAGCGGTACGCCTGGTCGGCCAGGATGATCAGCTCGGCGTCCAGCGCCGGGTCCTCGGCGCCGATCGCCTCGGCACCGACCTGCGAGAAGTGGCGGTAGCGCCCCTTCTGCGGCTTCTCGTAGCGGTAGTACGAGCCGGAGTACCAGAGCTTGACGGGCAGGTTGCCCTTCTTGTGCAGGCTCGCCTCCAGAGCGGCGCGCAGCACCGAGGCCGTGCCTTCGGGGCGCAGGGCCAGCTGGTCGCCGCCCTTGGTCTCGAAGGCGTACATCTCCTTGGAGACGATGTCGGTGGACTCGCCGACACCGCGGGCGAAGAGGCCCACGTCCTCGAAGCCGGGAGTCTCGATGTAGCCGTATCCGGAGTTGCGCAGCGGCGCGGCGATGGCCTCGCGTACCGCCAGGTACTTCACGGAGACCGGCGGGATCAGGTCGTACGTGCCCTTGGGGGCCTGAAAAGTAGCCACGGAACTGTCGTCACATTCCTCGTCGTGGTGCGGCTGTCGGATCCGCTGCGCGCCCTCGGGGGCCTGCGGCCACTTCCCGCAGGTACGGGTTGGCGGCGCGCTCGCGGCCGATGGTGGTCTGGGGACCGTGGCCGGACAGCACCACGGTCGAGTCGTCGAGCGGCAGGCACACGCGGGCCAGCGATTCGAGGATCTCGGCGTGGGAGCCGCCGGGCAGGTCGGTGCGTCCGATGGAGCCGGCGAAGAGCAGGTCGCCCGAGAAGAAGACCGGCGGGACGTCGGCCAGCTCGGGCATCCGGAAGGTCACCGACCCCTTGGTATGGCCGGGCGCGTGCGCCACCGAGAAGTCCATTCCGGCCAGTTTCAGACCGGCCCCGTCGGTGAGCTCGCGGACGTCGTCCGGCTCGCCGACGGTCAGCTCGCCCATCAGCGGCATCCCGATGGAGCGGCCCAGGGCCTTCTCCGGATCGCTCAGCATGTAGCGGTCCTCGGGGTGGATCCAGGCCGGTACGTCGTGTGCTCCGCACACCGGGACCACCGAGGCCACATGATCGATGTGGCCGTGGGTCAGTACGACCGCGACGGGCTTGAGCCGATGCTTCTTCAGCGTCTCCTCGACACCCTGGGCGGCCTGGTGGCCCGGGTCGATGATGACGCACTCCTCGCCTGCGGCGGGGGCGACCACATAGCAGTTGGTCCCCCAGGCCCCGGCGGGGAACCCGGCAATCAGCACGTTCGTCCTCAATCGTTCGTCCGGCGGGAGGCTGCGGATCGGAAGGCAGCTGATCAGAGCCTACCGGCGCCCCTCATGACACAGCGAACCCATATACGGTACGCCCTAACCCAGCCCGGACAGCGGTACCAGACACGCACAAGGAGACGACCCGGTGGTCACGAGCGATCAGCGGCGGCGACAGCTCGCCAGGGAGAAGTACGAGCGCCAGCAGAAGCGCCGGGCCGAGGCCCGTACGAAGGCGCGCCGGCGGGCGGCGGTGATCGGTGCGGCGGTGGCGGTGGTCGTCGCCGCGCTGGTCGGCCTCATCGCGGCCGGCGTCTTCGACTCGGACACGAAGGACCAGGCGGCCGACCCCTCGGCGAGCCCGTCCGACTCCCCCTCCCCCAAGCAGTCCCCCTCCCCCGAGATGGCGGTCGACCAGAAGGCGAAGTACACCTTCGCCCTGAAGACCAGCGCAGGCGACATCACCGTCGCGATGGACGCGGCGAAGACGCCCCAGACGGTGAACTCCTTCAAGTCGCTGGCCGACAAGGGGTACTTCGACAACACCAAGTGCCACCGGCTGACGACCGGCGGGATCTACGTGCTCCAGTGCGGCGACCCGGAGGGCACCGGCCGCGGCGGCCCGGGCTACACCATCCCGGACGAGGACCTCGCCTCGCTCGGCAAGCCGAACGAGCAGGGCCAGGTCGTCTACCCGGCGGGCACGGTGGCGATGGCCAACACCGGGCAGCCGGGCACCGGCGGCAGCCAGTTCTTCCTCGTCTACAAGGACAGCCCGCTGGCCCCCGGGTACACCCCGTTCGGCAAGATCGACGCGGCCGGCCTGAAGGCCCTCGAAGAGGTCGCCAAGGCCGGGACGGCCGACGGCGGCCAGGACGGAGCACCCAAGACGGACGTCAAGATCGAGAAGGGCACCGTCACCCAGGGGTGAGGTCCCGCGGCGGCCCGCAGCCGCGGCCGGCGTCCCCCGCCCGTACGTCGATATTGCGTCGTGCGGGATGCGGACAGCCGGCCCGGCGGTCGCCTATGTTGGCGTTGTGCAGGGCGGGCGCGGCCCGCCCCAGGAAACTGTGGACGATGCCCAGGGGGTGAACCCCTCGCAAGGCATCAGGTGGAGGAGGCGCTGTGAGCAGCGACCCGTGGGGCCGAGTCGACGAGACGGGCACCGTGTACGTGCGTACTGCCGAGGGCGAGAAGGTCGTCGGCTCGTGGCAAGCGGGCACCCCCGAGGAGGCCCTGGCCTATTTCGAGCGCAAGTACGAGGGCCTGGTGGTCGAGATCGGCCTCCTCGAGAAGCGGGTGCGGACCACCGATCTGTCCGCGAAGGACGCGCAGACGGCGATCGACCACCTGCGGGTGCAGGTGGAGGAGCACCACGCCGTGGGCGACCTCGATGCGCTCCGCGTCCGGCTGGACAAGCTGGTGGAGACCGTGGAGTCCCGGCGCGAGGAGCGCAAGGTCCAGAAGGCCAGGCAGACGGACGAGGCCCGCGCGGCCAAGGAGGCGCTGGTCGTCGAGGCCGAGGAGCTGGCGCAGAGCGACCAGTGGCGCAGCGCCGGCGAACGGCTGCGGGCCCTGGTGGACATCTGGAAGGGCCTGCCGCGTCTGGACCGCAAGTCGGACGACGAGCTGTGGCACCGCTTCTCGCACGCCCGTTCCGCCTTCTCCAAGCGCCGCAAGGCCCACTTCGCCTCGCTGGACGCGCAGCGCGAGGACGCCCGCAAGGTCAAGGAGAGGCTGGTCGCCGAGGCCGAGTCGCTGTCGAAGTCGACCGACTGGGGTCCGACGGCGGCCCGCTACCGCGAGCTGATGGCGGACTGGAAGGCGGCGGGCCGGGCCCAGCGGGAGTCCGAGGACGACCTGTGGAACCGCTTCCGCGGGGCCCAGGACGTGTTCTTCGCGGCCCGCAGCGAGGTGTTCGCCGAGCGCGACGCCGAGCAGGTGGAGAACCTGAAGGTGAAGGAGGAGCTGGCCGGGGAGGCCGAGAAGCTCCTCCCGATCACGGACCTGAAGGCGGCCCGTGCCGCGTTCCGTACCCTCAACGAGCGGTGGGAGGCCGTCGGCCACGTGCCGCGCGACGCCCGTCCGAAGGTCGAGGGCCGGATGCACACGGTGGAGCGGGCGATCCAGGAGGCCGAGGAGGGCGAGTGGCGCCGGACGAACCCGGAGGCGCGGGCCCGCGCGGCCGGTCTGACCGGGCAGCTCCAGGCGGCGGTCGACAAGCTCCGCGGCCAGGTGGATGCGGCGCGCGCGGCGGGCAACAACGCCAAGGCCGACAAGCTGGCCCGTGAGCTGGAGGGCCGCCAGGCCCTGCTGGACCAGGCGCTGAAGGGCCTGGAGGAGTTCGGCGGCTGACCGGCTGCACCCACTGACGGGAAGCTGACGGGAAGCTGACGCGAAGGGCCCCGGTACGGAGATCCGTACCGGGGCCCTTCCCGTGCGGGGCGTCCCGCGCCGTGCGCCCGGGGCCGCGTGCCGCCTGCCGCCTGCCGTTACGGCCGGCGGGCCGAGGTCACGCGGTAGACGTCGTAGACGCCCTCGACGCCGCGGACCGCCTTCAGGACGTGCCCCAGGTGCTTGGGGTCGCCCATCTCGAAGGTGAACCGGGAGGTGGCCACCCGGTCGCGGGAGGTCTGCACGGCCGCCGACAGGATGTTCACGTGCTGGTCCGACAGGACCCGGGTGACGTCGGAGAGCAGCCGGGAGCGGTCCAGTGCCTCGACCTGGATGGCGACCAGGAAGACGGAGGACTGGGTGGGCGCCCATTCCACTTCGAGCATCCGCTCGGGCTGCTGGGAGAGCGAGTCCACGTTGACGCAGTCCGCTCGGTGCACCGATACCCCGCTGCCCCGCGTGACGAAGCCGATGATGGGGTCACCCGGCACCGGGGTGCAGCAGCGGGCCAGCTTGACCCACACGTCGTCGACGCCCTTGACGACCACGCCCGGGTCGGCGTTGCCGCGGCGCTTGCTGCGTCCGCGGGCCGGCGGGATGGACTCCTCGATGTCCTCGTTGGCGGCGTCCTCGCCGCCGAGGGCCTGCACGAGCTTCTGCACGACGCCCTGCGCGGCGACGTGGCCCTCGCCGATCGCCGCGTACAGCGAGGAGATGTCCGGGTAGCGCATCTCGTGGGCGAGGGTGACGAGCGAGTCCCCGGTGAGGATGCGCTGGATCGGCAGGTTCTGCTTGCGCATGGCCCGCGCGATGGCGTCCTTGCCGTGCTCGATGGCCTCGTCGCGGCGCTCCTTGGAGAACCAGGCGCGGATCTTGTTGCGGGCCCGCGGGGACTTCACGAAGCCGAGCCAGTCGCGGGAGGGGCCCGCGCCCTCGGCCTTGGAGGTGAAGACCTCGACGAGGTCCCCGTTGTCGAGGGTGGACTCCAGCGGGACGAGGCGGCCGTTGACCCGGGCCCCTATGGTCCGGTGCCCGACCTCGGTGTGGACGGCGTACGCGAAGTCCACGGGCGTGGCGCCGGCCGGCAGCGCTATCACGTCGCCCTTGGGCGTGAAGACGAAGACCTCGTTGCGCGAGAGGTCGAAGCGCAGCGAGTCGAGGAACTCGCCCGGGTCCTCGGTCTCCTTCTGCCAGTCCAGCAGCTGGCGCAGCCAGGCCATGTCGTTGACGGTGTCCTGGCCGGCGCTGCCCTTGGCGGCCTGCGGGACGTCGGTGCGGACCTTGGAGGTGCCGGCGACGGTCTGCTGCTTGTACTTCCAGTGCGCGGCGATGCCGTACTCGGCGCGGCGGTGCATGTCGAAGGTGCGGATCTGGAGCTCGACCGGCTTGCCGCTGGGCCCGATGACCGTCGTGTGGAGCGACTGGTACATGTTGAACTTGGGCATCGCGATGTAGTCCTTGAACCGGCCGGGGACCGGGTTCCAGCGCGCGTGCACGGTGCCGAGGGCGGCGTAGCAGTCCCGGACGGTGTCGACGAGGACGCGGATGCCCACCAGGTCGTAGATCTCCGCGAAGTCGCGGCCGCGGACGATCATCTTCTGGTAGACGCTGTAGTAGTGCTTGGGCCGGCCGGTGACGGTGGCCTTGATGCGGGCGGCCCGCAGGTCGGTCTGCACCTCGTCGGTGACGACGGCGAGGTACTCGTCCCGCTTGGGCGCCCTCTCGGCCACCAGGCGCACGATCTCGTCGTACATCTTGGGGTAGAGGATCGCGAAGGCGAGGTCCTCCAGCTCCCACTTGATCGTGTTCATGCCGAGGCGGTGGGCCAGCGGCGCGTAGATCTCAAGGGTCTCGCGGGCCTTCTTCTCCTGCTTCTCCCGCTTGAGGTAGCGCATCGTGCGCATGTTGTGCAGCCGGTCGGCGAGCTTGATCACCAGGACGCGCGGGTCCTTGGCCATCGCGACGACCATCTTGCGGACGGTCTCGGCCTGCGCGGCCTCGCCGAACTTGACCCGGTCGAGCTTGGTGACGCCGTCGACGAGCAGGGCCACCGCGTCGCCGAAGTCGCGGCGCAGGTCCTCCAGCCCGTACTCGGTGTCCTCGACGGTGTCGTGCAGCAGGCCGGCCATGAGGGTGGCGGGGTCCATGCCGAGCTCGGCGAGGATGGTGGTCACCGCGAGCGGGTGGGTGATGTACGGGTCGCCGCTCTTGCGCTTCTGGCCGCGGTGCCAGCGCTCGGCGACCTGGTAGGCCTGCTCCAGCTGGCGCAGCGTGGCCGTCTCGATCTTCGGGTCGTTGCTGCGCACTATCCGCAGCAGCGGTTCGAGGACCGGGTTGTACGGGTTGGAACGCTGGACGCCGAGGCGGGCGAGCCGGGCGCGCACCCGGTTGGAGGACCCGGCCGACTTCGCCGGCGCGGGCTTGACCGGCGGGGCCGGCGGGGGCGGCGGGGGCGTGGCGGCGGGCGCCGCGGCCGGCTCGGCCTGCGGGTCGGGCTGCGCGGCGGGAAGGGGCTGGACCTCGTCTGGCAAGAGCGCTCCTCACGGGGGTCCCCCCGGACGGGCCCGGGGAGAGGGTCCGGTGCCCGTGTCCGGTCCGGATAACCCATCGTAGCGAGGGTTGGGTCGGGTCGTTCCCCGAGGCCGGGGCCCGGCCCTCCGCCGGGCGGACCCCGCTGCCCGCCGGCGGCGCCGCACACGCGGGCGGCGGGCACCCGGGGTGTCCCGGATGCCCGCCGCTGCACGGAGTGCGGGTCGGACCACGAGGGGCCGGACCACGAGGGTCAGACCACGATCAGCGCGTCCAGGGGGGCGTCGCCGAGCGGGCCGGCCAGCCTGGCCCGGCCCGGCAGGAAGGACAGCTCCATCAGGACGGCCACCGCGGCGACCTCCGCGCCGGTCCGCCGGATCAGCTCCAGCGAGGCCTCCGCGGTACCGCCGGTGGCCAGGACGTCGTCGATGACCATGACCCGGTCACCGGCCGACAGGTCCTCCGCGTGGATCTCGATCTCCGCGCTGCCGTACTCCAGCTCATAGGACTGGGCGAGGGTCGCCCCCGGCAGCTTCCCGGCCTTGCGGACCGGCACGAAGCCGATCCCGGCCTGCACCGCAACCGGGGCCGCCAGGATGAACCCCCGCGCCTCCAGGCCGACGATCTTCGTCGCCCCGTACCGCCCGGCCAGGTCCACCAGCGTGTCCGTCAGCGCACCGAAGGCCTTCGGGTCCGCCAGCAGCGGGGTGATGTCCTTGAACATCACGCCCGGCTTCGGGTAGTCGGGAACGTCCTTGATCCGGCTGAGCAGCAGCTCGCGTACGTCCTCGGACAGCAGGGCGGTCACCGGCGCCGCCCCGAGCGGCCCGGGGACACGGCCTGCGGCGCGTCCTCGGCCCCGGTCTCGTACCCCTCGTCGGGGGACTCGCCCTTGGCCGCGGCGGACGCCCGCTTGGCGAGCACCCGCTTCTTCAGCGCCTTCATGGCGGGCTCGCGCTCCTTCAGGTCCACGACCAGCGGGGTCGCGATGAAGATCGAGGAGTACGCACCGGCCGCGAGGCCGACGAACAGCGACAGGGAGATGTCGTTGAGCATGCCCGCGCCGAGGAAGCCGCCGCCGATGAACAGCAGTGCGCCGACCGGGAGCAGCGCCACGACGGTGGTGTTGATCGAGCGGACCAGGGTGCCGTTGATGCTGCGGTTGGCGATCTCGCTGTACGTGTAGCGGGTCTGCTTCGTGATGTCCTTCGAGCCCTCCTTGAGACCGTCGAAGACGACGACGGTGTCGTAGAGGGAGTAGCCGAGGATCGTCAGCAGGCCGATGACCGTGCCCGGCGTGACCTCGAAGCCGACCAGCGCGTACACGCCGACGGTGATGGTGAGGTCGTGGATCAGGGCGATCAGCGCCGCGACCGCCATGCGCCACTCGAAGGCGATGGCCAGGTAGATCACCACGAGGACCATGAAGACGCCGAGGCCGGTCCAGGCCTTGTTCGCGATCTGCTCGCCCCAGCTGGGGCCGACCAGGTCGGCGTTGATGTCCACCTCGGTGACCTTCAGGTCGGTGGCCAGCTGCTTCTTGACGCCCGCGGCGGAGTCGGTGTCCAGACCGGAGATCTGGATGCGCAGGCCGCCGGTGCCGAGCTCCTGGACGATCGCGTCGTGGCCGGAGGCCTTCTCCGCGTCCTCCGTGGCCTGGGCGACGGAGACGGCCGTCTTCGGGGTGGTGAAGACGGCACCGCCCTTGAACTCGATGCCCATGTTGAGGCCCTGGACGGCCAGGGCGACGATCGCCGTGATGGTGATCAGGATGGAAACGCCGTACCAGAGAAAGCGCTTGCCGACGAAGTCGTAGCCGACCTCACCGCGGTACAGCTTGGCGCCGAGATCTCCCAGCTTCGACATCTCTCACGCCTCCTTTGCGTCGACGGGGGCGGGGGCGGCACCGCTGCGGCGGGACCGGCGCAGCGGGGGCTTGGCGCCGAGCCGCTTCGGGTCCAGCCCGGACCACGGGTGGCCGCTGGAGAAGAACTTCGTACGCGCCAGCAGCGTCATGACGGGCTTGGTGAAGAGGAACACCACGACCACGTCGAGGAGGGTGGTCAGACCCAGCGTGAAGGCGAAGCCCTGCACCTTGCCGACGGTGACGATGAACAGCACCGCGGCGGCCAGGAACGACACGAAGTCGGACACCAGGATGGTGCGCCGGGCACGCGGCCAGGCGCGCTCGACGGCCGGACGCAGGGTGCGGCCCTCGCGGATCTCGTCCCGGATGCGTTCGAAGTACACGATGAACGAGTCCGCCGTGATGCCGATCGCGACGATCGCACCGCAGACGGCGGGCAGGTTCAGCGCGAAGCCGATGCCCTTCCCGAGCAGCGACATGATCGTGTAGGTCAGGATCGCGGACACCAGGAGGCTGATGATCGCGATGAAGGCCAGACCGCGGTAGTAGACGAGCAGGTAGATCACCACGAGCAGCAGGCCGATGGCACCGGCGATCAGGCCGGCCTTCAGCTGCTCGCCGCCGAGCGCGGCGGTGACGGTGGTGACGCTGTCCTCCTGGAAGGACAGCGGCAGGGCGCCGTAGGAGAGCATGTTGCCCAGGTCCTGCGCGGACTGCTGGGTGAACCCGCCGGAGATCTGCGCGTTGCCGCCGGTGATCGCGCTGCTGACGGACGGGTCGGAGATGACCGAGCCGTCGAGGACGATCGCGAACTGGTTCTGCGGCATCTGCTTCGCGGCCAGCTCGCCGGTGACCTTGGCGAAGGCGTCGGAGCCGCGGTCGTTGAAGTCCATCGTGACGATCCACTGACCGGACTGCTGGTCGATGATGCCCTTGGCGCTCTTGACGTCCTTGCCCTCGACGGCGGCCGGACCGAGCACCCACTTGCCCCAGGCACTGCCGCGCTGGCCGCAGGCGAGCGTCGGGTCCTCGGGCTTGACGCCCTTGCCCACCGTGGCGCGCTGCGCCTCGTCGGTGCAGTCGAGCGCGGCGAACTTCGCCTGGAGGTCGGCGGCGGCGGCGTCACCCGAGGGGGTGGGCGTCGGGGCCGGGGTCTCCGCCTTGTCGTCTGCCTTCTTCGACTCGCTCGCCGAGGGCGAGGGAGAGGGGGCGTTCGGGGCCTTGAGGGCCTCGCTGAGCGCACGGCCCTGGGAAGTGGCGCTGGACGACGGGGTGGCCGGAGGGGACGACTTGCCGCCGTCCTCCGCCTTCGGAGCGCCGGAGCCGCTCGCGGAGGGGCTCGGGCTCTGCGAGCCCTCGGGGGCGACCGGGGCGCCGTCGGCGAAGGCCAGGACCGGGCGGAAGTAGAGCTGGGCGGTGGTGCCGACCTGCTCGCGCGCCTGCTTCTCGTTCATCCCCTTGGGGATGTTGACGATGATGTGGTCCTCGCCCTGCGTCTGGACCTCGGCCTCGGAGACGCCGAGACCGTTGACGCGGCGCTCGATGATGCCGACCGCGGTGTCCATGTTGGTCTTGTTGACCGCGTTCGGCTTGCCGGGCTCGCTCTTGGCCTTGAGCGTGATGCTCGTGCCGCCGGCGAGGTCGATGCCCAGCCGGGGAGTGGTCTGATGCGAGAGGAACATCCCCGCGGTGAGCGCCACCATTGCGATCAGGATGATCGCCAGGGCGCGCCCCGGCCTCCCCTGAGCCCCCGTGGGCCGCCGGCCCTTCTTCGGTGCTGCCACCTTGTCGTTTCTCCCTGTCCAACCGTCCCACGCCGGGTCAGCGCGCGGACGGCCACGAAATGTGTGGTGGGGACCCCTGCCCCCCGCAGAAGTGTCACGGGCGAGGGACCGCGGCGACCGCCGGTCCGGCGCCTCCGCGGTCCCTGCCGGCCGCTACTTGGCGGCCGGCCCGCCGTCCGCCTTGCCGTCCGTGGGCTCGTCGCCGGAGCCGTCCGCCACGTCGTCCCTCTTGCCCAGGTCGAGCTTGGGGGACGGGTCCTCGTCCTTGGTGAGGTCCGTCTTCGGGTCCTCGGTGAGGGCGGAGGCGTCGTCCGGGACGACCGGCGTGTCGCCCGGGGCGTCCTCGGTGATGCCGTGGACGATGCGGTTGTACTCCGCATCCTCGAGGACGGCGCCGATGGCGTTCTTCGCGTAGATCGCGTGGACGCCGGGAGCCACCTCGAGGGTGACGGTGTCGTCACCGACCTCCTTCACCGTGGCGTACATGCCGCCGATGGTGCGGACGCCGGTGCCGGTCACCATGTGGTCGCGCATCTGCGCGGCCGCCTGCTGCTTCTTCTTGGCGGAACGGGTCATCAGGAACATCGCCCCGATGAGCACGATGAACGGGAGGAGTGTCACGAGATTCACGGGACGGAGATCCTTCGCACGACCGCACGGGAGACGGCCTTTTTCTACGGGGGTGGGCACGCCGACCCGAAGGGTCGGCATCGGCGGAGTCTAGGCGAGTCCGCACCGATGGAACAACGCCCAGCATGGCACCGCAGTTCCTGGCCGGTCGAACCTCCGCGCCGTCAGGCCCCGAACAAGCCCTGTTGTCCGCTTGATCCACTGCCGTGGTGCTGCGGCGGGACGAGGCCCAGGTGGGCCCAGGCGGCTGGCGTCGCCACCCGCCCCCTGGGAGTCCGCGCGAGCAGGCCCTCGCGGACCAGGAAGGGCTCCGCCACCTCCTCCACGGTCTCCCGCTCCTCCCCCACGGCCACGGCGAGGGTCGACAGGCCCACCGGCCCGCCGCCGAACAGCTTCAGCAGGGCCTCCAGTACCGCCCGGTCGAGCCGGTCCAGCCCGCGCCCGTCCACCTCGTACACCTGGAGGGCCGTTCGGGCCACCTCCCGGTTGACCACGCCGTCCGCGCGGACCTGGGCGTAGTCGCGGACCCGGCGCAGCAGGCGGTTGGCGATGCGCGGGGTGCCGCGGGAACGGCCGGCGATCTCGGCGGCGCCCGCGGTGTCGATCTCCACGTCGAGGAGGCGGGCGGAGCGGTGCAGGACGCGCTCCAGCTCCTCGGGGGCGTAGAACTCCATGTGCCCGGTGAAGCCGAAGCGGTCGCGCAGCGGAGGCGGCAGCAGACCGGCCCGGGTGGTGGCTCCCACCAGGGTGAACGGCGGCAGTTCCAGCGGGATGGCGGTGGCCCCGGGCCCCTTGCCGACGATGACGTCGACGCGGAAGTCCTCCATGGCCATGTAGAGCATCTCCTCGGCGGGCCGGGACATGCGGTGGATCTCGTCGAGGAAGAGGACCTCCCCCTCCTGGAGGGAGGAGAGGATGGCGGCGAGGTCCCCCGCGTGCTGGATCGCGGGCCCCGAGGTGATGCGGATGGGCGCGCCCATCTCCGCCGCGATGATCATCGACAGGGTGGTCTTGCCGAGGCCCGGGGCGCCGGAGAGCAGCACGTGGTCGGCGGTGGCGCCGCGCTGGCGGGCCGCCTTCAGGACGAGGTCCAGCTGTTGGCGGACCTTCTCCTGGCCGACGAACTCATCGAGGTCCTTGGGCCGCAGCGCCGCCTCGACGGCGGTGTCCTCCCCGTCGGCGGCGGCGGCGACGATGCGGTCGTCGCCCCCGGCGGTGGCCTCGGTGTCGTCGTCCCAGTTCACGGTGTCTGTCTGCCTTCTCGGTGGGGCGCGGTGTCCTCGGTGGGGCACTGTCTCGGGGTGGGGCCCGGTCCGCGGGTGGGACGCGGTCTCCGGGGGTGCTGCGACCGGCCGGGGGCGGTGGCGGCGGCCCGGCGGCGGCGCTGCGGGCCGGTCAGCGGGCGCGGTTCAGGGACTGCAGGGCCGCCCTCAGCAGCTGGGGCACGGGCGCGGCGCCCCCGGCGGCGATGGCGGCCTCGGCCTGCGGGGTCACCGCGGAGACCGCGTCGTCGGCTTCCCGCGCGGCGTAGCCCAGGCCGATCAGGGCCGCGGCGAGCTGCTCGGTCCACGGCGCCGGGCCGGCGGCCGCGGCCCGCTGCGCACCGACGAGGCCGCTGGTCCCCAGCGGGGCCCCCAGCTTGTCCTTCAGCTCCAGCAGCAGCTTCTGCGCGCCCTTCTTGCCGATGCCCGGGACCGCCGTCAGCGCCTTCTCGTCCCCCGTGGACACGGCCAGGCGGAGGGCGTCCGGGCTGTGCACCCCGAGCATGGCCTGGGCGAGCCGCGGCCCGACCCCGCTGGCGGTCTGGAGCAGCTCGAACACCTGCCGCTCGTCGTCGTCGGCGAAGCCGTACAGGGTCAGCGAGTCCTCCCGTACGACCAGGGAGGTCGCCAGGCGGGCCGGCTCCCCCGTCCGCAGGCCGGCGAGGGTGGCGGGCGTGCACTGCACGGCCATGCCGACGCCCCCGACCTCGATCACGGCCAGGGTGGGGGCGAGCGCGGCGACCGGGCCGCTGACGAAGGCGATCATCGGGTACGGCCTTTCGGGGCGTGCTGGGCGTGCAGGGCGACCGCCTGCTGGAGGCGGTTCTGGGCGGGGGCCCGCCAGATGTGGCAGATGGCAAGGGCGAGGGCGTCGGCGGCATCGGCGGGCCGGGGCGGTTCGGCCAACCGCAGCAGCCGGGTCACCATGGCTCCGACCTGCGCTTTGTCGGCCCGGCCGCTGCCGGTGACGGCAGCCTTGACCTCGCTGGGGGTGTGCAGGGCGACCGGCAGTCCGCGGCGGGCCGCGCAGAGCATGGCGACGGCGCTCGCCTGGGCGGTGCCCATCACGGTGCTGACGTTGTGCTGGCTGAACACCCGCTCCACCGCGACGACTTCGGGGCGGTGCGTGTCGATCCACTCCTCGATGCCCTGCTCGATCGCGACGAGCCGGTGGCCCAACTCGGCGTCCGCCGGGGTCCGTACGACCCCCACGCCGAGCATGGCCAGGGGGCGTCCGGCGACTCCCTCGACGACGCCGACGCCGCACCGCGTCAGCCCCGGGTCCACGCCGAGTACGCGCACCGCAGCCCCCTCCCCTCGCTCACCTGTCCGTGTCGGTGCAGGCTACCGGGCCCCACTGACAAAGCGACGGGCCGACGGGGTGTGTCCCGTCGGCCCGTCTCAAGCAGCGTCCCCACCGGCCGCGCGGGGCCGGAAGGGGTGGTGCTACGCGTCGACCTTCTCCATGACCTCGTCGGAGACGTCGAAGTTGGCGAAGACGTTCTGCACGTCGTCGCTGTCCTCGAGGGCGTCGATGAGCTTGAAGATCTTGCGCGCACCCTCTTCGTCCAGCTCGACCTGCATGGTCGGCAGGAAGTTGGAGTCGGCCGAGTCGTAGTCGATGCCCGCCTGCTGGAGCGCGGTGCGGACCGCGACCATGTCGGTGGCCTCGCTGATGATCTCGAAGCTCTCGCCGAGGTCGTTGACCTCCTCGGCGCCGGCTTCGAGCACCGTCTCCAGGATGTCGTCCTCGGAGAGCTCGCCCTTGGGCAGGAGGACGACGCCCTTGCGGTTGAACAGGTACGAGACGGAGCCCGGGTCGGCCATCGAACCGCCGTTGCGGGTCATGGCGACCCGTACGTCGGAGGCGGCGCGGTTGCGGTTGTCGGTGAGGCACTCGATGAGCACCGCGACGCCGTTCGGGCCGTAGCCCTCGTACATGATCGTCTCGTAGTCGGCGCCGCCGGCTTCGAGACCGCCGCCGCGCTTGACCGCGGAGTCGATGTTCTTGTTCGGGACCGAGCTCTTCTTCGCCTTCTGGATGGCGTCGAAGAGGGTGGGGTTGCCGTCGACGTCGGCGCCGCCCATACGGGCCGCGACCTCGATGTTCTTGATCAGCTTCGCGAAGAGCTTGCCGCGCTTGGCGTCAACCACGGCCTTCTTGTGCTTCGTCGTAGCCCATTTAGAGTGGCCGGACATCTGCCTGTCTCCTTCGCGTCACCAACAATGTTCGCCTCGGATCCTACCGGGACCCGGTCACAGCCCCGCGCGCACCATGTCGACGAAATACGCGTGGACGCGGTCGTCGCCGGTCAGCTCGGGGTGGAAGGAGGTGGCCAGGACGTTGCCCTGGCGTACGGCGACCGTGTGGCCGTCGTGCACGGCGAGCACCTCGGCGGCGCCCCCGACCGACTCGACCCAGGGGGCGCGGATGAACACGCCCTGGACGGGGCCGCCCTCGATGCCGGCGAACTCCACCTGGGCCTCGAAGGACTCGTTCTGCCGGCCGAAGGCGTTGCGGCGGACGATCATGTCGATGCCGCCCAGCGTCTCCTGGTCCTCACGGCCGTCCAGGAGCTTGTCGGCGAGCATGATCATGCCGGCGCAGGTGCCGTAGACCGGCATCCCGGCCCGCACGCGCGCGCGCAGCGGCTCCAGCATGCCGAACAGCACGGCCAGCTTCGACATGGTCGTGGACTCGCCGCCGGGGATCACCAGCGCGTCGACCTCGGCGAGCTCTTCGGGACGCCGGACCGGCCTGGCCACGGCGTCCGCCGCGGCCAGGGCGATCAGGTGCTCCCGTACGTCGCCCTGGAGGGCCAGGACACCAATCACGGGGGTGGTCATGGCGGTGACTACCAGCCGCGGTTGGCGTAGCGCTCGGCCTCGGGCAGCGTGTCGCAGTTGATGCCGACCATGGCCTCGCCCAGGTTGCGGGAGGCGTCCGCGATGATCTTCGGGTCGTCGTAGAAGGTGGTGGCCTTCACGATGGCGGCGGCGCGCTTGGCCGGGTCGCCCGACTTGAAGATGCCGGAGCCGACGAAGACGCCCTCGGCGCCGAGCTGGCGCATCAGCGCGGCGTCGGCCGGGGTGGCGACGCCGCCGGCGGAGAACAGCACCACCGGGAGCTTGCCGAGCTCGGCGACCTCCTTGACCAGCTCGTACGGGGCGCGCAGGTCCTTGGCGGCGGCGAACAGCTCGTTGTTGTCGTAGCCGCGCAGACGGGCGATCTCGTTCTTGATCTGGCGCAGGTGGCGGACGGCCTCGACGACGTTGCCGGTGCCGGCCTCGCCCTTCGAGCGGATCATGGCCGCGCCCTCGGCGATGCGGCGCAGGGCCTCGCCCAGGTTGGTGGCGCCGCAGACGAAGGGGGTGGTGAACGCCCACTTGTCGGAGTGGTTGACCTCGTCGGCCGGGGTCAGGACCTCGGACTCGTCGATGTAGTCGACGCCGAGGGACTGCAGGACCTGGGCCTCGACGAAGTGGCCGATGCGGGACTTGGCCATGACCGGGATGGAAACGGCCTCGATGATCTCTTCGATCATGTTGGGGTCCGACATGCGGGCGACCCCGCCGTCCTTGCGGATGTCGGCCGGAACCCGCTCCAGGGCCATGACGGCCACGGCGCCGGCGTCCTCGGCGATCTTCGCCTGCTCGGCGTTGACCACGTCCATGATCACGCCGCCCTTGAGCTGCTCGGCCATGCCGCGCTTGACGCGCGAGGTGCCGATCGCCGACTCGGCGGACTGGGGAGAGGTGGGAAGCGTGCTCACGGATGACCTCACTCGAAGGGAACGCGGAAGGAAGACGGGTTCTACTGGGCCGAGGAAACCGCACCGACCAGTCCACAGCAAGGGCCAATGTGGAGCCGGTGGCCCCTCCACTTGTCCCCTGCGGCACTGGACCGGCCCGCCTGGGGCCCACCCGGAGGCCCGCAAGGGGACCCGTCAAGATCCGGAAGGTCCTCAGACGGGCCGCTCGGCGAGGTCCGCCGGGGGTTCGTCGTCCATCTCGAAGGCGAGCGGGAAGGGGGCGTGCCCGGCCAGCCGGAACCAGCGCACCTTGCGGTGCCGGCGCAGGGCGCGGGCGGCCCGTACGGCGTCGTTGTGGAAGCGCCGCGCCATGGGCACCCGCCGGACGGCCGCGGCCAGCTCCTCGGTGGCCTCGGCCCCGCCGGGCGCCGCCTTCAGCACCTCGACCTGGTCGGCGTCGGCGAACACGGCGCGCAGCGCCTGGCTGAGCTCGCTCTCGGCGACCTCTCTGTGCTCCTCCTCGGCCTGCCGGGCGGCGTGCGCGGACTCGTAGAGCACCAGGGAGGAGGCGGGGTCCAGCACCCCGGAGGTGGCAACCTCCAGCACCACCGACGCCCGCCGCACGAGCTGGGCGTCGAGCGCGGCCCGGGCTGCGTCCATCCGGGAGTGCAGCCGGTCGAGCCGCCCGGCGGTCCAGCTGAGGTAGACCCCGACGGCTCCGAGGCCCAGGGCGATCCAGACAAGGGTTTCGATCACGGGCCGCGACTCTACCGCCGACCGCGCGCCGGGCCCCGCCCGGCCCGGAGCCGCCCGGCCCGCGGAGCGCCCGGCCGCGGCTCCCGGAAGAACCCCGGACGCGCCTCAGCCCGCCCAGCCCTCCACGACCCCCGCAACCTCGGCCGGGCCCCGACAAGATCCGAGAGGGGCGGCCTGATAGTGCTGTGACCGGAAAGGCGTGCCGGGCGCCGCGACCCGGTGAACCTTCCCGGTCACCGCACTAGTCCCGGGAGAAGCCCAGGCGGGTGCGCAGGGGGATGCGTTCGTCGGCGGCCACCGCGGCCGCGCCGTCCGTGACCGTCTCGTACACGGCCAGGATGTCCGCGCCCACCGTGGACCAGTCGAACCGGCGGACGTGCGCCGAGCCGCGTGCGCTCAGCTCGGCCCGCCGGGCCGGGTCGCGCAGCAGGCGGACGGCGGCCGCCGCCAGCGCGTCGGAGTCCTCGTTCGCGAAGAGTTCGCCCGCCCCGCCCTGGTCCAGTACCTGGGCGAAGGCGTCCAGGTCGGAGGCCAGCACCGTCGCGCCCGCCGACAGGGCCTCCACGAGGATGATGCCGAAGCTCTCGCCGCCGGTGTTGGGGGCGACGTACACGTCCACGCTGCGCAGCAGCCGCGCCTTGTCCTCGTCCGAGACCATGCCGAGGAACTCGACCCGGGAGCGGAGCTCCGGCGGCAGGGCGGCCACCGCCTCCTCCTCGTCGCCGCGGCCGGCGACCAGCAGCCGGACCTCGGGGCAGGCTGCCACGATGTTCGGGAAGGCCGCCATCAGCACCGGCAGGCCCTTGCGCGGCTCGTCGATGCGGCCGATGAAGCCGAGGGTCTGGCCGCCCCACTCCGCCTTGGGGTCGGCCGAGGCGAAGAAGTCGACGTCCACGCCGTTCGGGATCACCACCGCGTCCCCGCCGAGGTGCTCCACCAGGGTGCGCCGGGCGTACTCGCTGACCGCGATCCGGGCGCTGATCTTCTCCAGGGCCGGCTGGAGGATCGGGTACGCGGCGATCATCGCCCGCGACCGCGGGTTCGAGGTGTGGAAGGTGGCGACGATCGGGCCCTGCGCGGCCCAGCAGGACAGCAGTCCCAGCGAGGGCGAGGCGGGCTCGTGGATGTGGATCACGTCGAAGGTGCCGTCGTGCAGCCAGCGGCGCACCCGGGCCGCCGACAGGAACCCGAAGTTCAGCCGGGCCACGGAGCCGTTGTACGGGACCGGCACCGCCCGGCCCGCGGAGACCACGTACGGCGGCAGGGGGGTCTCGTCGTCCGCCGGGGCCAGCACGGACACCGCGTGCCCGAGCCGGATCAGGTGCTCCGCGAGGTCCCGGATGTGGAACTGGACGCCGCCGGGCACGTCCCAGGAGTACGGGCACACGATGCCGATCTTCACTACGCGTGCTCCCCCTGGTCGGCCCGGTCGTCCAGGTCGTCGAGCCACAGCCGCTGGAGCATGTGCCAGTCCTGCGGGTGCTCGGCGATGCCCCGGGCGAAGGCGTCGGCCACCGACTGGGTCATGGCGGCGGTCTTCTCGGACCGGGTGCCCGTCTTCGGCACTTCCACCTCGGGGTGGATCCGGCCGTACATCTTGGGCGTGTCGCCGTAGTACAGGGTCGCCGGGAGCAGGACCGCCCCCGTGTGCTGGGCCAGCATCGCCGGGCCGGCCGGCATCCGCGCCCTGGCGCCGAAGAAGTCCACCTCCACCCCGGAGTCCGACAGGTCGCGGTCGGCCACGAGGCAGACGAGGCCGCCGGAGCGCAGCCGCCGGGCGAGGGTGCCGAAGGCGGAGCCGCCGGTGTGCGGCAGGACCTCCATGCCCAGGCTCTCGCGGTAGGCGACGAAGCGGTCGAAGAGGCTCTCGGGCTTGAGTCGTTCGGCGACCGTCGTGAAGGGCACCCCGATGTGGCAGATCGCCCAGGCGCCGGCGAGGTCCCAGTTGGCCAGGTGCGGCAGGGCCACCACGACTCCGCGCCCCGAGGCGAGGGCCTCGCGCAGGATGTGGTCGTCCTTGAGTTCGACGTCCTGGCCGAAGCGGGCGGTGTCCATGGCCGGCAGCCGGAAGGATTCCATCCAGTACCGCATGTACGAGCGCATCCCGGCCTGCGACAGCTCGCGCAGCCGCTCCGGGGAGGCGTCCGGCACCACCCGGGCCAGGTTGGACTCCAGGCGCAGCACGCTCTTGCCGCGCCGCTTCCAGGTGAAGTCGGCGATCCGGCGGCCGAGGGCCACCGCTGCGGGCTCGGGGAGCTTTTTGACCCCGGCCCAGCCCAGGCCGTAGAGCCCGTCGACCAGCTTCTCTCGTGCGCTGCCCATCAGGCCTGACCGCCTTCGGGGGTCTCGGCGGCCGCAGCCGCGGCGGCCGCATCGGCCTCGGCCGACTCTCGGCGTACGGTGACCACCCGCTGGATCAGCGTGACCAGCGAGCCCGCGGCCACCACCCACAGGGCGACGGGCAGGAGCACGCCGATCCAGGAGGGCACCCCGAAGGTCTGCAGGCCGGACAGGCCGGCCGCGACCAGCGAGATCACCAGGCGTTCGGCGCGTTCGATGAGGCCGTTGACGGCGACCGGAAGCCCGATCGCCTCGCCCCGGGCCTTGGTGTACGAGACCACCTGGCCGCTGGCCAGGCAGAAGATCGCCACCGCGCACAGCACGTTGTCGTGGCCGCCGCCCGCGTACCAGAGCGCGAGCCCGCCGAAGATGGCCGCGTCGGCCACCCGGTCGAGCGTGGAGTCGAGGAACGCGCCCCACCGGCTGGACACCCCGGCCTGGCGGGCCATGTTCCCGTCCACCAGGTCGGAGAAGACGAAGAGGGTGATGGTGATCGTGCCCCAGAAGAACTCGCCGCGGGGGAAGAAGACCAGCGCTCCCGCCACCACTCCGGCCGTGCCGATCAGGGTGACCGCGTCCGGGCTCACCCCCCGCCGGAGCAGAAAAGCGGCGAATGGCGTGAGGACACGCGTGAAGAATGCACGCGCGTACTTGTTCAGCATGGCCTTCCCGGAGGGTCGCTGGGCCGCACGGCCACCACGGCCACCGGCTGGCCCATCGTAGCCAGCGCACCGCCCTCCGTACGCCGCGCACCCACCGGTTCGTCCCGGGGATGCCCCGCGGGGGTCCGCCGGGCGGCCCCCGGACCGTTCCCGGCCGCCTTTCCGGGCGGCCTCCCGACCGGGCGCCCGTCCCGCCGGGGCGCGACGTATGGACGCGGTGGGGAGCCGGTGCAAAGCTCGAAGAACATCAGGTTCCTCTTTCGCGAGGGGCGCCGGGAGACCGCCGCGGGACCCGCCGGGGATACCGCGGGGCACGGCGCCTGCTCGCACCCCTCGCGCCCCTCGGATTCCGGGGAACGCGCCCTCAGCACACCTCCTCACCGTCACCACCGGGAGGCACGAGCACCATGGGAGCCACCTCACACCACGCCGGAGCCGCCGGCAGGGCACCGACGGCCGACCACCCGTCCTCCGTACGGAACGTCGTGCTGGTCGGCCACAGCGGATCCGGCAAGACCACGCTGGCCGAGGCCCTCGCCCTGACCGCGGGCGCGGTCAAGCGGGCGGGCCGGGTCGAGGACGGCAGCACCGTCTCGGACCACGACGAGATCGAGCACCGGCGGCAGCGCTCCGTCCAGCTCTCCCTCGTCCCCGTCGAATGGGGCGGAATCAAGATCAACATCTTGGACACCCCCGGATACGCCGACTTCGTCGGAGAACTCAGGGCCGGTCTGCGCGCCGCGGACGCGGCCCTCTTCGTCGTCTCGGCCGCCGACGGCGCCGAAGGCCTCTCCGGCGCCACCCGCATGGTGTGGGACGAGTGCGAGGCCGTCGGCATGCCCCGCGCCATCGTCGTCACCCACCTGGAGGCGGCCCGGGCCGACTACGACCGGATGGCCGCCGTCTGCGGCGAGACCTTCGGCGCCGAGGACCCCGACGCCGTCATCCCCCTCCACCTCCCGCTCTACGGGCCCGCCACCGGCGGCCACGCGCCCGTCACCGGCCTGCTGGGCCTGCTCTCCCGGCGCGTCCACGCTTACTCCTCCGGCGAGCGGACCGAGCGCGACCCGGACCCGGAGGAGTTCGCCCTGATCACCGGGGCCCGCTCCCGCCTGATCGAGGCGATCATCGCCCAGAGCGAGGACGAGGGGCTGATGGACCGCTACCTCGGCGGGGAGGAGATCGACCTCAAGACCCTCGTGGACGACCTGGAGCGCGCCGTCGCCCGGGGCACCTTCCACCCCGTCCTGATGGCCGCCCCCGCCGCGGACGGCGCACGGCAGGGCCTGGGCACGGTGGAACTGCTGGAGCTGATCACCGGCGGCTTCCCCACCCCGCTGGAACGGGCTCCGGTCACCGTCACCTCCCCCGACGGCGCCGCCCGTCCCGAGGTGGTCTGCGACCCCGACGGCCCGCTGCTCGCCGAGGTCGTCAAAACCTCGTCCGACCCGTACGTGGGCCGCATCTCCCTGGTCCGCGTCTTCTCCGGCACCCTGACGCCCGAGGCCACCGTGCACGTCTGCGGCCACGGCCTGGCCGACGGCGACGGCGCCCACGCCCACGGCCACGGCCACGGCCACGAGGAGCAGGAGCTCCACCAGGCGGACGAGCGCATCGGCGCCCTCAGCTCCCCCTTCGGCAAGCAGCAGCGCACCCTCGCCCGGTGCATCGCGGGCGACCTGGCCTGCGTGGCCAAGCTCACCCGCGCCGAGACGGGCGACACCCTCTCCGCCAAGGAGGCCCCGCTCCTGATGGAGCCCTGGAGCATGCCCGACCCCCTGCTCCCCCTCGCCATCGAGGCCCACAGCAAAGCCGACGAGGACAAGCTCTCCCAGAGCCTGTCCCGGCTGGTCGCCGAGGACCCGACGATGCGCCTGGAACAGAACCCGCACACCCACCAGCTCGTCCTGTGGTGCCTCGGCGAAGCCCACCAGGACGTCGCCCTGGAACGGCTGCGCACCCGGTACGGGGTCCAGGTCGACCCGGTGGCGCACAAGGTGAGCCTGCGCGAGACCTTCGGCTCCGTGGCCAACGGGCGCGGCCGGCACGTCAAACAGTCAGGCGGGCACGGCCAGTTCGCGATCTGCGAGATCGAGGTCGCACCGCTCCCGCCGGGCAGCGGCATCGAGTTCGTCGACAAGGTGGTCGGCGGCGCCGTGCCCCGGCAGTTCATCCCGTCCGTGGAGAAGGGCGTACGCGCCCAGGCCGCCCGCGGCCTCGCGGCGGGCCACCCCCTGGTCGACGTGCGGGTCACCCTGCTCGACGGCAAGGCGCACTCGGTGGACTCCTCGGACGCCGCGTTCCAGACCGCGGGGGCCCTCGCCCTGCGCGAGGCCGCCGCCGAGGGCGGCGTGCAGCTCCTCGAACCGTTCGCGGAACTCGTCGTCCTGGTGCCCGACGAGTACGTCGGACCCGTGATGAACGATCTGGCCGGCCGGCGGGGCCGGGTGGTGGGCACCGAGCAGGCGGGGGCCGGGCGGACCCGGGTCCGTGCCGAGATCCCCGAGATCGAGATCGGCCGCTACGCCGTCGAACTGCGCTCCGTCTCGCACGGCACCGGCCGCTTCACCCGGGCCTACGTCCGGCATGAGCCCATGCCGCCGCAGATCGCCGAAAAGGTGCGCGAACAGGCCGGGAAGGGAAGCCAGTTCACATAGTGCTGCGGGAAGCCGCCCGTCCAACCTGCTTGCGATGGGCGGCATTTCCCTGTCCCATGACCATGGGGCGGGATCCGCCGATAGGCTCGTCGGCGCACCAAAAGAGCAGGAACGCACAGCGATGGGGGGCAGTGGTGGCGGACGACGGATTCGATTTCAGGCCCGGGGCACAGATTCCGCTCCAGGGCGGCGGCGGGCAGACGGCGGCGACCAACGCGCTGGCCTCCGCCGCCTACCGCGACGGCGCGGAGGACACCCGCCTGGCCGAGATACTCAAGGCCAACAGCGAGAACCACCCGGCGACGGTCAAACCGCCGAAGTTCTCCCTCTTCGAGCCCAGCCTGGGCGAGGCCTTCTGCCGGGCCGTGGAGGCCCGTACCCTCGGCGGCGCCCGCAAGCCGATCATCCAGTCCTTCGGCGCCGATCCGCAGACCATCGTGGAGCACTGCCTGGCCGCGTCCCGCATCCGCAAGGAGCGCGACCAGAAGCTCCGTCTGATCACCCTCGTCTGCGGGGTGCTCTTCCTGCCCGGGCTGCTGCTGTGGCTGGGGCTGTTCCAGCTCCGCAAATCCCTGTCCTCCGGCCGGCACGCCTCCTGGATCGGCACCGCGCTGCTGGTGGGCGTGGGCATCCTGGTGGCCGTCGCGATGTTCCGGCTGCCCTTCAGCGGCTTCCTCGGCATCTACCTCCGTGCCATGGTCATCGCGCCCGTCCTGGGCTGGCTGATGGCCCGCCGCCTGTGCGAGTCCACCGCCGCCGACCTGCGCGCCCGCTGGGACGGGCTGCTGGCGGGCGACGGCATCGGCGCCAAGATCCCGGACGCGGTCCCCGGCAACCCGGACGAGAAGGCCCGCGAGGACCTGCGCCGCCAGCTGGCCAAACTGACCGCCGAGGACCGCAGCAACCACGTCTTCTACGCGGGCCCCAAGGGCATCCTCGGCATGGGCACCCGGTGGGGCAGCTGGCAGATGGCCGAGGAGCTGACCCCGCGCTCCGAGGGCGCCGAGATCCACCCCTTCCGCAGCTGGGACGTCATCCGCGCGATCGACACCCAGCTGCGCAAGCTGGAGCGCGGCCCCCTGCACACCGGCGGCTTCCCGGCCGCCGCCATCCAGCACTGGATCGTCACGCCGGTCGGCGAGGGCGCCGCGGAGGTCGCCCGGCCCACCGGTGAGAACACCGACGCCTTCCTCATCAAGCCGCACGAGATCACCCGGATCTGCAACGAGCAGCAGTTCAGCGCGGGCAACCGGCACTACCTGGGCATCCAGTACCCGCTGTGGGACGGCCAGCTCGTCATCACCATGCTGGTGACCGTGACCGTGCTCTACAAGACGCTGCGGGTGGACGTCACCGCCCACGCCCTGGGCCCCGTGCACGGCCTGTTCACCACCAAGTCCAAGGCCCCCGTGGTCGAGGTGCCCAAGAGCATCCGCTTCTGGGAGACCGTCGAGCGGCCGCTGCCGCTGGTGGACACCCAGGAAGTGGTCCGCCTCGCCGTCCGCGCCCCGCTGACCTGGTACCCGCCGGTCCTCGACCACCTCGGCGGCAAGCTGGTCCTGCCCGAGCCCTTCGGCCTGCGCCACGTGTGGGCGGGCTCGATGTGGCGCCACCGCTTCATGGCCGACGACGCCCTGCGCACGGTCGCCCCGGTCCTGCGGGCGGTGCACGCCGCCACCTTCAAGGTCCTGGAGGAGAACGGCGTCGACACCGACCGCTTCACCAACCGCTCCTCGATCATGAGCGGGCTCATCCAGGAGCCGTCCCCGCGCAAGGCGGACGTGTACGACGCCTAGTGCGGTGACCGGAAAGGTCCACCGGGTCGCGGCGCCCGGCACGGCACCAGGTCGTCTCCAGAGGATTGTGCCGGGGCCCTGGGGCCGCGTCCGGGGACCGGCCCGGCCCGCCCCGGCCCCGGTTCCCGAGCCGGGGCGGGGGCCCGAGCCGGGGCGTCCGCGTGTCAGCGGGCCGGCTGGTCAGTCGGTGGGCCAGGAGTCCGCGAGCATCCGGCGGGTGTCCGCGAGCAGTTGGGGCAGCACCTTGGTGTGGCCCACGACCGGCATGAAGTTCGTGTCCCCGCCCCAGCGGGGCACGATGTGCTGGTGCAGGTGCGCGGCGATGCCGGCTCCGGCCGCCGCACCCTGGTTCATCCCGATGTTGAAGCCGTGCGCCCCCGACGCCTTGCGCAGGGCGGCCATGGCCCGCTTGGTCAGGTCAGCGAGCTCGGCCGTCTCGGGCCCGTCGAGCTCGGTGTAGTCGGCGACGTGCCGGTAGGGGACGACCATCAGGTGCCCGCCGTTGTACGGGTACAGGTTCAGCACGGCGTAGACGTGCTTGCCCCGGGCGACCACCAGGCCGTCCTCGTCCGACATCTCCGGAATCCCGCAGAAGGGACAGCCGTCACCGGCCTCCGGACCGGTCGGCTTGTTCTCCCCCTGGATGTACGCCATCCGGTGGGGCGTCCACAGTCGCTGGAACGCGTCCTGCGTGCCCACACCGATCTGCTGCTCCGGCTCAATCGTCATGGCATGCAGCATATGACCTGGCCCGCGCGGACGAGGAAGGCCCCCGGAAAGTGATCACTTCCCGGGGGCCCGCCGCGCACGGATCAGACCTGGACGCGGTCCTCGACGGCCTTGGCCAGCTTCGCCAGGGCCTCGTCCTTGGCGATGCCGTTCTCCTGCGAACCGTCGCGGTAGCGGAAGGAGACGGTGCCCGCGGCCATGTCCTCGTCACCGACGATGACCATGAACGGGACCTTGAGCTTCTGGTGGTTGCGGATCTTCTTCTGCATGCGGTCGGAGGAGGCGTCCACCTCGACGCGCAGGCCCTTCTTCTTCGCCTCGGCGGCGAACTCCTGGAGGTACTCCACGTGCCCGTCGCCGATCGGGATGCCGACGGCCTGGACCGGAGCCAGCCACGGCGGCATGGCGCCCGCGTAGTGCTCCAGCAGCACCGCGAAGAACCGCTCGATGGAGCCGAACAGCGCGCGGTGGATCATGACCGGGCGCTGGCGGCTGCCGTCCGGGGCGGTGTACTCCAGGTTGAAGCGCTCGGGCAGGTTGAAGTCGAGCTGGACGGTCGACATCTGCCAGGTGCGGCCGATGGCGTCCCGCGCCTGCACCGAGATCTTCGGGCCGTAGAAGGCCGCGCCGCCCGGGTCGGGGGTCAGCGGGAGGCCCTGCTTCTCCGCGACCTGCTGGAGGACCGCGGTGGCCTCCTCCCACGCCTCGTCCGAGCCGACGAACTTCTCCGGGTCCTTGGTCGACAGCTCCAGGTAGAAGTCGGTCAGACCGTAGTCCCGGAGCAGGTTCAGCACGAAGGTGAGGGTGCGGTCGAGCTCCTGCGCCATCTGCTCGCGGGTGCAGTAGATGTGCGCGTCGTCCTGGGTGAAGCCGCGCGCGCGGGTCAGGCCGTGCACGACGCCCGACTTCTCGTACCGGTACACGGTGCCGAACTCGAAGAGGCGCAGGGGCAGCTCGCGGTAGGAGCGCCCGCGGGCGTCGAAGATCAGGTTGTGCATCGGGCAGTTCATCGGCTTGAGGTAGTAGTCGGTACCGCCGTCGAGCTGCATGGGGGGGTACATGCCCTCCGCGTACCAGTCCAGGTGGCCGCTCTTCTCGAAGAGGGCGCCCTTGGTGGCGTGCGGGGTGTAGACGAACTCGTAGCCCTCCTCCTCGTGCCGGCGGCGCGAGTAGTCCTCCATGACCCGGCGGATGATGCCGCCGCGCGGGTGGAAGACGGCGAGGCCTGAGCCGATCTCGTCCGGGACGGAGAAGAGGTCGAGTTCGTTGCCGAGCTTGCGGTGGTCGCGCTTCTCGGCCTCGGCGAGGAAGTCGAGGTGGGCCTTCAGCTCGTCCTTGGTCGGCCACGCGGTGCCGTAGATGCGCTGGAGCATCGGGTTCTTCTCGCTGCCGCGCCAGTAGGCGGCCGCGTTGCGCATCAGCTTGAAGGCCGGGATGTTGCGGGTGGTGGGCAGGTGGGGACCGCGGCAGAGGTCCTTCCAGCACAGGTCGCCGGTCTTCGCGTCGAGGTTGTCGTAGATGGTCAGCTCGCCGCCGCCCACCTCGACGTCCGCGCCGTCGTCGGAGGACGCGGAGCCCTTGATGCCGATGAGCTCCAGCTTGTACGGCTCGTCGGCGAGCTCCTCGCGGGCCGCCTCGTCGGAGACCACGCGGCGGGCGAACCGCTGCCCGCGCTTCTGGATCTCCTGCATCTTCTTCTCGATGACCTTCAGGTCCTCGGGGGTGAAGGGCTTGGCCACGTCGAAGTCGTAGTAGAAGCCGTCCCGGACCGGCGGGCCGATGCCCAGCTTGGCCTCGGGGAAGAGCTCCTGCACGGCCTGCGCCATGACGTGCGCGGTCGAGTGGCGCAGGATGTTGAGGCCGTCCTCGGAGGAGATCTCCACCGGTTCGACGGTGTCGCCGTCCTTCACCTCGTGGGCGAGGTCCTTCAACTCACCTGCGATGCGCGCGGCGACGATGGTGCGCTCGCCGGCGAAGAGCTCCGCCGCCGTAGTGCCCGTGGCCACCACGCGCTCGTCCCGCTCGGAATCGCGTTGGATGATCACACGGACGTCTGACACCGGTCTCTCCTGACTCAGGGGGTGCGCGAGCGAACACTGCGCGCCTGAATCGTACCGAGCGGAGCGGTCGCGCCGCCAAACGGTTCTCGCCGGGCCCGGGCGCCTGCGGCCACCGGGACCTGGGCTGCCCCGCGGCCGGAGCCCGTACGGCCCGGCCCCGGCGGCCGGAGGCTGCCCTCAGTCGTCGGACGGGAGCACGTCGGACGGGTCGAAGGCGTCGTCCAGCGACTTCATCAGCCGGTCCCGCTCCACCTCGTCCAGCGGGACCGGCGTCACGTCCGTGGCCCCGGCAAGGCGGCGGAAGCCGCCCCGCCGCTGGAGCCGCCCGCTGACCCGGACGGGCAGGCCCACCAGGTGGGCGTGGCCGGCCACCCGGTACGCCTCCTCGTCGAGGACCGCGCGGACGTACGGGACCTCCGCCCCGGTGAGGACCCGCAGCCGGACCGTGCCCCCGCCGCCGGGGGCCGAGCGGCGCATCCGTACCACCGCGCCCGTGATCCGCACCGGGACGGCGGGCTCGTCGCGGGTGTAGCGTGCGGCCGCCTCCCGGAGCACGGGGAGGTCCCCCGGTGAGAACTCCACCGGCTCCGGCCGGGCCGCGCACCCCGCCGGCGCTCCGGCTGCCGGCGCCCAGGCCAGCGCGATCCGGGCCCCTTCGGAGCCGCGGACCAGGGCGATCAGGGCGTCGGCGAGCTCCCGGCTGACCCCCGCCTGCACGGCGGCGTCGAAGGCCTCCATCCCGCCGGTGGCCCGCCGGTAGTCCACGGCCTCGCGGGCGGCGTGCAGCGCGTGGTGCAGTCGCGTGACGGTCCCGCGTCCACCGCCGACCGGGACGTAGGCGGTGAGCCGGCGCCCGCCCGGGGAGGGGCCCACCAGCACCCCGTCCAGGGCCCGTTCGGCCTTCCCCCGGTGGCGGGCGCCGTGGTAGCCGGCCCTCGCCCGGTCCGCCAGCGCCCCCGCGAGCAGGAGCTGCCGGGCCGCCGAGCGCAGCTGTTCCTGCACGGTCCAGGAGGCCTCGCCCTGGATCCCGTACGGCCCTTCCGGTATCTCCCGCTCCCAGCGGACCTCGTCGCTGGGCACGCTCAGCCCGTAGAGGACCTCGCGGGCCGAGGGCAGGGCGCTGCGCGAGAGGGCGGTCAGCGCCTCCTCCAGCAGGTCGGCGCAGTCGGGGAAGGCCCGGCTCTCGGGGACGAGGAGGCTGGTCGCCCCGCTGCCGCCGGAGGGGGCCGCGGGCGGGGTCCAGCGCCCGTACCGGCCGGCGTCGCCGCCCCGGCGCTGCCAGCCGTGCCGGTGCAGCAGGGCGCCGAGCACCGCCGGGTCGACCTGGGCCGGGTCGGGCGTGCCGGGGCGGGCGGGGGCCGCGTACCCCGGGTGCTCCCGGGGCGGCGGTCCGGGGTTCGGTGCATGCCAGTGCATCAGGGTGTCCCTCCCGACCCGACCCGGGTCATGATCTCGCACAGCGCCCGGTCGTCGAAGATCCGCGTGGTCGGTATCCGCACGGTGGTCCGGCGGCGGCCGGTGACGGGCTGTCCGGCGAGGTTGGTCCAGTAGCAGCAGTGCCGCAGGTCGAGCCGGTCGTGCCCGGCGGACAGCCACTGGTCGCGCTCGCGCGGGACGAGCATCACGACGAGGATCTTGTGGACGGCGACCGGGGTGCGGGCCAGTTTCACGAGGTGCTCGTTGTCGAGGGTGAAGCCGAAGGTGGCCCCGGCCGGCCGGGGCGGTATCTGGTAGGTCGCCTTCAACTGCACCTTGATGGTGACCTCGTCGTCGACGACGTGGTCGGGCGCACCGTGGCTGACGTGCCAGTCGATGCCGTTGTCCGGGAAGGGCTGGGAGAGCGAGCAGCCGGCCGCGGCGGCGACGGCGTGCAGGTAGCCCACCTGGAGGGTCTCCATGCAGGTGGTGGTGGCGAGTGTGCCGCGCAGCGGTCCGGTTCGCGGATCGGTCTGCCCCTGCAGCACCCCGCCCGGTTCGGGCTGCGTGAGCGCCATGGCCGGCTCCCCATGCCTTGCGGGCTCTGCCGTGGGTGGTGGGCGGGGTGACGACCGGTCATGTGTGCGGTCCCCCAGGGATGTTGTCTCCGCACCCGGGCACCCGCAAACGGCGTACGGGGCAAACAGCCCGGGTATCACCGGTTCGGGCAACGGTGGCACGTTCCGAGGCGGCCGCGCCCGGGTGCCCCATCTGCCGACCGGGGACGAGGAGTTCGCCATGACACGCTGGTACGAGGGCCCGCTGGCCGCATTCGACACGGAGACCACCGGAGTGGACGTCGAGCAGGACCGGATCGTGTCCGCCGCGCTCGTCGTGCAGGAGTGCGCGGGGGGCCGGATCCGCTCCACGCGCTGGCTGGTCAATCCCGGGATCCCGGTGCCTGCGGGAGCCACGGAAGTGCACGGGCTCACCGACGAGCACCTCCAGCGCCACGGGCGCTGGCCCGCCCCGGTGGTGGAGGAGATAGCCCGCTCCCTCGGGGAGCAGCGGGTGGCGGGCCGGCCGCTGGTGGTGATGAACGCGCCGTTCGATCTGACGCTGCTCGACCGGGAGTTGCGCCGGCACCGGGCCTCATCACTGTCGCGGTACCTGGACAACCGGCCGCTGACGGTGCTGGATCCGCGGGTGCTGGACAAGCACCTGGACCGGTACCGCAAGGGCCGCCGGACGCTGACGGACCTGTGTGCGCACTACGGCATAGAGCTGGAGGGCGCCCACGACGCGGCCGCGGACGCACTGGCCTCGCTGGAGCTCGTACGGGCCGTGGGGCGCCGGTTCGCCGGCCGGCTGGAGCGGCTCACACCGGCCGAGCTGCACACGCTCCAGCAGGTGTGGCACGCGGCCCAGGCGCGGGGGCTCCAGGCCTGGTTCGCACGGCAGGGCACCCCCGAGTCGGTGGATCCGCACTGGCCGCTGCGGCCCGACCTCTCCACGGCGGCGTGAGCGGCCCGGAACATGCGGAAGGCCGGCCCGTCATCAGACGGACCGGCCTGTCCCGGTGGGCGATACTGGGATCGAACCAGTGACCCCTTCGGTGTGAACGAAGTGCTCTCCCGCTGAGCTAATCGCCCGGGAACGCACCGAACAATACAGAAGGCCCGGGGCTGGTTCAAACCGCTTCCGGGGAGAGCGCCAGCCGGGCTTCGAGACCGCGCTGTCCGGCCCGCATCATCAGGGCGTGGTTGAGCCGGAACACCGGGCGGCATGGCAGCGAGAGCCGCCGCATGAGCGGCATGCGGACCTCCACCTCCTGCTCGTACAGGGCGCGGGTGCGTCCGGCGTCCGCTCCGCGGCGGGCGCGCACGGTCCACCGCGCCCAACCTTCGAGATCCCCGTGGAGGGAGACCTCCAGGACGCCCCGGCCGGGGTCGCGCAGCAGCTCGGTGGTGGTGAGGCGGAGCGAACAGGGCAGCGCGGAGCGCACGAGCACGGTCCCGCTGCGGTCGCCGGTGCGCTCCACGCGGCGGAACTGGGGCCACCAGTACGGGTACTGGTCCAGCTGCTCCAGTTCCGCGTAGACGCGGCCGGGCGGTGCGTCGAGGTCCCACACGCTGCGGAAGCGGTAGTGGCTCCAGCGGTCCTGGCGGCTGTGGTGCATGGGACCAGTCTTGCGTCCGGCGGGCCCGCGCACGCCCCGTTCGGGCAGACCCGTGCGTACTCAGGGCGGATCTGAGTACGCACGCCCATGTCCTGACGCCGTGACGGGCGCCACACTCCGCAGCATGAACACGTCCCTGCCGCCGGCCGAGGAGCTGGCGCTCGTCGACCGCGAACTGGCCTGGCTCGACCACCGGCGGATGTACCTGCTGACCCGCCGGGACCGGCTGCTGCACCTCCTGCGGCAGCCGGGCCCCGCCCCCGCCGCGTGGGGGCCGCCGGCCGGGTGGGTGCCTGCGCCCGGCCCGGGGGCCCCGGCTCCCGCCGAGGACGCCTCGGCGCCGAGCGCGCAGAACGTGCTGCTCGCGCTGGGGGTGGTGCTGCTGGCTGTGGCCGCCACGGCCTTCACGCTGGTCAGCTGGGGGGCCATGGGGATCGCCGGGCGCAGCGCCGTGCTCGCGGTGGTGACGGCGGCGGCGCTGGGCGCCCCGGTGGCGCTGCTGCGGCGGGGTCTGCGCGCGACCGCCGAGTCGGTGGCCGCGGTCGGGCTGCTGCTGACGGTGCTGGACGCGTACGCGCTGTACGTGGCCGCCGGGGCGGACACCGGTCCGGCGGCGTACGCGGCAGCCGCGGCCGCGGTGTGCGCCGCGCTGTGGGCGGGGTACGGGCTGGGGCTGGCCCGGCGGCTGCCCGCGCTGCGCATCCCGCTGCCCGCGGCCGTGCTGGCCGCGCAGTGGCCGCTTCCGCTGGCGGCGCTGGCCGGGCAGAGCGGTCCGCTGGGGCTGGGCTGGGCGCTGCTGGTGACGGCGGTTCTGGACGTGCTGCTGGCGCTGCGGGTGCGGGCGCTGCCGGCCCCGGTGGCGTGGGTCCCGGCGGGCGTGCTGGGCGCGGGGGCGCTCCTGACCGGGGCGGTGCGCTCGTGGTCGGCGGCGTCGGCGGCCGGGGCGGTGGCCCCGGGGGTCCTGCTGGGTGCGGGGGCGGCGCTGGCCGTGGCCGTCGCGGTGGCGGTGGCGGCGGCCGGCCGCGGGGCGGCGGCCTGGCCGGTGGCGGCGGCCGGCGGGCTCGCGGCGGTGGTGGGGCTCGGCGGGGTGGCCCGCCCGGAGCTCGGGCCGGGCTGGGCGGTGGTGGCGCACCTGCTGGTGGCGCTGCCGCTGCTGGCGGCGGTCCGCGCCGGGCGGCTCGCGGAGCCGGTCCGCCGGGGGCTGCTGCTGGCCGGTGCGCTGGCCGCCACGGTGGCGGCGCTGGGGGCCTGGTGCGCGGCGGCCGCGGTACTGGCGGCCCGGACCGGGGTGCTGGACGAGGTGTGGGCGGCGTCGACTCCGGGGGCTGACCCCTTCGGGGCGGGGGCGCCCGCGGTGGTGGTCCTGCTGCTCGCGGCGGCGGCCGCCGGGTGGCTGTCCCGGGCGCTCTCCCGGCCCGAGCCGCCGGTGGTGGCGGTGGCCTTGGCGTGGTCGGGTCTGTTCACGGCCCCGGCCCTGCTGGACTGGCCGGCCGCGGTGGTGTTCGCCGTGCAGGTGGTGGTGACGGCGGCCGCCGGGGCGTACGCGCTGAAGGGGCGTACGCCGGGCGCTGCGGTCGCGGCGGGCGTCTGCGCCCTGCTGGGCGCGGGGAACGTCTCCCTGGGCGCACTGGACGGGCGGACGGCCACCTTCGCCGTGTGGGGGCTGCTGGGCGCGGGCTGCGCCGCAGGCGCGGCGCAGCGGTCCGCGCCCCGCCCGGCCCGGTCCGTGGCGGCGGTGTGCGCCGTGGGGTACGCCGGGGGCCTGCTGCTGGCGGCTTCCGCGGCGGCGGGGCGGCCGCCGGCCTGGTGGGGGCTGCCGCTGCTCGCCGTTCCGGCGGCGGCGGCCGTGTTCGGGCCTCGGCTGGGCGGCGTACGGGTGCCGGCGGAGATCGCTGCGGCCGTCTGCGGGGCTCTGGCGGTGCTGTGGTCGGCAGGGCGGCCCGGGACGCTGGGTCTGGCGCTGGCCCTGGCCGGGGTGGTCTGTGCGGGGGCGGCGGTGCGTGCGGAGCGGCGCCCGGTGGGCTGGGCGGCGGGGACGCTGTTCGTCCTGGCGGCGTGGGTGCGGCTGGCCGGTGCGGGGGTGGCGGCGCCGGAGGCGTACTCGCTGCCGGTGACGGTGCCCGCCCTCGCGGTGGGCCTCGTACGGCGCCGCAGGGACCCCTCGGCGTCCTCCTGGACGGCGTACGGCCCGGGGCTGGCCGCGACCCTGCTGCCGAGCCTGCTGGCGGCTCTGGAGGACCGGCACTGGCTGCGGCCGCTGCTGCTGGGGCTGGCGGCGCTGGCGGTGACCCTGGCGGGCGCCCGGCGGCGGCTGCAGGCCCCGCTGCTGCTGGGCGGGGCCGTGCTGGCGGGGGTGGCCCTGCACGAGCTGGCCCCGTACGTCGTCCAGGTGGTGGGCGCGCTGCCGCGCTGGCTGCCGCCGGCGCTGGCGGGCCTGCTGCTGCTGGCCGCGGGTGCGACGTACGAGAAGCGGCTGGGTGAGGCGCGGCGGCTGCGGGACGCGCTCGGGCGGCTCCGGTAACGCCGGAGGCCCGGAGACGGTGAAGTCTCCGGGCCTCTGGTCCGGGTGGGCGATACTGGGTTCGAACCAGTGACCCCTTCGGTGTGAACGAAGTGCTCTCCCACTGAGCTAATCGCCCGGACGCACCGCAAACATTACCGCATGTCAGCGGCGCTCCGGACCATCACTGGTCCGTGAGGTTCCAGGGCAGCACGAGCCCGTACTTCCACAGGTAGAAGCCCACCAGCGCGGCGGCGACGACCAGCCCGACGGTGGTCAGGATGATGTTGCGGCGGCGGACCCTGGGGTCGAGCGCCTTCTGCGCAGCCTCGGTGACCTTGCGCTTCGTCCAGCGCAGGACGAGGTGGGCCCAGGCGAACTCGGTGGCCCAGATCGCCAGGCCGGCGAAGATCGCGACCCAGCCGGGGCCGGGCAGGACGAGCATGGCGACACCCGCGGCGATCACGGCGAGGCCGACGACGAAGACGCCGACCTGCCAGCTCAGGTGCAGGCTCTTGCGGGCTTTGATGAAGGCGGGAGCCTTCGACACGTGCGGCGCGTCGTCGGCGGCCGACGCGGCGGCCTCCTCGGCGGCTGCGGTGGGAGCCGGCGTGGGAGCCGGCTCGCTGCTGGCGGACCCGTGGGTCTCGCGGTCACTCCCCGTATTCATGAGGTCGAATCTACCCGAACCGGATACACACGTGGATGAGGGTTTGGATCCGCCGTTCGAGGGACCCAGAGGTCCGCAAAACGGTCAGAGGGGTTTACAACGGCACCGTAGGTGGCATGTCGATTTCGCCGACGTGCGAATCCCCGAGCGCACACTGAGCGAAAGGCCCTGGCGCTTATGAACACCACGGTCAGCTGCGAGCTGCACCTGCGCCTCGTTGTGTCGAGCGAGTCCTCACTGCCTGTTCCCGCGGGCCTGCGGTATGACACGGCCGACCCCTACGCCGTGCACGCCACCTTCCACACCGGCGCCGAGGAGACGGTCGAATGGGTATTCGCCCGCGACCTCCTCGCGGAGGGCCTGCACCGGCCCACCGGTACCGGCGACGTCCGCGTCTGGCCCTCCCGCAGCCACGGCCAGGGCGTCGTCTGCATCGCCCTGAGCTCACCGGAGGGAGAAGCACTGCTCGAAGCACCCGCCCGAGCACTCGAGTCGTTCCTCAAGCGGACGGACGCCGCGGTTCCACCCGGGACCGAGCACCGGCACTTCGACCTCGACAAGGAGCTCTCCCACATCCTGGCCGAAAGCTGAGCCAGGCCTACCTCCGCTCGACACCGTCCGACTCGGGGCGACGGTGCGAACCGGACAACCACATACGGCAGTGCCGGCGCTGTTCTCGCGGGAGCCACCCGCGCGGACGGCGCCGGTGTGCGTGGGGACCCCCCGCGGGGGCGACCGGCTAGAGTCCTCCCCCGGCGGCGGCACCGGCCCGTCGCCGCAGGCCCGGCCCCTGAGGGAGACCCCGTGCAGATCCCCCACGACACCCGTCGCGCGCTCGACGTCGTCGTCGCGCTGGTGAACACCGCGGCCGAGGTGGACCACCCCGACGGGCTGGCGGACATCGGCGCTCTGCGGGCGTTCGTCAGGGAGTACGCGATCAGCGACGTCGGCGAGCTCGGGGCCCGCGACCTGTCGGGGGTGCGGGCGGTGCGCGGCAAGTTCGCCCAGGTCTTCGCGGCGCCGAACTCCCGTACGGCCGCCGCACTGATCAACGAGCTGGTGGCGACCGCCGGGACCACCCCGCAGCTGACCGACCACGACGGCTACGACTGGCACGTGCACTACTTCGCCCCGGGCGCGTCGGTGGGCGACCACCTCGCGGCCGACGGCGGCATGGCACTGGCCTTCATCGTGGTCTCGGGCGAGGAGGAGCGGCTGCGCCGCTGCGAGGCCCCGGACTGCCGGCGCGCCTTCGTGGACCTGTCCCGGAACCGTTCGCGGCGCTACTGCGACAGCAGGACCTGCGGGAACCGGCTGCACGTGGCGGCGTACCGGGCCCGGCGCAAGGAGGCCGACGCGGGGGCGTCAGAGCAGGAAGAGGTCGTGCACGGCGGCGAACAGCAGCAGGGTGCCGATCACTCCTAGGAAGATCATCAACGGGGGTTGCGAGAGCGCGAAGAGGCAGCCTCGCGGCTCCTCGGCGACGGGGGCGGGGACCGGTGCGGGGACCGGCGGCTCACCCTTCGATGTGTCGAGCATGTCGGCCCGATGATGGCGCAGCGCGGTGGCGTCCGCCCCTCAACACGCCAACATCGGGGCGGGAGTTCGCCCGATCTTGTGGGCCCGGGACCGGCCGGCGGTCAGATCCCGTGCTTCTTGAGGATGGCCTCGATGTCGGAGAAGTCCTCCGCGGGCGCCGCCGGGGCGCCGGTGCGGGTGTCCGGCCGGGGCCGTGCGCCCGCGTCGAGCGAGGGCGCCGAGGCCCCCGGGGCGACGGCCGGCTGCGCAGCACCGCCCCCGACCCGCCTGCCGGCGTTGCGCCGCTCCACCACGCGGGTGGCGGCCAGCAGCAGCCAGGCCAGGGCGAGCAGCCCGAAGCCGGCCCAGACGGCCGGGTTGAAGACCGTGCCGGACACCCATTCCACGACACCCGTCAGCACCAGCCCCAGCGGCACCAAGGCGTAGGCGGCGATCCGGGCGGCGGTCCGGAACCGCTTGCGGTACGCGGTCACGGCAGCCAGGCCCAGGCCCGCCGCGGACACCGCGGAACAGATGGTCTCGGCGAGCATGCGTTCCTCCTGAACTGGGCGGTCCGTCCCCCCCATCCTGCACCGGCCCCCATCGCAGGGGCCAGGCGCGGAGCCCGGCCGGCCCGGATCTCCGGGACATCTCGGGGTCGCACCTCCTCCCTGGGTCCCGTCCCGGGTGCCGTCCCGGGCCCGGGGCCCTCGCCCCGGTCGGCCCGGGCGGTGCGGGGCTGGGAGAATCGCCCCATGACCGATTCCGTGATCCTCGACGTCTGGTGCGAACTCCAGTGCCCGGACTGCCACCGCGCCCTGGACGACCTGCGCGCCCTGCGGGCCCGCTACGGCGACCGGCTGGACATCCGGCTGCGCCACTTCCCCCTGGAGAAGCACAAGCACGCCTTCGCCGCGGCGCAGGCCGCCGAGGAGGCCGTCGAGCAGGGGCAGGGCTGGCCGTACGCCGAGGCCCTGCTGGCCCGGACCGCCGAGCTCGGTGAGCGCGGTGAGCCGGTCCTGGTGGACGTGGCCCGCGAACTCGGCCTGGACGCAGAGGAGTTCGACACCGCGCTGATCGACGGCCGGCACATCCTGATCGTCGACGCCGACCAGGCCGAGGGCAAGGCGATCGGCGTGACCGGCACGCCGACGTACGTGATCGGCGGCGAGCGCCTCGACGGCGGCAAGAGCCAGGACGGCCTGCGCGCCCGTGTCGAGGAGATCGCCGACCGGCTGCTCGCGGCGGACGCCCACGGGCAGGACTAGCTCGTCCCTTCCGGATCCTGCGGGCCCCGACACGATCCGAAGGAGCCGGCCTAGAGCAGGTCCTTGGCGTGGTTGAACAGGGTCGGCGCGTAGCCCAGGGACTCGTACAGGCGCACGGCCGGGGTGTTGTCCGCGAAGACATGCAGGCCGATGGTCCGGTGGCCCTGCGCGAGGGCGGTGCCTTCCGCGAGGAGCATCAGGTCGCGGCCGAAGCCGCGGCCGCGGTGCGCGGGGAAGACCAGGACGTCGTAGACGTAGGAGCCCCCGTCCCGGGCGCCGACCCAGATGTGGCCCACGGGTTCGCCGGCCGCCTCCAGGACGGCGAAGGAGGCCCCCGGTGTTGCCGCGCCCAGGGGCAGCAGGCTGCGGTGGTCGGCCTCCGACTTGGCCTCGGCAGCCTGGACCGGCATCCCGCGGCCGGCCCAGTCCTCGGCGTACTCGCGGATCGCCTCGGCCTTCCAGGCCTCGTACTCGGTCGGTGTCATCGGCCGGCCCCGCACCCCGGCGGACAGGGCGGGGGGCTCCTCGGGCAGCTGCTTGGACATGTTGCGGCTGATCTCCGCGTAGCCGAGGGACCGGGCCAGGCGCAGGCCCGCCGCGGAGTCCGCGGGAACGCTGACGCCGACCCGGCGGCAGCCCCAGCCGCGCAGGACCTCCTCGGCGGCCAGGGCGGCCACGGCGGCCCGGCCCCGCCCGCGGTCGGGAGCGTCGACCAGGAGGTCGCGGATCTCCCCCACGGTCGGCCCGAAGGGGGTGTCGGAGGCGATCGTCAGGCCTCCGACACGCCTGCTGTTGACGCGGATCTCGTACGGGCGCGTCCGCGCCCCGCCGTCGCTCTGCTGAAGCGGCCCGGACGGCCGCAGGGTGGTGGTCATCACCGGAGTTGTACCCCGCGCGGCGGCTCCGGTGCGAGGGTGTTACGGGTCGAGGTCGTCCGCGGAGCGCGCGTCGAAGACCCGCATCGCCTCGGCGGTGACCGGACCGGGCCCGTCCCCGAGCTCGCGGCCGTCGATCCGCACGACCGCCTGCACGTCGCGCAGCGAGGAGGTCAGGAACACCTCCTCGGCCTGTTCCAGCACCTCGAAGGGCAGGTCGCTCTCCTTGGCCCCGGCCCAGTCGGCCACGAGCGCGCGGGTGATGCCGGCCAGGCAGCCGGAGGCCGTCGCAGGGGTGTGCAGCTCCCCGTCGAGGACGACGAACACATTGGAGCCGGTGCCTTCGCAGAGCCGGCCCAGGGTGTTCGCGAAGAGGGCCTCGGAGGCCCCGGCCCGGTGGGCGGCGGCCAGCGCGACCACGTTCTCGGCGTACGAGGTGGTCTTCAGGCCGGCCACGGCGCTGCGCTCGTTGCGCACCCAGGGCACCGTGGCCACGGCCGTGGTGTCGGGGCGGCGGGCGGTCTCGGCGAGGGCCGCGATCAGCGTGGGGCCCGCGTCGCCGCGGTCGGAGCCGAGGGGGGAGACGCCGCCGGTGTAGGTGACCCGCAGCCGGCCGAGCGGCACCGGGTTGGCCTCCAGCACGGCCGTGCAGGCCCGGCGCACCTCGTCCGGGTCGGGGTCGGGCAGGCCCAGGCCGCGGGCCGAGCGGGTCAGCCGCTCCAGGTGGCGGGTGAACGCGAAGGTCCGGCCGCGCTCCGCCTTGAGCGTCTCGAAGACCCCGTCGCCCACCGTCAGCCCGTGGTCGAACACCGACACCTTCGCGTCGTCCGCGTCCCGCAGTGCCCCGTCGATCCAGATCCTCACCCTGCTGTCCTTCCCGTCGTCCCGTGCGCACCGCCGGCGCCGCCCGCCCCGGGGGCGCCGGGGGCACCGTGCAGTCCCGACGCTACCCGCAGCAGCCGGGCCGCCTTCAGTTCGGTCTCGGCCCACTCGCGGTCGGGGTCGGAGCCCCAGGTGATGCCGGCGCCGGTGCCGAAGAGCAGCCGGGGGCCGCCGGGAGCCTCCCGGTCGATCCAGAAGGTGCGGATGCCGACGGCGAGCTCGGCGGTGCCGAGGTCGGCGTCGACCCAGCCGATGCCTCCGCAGTAGGGGCCGCGCGGGGCGGTCTCCAGCGCCTCGATGATCCGCAGGGCCGAGGACTTGGGGGCGCCGGTGACGGAGCCGGGCGGGAAGGTGGCGGCGAGCAGCTCGGGCCAGCCCGCTCCCTCGGCGAGCTCCCCGCTGACGGTGGACACGAGGTGGACCAGGCCAGGGTGCTCCTCCACGGCGCACAGCTCGGGCACCGCGACGGACCCGGTGGCGCAGACCCGGCCGAGGTCGTTGCGTACGAGGTCCACGATCATCACGTTCTCGGCGTGGTCCTTGGGCAGCAGGTCCGCGACGGTGCGGCCGGTGCCCTTGATGGGGCCCGATGCGACGCGGCGGCCGCTGCGGCGCAGGAACAGCTCCGGGGAGGCGGTGGCGACCTCGACGCCGTGGGCGGGAAGCCGAATCGTTCCTGCATAGGGGGCCGGGTTGCCGCGCGCGAGCAGGGCGGTGAGCGCGTCGACATCGGCTCCGGCGGGGTCGGCCAGCGGCGCGGACATCACCCGGCACAGGTTGGCCTGGTAGACCTCGCCCGCGGCGATGTGCTCGCGGATGCGCCGGACGCCTGCCGTGTACGCGGCCCGGTCCAGCGAGGAGGTCCACTCGTCGGCGTCCGGGCCGCGCCAGGCGCCCGGCACGGGGGCCGGCACCGGGTCGGGGCGCACGTCCCCGAAGCGCGCGCAGACCAGCCGCCCCTCGAAGTCGGCGGCCACGGCCCAGAACCCGGTGGAGTCCAGGGCGGCGGGATCACCGGTGACGTCTCGGAGGTCGGTCGCGAGCAGGCCGCCGAAGCGGGCCAGGGGAGGCAGGTCGTGCACGGCTGCGAGTCTAAGACCGGTGACACGGTGGCGCCGGTGGGGTGACCGCCGGGTGACCGGCCGTGATCGAGCGGCAGCACGCTGCGGAAACGCGTTTTTGAGCTGGCCCGGGAATCCGCTAGAGTTCAACACGTCGCCAGGAGCGAAGGGGGAGATCCCCGGAGTGAACGCGGTGACCTGCGGACGTAGCTCAGTTGGTAGAGCACCACCTTGCCAAGGTGGATGTCGCGAGTTCGAGTCTCGTCGTCCGCTCGAGTGGGGGCTTTCTTCCCGAGAACCCCTGCAGCTCCATGGTGGAGTGGCCGAGAGGCGAGGCAACGGCCTGCAAAGCCGTCTACACGGGTTCAAATCCCGTCTCCACCTCCAAGGACGATTAGCTCAGCGGGAGAGCGCTTCCCTGACACGGAAGAGGTCACTGGTTCAATCCCAGTATCGTCCACTGGTCCGCAAGGATCCCCGCGCGATTAGCTCAGCGGGAGAGCGCTTCCCTGACACGGAAGAGGTCACTGGTTCAATCCCAGTATCGCGCACGCAGCACCTGTAGCACCCTGTTGCACCTGCGGCTTCACCGCTGCGGAACCCGCGCGATTAGCTCAGCGGGAGAGCGCTTCCCTGACACGGAAGAGGTCACTGGTTCAATCCCAGTATCGCGCACAGCCCGGAAGCCCCGGCCGTCTCGACGGCCGGGGCTTTCGACGTTCCTCCCGGAGCGGGCCCGTGGTCCCGCGGGACCACGGGCCCGCGGGGCTCAGGAGCTGAAGAGCATCCGGCCGAAGCCGCCGCGGTGCTGGCCGTGGTGGCCGTGCCCACCGTGGCCGCCGTGGTGCGGGGCGCCCCAGGCGGGCGCCGGGGCCGGGTAGGCGGCCGGGGGCGGCGGCGGGGCCTGACCGTACTGCTGGGAGGTGTACTGGGACTCCAGGCGGGTCAGCGCCTCCAGCTCGCCGTAGTCGAGGAAGATCCCCCGGCAGCCGCTGCACTGCTCGATCTGGACCCCGTTGCGGTTGTACGTGTGCATCTGCGCGTGACACTTCGGACACTGCATGGACCGATCAACTCCTCACCGTGGACGTCGCCATCGGACGCCTGCCCGGTGGCGGGGGATTCACCCTACGGCGTGGGCCCGGAATCCAAGTCGGCCGGGAGGGCCGCGATGCGGGCACAGGCGTCCACCATCAGCCGCTCCCCGCCGTCCAGTCGGCGGCCCTGCTCCGCGGACTTGGCCAGCGCCAGGGCCGCCGTCTGCACGGTCAGCGCGCGGGCGGCCAGGTCCAGTTCCGGCCAGGGGTCGGAGCCGGGCGGTCCGGCCGCCGGCCCCCCGGCGGCCCGGTAGGCGTCCAGGAAGCGCAGCCAGACCGGGGGGTCGAGCAGGCCGGCGGCGTACCAGGCCGCCGGGCGGGCGAGGTCCCAGGCGGGGGTGCCGATGCCGAGGTCGTCCACGTCGATCAGCAGCCAGGGCCCGTCCGGGGCGGGGTGGCGCACCAGTTGGCCCAGGTGCAGGTCCCCGTGGCACAGCGTCCCGCCGGGCGGCGGCGGGTACTCCCCCCGCGCCCAGCCGGGCAGGGTCCGTGCGGCGGCCCGTACGGCTCCGGCACCCCGGGGTGCGGTCCGCTCAAGGCGGTGCAGGGCGCGGGCGACCTTGGCCGGGCCGCGCATCGGCGGGACCGGGCCGGGGAGCTGCCCGGGCGGGATGCGGTGGAGGGCGGCCAGCAGCCGGCCGGCCGCTTCCCAGGGCGCGTCCGCGGGCCGTTCGGGGTCGACCGGGGCCCCGTAGGGCCACAGGGACACCGGCCGCTCCGCCACCGGGCCGGCGGCGGCGCCCAGCGGGGGCAGCAGCACCCCGGCCAGCGACGCGTGCCCGGCGATGCGCATCCGGGCCGCGAGGGCCTCCCGGTCGGAGTCGGCCGCGTGCGCCTTGGCCACGGTCTGCCCGCAGCGCACCACGGTCCCGTCCGGGCGGTCGGCGAGCACGGCGTAGGGCTCCCGCGGCCCGGACGGCGGGGCGGCGAGGGCGGCGAGGGCCTCGGGCAGGGAGTCGGTCACGGCTGTTCCCGGTGGGGGCGGCGTGGGCGGCGGGCGGCGTCCCGGACGGGCCCGGGCCCCGGTGCCCGGGATGCCCGCGGCCGGCGTGCCGGTGCCCGTGGATCGTACGCCGCGGCGTGCGGGGGGCATGAGAAAGGGTGCTGCCCGTCCGACTCCCCAGTCGTACGGGCAGCACCCTTCACCTGCCGTCCGTCGCACCCCCGTCCCCACGGGGCTGACGGGCCGGTGTCATGTGCACCCGGGCCGCTCTCCCGGGTCCGGGGCGCCGCTCAGCGCCCCAGCACCGCACCCACGGACGACGCCTGCGCCGCCACCTGCTCGAAGCCTCCGAAGAGGAAGAGCAGGAGGGCGGCCAGGGGGAGCACCATGGCCGCGGCCACCAGCGGGTGCCGGGTGCCGGACTCATGGCCGTTGAACGCGAATGCCTTGCGTCCCTGCCGTGCGATGTCCGCCATGGTCCTCTCCCTGTCGTCTGGCAGCGGCGGGCCGGTGACCTCGGGGGACGAGTGCTCCACCCGCCGCTTGTCCTCAACACTAGGCGCGGGGACGGCCCCTGGCCTCATGCCCTCGTACCCATTCCCGGGCCTCCGGGAGGATGAGGGGGCCTCCTGCGTGTACTCCCCTGGGTGGAGACCGGCCCCCGGCCTTCGGGGTCTTCCCGGAGGGGATGACCGGAGGGTGGTGACTTCACTCACTTCCGTCACTCCCTGTTCCTGCGTGTCCGCGGGCGGTCCACCCGCAGGATCGATCCGGCCCGTGCGGCCGTACGGCCCCCTCCGGTCCGGTGCGATGTGCGGGGTCAGGGGTCAAGAGCCCTGCCGTGGGAGGGATTTGGGCGCGTCCGTGCACCCTCCGGCAGTATCGGGCCGCGCACTTGAGGATCCCTCAAGAGGGCTGCCCCGCACTGACGAGCGAATCTCCCGACGAGGGCGCGGCCTCTGAGCGCGCATGGCGGATCGTCCGTAAGCTGTGCCACGTCAACAGGACGACCGGGCAGCGGGGTGGACATGGCGATGATGCGGCTCCGGCGCGAGGACCCGCGTGTCGTCGGCTCGTTCAGGCTGCACCGCCGGCTCGGCGCCGGCGGCATGGGCGTGGTCTACCTGGGGTCGGACCGGCGGGGGCAGCGGGTCGCCCTCAAGGTCATCCGGCCGGACCTGGCCGAGGACCAGGAGTTCCGCTCGCGGTTCGCGCGCGAGGTGTCGGCCGCCCGGCGGATCCGCGGGGGCTGCACCGCCCGGCTGGTCGCGGCGGACCTGGAGGCCGAGCGGCCTTGGTTCGCCACCCAGTACGTCCCCGGGCCCTCCCTGCACGACAAGGTGGCCGAGGACGGCCCCCTGACCGCCGCGCAGATCGCCGCGATCGGTGCGGCCCTCTCCGAGGGACTGGTCGCGGTGCACGAGGCGGGCGTGGTCCACCGGGACCTCAAGCCCTCGAACATCCTGCTGTCCCCCAAGGGGCCCCGCATCATCGACTTCGGGATCGCCTGGGCCACCGGCGCGAGCACCCTGACGCACGTGGGCACCGCCGTCGGCTCCCCCGGCTTCCTGGCGCCCGAGCAGGTGCGCGGCGCCGCCGTCACCCCCGCCACCGACGTCTTCGCCCTCGGCGCCACCCTCGCCTACGCGGCGACCGCCGACTCCCCCTTCGGGCACGGCAGTTCGGAGGTCATGCTGTACCGCGTCGTGCACGAGGAGCCCCACCTCCAGGGGGTCCCGGACGCGCTGGCGCCCCTCGTCCAGGCCTGCCTGGCCAAGGACCCCGAGGAGCGGCCCAGCACCCTCCAGCTGTCGATGCGGCTGAAGGAGATCGCGGCCCGGGAGGCGCAGGGCCTCTCCGACGGGCGCCCGCCGGCGCAGCGCGCCCGCGCGGACCGGCCCACCGGCCGCCTCCCCGAGGGCGCCGAGGCCTACGCCGACCAGCAGACGGAGCGGCGACCCGGGCCCGCCCCGGCGCCGCGCTCCCAGGGCGGCCCGACGAGCGGACCGCACTCGCGGCCCTCGTCCCCGCGCCATCCCGGCGGTCCCTCGTCCCGGCCGACGGCGGGGCGTACGGGCGGCCGCCCGGCCCCGCGGACGACGGGCACGGGACGGCGGCCCTCGCGGCCGGACCCGAAGCTGATGAGGCAGCGGCTGATCGTGTTCGTCGTGGTGACGCTGATCGTCGCCCTCGGCATTGCGGCGGCCCAGAAGCTCTGAGCCGCCGCCGCGGCCCTCAGGCGGTGTCGCGGCCCTGGGCCACCGCGTAGAAGGCGACGGCCGCGGCCGCGCCGACGTTCAGCGAGTCCACCCCGTGGGCCATGGGGATGCGGACCCATTCGTCCGCGGCGACCAGGGCCTGCGTGGAGAGCCCGTCCCCCTCGGCGCCCAGCATCAGCGCCACCCGTTCCAGCGACTGGGGTGCGGCCACGTCGATGGGCGAGGCCTTCTGGTGCGGGGTGAGGGCGAGCAGCTTGAAGCCCGCCTCGCGGACCGAGTCGAGCCCCTTGGGCCAGGCGTCGAGGCGGGCGTACGGGACCGAGAAGACCGCGCCCATGGAGACCTTCACCGACCGGCGGTAGAGCGGGTCCGCGCAGTCCGGCGAGAGCAGCACCGCGTCCATGCCGAGGGCGGCGGCGCTGCGGAAGATCGCCCCGATGTTGGTGTGGTCGTTGACCGCTTCCATGATGACCACGCGCCGGGTGGTGGCGAGCAGCTCCTCGGCCGTGGGCAGCGGCTTGCGCTGCATGGAGGCGAGGGCGCCGCGGTGCACGTGGTAGCCGGTGACGCGTTCGGCGAGCTCCGGGCTGACGGCGTACACCGGGGCGGGGAGTTCGTCGATGACGTCGCGCATGACGTCGACCCACTTGGCGGAGAGCAGCATCGACCGCATCTCGTAGCCGGCGTCCTTGGCGCGTCTGATGACCTTCTCGCCCTCGGCGATGAACAGGCCTTCGGCGGGCTCGCGGCGGCGCCGCAGTTCGACGTCGGTCAGGCCCGTGTAGTCGCGCAGGCGCGGGTCGTCGGGGTCCTCGACGGTGATGAGATCTGCCACAGGGTGATACTGCCTTGTCCTGGGTGTGGTGCCAACGGCCTGTCAGGCGCCGGCGGTGGGAAGGCTCGGGGTCCCGACGCGGACGACCTCGCCGACGACGATGACCGCGGGCGGGCGGACGTCCTGCGTCCGGACCCTCTCGCCGACGGTGGCGAGGGTCGCGTCCACGCGGCGCTGGGCGGCGGTGGTGCCTTCCTGGACGACGGCGACGGGGGTGTCGGCCGCCCGGCCGTGCCGGACGAGCGCCTCGGCGATCAGGCCGATCTTGTCGACGCCCATGAGGATCACCAGGGTGCCGGTCAGCCGGGCGAGGGCCTCCCAGTCGACGAGCGAGCGCGGGTCGTCGGGGCCGACGTGCCCGCTGACGACGGTGAACTCGTGGGCCACGCCGCGGTGGGTGACCGGGATGCCGGCGGCCCCGGGGACCGAGATGGAGCTGGAGATGCCGGGGACGACGGTGCAGGGGATCCCCGCCTCGGCGAGGGCCTGCAGCTCCTCCATGCCGCGGCCGAAGACGTACGGGTCCCCGCCCTTGAGGCGGACCACGGCCTTGCCTGCCTTGGCGTGCTCGATGAGGGCGTTGTTGATGGCCTCCTGGGCCATGAACCGGCCGTACGGGATCTTCGCCGCGTCGATGACCTCGACGTGCGGCGGGAGTTCGTCGAGGAGGTCGCGGGGGCCGAGCCGGTCGGCGATGACCACGTCGGCCTCGGCGAGCAGGCGGCGCCCGCGGACGGTGATCAGGTCGGGGTCGCCGGGGCCGCCGCCGACGAGGGAGACCCCGGGGGTGTGGGCGCGGCGGTGGGCGGGCGCGGCGAGGGTGCCCTCGCGCAGGGCCTCGACGACGGCGTCCCGGACGGCGGCGGAGCGGCGGGGGTCGTTGCCGGTGAGCACGGCGACGGTGACGCCCTCGCTGCGGCCGGTCGCGGGGGTCCAGGCGGTGGCGGCGGAGGCGTCGTCGGCGCGGACGCACCAGACCCGCTCCCGCTCGGCCTCGGCGGAGGCGCGCTCGTTGTCCGCGCGGTTCTGGGTGGCGATCAGCGCGTACCAGGCTCCGGCCAGGTCCCCGTCCTGGTAGCGGCGGCGCTCCCAGCGGATCTCGCCGGTCTCGGCCATGGCGTCCACGGACGGGGTGGCCGAGGGCGAGATCAGCAGGACGTCGGCGCCGGCCGCGATGAGCGCGGGAAGGCGGCGCTGGGCGACCTGGCCGCCGCCGATGACGACGACGCGGCGGCCGGCCAGGCGGAGTCCTACGGGGTACGCGGGGGTGTCGGCCATGGCGATTGCGGCTCCTGAGGCGGCGAGGGGGCCGCTGCTTCGCTGGAGCGGCTGGTTGACGTGCGGTTTCGCGGTGTCCGGAGTCCACGATACGACCCGTGGGCCCGGGGGTCCCGGCGGGGGCGGGCGGCGGCGGGGACGGTGGCGGGGCCGGCTGCGCCGGGAGCCGGCGGGCGGGCCCGGCGGGAGGACGCGGGACATCCGCCCCCTGGAACCGTGCCCGCCGGTGGGGGTGCCGGGCCTCCCCCGCCCGGTGTGCGGGCGGGGGGCGGGCCGGCTACTTCTCGGTGACTCCCGCAGAGTCGAACGTGGCGACCTCGTGCATGGCGCGGGCCGCGCTCTGCACCAGGGGGAGGGCCAGCAGGGCGCCCGTGCCCTCGCCGAGGCGGAGGTCGAGGTCGACCAGGGGGCGCAGGCCCAGCTTGTTCAACGCCGCCACGTGGCCCGGCTCCGCGCTGCGGTGGCCCGCGATGCACGCCGACAGGGCCTCCGGGGCGATGGCGCGCGCCACCAGGGCGGCCGCGCCCGCGCTGACGCCGTCCAGGATGACCGGAGTGCGCAGCGAGGCCCCGCCGAGGAGCAGGCCGACGATGGCCGCGTGCTCCAGGCCGCCGACGGCCGCGAGGACGCCGATCGGGTCCGCCGGATCGGGCTGGTGGAGTTCCAGGGCGCGGCGGACGACCTCGACCTTGCGGGCGTGGGTCTCGTCGTTGATCCCGGTGCCCCGGCCGGTGACCTCCGTCGGGTCGACCCCGGTGAAGACCGAGATGAGGGCCGCGGAGACGGTGGTGTTCGCGATGCCCATCTCGCCGGTGAGCAGGGCCTTGTTGCCGGCCGCGACCAGGTCGCGGGCCGTCTCGATGCCGACCTCGATGGCCGCGACCGCTTCCTCGCGGGTCATGGCCGGACCCACCGACAGGTCGGCGGTGCCCGGGCGGACCTTGCGGGGCAGCAGGCCGGGGGTGGCGGGCAGGTCGCCCGCGACGCCCACGTCGATCACGCAGACCTCGGCGCCCACCTGGTTGGCGAAGGCGTTGCAGACGGCCCCGCCGCCCAGGAAGTTGGCCACCATCTGGGTGGTGACCTCCTGCGGCCACGGCGTGACGCCCTGGGCGTGCACCCCGTGGTCCCCGGCGAAGATCGCCACGGCTGCCGGCTCGGGGATCGGCGGCGGGCAGACCCGCGAGAGGCCCGACAGCTGCGCCGAGATGATTTCGAGCATGCCCAGGGCCCCGGCGGGCTTGGTCATGCGCTTCTGCCGCTCCCATGCCTCGCCGAGCGCCTTCGCGTCGAGCGGACGGATGCTGGCGACGGTCTCGGAGAGCAGGTCGTGCGGCTCCTCGCCGGGCAGCGCGCGGCGCCCGTACGTCTCCTCGTGCACGACCCAGGACAGCGGCCGGCGCTGGGACCAGCCGGCCTGCGCCAGCTCGGGCTCCTCCGGGAACTCGTCGACGTACCCGACGCACAGGTAGGCCACGACCTCCAGGTGCTCGGGGAGGCCCAGCTCGCGGACCATCTCGCGCTCGTCGAAGAAGCTGACCCAGCCGACGCCGAGGCCTTCCGCGCGGGCGGCGAGCCAGAGGTTCTCGACGGCGAGGGCCGAGGAGTACGGGGCCATCTGCGGCTGGGTGTGCCGGCCCAGGGTGTGGCGGCCGCCGCGGGTGGGGTCGGCGGTGACGACGATGTTGACCGGGGTGTCGAGGATGGCCTCGATCTTGAGTTCCTTGAACTGCTTGGCCCGGCCCTTGGGCAGCGACTTCGCGTAGGCCTCGCGCTGGCGCTGGGCGAGCTCGTGCATCGTGCGGCGGGTCTCTACCGAGCGGATGACCACGAAGTCCCAGGGCTGCGAGTGTCCGACGCTGGGCGCGGTGTGGGCGGCTTCCAGGACGCGGAGCAGCACCTCGTGCGGGATGGGGTCGGTACGGAAGCCCTTGCGGATGTCCCGGCGCTCGCGCATGACGCGCAGGACGGCCTCGCGTTCGGCGTCGGCGTAGCCGGGGGCGGCTTCCCCTGCCGGGGCGGGCGCGGTCGGTGCGGCCGTCTCGGGCAGGGCCTCGGCCGGTGCGTCGGCCCCGGCCGCGGTCCCGGCCGTGGGGGGCTCGGGCTCCTCGGCGGCCTCGGGCGCCGCCGGCTCGGCCGCGACGGGGAGCGGCTCACCGGCCCCGGCCTCCGGGGCCGGCGCGGTCTCGGGCTCGGGCTCGGGCGCAGCCTCGGCCTCGGCCTCGGGGTGTACGGGGCCGGCCGCGACGGGCAGCGGCTCCGCCGGGGCCGCAACGGCCTCAGGGGCCGCCGGCGCGAGCGGTGCGGCCTGCGGGGCCGGGTCCGCTGCGGCCGCGGAGGGCTCGGTGGTGGCGGGGCCGGTTGCGGCGGCCTCGGGAGCCGGGGCGAGAGCCGCTTCGGGCTCGGGCGCCGGGGCGTCGGGAGCCTCGGCGGGCGGCCCGGCGGGCACCTGTACGGGCTCGGGGCCTGCCGGGTCGGCGGGCGCCGCCTCGACCGGCTCGGGCGCGTGCGGCACCACGGGCAGCGGGTGCGCCTGCGCCTGAACGAAGGCAGGCTCGGGGAACTCCTGCGCGACGGCGGGGACGGGCCCGTCCGGCTCGGCGCCTTGCTGCAGGGCTTCGGGCGCGGCGAACGCGGCCACCGCCGGCTCGGGCTCGGGCTGGACCGCATCTCCGGGCTGGACCGGGTCGGGCTGGACCGGGTCGGGCTGGACCGCGTCGCCGGGCTGGACCGCGTCGGGCTCCTGGGCCTCGGGCGCCGCCTCGGGCAGGGCGGGCTCCTCCTCGGCGGGGCCGGGCTGCGCGGACTCGGCGAGGAAGGGGCCGCCGGGCTCCGGCGCGGCCTGGGCGGCCTCCTGCGCGGGCGAATCGGGGAGCGGCTGCGGACCGGCGGTGAACGGCGCGGGCGCGTCCTGCGGCTCGGGCTGCGGCGCGTCCTGCGGCTCGGCCTGCGGTTCCGGGCTCCACGGCGCCCCGGCCTGGAGGGGCACCTCGGCCCGCGGGAGGTCGAGGTACTCGGGGCCCGCGGTGGGCGGTCCGGCGTGGCGCACCGGCATGGCCGCCGCCGGGGTGCCGAGCGCGGAGACGAGCGGGTTGGTCCGGTCCGGGGCGGCGGCCGGGGCCTGGACGGGGGCTGCGGCGGGGCCGCGGTCCGCGAGGGAGCGTACGACGCCACCGGTGGCCTCGGGCACGGGCGGACCCATGTGCAGCGGACGCCGGGCCGGGGCGGCGGGCGCGGCGGCCGGGGCCGCCTGCGGGGGCACCATGCCGCCGAGGTCGAGGGCCCCGGAGTCGCGGCCGCCCGCCTCGTGGGCGCCGGCCGTGTAGGAGCCGTCGGGGAAGGACGGCTGCGGGTAGTCCGCGTAGGCGGCGGGCTCGGCGTAGGCCGCGGGCTCGGCGTAGGCCGCCGGGGCCGGGGTCCCGGGATAGACGGGCTCGGCGCCGTAGGGCGCGTCGGCGTACTGCGGGAAGTCGCCCGCGGCCGGGTCCACGGGAAAGGCGGGGGCGGGCGGGACGATCTGCGGGTCGCTCCAGGCGCCCTGGCCGCTGGGCATCAGCAGCAGTTCCTCGTCCTCCGGCTCGGCCGGGTGGTCCACGAGGTCCTGGAAGGCGTAGCCGGCGTGGAGCGGCGGCGGCATCTGGCCGGGAGCGGGGATGCCCTGCTGATCCACCATGCCCCCGTTGTCCGGGTGACCCTCGCCCGGGACCTGGCCGGTGTCAGTCATGCGTACCCCTCGCCCATCGGTGTTGCCTCTTCGATCGCCCGGCGCCCACGGGGCCGTCGAGCGGAGTTGCCGTACGGGTCCGTCGTGAGGCGCCTTCGCCTCGCCTGCGCCCGCACGACAACCACTAAGCATTGTCGCGCCCGTCAGCCACCACGGCGGCCATTACCGTCACGGTCTGCTGTGGACTGCGCCACGTCGCGCGTCCCGGCGGTGTCGCGGCGCCCGAATCGTCCGGGGCGGTACGACGATCGGCCAGCCTACCCCGGCCTCCGTCTCAGCGGGTCAGGGGGCGTTCCGCGGCCAGCAGGAAGACGACGGAACGCTCCTGTTCGGCCCAGGTACGGGTGTCGAGGCCGACGGACTGGAGCAGGGCGCACTCGACGGCGTACCCGTGTTCGGTGAGCGCCCGGCCGATGGCCTCCGCCTCGTCGCGGGTGGAGGCGTGGCTGACGATCCGTTCGGGGCGGCGCTCGGCGACCGCGGCGACCACCTCGGCTCCCCCGCCGCCGATGCGGACGACGTCGGGCTCGGGCAGGTCCTCCAGTACGTGCGGGGCGCGCCCGGCGACGACCTGGAGCTGCACTCCGCGCTTGCGAGCGGCGGCCGTTGTCCGTTCGAGGGCGAGCGGGTCGGCGTCCACCGCGATCACGGCGGCCCCGAAGCCGGCGGCGTCCACGGCGAAGGCGCCGGAGCCGGAGCCGATGTCCCACACGAGGTCGCCGGTGCGCGGGCCGAGGCGGGCGAGCTGGGCGGCGCGCAGCGGTGCGGACTCCCCTTCGCCGCCCGCGTCGGGGCGCGGGCGGGCCCAGCCGCGTCCGGCGGCGTGGGCGGGGCCCTGGCCGAGCAGCCAGCCCGGGTCGGCGGTGGAGGCCTGTCCGCCGCCGATGACGATGACGACGTTGGGGTCGCGCCAGGTGTGGTCGGCGGCCTTGTCGGAGGTGAGGACGCTGACCTGTTCCCGTTCGGTGCCCAGCTCCTCGCAGATGACGAAGGTGCGGTGGATTCCGCCGAGGAGCAGGGCCAGTTCGGCGGGTCCGGCTCCGGGCGAGGTGAGGACGGCGACCTTGCCGTGGGCGCGGCAGACGTTGACGGCGCGGCGCAGGGTGCGCGGGTGGGCGACGACGATCTGGGCGTCGTCCCAGGGCATTCCGGCGCGGGCGAAGGCGGCGGCCACGGCGGAGACGGCGGGGACGACTTCCACTTCGAGGCCGTGCTCGGGGGCGCGCAGGGTGCGGACGACGCCGAAGAAGCCGGGGTCCCCGTCGGCGAGGACGACGGCGGTGCCGCGGTGGCCGGCGATGCGGCGGGCGGCGAGTTCGAGGCTGCCGAGGCGGATGCGCTCGGCGGTGGGCGGTACTTCGGGGAGCGCGAGGTGGTGGGGCGCGCCGGCCACCAGGGTGGCGGCGGAGAGCGCGGACCGGGCGGCCGCGGTCAGGGGGGAGCCGTCCCAGCCGATCACCGTGACCCGGTCGGCCATCGTCGTCAGTCTCCTGGGGTGGGGTCAGGCGAAGTCTTGCTCGGGGGGCGCACGGTGAGACTACCTGGTGATCGGTTCAGTTCCGCTCGGCGCCGACCGGGCGGCCGTTCGCGTCGGCCGGGCGGCCGTTCGCGTCGGCCGGGCGGCCGTAGGAGTACTCGTCCTCGAAGCCGCCGTACCCGTCGTAGCCCTCGTAGTCGGCGGCCTCGTCGAGGTCCTCGGGGACGAGGCTCCAGACGATGAGGTCCGTGCGGGTGTCGGTCCAGCGGCCGTCGGCCGTCTGCACGCGCACCATCCACGCGTTGCGCAGTACGCCCTCGCTGATGCAGCCGATCTTCTGGGCCACCTGCTGGGAGGCGGTGTTGTCGGCGGCCGTGCGCAGTTCGAGCCGCTCGAAGCCCTGGTCGCGCAGGAGCCAGCGGGCGACGGCGAGGACGGATTCGCTGGCGTAGCCCTCGCCGCGGGCCCAGGGGGCGGTGATGTAGCCGGCCTCGGTGGAGCGGGTGCGCCAGTCGGTGTTGCGCAGGTGGACGGTGCCGACGAGGCGCTGGGTGAGGAACTCGGTGACGGCGAAGACGATGCCGCGGCCTGCGGTGCGCTCCTCGTGGGCGCCGCGGGTGGCCCAGTGGCGGGCGTGGGCCCGGGTGTAGGGGTGGGGTGCGCCGGTCCAGGCGGTGACGTGCTCGTCGTTCATCATCTCGGTGAGCGCGGTGACGTCCTCTTCCTCGAAGGGGCGCAGCACCAGCCGGTCCGTGCTGATGGTGACGTCCGGGAAGGTGGTAGTCATGCGCAGCTCCAAGCCTGGGACCGTGGTGCGACCGTGGTGCGGAACCGTTCGTGCGCTCCGTCCGTGCGGGTCGTAGGGCTCAGCATGCAGCATCGGCGGGGGCGGGCGCATGGCCGGGTTGCCCGGAAGCGGGCAGCGTCCGGCCCCGCACGCCGAGGGGGCGTACGGGGCCGGCGGGGAGGGCCTGAGGGGTCCGCGCGGGGCGGGCCGCAGGGGGTCAGGCGGCAGGGGTGCCGAAGGCCGGGGTGACCGAGCCCTGGTACTTCTCCTCGATGAACTTCTTGACGTCGTCGGAGTTCAGGAGCTTGGCGAGCTTCTGGATCCGCGGGTCGTCCTGGTTGCCTTCCTTGACCGCGAGGAAGTTGGCGTAGGGGTTGCCCTCGGCCTTCTCCAGGATCAGGGCGTCCTTGGCGGGCGCCAGCTTGGCCTCAAGGGCGTAGTTGCCGTTGATGACGGCGGCGTCCACGTCGTTCAGGGCGCGCGGGACCGTGGCGGCCTCCAGCTCCTTGAACTCCAGGCCCTTCTTGTCGGTGATGTCGGACAGCTTGGCGGCGGTGCCGACACCCTCCTTCAGGGTGATCAGGTTGTTCGCGGCCAGCAGCTGCAGGGCGCGGCCCTCGTTGGTGGTGTCGTTGGGGACGGCGATGGTCTGGCCGGCCTTGATGTCGGTGAGGGCCTTGGCCTTCTTGGAGTAGAGGCCGAGGGGTTCCAGGTGGACGTTCACGACGGGCACGACGTGCGTGCCGTTCTTCTTGTTGAAGTCGTCGAGGTACGGCTTGTGCTGGAAGTAGTTGGCGTCGACCTGGCCCTGCTCGGTGGCGGTGTTCGGCAGGACGTAGTCCGTGAACTCCTTGACCTCCAGCTTGAGGCCCTCCTTCGCCGCGAGCTTGTCCTTGACGAAGTTCAGGATGTCGGCGTGCGGGCTCGGGGAGGCCGCGATGACGAGCGGCTTGCTCTCGTCGGCCTTGGCGCCGTCGGCCTTGGTGGAGGACGGGTCCGAGGAGCTGCCGCAGGCGCTGAGGCCGAGGACGAGCGCGGACGCGGTGGCGGCGAGGGCGGTGAGCTTGATGTTCTGACGCACGAAGAGTGCCTTTCTTGCTGAACAAGTACCTGAGACTTGCTGGTGGTGGCCCAAGCACGACAAGTGCGGGCTCTGCTGGGGGAAATCGGGGGGCGGGCCGGGCGGCCCGGGTGTCAGGCCGTCCGGCCGCGGCGGGCGAGCAGTCGGACCGCGCCGTCGCCGATCAGCTGGACCACCGTGACGATCACGATGAGGACCACGACGGTGGCGACCATGAATCCGGTCTCGAAGCGCTGGAAGCCGTAGGTGATGGCCTTGGAGCCGAGGCCTTCGCCGCCGACGGCGCCCGCCATGGCGGAATAGCCGACGAGGGTGATGACGGTGGTGGTCACGGCCGCGACCAGGGAGGGCAGGGCCTGCGGGAGGAGCACCTTGCCGACGAGGGTGGGCACCGAGCCGCCCATGGACTCGACGGCCTCGATCAGGCCGTGGTCCACCTCGCGTACGGCGGTCTCGACCAGCCGGGCGAAGAAGGGGACGGCGCCGATGGCGAGCGGGACGATCATGGCGGTGGGGCCGATGAAGGTGCCGACCACGGCGGTGGTGACGGGGATCAGGAAGATCAGCAGGATGATGAACGGCAGCGAGCGGCCGATGTTCACGATCACGCCGAGGACCTTGTTGAGCGGCTGGTTCTGCAGGAGGCCGCCCTTGTCGGTGAGGACCAGCAGGATGCCGATGGGCAGTCCGCCGAGGACGGTCACCAGGGTGGACCACAGCACCATGTAGAGGGTGTCGAACGTGCCCTGGCTGAGCAGGGGCTGCATCTCGGACCAGGTCACTTGGCACCATCCTTGACCAGCGCGGGGTTTTCGGTGTCGAGGTCGCCGAGGAGGTCGGCGGGTCCGGCCTGGCCGAGGGGGCCGGGGGCGCGGGTCTGCTCGTGCGCCTCCACGACGTCGACCTGGAGGCCCTGCTCGCGCAGGAAGCCGACCGGGACCACGTTCTCCTCGTACCGCCCGGGCAGCTCGATGCGCATGCGGCCGATCTGCTTGCCCGCGACGGTGTCCATCGCGGCGCCGAGGATCGAGATGTCGATGTTGTACGTCCGCGACAGCTGGGAGATGACCGGCTGGGTCGCGGCGTCGCCGTGGAAGGTGACGTCGAGGACGGTGCGGTCGGGTCCGGTGGCGGAGCCGCTGACGGGGAAGAGGGCGCCGGCGAGTTCGGAGCCGGGGGTGGCGAGCAGCTCGGCGACGGTGCCGGACTCGACGATGCGGCCCTTCTTCATCAGGGCGGCCGAGTCGCAGACGGACTTGACCACGTCCATCTCGTGGGTGATGAGCAGGACGGTCAGGCCGAGCTGCTGGTTCAGGTCGCGCAGCAGTTGGAGGATCGAGCGGGTGGTCTCGGGGTCCAGGGCGCTGGTGGCCTCGTCGGAGAGCAGCACCTTGGGGTCGCCGGCCAGGGCGCGGGCGATGCCGACGCGCTGCTTCTGGCCGCCGGAGAGCTGGACCGGGTAGGCCTTGGCCTTGTCGGCGAGGCCGACGAGGTCGAGGAGTTCCAGGGCCTTGCGGGAGCGCTCGCGCCCGGGGACGCCGAGGATCTCCAGGGGGAGTTCGATGTTGCCCTGGACGGTGCGCGAGGACAGCAGGTTGAAGTGCTGGAAGACCATGCCGATGCGGCTGCGGGCCTCGCGGAGCTCCTTGCCGGCGCGGCGGCCGCGGCCGGCCAGCGCGGTGAGGTCGACGCCGTCGACGCTCACGGTGCCGGTGGTGGGGCGCTCCAGCAGGTTCACGCAGCGGATCAGGGAGGACTTGCCGGCGCCGCTCTGGCCGATGACTCCGTAGACCTCGCCCTCGCGGACGTGGAGGTCGACGCCGTCCAGGGCGGTGACCTCGCGGCCACGGGACTGGTAGACCTTCGTGAGGCCCGATGTGGTGATCACAGGATTTCCGTCGCTGTCGAGTGCACGGCGCAGCGGGTGCCGGGCACGGGGCAAACATCTGGGGACGCGGTACGGCCGGCAGCCGTCAGCCCGTACGGAACGGAGCGGATGGCGGGGCGGCGCGTGCGCGGGGCAGGAGCAGGTCCGCACTGCTGGGCAGCTGGTGACGGAGAGGCTCGTCAGCTCTCGCTTCGGGGCGCGAGGCGCAGGGGAGGGGCCCTCAGAAGGCGCACATTCGACACATACAACGAGCACCGGGCGTCATCGTCGCCTCGGTCGCAAGGGTGCGGCTGCTCGTCGTGGTCATGGGCCCAAGTAAAGCAGACCCGGTCACTGACCGATCAAAACTGTCCGGATAGCGGACGGGACACGACCGTATTCCGGACAGTCCGGGGCCGGGTCAGCCGTCCGTACGGACCTCCAGGCCCTCCCCGGTGACCTGCACGGACACGGCCGAGAGGTCCCGTACGACCACGTCCGCGCGGAGCTGCTCCGCGGGGTGCGTTGTGGTCAAGGCCACGGTGCGCATCCCGGCCGCACGCCCGGCCGCCAGACCCGCCGGGGCGTCCTCGAAGACCAGGCACTGCTCCGGCTCCACCCCCAGCCGGGCCGCCGCCCGCAGGAAGGGTTCGGGGTCGGGCTTGCCGCGGGTGACGTCGTCGGCGGCGACCAGCACGGGGGCGTCGATGCCGACCTCCCGCAGCCGGGCCCCGGCGAGCGGGCGGGTCGCGGAGGTGACCACCGCCCAGCGGTCCGCGGGCAGGGCGGACAGCAGGTCCTTGGTGCCGGGGAGCAGGACCACACCGCCGGCCACGTCCTCGACCTCCAGGGCCTCGATGCGGGCCAGCGCACCGGCGCGCACCGGCTCGGGCAGCAGCTCGGCGATGATGTCCACTGCGGTGCGGCCGTGCAGTTCCACGCCGGCGAACTCCTCCTCGGTGATCCCGTGCTCCCCGGCCCAGCGGGTCCAGCAGCGGTGCACCGATTCCATGGAGGAGACGAGCGTGCCGTCGTTGTCGAAGAGCAGGGCTCGGGCTTGCAGGTTCATGCCTCCCAGCAAAGCGCCCTGCCAGGGGTGCGCGCATCGGGTCTTTCGACCCGTAATACCCTCGCTGCATGCTCGACGCCCTGACGGTCGCCATCGGCGCCGCCGCACTCGCCCTCGCCGCCTGGTGCGGCCACGCCGCCTGGCGGGACCAGCCGACCAAGGACTGGCACTTCATCGGCATGGCCGTGGTGACCCTGCTGGTCCTGGCCCAGCTGGTGGTCGGCGTGGTCAAGCTGGCGCAGGGCGGGAAGCCCGACGAGGGCTCGGTGATCTTCGTGGCCTACCTGCTGGGCGCCCTCGTGGCCATCCCGGGCGCCGCGCTGCTCTCCCTGACCGAGCGGACCAAGTGGGGCTCGGTGACGGTGGCCGCGGCGGCCGTCGTCCTCGCCGTCCTCGAGGTACGGCTCTACGACATCTGGGGAACGACCGGTGCCTGACACGAAGACCGCCCCTGCCGGCGGGCGCAAGCGGCTGGTGTCCGGGCCGGGCCTGCTGCTGGTCTGGCTGTACGGGGTGATGGTGGTGGGCGCGGTGTCGCGGTCCGCCTACCAGATCTCCACCGAGTTCGACCGGGCGCCGCTGGCGTACGCGCTGTCCGCCGCGGCGGCGCTCGCGTACGCCTTCATCACCTTCTCGCTGGTGCGCGGCGGGGAACGGGCCCGCAAGGCGGCGCTGGTGTGCTGCGCCGCCGAGCTGGCCGGCGTCCTGGTCGTGGGCACCTGGACCCTGGTGCGCCCCGATTCCTTCCCGGACGCGACCGTGTGGTCGCAGTTCGGGATGGGCTACCTGTTCATCCCGGTGATCCTGCCGGTCACCGGGATGCTCTGGCTGCGCGCCAAGCGCTGAGCACCGGGGTCCGGACCCGGTGCGCCGGGCGTCAGGCGCTGACCGTGAACGCGCTCGGGTCCTTGGCGTCCTTCTCCAGGATGACCAGCTGCACGCCGTCGGAGGCGGTGCGGCCGCCGACCCGCGTGTAGCCCGCCTTGCGGTAGAGCCGCAGGTTCGACTCGCTCTTGTGCCCGGTGTGCAGGCGGAACCGGGTGGTCGCGGCGTGGCCCGAGAGCGCCACCTCGACGGCGCGCAGCAGCCGCGAGCCGAGGCCGTGGCCCTGGAGGCGGGGGTGGACGCAGAGCTTGCCGATCTTGCCGGTGCCGTCCTCGTCGACGCTGCCGCGGACGGTGCCCACGACCTCGTCGCCGAGCCGGGCCACGAGCACGGTGTCCTCGGCGAGTTCCGCCTTGAGGGAGTCCAGGGACTGGGTGAGCGGCTGGATCAGGTAGTTGCCGTACAGCTCCGCCTCACGCTGGAAGGCCAGGTACTGCAGTTTGAAGATCTGCTCGGCGTCCTCGGCAGCTGCCGCCGAAATGATCACGCTCATGCCCATGTGCGCATGCCTCCCGCTCACCTGGTAGCCCGTCGGTCTACCGCTCCTTTCCCCACGGGCCAGGAGCTGCAACCTCTGCAGCCAGCATTCTGCGCAGACATCCCAGGCAACGGGAACGGACGGGCCCCAAACTTCCTTGTGAGATACCCAACTCTCCTGCGATTTCACGGTAGGTGAGGTCTCTGGGCGAAAGAAATGCCTTCATCAGCTCCGGGCAGCGCCCGGGCAGTCGGGCGACCGCCGAACGGAGCGCGCGCCGGGCCTCCCCGTGCAGCAGGGCGTCCTCCGGTCCGGCATGCCCTGCTCCGGCCGCCCCGGGCGGCCCGGCGGGCCGCCGCGGTTCGGCCACGGCGGGGCGGCGGTGGTCGTAGGCCACTTCCCGGCGGGCGCGGCGCCGGGCGCGGCGGGCCTCGGCGCGCACGGCCCGCCGCAGCCAGCGTGCGGGCTCCGCCGGGTCGGCGGTGTCGGGGGCGTGCCCCTCGGCTTCCAGCAGCCTGACCCAGACGGCTTGTTCCAGGTCGGCGGCGTCCACTCCGGTGCCCGGGGCCTCGGCCGCCGCCTCTGCGGAGAGCAGCGGGCCCAGTTCGTTCAGGAGGGCGGGGTCCTTCAGCAGATCCATGCCGGGCGGGACGCGGGGGCCGGGCCCGGCGGTTTCGCCGCCGGGAACCGGACACCCGTACGACGGTGTCCCCGCTAGGGGTTGACGGGGCGCCGGCCCGGCCGGAAGGCCTCCGCCGCCAGCAGCCCGGTGTCCGGGTTGTCGGTGAAGATGCCGTCGATGCCCTGCTCGAAGTAGGTGCGCAGGGCCCCGAAGGCGTCGCCGTAGGCGGCCGGGTCCGTGCCCTTGCGGTACTCGGCCGGCAGGAAGCTGTTCTCGTTGCGCGCGGTGTAGGGGTGCAGCACCAGCCCGCGGGCGTGGGCGTCCTTGACGAGGGTGGTGGGCGCCCCGAGCCGGCCCGCCGCGTCCCGGGGGATGACCAGGTCCAGGGTCGGGCCGATGCCCTGGGCGAAGCCGGAGATCCACTGCAGGCCCCGGGGCGTCACCAGGTCGGCGACCGTCCGCGGGTCCTTCGCCTGTTCGAAGTCCCACGGGCGGGTGTGCGCGGCGCCGAGCAGCACCACGCGCGGGGCGGAGACCAGCCGGGCGAGCCGCTGGATGCTGGAGGGTTCGAACGACTGGAGGAAGACGGCGGCGTCGCGGCCGTCGCGCCCGTGGCGGCGCAGCAGCCGGGCGAGGGGCTCCTCCAGGCCCAGGCCCAGGGAGCGGAAGTACGTGGGGTGCTTGGTCTCGACGTGCAGCCAGACCCGCCTGCCGCGCCGCCTGCCCTCGGCGTCCGCCCAGCGCAGCACCTCCTCGAAGGTCGGCACGGCCCACCGGCCGTCGTAGAGCGTGTTGCGCTGGCGGACGGCGGGGATGCGCTCCTGGGCGCGCAGCGTCTTGAGCTCGGCGAGGGTGAAGTCCTCGGTGAACCAGCCGGTGACGGCGACCCCGTCGACGGTCTTGGTGGTGCGGCGCGGGGCGAACTCGGGGTGTGCGGCGACGTCCGTGGTGCCCCCGATCTCGTTCTCGTGGCGGCACACCAGGTGGCCGTCCCGGGTGGGGACCAGGTCCTGCTCGACGATGTCCGCGCCCAGGTCGAGCGCGAGCGCGTAGGAGCCGAGGGTGTGCTCCGGCCGGTACCCGCTGGCGCCGCGGTGGCCGATCACCGTCGGAACGGGCAGGCTCCGGAAGCCGCCGCCCCCGCCGGCGCCCCCGCGCCCGTCCTCCGCGGCGGACGCGGTCCCCGCCCCCAGTCCCGCGACGGCCCCGCCGGCCGCCAGGGCCGCCGCCCCCAGTACCGTGCGCCGCGCTGTCCCACCGTGCGTCATGTGTGCACTCCTCGTCCTGGAAGGCCCGCCACCCCCGGAAATCCCGGTCGCCCCGGCGTCCGTCGGCCCCGATCCGGCAGGGGGATCGTAGGCATCGCCGCATGTCCGCGGGGTGAGACGAGGCCTAACATGGCGGAAACACGCGTCAACACTGCGTATCCACCACGTGAACCCGATGTGCGATCAGAGTGGACCCGCGAGTATCGTCCTCACCTGCACGACCACCGTGTCGCGCGAAGCCGCTTTTCGATGCCGGAGGGCTCACGTTGTTCCGTACCGCGCTCATCAAGGCCACTGTCGGACCCGTCATGCGCATGATGTTCCGCACCCGTGTCGAGGGCATCGAGAACATCCCGGGCTCCGGAGCGGTGATCCTTGCGGGCAACCACCTCACCTTCATCGACTCGATGATCCTCCCGCTGGTCTGCGACCGCACGGTCCACTTCATCGGCAAGGACGAGTACGTGACGGGCAAGGGCCTCAAGGGCCGCCTGATGGCGTGGTTCTTCACGGGCGCCGGCATGATCCCGGTGGACCGCGACGGGGCCAACGGCGGGGTGGCAGCCCTGATGACGGGCCGCCGGATCCTCGACGAGGGCAAGATCTTCGGCATCTACCCCGAGGGCACCCGCTCCCCCGACGGCCGGCTGTACCGCGGTCGCACCGGCATCGCCCGCCTCACCCTGATGACGGGCGCCCCGGTGGTGCCCTTCGCGATGATCGGCACCGACAAGCTCCAGCCCGGCGGCGCCGGGATGCCGCGCCCCGGCCGGGTCACCGTGCGCTTCGGGGAGCCGATGGAGTTCTCCCGCTACGAGGGCATGGACCGCGACCGGTACGTGCTGCGCGCCGTCACCGACTCGGTGATGGCCGAGGTCATGCGGCTCTCGGGCCAGGAGTACGTGGACATGTACGCCACCAAGGCCAAGGCGGCCTGACCCGCCGCCGCCCGGCTACTGCCGTTGGAGGGACCGGCTGACGCCCGCTGCCGTCGTGGTGGCCAGCACCCAGCCGGTCACGATCAGCAGGTACGAGAGCCACTGGTGCCAGCCGCTCGGCGCGTAGGCGGCCTCCTGGCCGAAACCGATGATCGGCAGCATCAGGTCGATCGTGTAGAACACCGCGTTGAAGTCCGGCGCCTCCCCCGCCTTCAGGGCCCGCGGCGGGTCGGTCCCGTACGCGAGGGCCCCGGTCAGCAGCAGGGCCAGCAGCCAGCCCGCCGCCCGCAGCGGCCGGTAGCCGTAGCCGACCGTGAGGTCCTGGAGGAGTCCCCAGAGCCGGGCGGGCCGGGGCAGGGTGCGGCGGTGGCGGCGCAGTTTGGCGAGCTGCACGGTCCGGGCGGCCGCCTCGTCGCCGACCGTGCGGTAGGCCGTGGCCAGCTGCTCGTAGGCGTACGGGAGGTAGCCGGACTCCTCGCGCTCCAGCGCGGGCAGCCGCTCCTGCGCGGTCAGGTGCGGGGCCAGCACCCGGTAGGTGAGGCCGTCGACGCGGATCTGGTCGGGCCAGGTCCGCGGTTCCACGTGCAGCAGGTCGAACTGGGATCGGCGCAGGCTGACCGTTCCCTGGACGGGTTCGCAGCGCCGCAGCCACATCTCGCCGACGACGCAGCTGGAGGCGCGCAGGGCGACGCCGCCGGGATTCGCGAACGACGCGCGGCCGAAGTAGACCTGACCCGGTATCCGGACGCCGGTGAGGTTGACCGTGCCGCGCGCCTCCAGCCGGTCGGCCCGCAGGTCCGTCCCCACGGCCAGGGTCTCGGCGTGCAGGGCGATGGCGCCGGGGTTCAGCAGGCGGGCCCGGTCGAGGGAGATCTGGCCCCCGACGGTGGCCCCGTTGAGCCGGAGCTGGCCGTGCACGGTCAGATCGTTCGCGATGATGTCGGTGCCGACCTCGACGTGGTTGAGCTGGAGCGGGGGCTCGTCCGCCTCCTCACCGGTCGCAGGGCCGATCACGGCCCCCTGGAGGAAGATCCCCCCGGCTATCCGGGCGCCCGCCAGCCGTACCGGTCCGGTGATCCGGCAGCAGGAGAGCCGCAGGACCACGTCCACGCGCAGCGTGGCGGCGGTCAGGCCCGGCAGGGTCGAGTAGCCGAGTACCAGCGCCCGCAACTGGGCCCCGTACATCAGGGGTTTGCGCTCGAACCAGCAGTCCCGCAGCCGGATGGGGTGGTCGACGACCGCATAGCGCAGGTCGAGCTTGCCCACGATCCTGGCGCCCTTGATCTTGAGTCCGGCGACCCGGCCCTCCTCGGCGGGGCAGGCACCCAGCAGGAGCGCTCGCAACACCTCGGCGCGCAGCGTGCGTTCGGGTCCCCAGTCGGCCCCGTCGACCGAGCTGTCCTCGGGGTGGGCGCGGAAGTCGACGCCGTCGCCGCGCGGGAAGGCCTCCCACACGCGGCGTTCCGCCGGGGTCAGTTCGTTGATCTCCATCGCCGGGATCGTGTCCCGCGACCGGACGGCCTGTCAACTGCGCCGGACACGCACCCCTTTGGCCGGGCTCAGTGCTCCAGGCCGTCCTGGAGCCGCTGCCCCTTCAGCAGGAACCAGGCGGCCGCGGCAGTGGCCAGCAGGACGGCCGCGCCGACGCCGGAGGCGAGGCGAAGCCCGTCCACGAAGGCCACCTGGGCCGCTTCCACCATCTGTGTGCCGGTCTGCGGATCCAGCGACGTGGCGGCTTCGACCGCCCCGCCCAGGGACTCGTGGGCCGCGTCCGCGAGCGGCGCGGGCACCGAGGCCGGGGCGGTGAAGGACTGGTAGACGCCGGTCACGATGGAGCCGAGCAGGGCGATGCCGAGGGCCGCGCCGAGTTCGTAGGCGGTCTCCGAGACCGCGGAGGCCGATCCGGCCTGCTCCTTGGGGACGCTGGAGAGGATCACGTCGGCGGTGACGGTGAAGGAGAAGCCGGCGCCGAGGCCGACGACGAGCAGGGCGGCGCCGAGCAGCGGGTAGCCGGTCTCCTTGTGGATCAGGGTGAGGGCGGCCAGGGCGATGCCGATGGCGGCGAGGCCGCCGGTGACGATCGACCGTACGGAGTACCGGCGGGCGTAGCGTCCCGCGACCAGGCCGGTGACCACGGCGCCGATGGCGGCGGGCAGTTCGGCCAGACCGGCTTCGAGGGGGTCGCGGCCCTGGACGAGCTGGAGGAACTGGGAGAGGAAGAAGACCAGCCCGGAGAGGCCGAAGACGGTCAGCAGGTCGGCGAGGACCGCCCCGGAGAAGCCGCGGTGGCGGAAGAGCCGCATGTCGAGCAGCGGGGACGGCAGGGTGAACTGGCGGCGGACGAAGGCGTGGAGGCAGCCGGCGCCGATGACGGCGGCGGCCCAGACGCCCCAGGTCATGCCGTGCGTGGCGACTTCCTTGACCGCGTAGACCACGCCGATGACCCCGGTGAGGGAGAGGGCGACGCTGACCAGGTCCCAGGGCCCGGCGACCGGGTTCTTGGACTCGGGCAGCAGCCTGATGCCGACGAGGACGAGCGCGAGCATGACGGGCAGGTTGATGAGGAAGACCGACCCCCACCAGAAGTGCTGGAGCAGGGCTCCGCCGACGACGGGTCCGACGGCCGCGCCGGCCGAGGCTGCCGCGCCCCAGACGCCGATGGCGAGGCTGCGCTCCCGGGGGTCGTGGAAGATGTTGCGGATCAACGCGAGGGTGGACGGCATCAGGGTCGCGCCGGCCACGCCGAGCAGGGCGCGGGCGAGGATCATCATCTCGGGGCTGGTGGCGTAGGCGTTGAGGACCGAGACGGCGCCGAAGGCGGTGGCGCCGATGAGCAGCAGCTTCTTGCGGCCTATGCGGTCGCCGAGGGAGCCCATGGAGACGAGCAGTCCGGCGATGACGAAGGAGTAGATGTCGCCGATCCACAGCAGCTGGGTGCCGGACGGCTTGAGGTCCTCACTGAGGGCGGGGGTCGCGAGGCCGAGTACGGTGGCGTCCACCGCGACCAGCAGCACGGCCAGGACCAGCACGCCGAGCGCGAGCCAGCGTCCGCGCCCCGCACCCTCCGCTCCCGTCCGCCGGTTCAGCTGTTCGGTTCGGCTCATCACTCCACACTCCGTCGTGCGCCACCGAGCAGCAACTCGATGATCATGTACTGGAAGTCCTTGGCGGCGACCCGCCCGTCCATCACGGCCCAGGCGCAGGTGCCGATGAGGCCGTAGAGGGCCTCGGTGAGCCAGGCGGGGCTCAGGTCGATCCGGATGTCACCCTCCTGCTGGCCGCGCCGGAAGAGGGCGCCGACCCGTGCGTCCAGCCGGGACCAGCCCTCGTCGACCTCGTCGCCCTCGAAGAGCTGGTTCTCGGTGACGAGGAAGGCCAGCAGTCCGGCGTTCGGCTCCGCCTCGGCGACGAGCCGCTTCAGCGCCTCGACCGCCGTGCCCTCGTCGAGGCGGGCGGCATCGAAGGCCGCCTCGAACTCGCGGATGCCGAGTTCCTCCAGGGCCCTCACGAGGGCGTCGCGCCCGGCGAAGTGCCGGTGCAGGGTCGCGCGGCCGATCCCGGCAGCACGGGCGACCTCGTCCATCGTGGCGGTCGATTTACGGGAGAGCAGCGCCGCCGCATCCCGGAGCACTTGGTCACGATCCATAGCCATGAGACAAGCATAACCCGAATGAGACGTCACTGTCTCATTCAAAGCTTGCGGCCTGGCACCCGGCCGGACCGGGCCCGGCGCCGGGCGCCGGGCGGCGCACGGGCGGGCCGGGCGGCGCGCGGGCGGTCGGGCGGCGCGCGGGCGGCCGGGCGGCGCACGGCCGGGGGTCAGGTCAGGGTCTGGGCCAGCAGGGCTGCGGTCCGGGCGACCAGGGCGTCGTCCCGGGGGCCCTGCGGCAAGCCGGGGCGGGTGGACAGCACGGCCATCACGATCGGCGGTCCGTCGGGGGCGCGCACGACGCCCACGTCGTTGGCCACGCCGTACTCGTTGCCGCCGCCGGTCTTGTCCGCGAGGATCCAGTCCGGTCCGAGCCCGGCGCGGAAGCGCGCGCCGTTGGTGGTGTTCGCGAGCATCCAGTCGGTCAGCCGCCGGCGGTCCCGGGGTTCCAGGACCCCGCCGAGGAGCAGGCGCCCGTAGGCGGCGGCGATGGCGCGCGGGCCGGTGGTGTCGGTCGTACGCCACGGCTCCGCCGAGTTGAGGTCCGGCTCCCACCGTTCCAGGTTCGTCCGGCGGTCCCCGATCGAGCGGCTGAAGCGGGTGACCGCGTGCGGGCCGCCCAGCTCGCGCAGCAGCAGGTTCGCGGCCAGGTTGTCGCTCTCGCCGACCGCGGCGGCGCACAGCGCCTCGACCGTCATGCCGGCGGCGATGTTCTCCGGCCGGCCGGTGACCACCGCGTAGCCCGACTTCTCGGCGTCCTGCGCGGTGTAGTGGATGCGCCGGGCGAGGAACTCCCCGTCCCGGTCGAGGTCGCGCAGGACGGCCGCGGCAGCCAGCGGCTTGAACACCGAGCACAGCGGGAACCGCTCGTCGGCGCGGTAGGCCGCGGTGCGGCCCGTGGCGGTGTTGCGCGCGAAGACTCCCAGGCGGGCGGAGTGCTCCCGCTCCAGTGCGGCCAGCTGCGCATCGAGCGGGCCGGTGCCGCCGGGGGCCGCGTACGCGCCGCCCGCCGAGGCGGCGCCCAGGCCGGCGGCCAGCGCGGCGCCGGCCCCCAGGGCCAGTAACGTGCGGCGGGACGGACGCACCGGGGGATCTGCCGGCGACCGGACCAAAGGCTGGACGAAAGGCCGGACGGAAGACTGGTCGGAAGACTGGTCGGAAGGACGTGCTCCTGCGGGTTCCACTGCCTGCTCCTCCTCGTGGGCGATCACGACATGGATCACCACGCCCGCCGGAGAGGCAGCGGTTCCCGCAGCCCGGGGAGCCGTCTACTGCTTGTGGGCCGCCCAGGCGTGCTGGATCACCAGGTCCGCCTTGAGCTCGGTGAGCTGGACCGCGACCGCCGAGGGGGCGGTGCCGCCGCGGCCGTTGCGGGAGGCCAGCGCGCCCTTGACGTTGAGCACGGTGCGGACCTCGGGGGTCAGGTGCTCCGAGATCTTCGCGAACTGCTCGTCGGTCAGCTCGTCCAGCTCGATGCCCTCGGCCTCGCACTCCTTCACGCACGCGCCGGCCACCTCGTGCGCCACCCGGAAGGGCACACCCTGCTTGACCAGCCACTCCGCGATGTCGGTGGCGAGCGAGAAGCCCGCCGGGGCCAGCTCCTCCATCCGCTCCCGGTTGACCGTGAGCGTGGCCATCATGCCGGTGAAGGCGGGCAGCAGCACCTCAAGGGTGTCGCAGGAGTCGAAGACCGGCTCCTTGTCCTCCTGGAGGTCCCGGTTGTAGGCCAGGGGCAGCGCCTTGAGGGTGGCGAGCAGACCGGTGAGGTTGCCGATGAGGCGGCCGGACTTGCCGCGTGCCAGCTCGGCGATGTCCGGGTTCTTCTTCTGCGGCATGATCGACGAGCCGGTGGAGAAGGCGTCGTGGAGGGTCACGAAGGAGAACTCCTTCGTGTTCCAGATGATGATCTCCTCCGCGATCCGGGACAGGTTGATCCCGATCATCGCGGTGATGAAGGCGAACTCGGCGACGAAGTCGCGGGAGGCCGTGCCGTCGATGGAGTTGCCGACCGAGCCCCGCTCGAAGCCGAGGTCCGCGGCGACCGCCTCGGGGTCCAGGCCCAGCGAGGAGCCGGCCAGGGCGCCGGAGCCGTACGGGGAGACCGCGGTGCGCGTGTCCCACTGGCGCAGCCGTTCCGCGTCCCGGGACAGGGACTGCACGTGGGCGAGGACGTGGTGGGCGAAGAGCACCGGCTGTGCGTGCTGCAGGTGGGTGCGGCCCGGCATGGCCACGCCCTCGTGCGCTTCGGCGAGGCCGACCAGGGCGTCCTGGAGGTCCGCGATCAGGCCGCCGATGATCCGCGCGTGGTCGCGCAGGTACATCCGGAAGAGGGTGGCGATCTGGTCGTTGCGCGAGCGGCCGGCCCGGAGCTTGCCGCCGAGGTCCGCGCCGAGGCGCTCCAGCAGGCCCCGCTCCAGGGCCGTGTGCACGTCCTCGTCCGCGACGGTGCCGGTGAAGGAGCCGTCGGCCACGTCGGCCTCCAGCTGGTCCAGGCCGCGGACCATGCGGTCGAGTTCCTCGGCGGTGAGCAGCCCCGCTTTGGCGAGCACGCGGGCGTGGGCGCGCGAGCCGGCGATGTCGTAGGGGGCGAGACGCCAGTCGAAGTGGACGGACGCCGACAGCAGGGCCAGCGCCTCCGAAGGGCCGTCGGCGAAGCGCGCGCCCCAGAGCCGGACGTCACCGTTGTTGCTGCTCACAGCTACTGCTCCTCAAGGCTGCATGGCTTTGGCAGCCTGTGGGTTCCTGTTGGTTGCGGATGTGCAACGGCCTCCCCGGCGCGGAGGAAACGGGGAGGCCGTCCGTGCTGCTGCGGGTGCGCCTCAGGCGAGGTCGCGGCGGGCGGCGATCTTCGAGGACAGGCCGAAGATCTCGATGAAGCCCTGGGCCTTGGACTGGTCGAAGGTGTCGCCCGAGTCGTAGGTCGCGAGGTTGAAGTCGTAGAGGGACTCGTCCGACTTCCGGCCGGTGACGACGGCGCGGCCGCCGTGCAGGGTCATCCGGATGTCGCCGGTGACGTGCTGGTTGGCCTCGTTGATGAATCCGTCCAGGGCCCGCTTGAGCGGGGAGAACCACAGGCCGTCGTAGACCATCTCGCCCCAGCGCTGCTCGACCTGCCGCTTGTAGCGGGCCAGTTCGCGCTCGACGGTGACGTTCTCCAGCTCCTGGTGGGCGGTGATCAGGGCGATCGCGCCCGGGGCCTCGTACACCTCGCGGGACTTGATGCCCACGAGCCGGTCCTCGACCATGTCGATCCGGCCGATGCCCTGGGCGCCGGCCCGCTCGTTGAGCTGCTGGATGGCCTGGAGCACGGTGACGGGCTTGCCGTCGATGGCGACCGGGACGCCCTCCTTGAAGGAGATGACGACCTCGTCGGCCTCGCGGGGGACGGCCGGGTTCGAGGTGTACTCGTAGATGTCCTCGATCGGGCCGTTCCAGATGTCCTCCAGGAAGCCCGTCTCGACGGCGCGCCCGAAGACGTTCTGGTCGATGGAGTACGGGGACTTCTTGGTGGTCGCGATCGGGAGGTTCTTCTCCTCGCAGAAGGCGATCGCCTTGTCCCGGGTCATCGCGTAGTCGCGGACCGGGGCGATGCACTTGAGGTCGGGGCCGAGGGCGGCGATGCCGGCCTCGAAACGGACCTGGTCGTTGCCCTTGCCGGTGCAGCCGTGGGCCACCACCGAGGCACCGTGCTTGTTGGCCGCGGCTACCAGGTGCTTGACGATGGTCGGCCGCGAGAGGGCGGAGACCAGCGGGTAGCGGTCCATGTAGAGGGCGTTGGCCTTGATGGCCGGGAGGCAGTACTCGTTGGCGAACTCGTCCCTGGCGTCGGCGACCTCGGCCTCCACGGCACCGCAGGCGAGCGCGCGCTTGCGGATGACGTCCAGGTCCTCGCCGCCCTGGCCGACGTCCACGGCAACGGCGATGACCTCGGCGCCCGTCTCCTCGGCGATCCAGCCGATGGCGACGGAGGTGTCCAGGCCGCCCGAGTAGGCGAGTACGACGCGCTCGGTCACGGGTTTCTCCTTACGGTGCATTCAACGACAGGCATAACTATGCACTACTCCGTATGTTTCGTCAATTGCCGCCGAAAGGGCCAGGTCAGCCGGGGCGTCGCGCCCCCTGCGCGAAGAAGGAGTTCATCGGATCGGCTCCGGACGGCCTGGCTGCGCCGACACCGCCCCTCAGGCCCGTAATGTCTGGCCTGTGCTGCTGCGTACCGCTCTTGCCACGGCCTCACTGATCGTCACCACCCTGCTGCCGCAGGCCTCCACGGAGGGGGGCGGCCCGCTGCCCGCCCGGCTCGCCGACACGGGGGGCGGCAGCCAGTTGGTCACCGCCGTCGCGCCCGCGCCCGGATCCACCACCGGCCGGCTGACCTGGTGGGACCTGCGGGCGGGGCGGTGGTACGAGGCCGGCAGCGCGGACGCCCGGTTCGGGGCCAACGGGCTCACCGAGGGCTCGACCCGCACCCAGGGCACCAGCACCACGCCCACGGGCCTGTACGCGCTCCCGTTCGCCTTCGGGATCAGGCCGGCGCCGGCCGGTACGGCGTACCCGTACCGGCCGGTGACCGAGGCCTCCTGGTGGTGCCAGGACAATGCCTCCGCCGCCTACAACCGCTGGACCGAGCCCCTGCCCGCGGACTGCCGCCCGGGCGAGGCGGAGCACCTGGTGACGTACGCGGAGCAGTACGCACACGCCCTGCTCGTCGCCTTCAACTACGACCGGCCCGTGCACGGCCGGGGCGCGGGCATCTTCCTGCACGCCCACGGCAAGGGGGCGACGGCCGGCTGCGTGTCCGTCCCCGTCGGGGCCATGCGGGAGATCCTGCGCTGGGCCGATCCCGCGCGGGAGCCGCACATCGCGATCGGCACGGAGGCCGGGGAGCTGGCCGTGACGCGCTACTGAGGGCCGCTGCCGGGCCCGGGGCGGGCGGCCGCGGCGGGCCGCGGGAGGGCTCAGCCCTCCTTCTGGGCCAGCCGCAGCAGGTGGTCGGCGAGGGCCTGGCCGCCCGCCGGGTCGCGGCTGATCAGCATCAGGGTGTCGTCCCCCGCGATCGTGCCGAGGATCGCCTGCAGTTCGGCCTGGTCGATGGCCGAGGCCAGGAACTGGGCCGCGCCCGGCGGGGTGCGCAGGACCACGAGGTTCGCCGAGGCCTCCGCCGAGATCAGCAGCTCCCCGGAGAGCCGCCGCATGCGCTCCTCCTTGGCCGACTCGCCGAGCGGGGCCTGCGGGGTGCGGAAGCCGCCCTCGCTGGGCACCGCGTAGATCAGCTCGCCGCCGGTGTTGCGGATCTTCACCGCGCCCAGCTCGTCGAGGTCGCGCGAGAGCGTCGCCTGGGTGACGCTCAGCCCGTCGTCGGCGAGCAGCTTGGCCAGTTGGCTCTGGGAGCGGACCGGCTGCCGGTTGAGGATGTCCACGATCCGGCGGTGGCGCGCGGTGCGGGTCTGCGGGACGGCCTGGCCCCCGTGCTCGTTGTCCTGCGCCTGACTCATCGTCGTCTCATTCTCCGGATCCGTCCCCGCTGGCTGCGTCGAGGACGCCGGGCAGCGCCTGGAGGAACGCGTCCACCTCGGCCTCGGAGACCACGTACGGGGGCATGAGCCGTACGACGTCGGGGGCGGGCGCATTGACCAGGAAGCCGGCATCCTGAGCCGCCTGCTGCACCCGGGGTGCGAGGGGCTCGGTCAGCACGATACCCAGCAGGAGGCCCGCACCACGGACGTGGGAGACCAGCGCATGTCCGGAGGCTTCGATTCCGGAGCGCAGCCGCTCTCCCCGCGCCTTGACCTGGTCCAGGAGCCCCTCGGCGGCGATGGTGTCGATCACGGCGAGACCGGCGGCGCAGGCCACCGGGTTCCCGCCGAAGGTGGTGCCGTGCTGGCCGGGCCGCAGCAGGTCGGCGGCGGGCCCGAAGGCGGCCACGGCGCCGATGGGCAGTCCGCCGCCCAGTCCCTTCGCGAGGGTGACGAGGTCGGGCTCCACGCCCTCGTGGGCCTGGTGCTCGAACCACTGGCCGCACCGTCCGATGCCGGTCTGCACCTCGTCGAGGACGAGCAGGGTGCCGGTGGCCCGGGTGATCTCCCGGGCGGCCTCCAGGTACCCGGCGGGGGGTACGACGACGCCGTTCTCGCCCTGCACGGGCTCGATCACGGCGAGCGCGGTCTCCTCGGTCACGGCGGCGCGCAGGGCCTCGGCGTCCCCGTACGGCACGTGGGTGACGTCGCCCGGCAGCGGCCGGAAGGGGTCCTGCTTCTTCGGCTGCCCGGTGAGGGCGAGGGCGCCCATGGTCCGTCCGTGGAAGCCGCCGGTGGTGGCGACCATGTGGGTCCGGCCGGTCAGTCGGCCGATCTTGAAGGCGGCCTCGACCGCTTCGGCACCGGAGTTGCAGAAGAAGACCCGGCCGGGCCGGCCGAAGAGCTGGAGCAGCCGCTCGCCGAGGGCGAGGACCGGTCCGGAGGCGTAGAGGTTGGAGACGTGCCCCAGGGTCGAGATCTGCTCCGTCACGGCGGAGACGATCGCGGGGTGGGCGTGGCCGAGGGCGTTGACGGCGATGCCGCCGACGAAGTCGGTGTACCGGCGGCCGTCCGCGTCCCAGACCTGGGCGCCCGCGCCGCGGACGAGGGCCAGCGCGGGGGTGCCGTAGTTGTCGGTCAGGGCGCCCTGCCAGCGGGCGGCGTACTCCTGGTTGCCCGTGGTCCCGCTGCTCTCGCTCACTTCGCTCCCCCTTGCGCCTCGTCGGGCACGACCATCGTGCCGATTCCCTCGTCCGTGAAGATCTCCAGCAGGATCGAGTGCTGCACCCGTCCGTCGATCACGCGGGCGGTGTTCACGCCTCCCCGCACGGCGTGCAGGCAGCCCTGCATCTTCGGCACCATGCCGCTGGACAGCTCGGGCAGCAGCTTCTCCAGCTCGCTGACGGTGAGCCGGCTGATGACCTCGTCACTGTTCGGCCAGTCCGCGTACAGGCCCTCGACGTCGGTGAGGACCATCAGCGTCTCGGCGCCCAGGGCGGCGGCGAGCGCGGCCGCCGCGGTGTCCGCGTTCACGTTGTACACGTGGTGGTCGTCGGCGCTGCGCGCGATGGAGGACACGACCGGGATCCGGCCGTCCGCCAGCAGCGCCTCGATCGCGCCGGTGTCGATGGCGGTGATCTCGCCGACCCGCCCGATGTCCACGAGAGCGCCGTCGATCTCCGGGCTGTGCCGGGTGGCGGTGATGGTGTGGGCGTCCTCGCCGGTCAGCCCGACGGCGAGCGGCCCGTGCTGGTTGAGCAGGCCGACCAGCTCGCGCTGCACATGGCCCGCCAGGACCATCCGGACGACGTCCATGGCCTCGGGGGTGGTGACGCGCAGCCCTGCCTTGAACTCGCTGACCAGGCCCTGCTTGTCGAGCTGGGCGTTGATCTGGGGGCCGCCGCCGTGCACCACGACGGGCCTCAGGCCCGCCTGGCGCAGGAAGACGACGTCCTGGGCGAAGGCCGCCTTGAGCTCCTCGTCGATCATGGCGTTGCCGCCGAACTTGATGACGACGATCCTGCCGTTGTGCCGGGTCAGCCAGGGCAGGGCCTCGATGAGGATCTCCGCCTTGGGCAGGGCCGTGTGCTTGCGGGCACTTCCGGGGGCCCCGCTCACGAGCTGTACGCGCTGTTCTCGTGGACGTACTCGGCGGTCAGGTCGTTGGTCCAGATCACGGCGGACGCACTGCCGGTGGCCAGGTCCGCGGTGATGCGGACCTCGCGGTCCTTCATCGACACCAGGTCGCGGTCCTCGCCGACCGATCCGTTGCGGCAGACCCAGACCCCGTTGATGGCGACGTTCAGCCGGTCCGGGTCGAACGCGGCCCGGGTGGTGCCGATCGCGGACAGCACGCGGCCCCAGTTCGGGTCCTCGCCGTGGATGGCGCACTTGAGCAGGTTGTTGCGGGCGATGGACCGGCCGACCTCGACCGCGTCCTCCTCGTCGGCCGCCCCGACCACCTCGATGCGGATGTCCTTGCCTGCGCCCTCGGCGTCGCCGATGAGCTGGCGGGCCAGGTCGTCGCAGACGCTGCGGACGGCCTCGGCGAACTCCCCGTACGCGGGCACCTCCCCGGAGGCGCCGGAGGCGAGCAGCAGCACGGTGTCGTTGGTGGACATGCAGCCGTCGGAGTCGATGCGGTCGAAGGTGGTGCGGGTGGCGGAGCGCAGCGCCTTGTCGAGGGTGGCGCCGTCCACGTCCGCGTCGGTGGTGAGGACCACGAGCATGGTGGCCAGGCCCGGGGCGAGCATGCCGGCGCCCTTGGCCATGCCGCCGACGGTCCAGCCTCCGGCGGAGGCGGTGGCCGTCTTGTGCACGGTGTCGGTGGTCTTGATGGCGATCGCGGCGGCCTCGCCGCCGTCCGCGGACAGGGCGGCAGCGGCGCTCTCGATGCCGGGCAGCAGCCGGTCCATGGGAAGCGGGACGCCGATCAGGCCGGTGGAGGCGACGGCGACCTCGCCGGCGTTGTGCTCACCGCCGAGGACCGCGGCCGCCTTCTCCGCGGTGGCATGGGTGTCCTGGAAGCCCTTGGGGCCGGTGCAGGCGTTGGCACCGCCGGAGTTCAGCACGACCGCGCTGACCACTCCGCCCCGCAGGACCTGCTCCGACCAGAGCACGGGCGCGGCCTTGACGCGGTTGGAGGTGAAGACACCCGCGGCGGCGAGACGCGGCCCGTGGTTGACCACCAGGGCCAGGTCCGGGTTCCCGTTCGCCTTGATCCCGGCGGCGATGCCCGCCGCCGTGAATCCCTGTGCTGCCGTGACGCTCACGGTGCGACTCCGATCGTGGAAAGCCCGAGCTCCTCGGGGAGCCCCAGGGCGAGGTTCATGCTCTGGACCGCGCCGCCCGCCGTGCCCTTGGTCAGGTTGTCGATGGCGCTGATGGCGATGATCCGCTGCGCGGAAGGGTCGTGGGCGACCTGGAGGTGGACGGCGTTGGACCCCTGGACCGCCTGGGTGGCCGGCCACTGCCCCTCGGGGAGGAGGCGCACGAAGGGCTCGTGCGCGTACGCCTTCTCGTAGGCGGCGCGGAGGGTCTCGGCGGTGACGCCGGGCAGGGCCTTGGCCGAGCAGGTGGCGAGGATGCCGCGGGGCATGGGGACCAGGTTCGCGGTGAAGGAGACGCTGACCCGCCGGCCGGCCAGCGGGGAGAGGTTCTGGACCATCTCGGGGGTGTGCCGGTGCCCGCCGCCGACGCCGTAGGGCGTGACCGAGCCCATCACCTCGGAGCCGAGGAGGTGCGGCTTGAGCGCCTTGCCCGCGCCGGAGGTGCCGGTGGCCGCGACGATCACGGCCTCGGGCTCGGCGAGCTGGGCCTGGTAGGCCGGGAAGAGGGCGAGGGAGACGGCGGTGGGGAAGCAGCCGGGCACGGCGATGCGCCGGACGCCGGCCAGGGCGGCCCGGGCGCCGGGCAGTTCGGGGAGGCCGTAGGGCCAGGTCCCGGCGTGCGGGGCGCCGTAGAACCGGTCCCAGTCGGCGGGGTCCTTCAGGCGGTGGTCGGCGCCCATGTCGACGACGAGCACGTCCTCGCCGAGGCGGGCCGCGACGGCGGCCGACTGGCCGTGGGGCAGGGCCAGGAAGACGACGTCGTGCCCTGCGAGGACCTCGGGCGTGGTCGCCTCCAGGGTCCGGCCGGCGAGCGGCACGAGGTGCGGCTGCAGGGAGCCGAGGAGCTGTCCGGCGTTGGAGTTCGCGGTCAGTGCGCCGATCTCCACCTCCGGGTGGGCGAGCAGCAGGCGCAGGACTTCGCCGCCCGCGTACCCGCTCGCTCCGGCCACCGCTACACGTACTGCCATCGGACCCTCCTCGTCGATGGCATGACTATACGTATCTACGCAGTTTTATGCAAAGGCCTTCAGGGTGCGAGGGGGTGCCGCACCCAGACGTTCGGCTCCACGTAGACCGCGTACCCCTGTTCAGGATCGCAGTGGACCGGCACCAGCGCTCCGGGCACGTGCACCGGGCCCGGGGTGTCGAAGGGCAGGCCCGTCCACTCCCGCCACTCGGCGAGGGAGCCGGTGATCGTCATCGACAGCGGGGCCACCGACTCGATCGTGCCGCCCGCCCGGACGTGGACGCGCAGCCACGGGTCGTACGGCAGGCCGTCCTCCCGGGTGCGCCGGGCGTACTCGTGGGCCGACGCGTCCGGCTCGGCCGGCTTGCCGCTCGGCCGGACCGGGGCCACCACCTCGGTGAAACCGCGGGCGCGGGCGTTGTCCCGCATGGCCGCCAGCATCCGCCCCGACAGGCCCTCGCCCTGGCGCCCGACGGCGACGCTGATCTCGATCGCGCTCACCGTGTCGGGTACGGCCCGGCGCCGCAGGTCGGAGAAGGTCCACAGCAGGACCTGGTCCCAGCCGCGCGCGGGCAGCTTCCCGTCCCGTCCGGGGGCGTGCAGACAGAAGGGCACGCTGAAGCCGCGCGCCACGACCTCGTCCCCGTCGGTGGCGACCAGGACGTACTCCGGCAGCTCGGCGACCATCCGCGGGTAGAGCAGGTAGGCGACCGGGTCGTGGTCGGCGAACGCCGGCCAGGAGTCCTTCATGTCCCACAGCCGTCCGGCCAGTTCGGGCCGCTCGGCGAGGGTGGTGATCGTGATCTCGCTCATGGGCGCAGGCTAGGGGCGGCCGCCCGGCGGCCTCAACTGCTTTGTGCGGCGTGCAGGGAGAGGTGCCAGCGACCGGACCAGCCGGTCAGGGTCACCGTGGACAGGGGACGGACATCGACGTTCCAGTACGTCCGCGGGGGCGCGTTCAGGGCGTAGACCAGGGCGGCCCGGACCACCGAGGGCTCGGCCACCGCCACGATGGCGCCCCCGTCGTCCGCCGGGCGGGTGTCCAGCCAGCCGCCGATCCGGGCGATGAAGGCGAGCAGGGACTCCCCGCCGTGCGGAACGGCCCGCGGGTCGGTGAGCCAGAGGTCGACGGCTCCGGGTTCCCGGGCGGTCACCTCGGCCAGGGTCAGCCCGCGCCAGCGGCCCATGTCGCACTCGCGCAGCGCGGGCTGCGCGAGGGGTGCGTACCCCAGGGCCCGCCCGGTGGCCCGGCTGCGCGGGGTCGGGGAGCAGTAGCGCAGCCCGGCCGCCCCGAGGGGTACGAGGTCCCGGGCGGCCGCCTCCAGCGCCCGCAGCCCGGTCCCGTCCAGCGGACGGTCGTCGTCGAAGCGCTCGGCGAGCAGCGAGCAACTGCGGGCTGCGGCGACGAGCGAGACCCGAACATGCATGCGGCGATGGTGGGCCGTCCGCGGCACGCGGTCAAGCGTCCCGACGGCCTTCAGAGCGGATCCTGGAGGCCGGAAGCCAACCGGCGCACCACCTCCGCCAGTTCACCGGCGCCCGACACCCCGGCGAAGCTCAGCCGGACGTACGGGCCCGGCGGCTCCGCGCAGAAGTAGGGGCGGCCGGGCGCCACCGCGACCCCGGCGCGCAGGGCGGCCGCGGCGAAGGCGTCGTCGCTGCCGTGCGCGAGGCGGGCCCACAACTGGTAGCCGCCGGTGGGCAGGTGCGCGGGCGCCACCGCGGGCAGCTCCCGGCGCAGGGCCCCGGCAAGCACGTCCCGGCGGTGCCGCAGTTCCGCGGCGACCGCCTTGAGGTGGCGCGGCCAGGCGGGCGCGCCCACGAGTTCGAGGGCGGCTTCCTGGAGCGGCCGGGGCACGAAGAAGCTGTCCACGACCTGGATGGCGCGCAGCCGGTCCACCACCGGGCCGCGGGCCGCGAGGGCGCCCACCCGCAGGCTGGGCGAGGCGGCCTTGGTCAGCGACCGGACGTGCACGACCACGCCGTCGGGGTCCTCGGCGGCCAGCGGCAGGGGCAGCGGCCCGGCGTCCTCGTGGGCCAGGGCGCGGGCGTAGTCGTCCTCCACCACGAAGGCTCCCGCGGCCCGGGCGATCCGCAGCACCTCGGCCCGGCGGCCCGGTGCGAGCACCGCCCCGGTCGGGTTCTGGAACAGCGGCTGGCACACGAAGACCCGTGCGCCGGTGGCCTCGAAGGCGGCGGCCAGCAGGTCCGGCCGGACCCCCTCGGCATCCACCGGGACGGGGACCGGACGGCAGCCGGAGGCGCGGGCGATGGCCAGCAGGCCGGGGTAGGTGGGGGATTCCACCAGGATCGGTGCGCCGGGCGGGGCGAGGGCCCGCAGGGCGGTGGTGAGGGCGCTCTGCCCGCCGGCGGTGACCAGCACGTCGGAGGCCGTGAGTGCCCCGCCGACCTCCCGGGCGAACCAGTCGCGCAGCTCGGGCAGCCCCTCGACGGGCGGCCGCCCCCAGGCTCCGGGCCGCCGGCCGGCCCGGGCCAGGGCGGCGGCCAGGGCCCGCTCCGGTTGCAGACAGGGGTGCAGGTAGCCGCTGTTGAGCTCGATCACCCCGGCGGGCGGCGCGGTGAGCGAGCCCAGCACGCCGGTGGCGTCCACGGAGCGCGGGATCACGTCCCCGGCGCCTTCCGCACTGAGGGCGACCTCCTGCCAGGAGGTGTCCCCGGTGGCGTGGGCCCGCGTACGCGGCCGCGCGCGGAAGGCCCCGGCGCCCGGGCGGGTGACGACCAGGCCCTCGGCGGCCAGCTGCGCGAGGGCGCGGGAGACCGTGACGGGGCTGACCCGGAAGCGCTCGACGAGGGCCCGGCTCGACGGCAGCTTTCCACCTTCGGAGTAGCGGTTGAGTTCAGACCGCAGGGAATCCGCCAACTCGGCCACACTGCTACGCTCGTACATGACAGCACAGAATAGCGCTACTCTCGCGGACACGATAGCGGTGAAGGGCCCTGCGGGCCGGAGCACCAGGTCGGCCTCCACCCGGGGCACCCTGCTCGCCTCGCTCGGAGTCGTCGCCTTCTCGCTGACCTTCCCGGCGACCGCCTGGGGTCTGGAGAGCTTCGGACCGTGGTCCCTCGTGGCCCTGCGCAGCGTCCTGGCAGCCGTCATCGCCGGCGGTTTCCTGCTGGCCCTGCGGACTCCGCCGCCCGCCCGCGAGCACTGGGCCGGCCTGGCCGTGGTCGCCGCCGGGGTGGTGGTGGGCTTCCCCCTGCTCACCACCCTGGCGCTGCAGACCTCCACCACCTCGCACGCCGCCGTGGTCGTCGGCCTGCTCCCGCTGACCACTGCCGCCCTCTCCGCGCTGCGCACCGGCGCCCGGCCCTCACGCCGGTTCTGGGCCGCGGCGGGAGCCGGGGCGGCGGTGGTCCTCGGCTTCACCGCGGCGCAGAGCGGCGGCTCCCTCTCGGCGGGCGACGCCTACCTGTTCGCCGCCCTGCTGGTGTGCGCCGCCGGCTACACCGAGGGCGGCCGGCTGGCCAGGATGCTGCCCGGCTGGCAGGTGGTCGGGTGGGCGCTGGTGCTGTGCCTGCCGCTCAGCCTGGCCGGTGCCGCGCTGGGGCTGGCGTACGAACCGGTGCACCTCACGGGCCACGGGCTGGCCGGGCTGGTCTGGGCCGCGGCCGGCTCCACCTTCCTCGGCCTGTACGTCTGGTACCGCGGCATGGCCGAGATCGGCGCGCCGCGCGCCAGCCAGCTCCAGCTCGCCCAGCCGCTCCTGACCCTCGTCTGGTCGGTGGCGCTGCTGGGCGAGCACCTCTCCCCCGCCGTACCCGCCGCCGCCTGCGCGGTCCTGCTCTGCATTGCCGTGACCCAACGGGTCGGATAGCCGCATAACGACCTAAACTGCTGTCACCGGATCGGATCGCCGCCAAGGAGGCCAGTCATGCATGCGAGTGAAGGCGACCAGCTGGTGCAGCACGGCAGGATCGTCGGACAGAACGACAAGGTGGGCGAGATCACCCAGGTGCTGGGCGAGAACGGGACTCCCCCGTACCGGGTCCGCTTCCAGGACGGGCACGAGGCGCTGATGGCCCCCGGGCCCGACTGCACGGTCCGCCACCCGCAGGACGGCGGCGCCCACTGACCCTGCCCCCGCTCACCGCGGGGGCACGGCCGAGCGGTAGTGGTCGGCGACGACCTCGGCCATCGCCCCGTTGGGGTCCGTGGCCACCTGCTTCGCGGAGAAGTAGACGTGGCCGCGGACCTCGGGGTGGCGCCCGGCGAAGTCGAGGTGCCGGGAGAGTTCCGAGGGATCGCGCCAGGCGGCGGTGGGGCTGTCGGCGTCGCAGCGGTACAGCGCCTCCCCCACGTACAGGTCCACTCCGGTGCCCCGGACCGTGCGCGCCCACCAGGGGACCACGTCGGCGTAGTCGGCGACGGGGTGGCCGATGTGCCAGTAGGCCTGCGGGACCACGTAGTCGATCCAGCCCTCGGTGATCCACTTGCGGGTGTCGGCGTACAGGTCGTCGTACGTGGCCAGGCTGCCGTCGGTCGGCGACCCGAGCGGGTCCTTCCCCGCGTTGCGCCACACCGCGAACGGGCTGATGCCGAACCGGGCCGCCGGCCGGACCTCCCGCACCCGCGCGGACATCTCGCTGACCAGGGTGTCGGTGTTGTGGCGGCGCCAGTCGGCCCGCGAGGCGAAGTCGGCTCCGTACTCCTCGTAGGCCTCGTCGTCGTCGAAGGACTCGCCGTCCACCGGGTACGGGTAGAAGTAGTCGTCCCAGTGGACCCCGTCCACGGGGTAGCGGCGGACGGCGTCGAGCATGGCGTCCTGCACGAAGCGGCGCACCTCGGGCAGGCCCGGGTTGTAGAGGAGCTTCCCGCCGTACGCGACCGTCCAGCCGGGGTTGCGGCGGGCCGGGTGCCCGGCGGCCAGCCGGCCGGGGTCGGTGTGGTGGGCCACCCGGTACGGGTTGAACCAGGCGTGCAGTTCCAGCCCGCGGGCGTGGGCCTCGGTGACGGCGGTGCCCAGCGGGTCCCAGCCGGGGTCCGCGCCCTGCTTCCCGGTCAGCCACTGCGACCAGGGCTCCAGCGGGGAGGGCCACAGGGCGTCGGCCGCCGGACGCACCTGCAGGATCACCGCGTTGAGCCGGCTCTCGACGGCGGCGTCCAGGAGCGCGAGCAGCTCGCGCCGCTGCGCCCCAGCGGACAGCCCGGCCCCGGAGGGCCAGTCCACATTCGACACGGTGGCGATCCACATCCCGCGGAACTCCGCTGCCGCAGCCTCGGCGGACCGCGCCGTCCCTGACGGCGCCGCGGCCGCGGCCGGGCCGCCGGCGGCGCCCGGCGCCCCCGCCCGGCCGGCCGCGGCCGCCGCTCCCGCCCGCGCCCCCGCGGCCGTGGCCAGCGCGCCCGCCGCCCCCGCCAGCAGTCCCCGGCGTCCGATGTACTTCATGTGGGCGTCCCGTTCCGTAGCGTGACATCGATCTCGTGCGCCCAGCATGCCCGCCCCGGCCCGCCACCGGGGGCAAGGTCGGGGGTAACGTCGTGGGGCGTGGCGGGCGCCGGAATGCAGTGACCACTGACACGGGGGACCCGCGATGGATGAGCAGCGAAAGGCACGATGTGACGGACCTCTCTACCCTCCCGACCGACATCGCACGGGTCGGCGTAGTGGGCTGCGGCCAGATGGGCGCGGGCATCGCCGAGGTGTGCGCCCGCAGCGGTCTTGAGGTGAAGGTCGCCGAGACCACCGGCGAGGCCCTGGAGATCGGGCGCACCCGGCTGCACAACTCCCTGATGAAGGCCGCCGAACGCGGCAAGATCAGTGAGGAGGAGCGGGACGCCACCCTGGCCCGCCTCACCTTCACCACCGACCTCGGCGAGTTCGCCGACCGGGACCTCGTCATCGAGGCGGTCGTCGAGAACGAGCAGGTCAAGACGGAGATCTTCCAGGTCCTCGACCAGGTCGTCACCCGCCCGGATGCCATCCTGGCCTCCAACACCTCCTCCATTCCGCTGGTCAAGCTGGCCGTCTCCACCTCGCGGCCGGACCAGGTCATCGGCATCCACTTCTTCAACCCGGCGCCGGTGCAGCAGCTCGTGGAGCTGATCCCCGCGCTGACCACGGGTGACGAGACCGTCAAACGTGCCGAGGCCCTGGTGCGGGACGTGCTGGGCAAGCACGCGATCCGCGCCCAGGACCGTTCCGGCTTCGTGGTCAACGCGCTGCTCATCCCGTACCTGCTGTCCGCGATCCGGATGTTCGAGTCGGGCATCGCGAGCCGCGAGGACATCGACAACGGCATGGAGATGGGCTGCGCCCACCCGATGGGCCCGCTGAAGCTGGCGGACCTGATCGGCCTGGACACGGTCGCCTCGGTGGCCGACTCCATGTACGCGGAGTACAAGGAGCCCCTGTACGCCGCTCCCCCGCTGCTCCAGCGGATGGTCGACGCGGGCCGCCTCGGCCGCAAGACGGGCTCGGGCTTCTACCCGTACGGCTGACCGCCGGGACGGGCTCAGCCGAGCCGCAGATGGTGCAGGAGCAGGAGTCCGGCCGCCATGTTGGCGGCCGGGACCTCCCCCCGCGCGATCATGCCGGGGACCAGCTTGAGCGGGACCCACTCGCGGCGTGAGGACTCGAAGGCGTCCTCGGGGTCGCCGATGTACGTGGCCCCGTCCGCCCAGTAGAGGTGGTGGCGGGCGTCGGTCAGCCCGTTGGACGGCTCGACGGTCATCAGGTGGCGCAGCGGGCCGGGCCGCCAGCCCGACTCCTCCTCCATCTCGCGGGCGGCGGCGGTGGCGATGTCCTCGCCGTCCTCCACCACTCCCGCCGGTAGCTCCCAGCCCCAGCTGTCGGTGATGAAGCGGTGCCGCCACAGCAGCAGCACCTCGTCGGCCGCGTTGACGGCCGTGGCGACGGCGACCGGGCGCAGCCGGATCACGAAGTGGTCCAGGTGCCGGCCGTCCGGGAGTTCCACGTCGGCGAGATTCACATCGAACCAGCGGTTCTTGTACACGGTCTGCTCATTGAGGTTCGTCCACTGCACGGCTGTGCCACCTTCCGATCGGGTTGGTGGCAACATGGCAGCAGTTGACGCCCTCACAGGGGAACGAGCAGCGCCCCGTCGATCAGCCGGGCGGTCTCCTCCGCGCCCGAGCAACCGCTGGTCAGCAGCTGTTCGCGGACCGACCGGAGCCGGTCGCGCAGGCGCAGCGACTCCATCCCCTTGGCCCGTTCGGCCATTTCGGCCGCGGCGGCCACCGCCCGGTCGGCCTCGCCCTGGCGCAGCTGGATCTCGCAGAGCATGGCCAGCCGGTGCACCCGCCCGCGGTCGTGCGCCGGGGTGCCGACCGCGGCCGCCGCCTGCTCGTGCGCCGCGTCGAGCTCGCCCAGGCTGAGCAGCGCCTGCGCCACCTGGACGTTGACCAGCCCGGGCTGTACGTAGCCGGTCTCGTCGGGTTCGGTGCCCGGCCTGATCCGCTCGGCGGCCGCCTCGGCGCTGCGGATGGACGCCAGCGCGGCCCGGGTGTCGCCGAGCTGGGCGTAGGCCTTGGCCTGCATGGCGTGCAGGTCCGCGGCCAGCGCCGGGGTGGTGTGGCCTCCCGCGGCCCGCAGCGCGGCCTCGGCGAAGGCGACGGCCTGGCGGTACTCGCGCAGGTGCAGGGACTGGTTGACCAGCAGCGCGATCACGTACGCCCCCAGCCCCCGGTCGCCGCTGGCCTTGGCCAGCCGCAGGGCCTGGTGGAAGTAGCGCTGGGCCAGGCCGTGGGCGTCCGAGTCGTAGGCGCAGATGCCGGCCACCGCCACCAGGGAGCCGGTGGCGCGGTGCAGTTGGCGGCCCAGGCCGTCGGGGTAGCTGCCGCGCAGCATCGGCGCGGTCTCGGCGCCCAGGAAGCGGACGATCCGCGCCCGGGTGGCCACCCCGCCGCAGCGCCGGTACATCAGCTCGTAGTGCGCGCGGGCGGCCCGCAGGACCACGAGGTGCTCGGGCCCGATCCGCAGCGGGCCCGCCCGGGAGACGTCGGCATCCTCGGGCGGGTTCTCCCACTCCCAGACCGGGATGACGGCGGGCGTGCCCGTGACGGCCGCCGCGGTCAGCGACGGGCTCCGGCCCTGCCCGTCGGAGCGCCACAGGGCGGCCGCCCGGTCCACGAATCCGCTGAGCGGCGAGACGTGCCCGCAGCCGGGCCCGTCCGGCACGCCGAGCCCGATGTCGTCCAGGCCGAGTGGGCGCATCAGCCGGCCGCCCAGCACCTCGCAGATCAGGTCGGGCACCTGGCCCCGGGGCCGCTGGCCCTTCAACCACCGGGCCACGGCGGTGTGTTCGTAGCGCAGGGCCAGTCCACGGCTGCGGCCCGCCTGGTTCACGTACGCGGCGAGTCCGGCGTGGGACATGCCCGCCTCGGCGAGGAGGGCTTCGAGCAGGACATTGGGCTGCATGGACCGCTCCCCGGGGCTCGTGGCCCCCAGGCTAGTGGGTGCGCGGTTCACACGGGGTGCGAACCGCGTACGCGCATAAATGCGATACGCACCCTGCCGCGCGGGCCTCCGCGGGCGCTTCACTTAAGGGCCTCGCCAGAGGCAGCCCGGGTCGTCGGCTCCCCCTCGTACAGTGCGACGACCCGTCAGCGCCGCCCGTCTGCCGTCTGCCCGACACTCCATGGCAGACGGGCGGCGCACTCAGGTTCCGCCGGCGCCCGGTTGGTCGCCGGGCCCCGGCAGGAACCGGGCCGCACGCGCGCCGGACCCGCCCACCGGACACCGGCGCGCGGCGCGGCCGCCACGGACCGGGCCCGTCGGGTCCGGCCGTCGCCGGCGCCGGCCGGGCGGTCCGTCGGCGGGCCGCCCGGCGGTGCAGGCCCCGCGCCACGGCCGAGGGGCCTGCCCGGTGCTCCGGACAGGCCCCTCGGCCTGGAACAGGTCCTGCGGGATGCGGCTAGGCGCCGCGCAGCACCGCCCCGGTCCGCTCGCCCGCGAGCGCCACCGCGGCGTCACGCGCGGCCGTGGACTCCTCGGCGGTCAGCGTGCGGTCGGTTGCGCGGAAGCGCAGCGCATACGCCAGGGACTTCTTGCCCCCGCCGACCTGCTCACCGGTGAACACGTCGAACAGCCTCAGCGATTCGAGGAGTTCGCCCGCGCCCTGGCGCAGCGCGGCCTCCACGTCCGAGGCCGGCACCGACGCGTCCACGATCAGCGCGACGTCCTGGGTCGCCACCGGGAAGGAGGAGATCCGGGGCGCCCGCAGGGCCTCGCCGCCGGCTGCCGCAAGGCGGTCCAGGTCGAGTTCCATCGCGCTGGTGCGGGCCGGCAGGCCCAGCGCCTTGACCACGCGGGGGTGCAGCTCGCCGGCGTGGCCGACGACCTGCTCGGCCCCGTCGAGGGTGACGACCAGCTCGGCGCACCGGCCGGGGTGCCAGGGCCCGTACCGGCCCTGGCGGACGAGGAGTTCCGTACCGGCCTCGACGGCGAGCAGCCGTGCGGCCTGAACGGCGTCCGCCCAGTCGGCCGGGCGGCCCTTGCCCCACCAGCCGGCCTGCTCGCGCGCACCGGCCAGCACGACCGCGGCGTGCCGCGGCTGCGCGGGCAGGGCCGCGTCCAGGGTGGCGAGCTCCTCGTCCGTGGGGCGCCGGTCGACCGGCAGCCGCACTGCGACGCCGGGCTGCGGGCCCGCCAGGAAGACCGAACCGGTCTCGAAGAGGGCGAGGTCGTGGCTGCCCCGGCTGTCGTTGCGGCGCAGCGCGCCCAGCAGGCCCGGCAGCAGCGTGGTGCGCAGCGCCGGCTCCTCGTCGGAGAGCGGGTTGACCAGCGTGACGAGCCGGCGGGCGGCGTCCTGCTCGGGGAGCTGGAGCTGGTCGAGGACCTGCGCGCCGATGAAGGGGTAGCTCAGCGCCTCCACGTAGCCCGCGCCGGCCAGGGCGCGGCCGACCCGGCGGTGCAGCTGCTGGCGCGCGGTCAGACCGCGTCCGGAGGGCACCTGCGGGAGGGTCGACGGGAGGTTGCCGTAGCCCTCCAGCCGGATGACCTCTTCGGCCAGGTCGTTGGGCTCGGCGAGGTCGGGCCGCCACGAGGGCACGGTGACGACGAGCTCGTCCTGGCCGTAGACGTCGCAGCCGATCTCCTGGAGGCGGCGTACGACGGTCTCGCGGCCGTAGTCCATGCCCGCGACCCGGTCGGGGTGGTCGGCGCGCATCGCGACGGTGCGGGGGGCACCGGGGGCGAGGAACTCGGTGACCCCGGCCTCGGCGGTGCCGCCCGCGAGCAGCACGAGCAGGTCGACGGTGCGCTGCGCGGCAGCGGCGGCGGCCTGCGGGTCGACGCCCCGCTCGAAGCGCTTGGACGCCTCCGAGGAGAGCTTCAGGCGACGGGCGGTGCGGGAGATCGACACCGGGTCGAAGTGCGCGGCCTCGATCACCACGTCGGTGGTGCCCGTGACCCGGCCCGTCTCGGGGTCGGTCACGGAGTCGGCGATCTCGGTGTCGGCGCCGCCCATGACACCGGCGAGCCCGATCGGCCCGCTGCTGTCGGTGATCACCAGGTCCTCGGCGTCCAGGGTGCGCTTGACCCCGTCGAGGGTGGTGAACTGCTCGCCCTGCTCGGCGCGGCGGACGCCGATGGCGCCGTCGATCCGCGTGCGGTCGTAGGCGTGCAGCGGCTGGCCGAGCTCCAGCATCACGTAGTTGGTCACGTCGACGGCGAGCGAGATCGGGCGCATGCCCGCCTTCTGGAGGCGGCGGGTCAGCCAGATCGGGGAACGCGCGTCGGGGTCCAGGCCGGTCACCGTGCGGGCGGTGAAGCGGTCGCAGCCGGCCGGGTCCTCGACCTGGACCGGGTAGCCGTACGAGTTCGGCCCGGGCACGTCGAGCAGCGCCGGGTCGCGCAGCGGCAGACCGTACGCGGTGGCGGCCTCGCGGGCCACGCCGCGCAGCGACATGCAGTAGCCCCGGTCGGGGGTGATGTCGATGTCGAGGACCTCGTCGACGAGCTGGAGCAGCTCGATTGCGTCGGTGCCGACCTCGTACTCCGGCGGCAGCACGATGATGCCGTGCGTGCCGTCGTCGCCCATGCCGAGCTCCTCGCCGGAGCAGATCATGCCGTGCGAGGTCTTGCCGTACGTCTTGCGCGCGGCGATGGCGAAGTCGCCGGGGAGCACGGCGCCGGGCAGGACCACGACGACCTTGTCGCCGACGGCGAAGTTGCGGGCGCCGCAGACGATCTCCTGCGGCTCGCCGGTGCCGTTGGCGCCGCCGACGTCGACGGTGCAGAACCGGATCGGCTTGCGGAAGCCCTCGAGCTCCTCGATGGTCAGCACCCGGCCGACGACGAGCGGGCCCTTGAGCCCGCCGCCGAGCTGCTCGACGGTCTCGACCTCAAGGCCGGCGTCGACCAGCTTGGCGGCCACGTCACGGCCGGTTTCACCCGCGGGGAGGTCTACGTACTCCCGCAGCCAGGAAAGCGGGACGCGCATCAGATCTCACTCCCGAACGGCCGGGTGAAACGCACGTCACCCTCGACCATGTCTCGCATGTCTTCGACGTTGTGGCGGAACATCAGCATCCGCTCGATGCCGAACCCGAAGGCGAACCCGCTGTACTTCTCGGGGTCGACACCGCAGGCGGTCAGCACCTTGGGGTTGACCATGCCGCAGCCGCCCAGCTCGATCCAGCCTTCGCTGGAGCAGGTGCGGCACGGGCGGTCGGGGTTGCCCACCGAGGCCCCGCGGCACACGTAGCACTGCATGTCCATCTCGGCGGACGGCTCGGTGAAGGGGAAGAAGTGCGGGCGCAGGCGCGTGGTGGTGCCCTCGCCGAACAGCTCCTGGACCATGTGGTCCATGGTCCCCTTCAGGTCGGCCATGGTCAGGCCCTCGTCGACGGCGAGCAGCTCGACCTGGTGGAACACCGGGGTGTGCGTCGCGTCGAGCTCGTCGGTCCGGTACACGCGGCCCGGGCAGACGACGTAGACGGGGGGCTTGCGCTCCAGCAGCGTGCGCGCCTGCACCGGGGAGGTGTGGGTGCGCAGCACGACACCGGACTCGTCGCCGTCGGTGCCCTCGGGGCCCCGGACGAAGAAGGTGTCCTGCATCTGGCGCGCCGGGTGGTCGGGCGTGAAGTTGAGGGCGTCGAAGTTGAACCACTCCGCCTCCACCTCGGGGCCCTCGGCGACCTCGTAGCCCATGGCCGTGAAGATGTCCGCGATGCGGTCCATCAGCGTGGTCAGGGGGTGCCGGGCGCCGGCGGGGACGCGGTCGTGGGGCAGCGTGACGTCCACGGCCTCCTCGACCAGCACCCGCTCGTCCCGTTCGGCCTCCAGCGCCACCGTGCGGGCCCCGAAGGCCTTGTTCACGGCGCCCCGGGCCTGGCCGACGCGCTTGCCCGCCTCGGCCTTGGCCTGGGGCGGCAGGGCGCCGATCTCGCGGTTGGCGAGCGCCAGGGGCGAACGGTCGCCCATGTGCGCGGTCTTCGCCTCCCGGAGCGCGTCGAGGTCGCCGGCGGCCGCGAAGGCGGCGAGCGCCTCGTCCCGCATGCGCTCGATCTCTTCCGGTTTCAGTGCCTCGACCTCGACAGGGTCGTACGACTTGTTCGGTGCCGACATCTCTTCCCGTACTTCCGGTGGCTGGCTGGTGGAACCCCGCGCGGCGCGCTCGACCGGCACGCTCGCCACAAGGACACAAAGGTGCCAAAGGACGAGTCTAAAGGTCGCTGGGGGTGAAGGAGCCCGTGGGCCGACCGGTGAGACGCTCCGCAGGGCTACTGCGTGAGGTACGCCGGCGCGCTCACGGGCAGGATGAACCGGAACTCGGCGCCGCCCCCGGGGCCGCGGCCGACCGTGATGGTGCCGCCGTGGGCCTCCACGATGCCCTTGACGATGTACAGGCCCAGCCCGGTGCCGCCGCGCTTGCTCCCCCGCCAGAAGCGGGTGAAGACGCGGCCCATCGACTCCTCCGGGATCCCGGGGCCCTCGTCGGTCACGGTGACGGCTGTTCCCTTCTCGTGCGGCGACACGTCGATGGTGACGGTTCCGTCACCGTGGCGCACCGCATTTTCGAGGAGGTTGCCGAGGATCTGGTCGATCTTGTCGGGGTCCGCCCACAGGTCGGGCAGGGGGCGGCTGACGCTGACGAGGAAGCGCTCGGGGGCCTGGCCGTTCGCGGTGAGGGCCTGGACGTGCCGGCCGACGGCGGTGGCCATGTCCACCGGCTGGCGGCGGACCTCCAGGCGGCCGGAGTCGATCCGGGAGATGTCCAGGAGTTCGGTGATCAGCCGGGTCACGCGGTTGGCGTCGGCGTCGACGGTCTCCAGCATCAGCCGCTTCTGGTCGTCGGTGAACCGCTCCCATTTGGCGAGCAGGGTCGCGGTGAAACCCTTGACGGAGGTCAGCGGTGAGCGCAGCTCGTGCGCGACCGTGGCGATCAACTCGGCATGGCTGCGCTCCGTGCGGCGGCGTGCCTCGGTGCCCCGCAGGGTGACGACCAGGCGGCTCAGCGGTCCGGTGGGGTGCGCGCGGACGTACTGGGCGCAGACCAGCACCTCGCGGCCGCCCGGGAGCAGCAGGTTGCGCTCGGGCTGCCCGCGGCGGGTGGCGAGGCCCCCGTACGGGTCGGTCAGCGTCCACCAGCGGCGTCCTTCGAGGTCCTCCAGCGGCAGGGCCCGCTCGATGGGCGCGCCGAGGGCCAGGCGGGGCTCGGTGGCGGTCATCCGCGCCGCGGCCCGGTTGAAGCAGATGACCTGCCCGGCGGCGTCGGCGACGACGAGCCCGTCGGGCAGGTCGTCGGGGTCGATCCCGAACCCGGTCCGCGCGGCGGGGCCGGGGGCCGGCGCCTGCTGCGGTACGCCGCGCAGCGCGTCGGCGGGGAGCGGGGCCTCGGGGACGCCCGGGAACCGCTCCTCGGCCGCGTCCGCGGCCCCCGGTGAGCTGTTCGTGCCGACGGTCATCTCCCCGTACCCCACATCTCCGGGTAGCTCAGTGGGCCCCCGGGCCGCCACATTACTAGCTGGGGGTCACGGAACGGCACCCTCCGGACGCCCGCTGTGCACGCGCGGACGCGTAGAGGCACACGGCGGCGGCCGTCGCGAGGTTCAGGCTTTCCGCCTTGCCGTGGATCGGGACCCGTACGACGGCGTCCGCGAGGGCGCGCGTCTCCTCGGGCAGGCCCCAGGCCTCGTTGCCGAAGACCCAGGCCGTGGGGCCGCCCATGGTGCCCGCGTCGAGCTCGGCGTCGAGGTCGTCCTCGCCCGCGCCGTCAGCGGCGAGGATCCGCACGCCTGCCGCCCGCAGCCCCTGGACGGCCTGCTCCACCGGGACGCCGACCGCGACCGGCAGGTGGAAGAGGGAACCCACGGAGGCCCGTACCGACTTGGGGTTGTAGAGGTCCACGGAGGCGTCGGTGAGGACGACCGCGTCGGCTCCGGCGGCGTCCGCGCAGCGCAGCACCGTACCGGCGTTGCCGGGGTCCCGGACGTGCGCGAGGACGGCGACCAGCCGGGGGCGGGACGCCAGGACTTCCTCGAAGGGCGAGTCCAGGAAGTGGCAGACGCCCACCAGGCCCTGCGGGGTCACGGTCTGCGAGACCTCGGCCAGGACCTCGTCGTCGGCGTAGTGGACCCGGGCGCCGGAGGCGCGTGCGGCCTCGATGATCCCCGGGTGGCGCTCGGCGGCCTCGACGGTCGCGAACAGCTCGATCAGGGTGGCGCCGGCCGCCCCGCGGTGCTCGACCGCCTCGCGGACCGCCTGCGGGCCCTCGGCGATGAACCGCCGCTCCTTGGTGCGGAAGTTGCGTCGCGCCAGGCGCCTGGCGGCGGCCACCCGCGGGGATCGGGGGGAGATCAGCTCGGCGGGGGTAGCCATGGTGGTCAGCGGTTCTCTCTCGGGCTGCGGTCCGGGGCGCGGCGCCCCGGCGGGGACCGGCGCCGTACGGGCGCGGGGGTCGGATGCGCCCCGCGGGCTGCTGCGGGGGCGAAAGCACACGGACCCGCAGGCGTGGTGCCTGCGGGTCCGTGGGGGCCGGCCGGAAACCGGCCGGCCAGCCCTTAGGCAGCGGCCTTGGGGGCGTTGACGTCGGCCGGGAGGGCCTTCTGCGCGACCTCGACCAGCGCGGCGAACGCGTTGGCGTCGTTGACGGCCAGCTCCGCGAGGATCTTGCGGTCCACCTCGATGTTGGCGGCCTTCAGACCCTGGATGAGGCGGTTGTAGGTCATGCCGTTCTGGCGGGCAGCGGCGTTGATGCGCTGGATCCACAGCTGACGGAAGTCGCCCTTGCGCTTCTTGCGGTCGTTGAAGTTGTAGACCAGCGAGTGGGTGACCTGCTCCTTGGCCTTGCGGTACAGGCGCGAACGCTGACCGCGGTAGCCGGAGGCCGCCTCGAGGATCGCCCGGCGCTTCTTGTGGGCGTTTACTGCCCGCTTGACGCGTGCCACTTTTTAACTCCTTGTAGCGGGGCCGTGGTTGTCTTCACGCGGCCCGAATTCGATGGGGTCCCGGTCTTGACGTCCCGCTCCCGGCAGGGGGAGCGAGGGACGTCACTTGCCGAGAAGCTTCTTGATCTTCGCGGCGTCGCCGGGGGCCATCTCCGCGGTGCCGGTCAGGCGGCGGGTGACACGGGACGACTTGTGCTCGAGCAGGTGGCGCTTGCCGGCGCGCTCACGGAGCACCTTGCCGGAGCCGGTGATCTTGAAGCGCTTCTTGGAACCGCTGTGCGTCTTGTTCTTCGGCATAGCGCCGTTATCTCCTCGTCGGTGGCGCTCCCACCGGTCCGATGCCGGACCGGCTCGGGGGAGCGTCATGTTGTATCGGTGATCCGGGACGGGCTGCCCCGGAATCAGGCCTCGGTCTTCGGCTCCTCGGCAGGCGCCTCTTCGGCGGCGGCCTCGGTGACCTCGGCGGAGGCGGCTGCCTCGTCGGCTGCGGCCTCGGCCGGAGCCTCCTCGGAAGGAGCCTCGTCGTCGGCGTGGGCCACACCCTGGCGCTCGGCCTTGCGGGCGGCCTGCGCCTCGCGGGCTTCGGCCATTGCCTCGGTCTTCTTCTTGTGCGGACCGAGAACCATGATCATGTTTCGGCCGTCCTGCTTCGGGTTCGACTCGATGAACCCGAGGTCCTCGACGTCGGCCGCGAGGCGCTGCAGCAGACGGAAGCCGAGCTCCGGCCTGGACTGCTCGCGACCACGGAACATGATCGTGATCTTGACCTTGTCGCCCTGCTTGAGGAACCGAACGACGTGACCCTTCTTGGTGTCATAGTCGTGCGGGTCGATCTTCGGCCGGAGCTTCATTTCCTTGATGACCGTGTGCGCCTGGTTCTTGCGCGCCTCACGGGCCTTCATGGCCGACTCGTACTTGAACTTGCCGTAGTCCATGAGCTTGCAGACCGGCGGGCGTGCGGACGCCGCGACCTCGACCAGGTCGAGGTCGTACTCCTGCGCGAGTTCAAGCGCCTTGGCAAGCGGCACGATGCCGACCTGCTCGCCGCTGGGACCGACGAGTCGTACCTCGGGAACGCGAATCCGGTCGTTGATGCGGGGCTCGGTGCTGATGGATCCTCCTCGGTTGCACCACACGGCTGCCTGGCAGACAGCCGCTGACGTGTATGTCCGTCAGACCGACCGCAGCGGGGAGAATGCAGAAAAGCCCCGCCGGGCACAGGCAGGGGCTCCAAAACGACCGGAGCACCGCCGCGTGCACACCGCGGGGCGCAATTCGGGCAGCTTTCCATCGTCCGTACGGAACGATGGATACCGCCTGACCGGTGACCCGCCTCCCCGGAGGGTGGTCGGGTGGGAGATCGGAGCCTCCACTTGTGGCCGGGCACGCAGGTGTCCGGCCGGTCGAAGTCCATACTAGCACCCGCTGGGCAGGCCCGCCGCACGGCATATCGTGGGGCACATGACTGACGCGACCCCTTCCACCGGCCCCGCTGCCGACGCCGCCCCCGACTACGACGCCCTGACCCGCGACATCGCGGACGTCCCCGCCGTCGAGGTGATCACCACGGTGGCCGTGCACCTGCTGAGCGCCGCGGCGGTCAACCTGGGCCTGGACAAGCCGGACTCCGAGCACAAGGACCTCGACGAGGCCCGCAAGCTGATCACGGCCCTGGCCGGCCTGGTCACCGCGAGCGCCACCGAGATCAGCTCCTTCCACGCGGCCCCGCTGCGGGACGGCCTGAAGTCGCTCCAGCTCGCCTTCCGCGAGGCCTCGATCGTCCCGGACGAGCCGGGCCAGGGCCCGGGCGAGAAGTTCACCGGCCCGGTCTTCGGCTGACCGTCCGCGGCGCCCGCCGGGAGGACGGGCGCAGCGGTACGGATCAGGACGTGCGAGGAGGGGCGGGCGGTCCGGGAGTACCCCGGAGCCGCCCGCCCCTCCTCGCGTACGCCCCCGCTCAGCGGCTGAACAGCGGCTCGCCCGAGGGAGCCGGGGCGTCCGCGGGCAGCAGCGCCAGGTCCAGCCCGCGCACCAGCCGGGCCCGCAGCGTCTCGTCGGCCGCCAGTGCCTGCGCGACCCGGCGGGCCGCCGCCGCGGCCTGCGCACCGCTGCCCGCGGAGATCGCCAGGGTGCCGTCGGAGTCGGCGCCGCCCCGGCCCAGGTGGGCGCGGAGCACCCCGGGCTCCGCGGCCACCACGGCTCGTACGGCCTCACGGACGGCCGGGTCGGCGAGCGGGTCCGCGTCCGAGCGGCCCTCGGCGAGGGCGAGCAGCGCGGAGCCGGTGAGCTGGTAGGTGACCGGGCCGGCCAGGTCGAGCACCACGGTGTCGGCCTTCTCGTGCGCGGCGGCGGCCAGGGCCTGGTGCAGGGGGACGGCCACCGGCCGGGCGGCCGGGTCCCACAGCGCGAGGGAGGCCGTCGAGGTGAAGGCGGGCAGCGCCCGCCGGTCCCCCGCCCGCAGGGTGGGCACGGCCATGTCGCTGGTCTTCTCGCGCTTCAGGCCCGTCTGCGGGTCCGTCTCGACCTCGCCGAGTACGGCGACGACCGGGACCAGCAGGCGGGCGCCGGCCAGGGCGGCCAGCACCTCGGGCTCCTTCGACCGGTCCCCGGCCCAGGCGGCCAGGGCCGCGCTCAGCCGCGGATCGGCCGAGCCGTCGTCGTCGGAGAAGCCGGGGTCGGGAATGTTCTTGTTCGCCATGTTCGCCACAGTGAACCGACCCTACTGTGCCGCGGGCGGGTCTCCGTACGGGGCCGCCCCGGCGACCCGGTGCCGGCGGCCGCGCGGGCGCCGGGCCAGTACGCCGGCCAGAACGAGCAGCGCCGCTCCCGCGCCCGCGGCCCCCGCGGCCCCGATCCGGGCGCCGCGCTCGGGGGGCCGGACCGGATCGGGGCCGGGCCCGAAGTAGGTCTGCGGGGCAGCGGCGGGCGCGGGCACGGGCGCCTCGGGCCGCACACCCTCGGCCACTTGGAGCGCCGCGGCGGGGTCCACCAGGCCGTGGCCGCGGGAGTCGTCGCGCCCGCCGGCGGGCCGGTCGGCGGCGGTGTCCTCCAGCAGCTTCTTGACCTGGGCCGGGGACAGGTCCGGGTGGGCGGCCTTGACCAGGGCCACGGCGCCGGAGACGAAGGCGGCGGCGGCGCTCGTCCCCCAGCCCTCGTAGTAGGAGCGGTCGGGGTCGGCGATGACCACGTCGACTCCGGGGGCGCTGACGGTGGCGTACCAGTTGCGGGTGGAGAAGGGGGCCTTGCGGCCGCTGCGGTCCACGGCGGCGACCGCGATGACGCCGGGGTAGGCGGCCGGGTAGGAGGTGTGGTCGCCCGTTTCGCCGCCGTTGCCCGCGGAGGCGACGACGACCACTCCCTTGCCGAGGGCGTACTGGACGGCCTCGTCCTCGCCGGCCTCGTGATGGGCGGAGTCGCTGTCGTCGCCGAGGGACAGGTTGATCACGTCGGCTCCGTGGTCGGCGGCCCACCGGATGCCTTCGGCGAGGGCCCCGCCCTTGTTCTCTCGGGCCGCGGCCCGGCCCGGGTCCCCCTCCTCCAGGATCACCCGCACCGGGAGGATCTTCGCCTGCGGGGCGAGGCCGAGGACTCCCTGGCCGCGGTCGGGGCCGTGTCCGTGCCCGGCGATGATGCTCGCCATGGCGGTGCCGTGGCGGGCCCACGCGCGGTCGCCGCGGCCCGCGCCGGAGCCGATGAGGTCGGTGCCCTCCAGGACCTGTCCGGCGAGGTCGGGGTGGGTGGCGTCGACCCCGGTGTCGAGGACGGCGACGGTCACGCCGTCACCGCGCGTGGTGCCCCAGGCCTCTTCGGCGCGCAGGGCGAGCAGCCCCCACTGGCGGTCCCGGATGGTGTCGGCGGCGGCGGGGGGCGCGGCCGCGCCGGCGAGCAGGACGGCGAGCGCGAGGGCGGCGGCCGCCCGGGCACGGCTCATCGGGAGGACTCCGGGGCGGTCGTGGCGGAGGTCGCGGCGGAGGCCGTGGCGGAGGCCGTGGCGGAGGCCGTGGCGGAGGTCTTGGCGGCGGTCTTGGCGGCGGTCGCGGCGGCGGTCGTGGCGGAGGTCGTGGCAGCGGTCGTGGCGGAGGGTCCGGGCGTCGGCGGAACGGCCAGGGTGCGCAGGGCGAGCCGTATCCGGTCGGCGACGGCTTTGGCCTCGTGGCCGAGGCCCGCCTGGGCGACGGCTCCGGTGGCGTCCTTCTTCATCACGTCCTCGGCGGGGCGGGGGGCGTCCAGGGGGCGGCCGTCGGCGAAGGAGGAGACGGCGTAGACGACGACGGGGGCCTCGGGGAGCACCGCTGCGTCCCAGGCGGCGCGCTGGGCGTCGGTGAACCCGTAGCCGGGGGGCGCGGTGAGGCGGCCGGTGAGCGCGGCCATCGCGGGGGCGTCGGCGGGCGTGAAGACCATGCCGACGGTGATCAGGGAGCTGCGGGTGGCGTCGGTGTAGGTGGCGCGCAGGACGCGCGTGCAGCCGGTGGCGGCCAGCAGGGCCTGCCAGTCGGCGGCCAGTGCGGCCGGGCAGTCCGCGTCGGGGGCGAGGGCGGTCCGGGTCCAGGTCCGGTCCGCGGACCCGGGCCCCGCCGAGGGTCCGGACAGCACGGGCGGGAAGAGGCGGTCGACCGGGGCGGAACGCCACAGCGATCCGGCCTTGCGGTAGAGGGCGTCGGCCGTGGGCGGGCGGTTCGCGGCGCGGTGTTCGGCCCAGCCGGTGAGCGCGGCCCCGCCGGTCAGGCCGGCGCCGAGCAGGGCGCACAGCACGGTGGCGAGGACCCGGCCCGGGCGGCGGCGCGGGGCCGGGTGCGGGGGCGGCGGCGGGCCGGGGTCCCCGAGGACCGCGGTCCGCGGTGTCGACGTGGTCATCCGGCGGCTCCGCCCCCCGATCCGTACGGCTGCCTGGTCGTACTCTACGGCCGCGCGGGCCCGGGCCGGACCCGCAGGGCCGGGCCGTGACCCCTACCCACGGGTAGAGCGGTCTGGCAAGCTGCGCCCATGAATTCCCCCGCCGCCGACCGTGCCCGGTACGACCGGGCGACCGCGCACCTCGACGCGCCGCTGGCCATTGTGGACCTCGACGCGTTCGACGCCAATGCCGACGACCTGGTGCGCCGGGCCGGCGGGAAGCCCGTACGCGTCGCGAGCAAGTCCGTCCGCTGCCGGGCGCTCCTCGAACGGGTGCTGGCACGGCCGGGGTTCGCCGGGATCATGTCGTACACCCTGGCCGAGTCGCTGTGGCTGGCCCGCTCCGGCTTCGAGGACGTCCTGCTGGCCTATCCGTCCGCGGACCGGGCGGGTTTCGCCGAACTCGCCGCGGATCCCAAGCTGGCGGCGGCGGTCACCGTCATGGTCGACGACCCGGCGCAGCTGGAACTCGTCGACCGCTCCCGGGACGGCGGCACCCAGGAGATCCGGGTCTGCCTGGAGCTGGACACGGCGCTGCACCTGCTGGGCGGGCGGGTCCGGGTCGGGGCCCGGCGCTCCCCGCTGCGCGAGCCCGCCCAACTGGCGGCGCTGGCGCGTGCGGTCGCGGCCCGGCCGGGCTTCCGGGTGGTGGGCGTGATGGGGTACGAGGGCCATGTCGCGGGGGTCGGGGACGCGCCGGCCGGGCGGCCGCTGCGGTCCCGGGCGATCCGGCTCATGCAGGCCGCGGCCCGCAGGGAGCTGGCGGCCCGCCGTGCGGAGGCGGTGCGGGCGGTGCGCGCGGTGGTGCCGGACCTGGAGTTCGTCAACGGCGGGGGGACGGGCAGCGTCCAGCAGACGGCCGCGGAGGACGCGGTCACGGAGATCGCCGCCGGGTCCGGGCTGTACGTGCCGCGGCTGTTCGACCACTACACGTCCTTCCGGGGCCGTCCGGCCGCGCTGTTCGCGCAGCCCGTGGTCCGGCGTCCCGGGGTCGGTGTGGTGACCGTGCTCGGCGGGGGCTATCCGGCCTCCGGCGCCCCGGGGGCGGACCGCCTGCCGGTGCCCCACCTGCCGCCGGGCTTGCGCTACGACGCCCAGGAGGGGGCGGGCGAGGTGCAGACCCCGCTGCTGGGGAGCCCGGCCGACGACCTGCTGATCGGCGACCGGGTCTGGTTCCGGCACGCCAAGGCGGGCGAACTGTGCGAGCGCTTCGACACGCTGCACCTGGTGCAGGACGACCGGGTGACGGCCACCGCCCCGACGTACCGGGGCGAGGGCCGCACCTTCCTGTGACCGCTCCGGTCGCCCGGGAGCCGGGGTCCGCCCGGCCGGGGCCGTCACGGCCGTGGCGGACCGGCCGGCGGGCTCGGCGGCTCGGGCTTACAGCGGGGTCACGTACGCGCCCGAGATGCCGCCGTCGACGAGGAAGTCGGTGGCGTTGATGAAGGAGGAGTCGTCGCTGGCGAGGAAGGCGACGGCCGCGGCGATCTCGGTGGGCTCGGCGAACCGGCCCAGCGGGATGTGCACGAGCCGGCGGGCGGCGCGCTCGGGGTCCTTGGCGAACAGCTCCTGAAGGAGCGGGGTGTTGACGGGGCCGGGGCACAGGGCGTTCACCCGGATGCCCTCGCGGGCGAACTGCACGCCCAGCTCGCGGGACATGGCCAGGACCCCGCCCTTGGAGGCGGTGTAGGAGATCTGGGAGGTGGCGGCGCCCATGACCGCCACGAAGGACGCGGTGTTGATGATGGAGCCGCGGCCCTGGCGCTGCATGTAGGGCAGGGCCGCCTTGCAGCAGAGGTAGACGGAGGTGAGGTTGACGTCCTGGACGCGGCGCCAGGCGTCGAGTCCGGTGGTGAGGATCGAGTCGTCGTCCGGGGGTGAGATGCCCGCGTTGTTGAAGGCGATGTCGACGGATCCGTAGGTGTCGTAGGCCGTCTTGAACAGGGCCTCGACCTGCTCCTGGTCGGTGACGTCCACTTGGACGAAGAGGCCGCCGACCTCATCCGCGGCGGCCTTGCCGGCCCTCTCGTCGATGTCCGCGCAGACCACCCGGGCGCCCTCGGAGGCGAGCCGGCGGGCGGTGGCGAGGCCGATGCCGCTGCCGGCTCCGGTGATGACGGCGGTGCGGCCGCCCAGGCGGCGGCAGACGATCTCTTCGGTGCGGTCGGTCATGTGGGTTCAGGCCTCCGTGCTGATGAAGACGTTCTTGGTCTCGGTGAAAGCGGTGAGGGCGTCGGGTCCGAGTTCGCGGCCGAGTCCGGACTGCTTGTAGCCGCCGAAGGGGGTGCTGTAGCGGACGCTGCTGTGGGAGTTGACCGACAGGTTGCCGGCGGCGACGGCGCGCGAGACGCGCAGGGCGCGGCCGATGTCGCGGGTCCAGAGCGAGCCGGAGAGCCCGTAGGCGGTCGCGTTGGCCAGGCGTACGGCGTCCTCCTCGTCCTCGAAGGGCAGGACGACGGCGACGGGTCCGAAGACCTCCTCGGCGGCGACGGGCGCGGCGGGGTCCACGTCCGTGACGAGGGTCGGCGGGTACCAGAAGCCGGGGCCCTGCGGGGCGGTGCCGCGGACCGCCTTGAGGTCGTCGGTGACGTAGGACCGTACGCGGTCCAGCTGGGCGCGGGAGATGAGCGGGCCCATCTGGGTCCGCTCGTCGGCCGGGTCCCCGACGACCACGTCCTCGATGCGCGGGGCGAGCAGTTCGAGGAAGCGGTCGTGGACCTGGCGCTGGACGAGGATCCGGGTGCGGGCGCAGCAGTCCTGCCCGGTGTTGTCGAGGAAGGACATGGGGGCGGCCGCGGCGGCCGCCTCCAGGTCCGCGTCCGCGAAGACGATGTTGGGGCTCTTGCCGCCGAGTTCGAGGGTGACCCGCTTCACCCGGTCCGCGCACTTGGCCATGATCTGCTTGCCGACCCCGGTGGAGCCGGTGAAGACGATCTTGGCCACGCCCGGGTGCTCGACGAGTGCGTCGCCGGCCACCGTCCCGCGGCCGGGGAGCACCTGGAAGAGGTGCTCGGGGAGCCCCGCTTCGAGGGCGAGTTCGGCGAGGCGCAGGGCGGTCAGGGGGGTGGTCTCGGCGGGCTTGAGGAGGACGGCGTTGCCCGCGGCGAGCGCCGGGGCCAGTCCCCAGGCGGCGATCGGCAGGGGGAAGTTCCAGGGGGCGATCACGCCGATGACGCCGAGCGGTTCGAGGAAGGTGACGTCGATGCCGCCCGCGACGGGGATCTGGCGGCCGGAGAGCCGCTCGACTCCCCCGGCGGCGAAGTCGAGCAGGTCGCGTACGTTGCCCGCTTCCCAGCGGGCGTTGCCGATGGTGTGGCCGGCCTCCCGGACCTCCAGCCGGGCGAGCTCCTCGACGTGCCCGTCGACGACCGCGGCGAAGCGGCGCAGCAGCCGCGCCCGGTCGGCGGGGGCCGCGGCGGCCCAGCCGCGCTGCGCGGCGGCGGCCCGGGCGACCGCGGCGTCGACGTCGTCCCGTGTGGCGGCCGGGACGAGGGCGACGGTTTCCTCGGTGGCCGGATTCAGGACTTCCAGCACATCGGACACGTGGTGCCTCTCACAGGTTCGGTGCGGGTGGGGGTGCGGGTTCGGCGGGGGTTCGGGTTCGGCGGGGCGCCGCTTCGGGTGGGCTCAGAGCCGTTCGAAGGAGCGGCGCAGTTCCCAGTCGGTGACCGCGGAGTCGTAGGCGTCGAGTTCCACGCGGGCCATGTTCCGGTAGTGGGCGACGACTTCGGGGCCGAACGCGGCCTTGGCGATCTCGCTGTTCTCCCAGAGCTCGGCGGCCTCGCGCAGGGTGGTGGGGACGTGCGCGTAGGCGCCCGCGTAGGCGTTGCCCGCGCAGGCCTCGGGCAGCTCCAGTTCGCTTTCGATCCCGTGCAGTCCGGCCGCGACCAGTCCGGCGACGGCGAGGTAGGGGTTGACGTCGCCGCCGGGGAGGCGGTTCTCGAAGCGCATGGACCGGCCGTGGCCGACCACCCGCAGGGCGCAGGTCCGGTTGTCCACGCCCCAGGCGACGGCCGTCGGGGCGAAGGATCCGGGTCGGAAGCGCTTGTACGAATTGATGTTGGGGGCGTAGAGAAGGGAGAAGTCGCGCAGCGCGGCCAGCTGACCCGCCAGGAAGTGCCGCATCACCGGTGACATGCCGCCCGGGCCGTCACCGGCCATCGCATTGCGCCCGTCGGCGTCAGCCAGGGAGAGGTGGATGTGGCAGGAGTTGCCCTCGCGCTCGTCGTACTTGGCCATGAAGGTGAGCGAGACGCCTTCCTGGGCGGCGATCTCCTTGGCCCCCGTCTTGTAGACGGCGTGCTGGTCGCAGGTGGTGAGCGCCTCGTCGTAGCGGAAGGCGATCTCGTGCTGGCCGAGGTTGCACTCGCCCTTGGCCGACTCGACGACCAGCCCCGCGGCCTGCATCTCGGTGCGGATCCGGCGCAGCAGGGGCTCGATGCGGCCGGTCCCGAGGACGGAGTAGTCGATGTTGTACTGGTTGGCGGGCGTCAGGTCGCGGTAGCCGGAGTTCCAGGCCTGCTCGTAGGTGTCCTGGAAGACCATGAACTCCAGCTCGGTGCCCGCCATCGCGGTGTACCCGTGCCCGGCGAGGCGCTCCAGCTGGCGGCGCAGGATCTGCCGGGGCGCGGCGACGACGGGCGAGCCGTCGTTCCAGGCGAGATCGGCGAGGAGGAAGGCGCTGCCGGGGTTCCAGGGGATGCGGCGCAGGGTGGCGGTGTCGGGGTGCAGGGCGAAGTCGCCGTAGCCCCGGTCCCAGGAGGACATCTCGTACCCGTCCACCGTGTTCATGTCGGTGTCGACGGCGAGCAGGTAATTGCACCCCTCGGTGCCGTGCTCCAGGACCTCGTCGAGGAAGAACGGTGCGGCGAACCGCTTGCCCTGGAGGCGGCCCTGCATGTCGGGGAAGGCCAGGACGACGGTGTCGATCTCGCCGGCGGCGACGAGGGCGCGGAGCTCCTCGATCGCCAGCGGCGGCTTGCGGTCTACCACGGGAATCTCTCCTTCGGTGAGCCGAGGAGGCCTAAGGTATTGAACAGAACCATTGCTTGGGAAGGGGAGGGGCCCAGATGACCGATACGGCGAGCGAAGGCGACGCCGTCGCACGGCTGAATCCGGTACTGCGTCAGGTGCGGGCGGGCAACGGTTTCGAGGAGGCCCTGGAGCAGATCCTCCAGGTGGTCCGGCTGGGGCTGGTGCCGGGCGGGGAACGGCTGCCGCCCGAGCGGGAGTTGGCCGAGCGAATGGGGATCAGCCGGGTCACCCTGCGCGAGGTGCTCAAGGTCCTGCAGGACCAGGGCCTGGTGGAGTCCCGGCGCGGGCGGTACGGCGGAACGTTCGTCCTGCCCCGCGCCGACACCCCGGCGGGCGGCGTCGAGGAGGAGCTGCGCCGGCGTGTCGCCGGGGTGGACATCGAGGACGTGCTGCGGTTCCGCGAGGTGCTGGAGGTGGGAGCGGCCGGGCTCTGCGCCTCCCAGGGGCTGACCGGGGAGGGCGCCGCGCGGCTGCACCGCGCGCTGGCCGCCACGCATGACGCCCCGCTCGCCGACTACCGCCGCCAGGACACCCTCTTCCACCTCGCGCTGTGCGAACTGGCCGGCTCCGCCACCCTGACGGCCCAGTACGCGGCCGTCCGAGCCACCGTCAACGACCTGCTGGACTGCATCCCGCTGCTGGTGCGCAACCTGGAGCACTCGCAGCAGCAGCACACCGCGGTGGTGGAGGCGGTGCGCGGACGGGACGCGGCCCGGGCGCGGGAGACGATGCGCGAGCACTGCTGCGGCACGGCCGCGCTGCTGCGGGGTTTCCTGGCGTGAGCGGCCGGGCAGGCCGACGGGAAGCCCCCGCCGCCGGGGGGCCGGCGGCGGCCCGCTTCCCTGCAGAGGTCTTGCGCACTCCGCTCCACTGCGGCAAAGGTACGCCCCACAACCTTTGCTGACCGCCCTGAGGCAGGAGCGCACGATGGCCGACGACATCGAGGCACGGCTGACAGCCGTGCCCGCACCCCCCGCATCCCCCGAGGGCGCCGACGAGGACTACCACGCCCGCCGCACGCTCCGCCGGGGCAGCGCCGGCTGGCTGCTGCTCACCGGCCTCGGCGTCGCCTACGTCGTCTCCGGGGACTTCTCCGGCTGGAACGTCGGCCTCGACAAGGGCGGCTTCGGCGGTCTCGCGATCGCCACCGTCCTGATGGGCGCGATGTACGCCTGCCTGGTCTTCTCCCTGGCGGAGCTCTCCACCATCCTGCCGACGGCGGGCGGCGGCTACGGATTCGCCCGGCGGGCGCTCGGCCCCTGGGGCGGATTCCTCACCGGTACCGCCATCCTCATCGAGTACATCCTGGCCCCGGCCGCGATCGTCATCTTCATCGGCGACTACGTCGAGTCCCTCGGCCTCTTCGGCCTGACCTCCGGCTGGCCCGTCTACCTCGGCTGCTTCGTGATCTTCATCGGGGTCCACCTCTGGGGTGTCGGCGAGGCCCTGCGCTTCAGTCTCGTGGTGACCGCCATCGCCGTGGCCGCCCTGCTGATCTTCGCGGTCGGCGCCTTCACCGAGTTCGACGCCGACGCCCTCAACGACATCCCCGTCGACACGGCGGCCTTCGGCTCCACCTCCTGGCTCCCGCTGGGCGTCCTGGGCATCTGGGCCGCCTTCCCCTTCGGCATGTGGTTCTTCCTCGGCGTCGAGGGCGTCCCGCTGGCCGCGGAGGAGGCCAAGGACCCCGTCCGGTCCATGCCCAAGGCACTCTCCCTCTCCATGGGCATCCTCGCCCTGCTGGCCCTGGTCACCTTCTTCGCGGCGACCGGGGCGCAGGGCGCGGACGCCGTCAAGGCGGCCGGGAACCCGCTGGTCGTGGCCCTGGAGGGGGACGGCGGCCCGACCGCGCTCAGCCGGTTCGTCAACTACGCGGGCCTCGCCGGCCTGGTGGCCTCCTTCTTCTCGCTCATCTACGCCGGCTCCCGCCAGCTCTTCGCCCTCTCCCGGGCCGGGTACCTGCCGCGCTTCCTGTCCCTGACCTCCCGGCGCAAGGCCCCCTACCTCGGCCTCGTCATCCCCGGCGCGATCGGCTTCGCCCTCGCGGCGGCCACCGGTGACGGCGCGCGGATGCTCAACATCGCGGTGTTCGGTGCGACGATCTCCTACGCGCTGATGGCCCTCTCGCACATCGTGCTGCGGCGCCGGGAACCGGGCCTGGAGCGCCCGTACCGCACCCCCGGCGGCATCCTGACCTCCTCGGCGGCCCTCGTCCTCGCCCTGTCGGCACTGGTCGCCACCTTCCTGGTGGACAAGGACGCGGCGTTCATCGCCCTGGCCGTGTACGCGGTCGCCCTCGCCTACTTCGCCTTCTACAGTCGGCACCACCTCGTGGCCTCCGCGCCCGAGGAGGAGTTCGCCGCCCTCGCCGAAGCCGAGGCGGAGCTCTCGCGGGACTGAGGTCCCACCCGCGCCCGGCCCCACCCCCCACCGTCCTGGAGGTAGCGATCGTGCCCAGGCCGCTCATCGGCATCAGCACCTACGTGGAGGAGTCCACCCGCTACGGCGTGTGGGACCTCCCGGCGGCCCTCGTCCCGGCCGGGTACTACCGGCTCGTCCAGGCGGCGGGCGGCACGGCCGTACTGCTCCCGCCGGACGACCCCGGTACGGCGGCGGAGGTGCTGAGCCGGATGGACGGACTGGTCGTGGCGGGCGGCCCGGACGTGGACCCGGTGCACTATGGCGCCGCCCGCGACCCCCGCACCGGGCCCCCCGCCACCGTCCGCGACCACTGGGAGCTGGCCCTGATCACCGCGGCCCTGGACGCCGGACTGCCGCTGCTCGGGGTCTGCCGGGGCATGCAGGCCCTGAACGTGGTCCTCGGCGGCACCCTGATCCAGCACCTGGAGGGGCACCTGCACACCCCGGGGGTCATGTCCCGGCACCCGGTCCGCCCCGTGGCCGGCACCCGGTACGCGGAGCTGGTCCCGGAGGAGGCGCAGGTGCCCGCCTACCACCACCAGGCCGTGGACCGGCTGGGCCGGGGCCTGGCCGCCTCGGCCCACGCGGCCGACGGCACGGTGGAGGCCGTCGAGCTCACCGATCCTGCACGGTGGGTCCTGGGCGTGCAGTGGCACCCCGAACGGGACGAGGACACCCGGGTCATGGCCGCCCTGGTCGACGCGGCCGCGGCCCGCACCTCGGCGCGGGTGCACTGAGCGCAGCTCACGGCTGGGGCCGGCGCCCCCGGGTCAGCGACAGCAGGTCGCGCGCCGGGCCGGCCGGGCGGGACCCCGTCGGCCACACGGCCCGCAGGGCCCGGCCCAGGGCGGCCCCTGCCACCGGCACGGCCACCAGCCGGCGCGCCGCCACCTCGTCCCCGACGGCCAGTTCCGACAGCACGCAGGGCCCGGCGCCGCTCAGCGCGGCCGCCTTCACGGCAGTGGTGGAGGCGAGTTCGAGCAGCGGCCGGGCCAGGCCGCCGCTGCCGGCCAGCGCCGCGTCCAGCACCTGGCGGGTGCCCGAGCCGCGCTCGCGCAGGATCAGCGGGGTCGCCGCCAGTTCCGCCGTGGCCACGCCGCGCGAGCGGCGCGCCCAGGCGTGCCCCGGAGCCACGGCCACGACCAGCCGGTCCTGCGCGATGACCGCCGAGTCCAGCCCCTCCGGCACGGTCAGCCCCTCCACGAAGCCGAGGTCGGCCTCGTGCGCCAGCACCCGTTGCGCAACCTCCGAGGAGTTCCCGGCGTACAGGGACACCGCGGTGTCCGGGCGCTGCCCGCGCAGGGCGATCAGCCAGCCGGGCAGCAGGTACTCCGCGATGGTCATGCTGGCCGCCACCCGCAGCCGCGAGTCCCGCCGGCCGCGCAGCGCCTGCGCCCCCGCGTCGAAGGCCTCCGCCGCCTCCACCACCTGCCGGGCCCAGTCCGTGACCAGGGCGCCCTCGGCCGTCAGCGTGGACCCGCGGGGCGAGCGGTCCACGAGGGCGACGCCCAGCCGGGCCTCCATGGCCCGGATCCGGCTGCTCGCCGCGGGCTGGGTGATGCCCAGCCGCCGCGCCGCGCCGCTCAGGCTGCCGATGCGGGCCACCGCGAGCAGCAGCTCCAGCGCGCCCAGGTCCGGTACCCGGTGTGCCAGCGGAACCCACTCCTCATCACCCATAACAGCAGTTTATGGCCTCATAGGAAGATGACCTCTGCCGCCTCCGGTCGGCCGGTACGACGCTGAGGCCATGGCCACCACCCTCGTGCGACCCCGCACCCTCGCCCGGCCCGCGTTCGGAGCCCACAAGGCACCGGCGCTGCGGCACTTGGGCCCCAACTGGTACGCCCCCGTCATGGGCACGGCGATCATCGCGAACGCGGGCGCGACCCTCCCGTACCAGCTCCCCGGACAGCGCGTGGCCTGCCAGATCGTCTGGGCGCTGTCGGCGCTGGCCCTCGCCGCCGTGCTCGCCGCCCGGGCCGGCCACTGGATCCACCACCGCGACCAGGCCCGCGCCCATCTGCTCGACCCGGCGGTCGCCCCCTTCCACGGCTGTCTGCCGATGGCCCTGCTGGCCGTCGGCGGCGGCACCCTGATCGTCGGCAAGGACCTGATCGGGACCGGCCCCGCCGTCGTCGCGGACACCGTGCTGTTCACCGCCGGCACCGCGATCGGCCTGGTCACGGCCGTGGCGGTGCCGTACCTGATGGTCGTCCGGCACAGGGTCGAGGCGCAGCAGGCCACCCCCGTCTGGCTGCTCCCGCTGGTGGCCCCGATGGTCTCCGCCGCCGTGGGCCCGCTGCTGGTACCCCACCTGCCCGCGGGCCTGCCCCGCGAGGCACTGCTGCTCGCCTGCCACGCCCTGTTCGGCCTCAGTCTGCTGGCCACGCTCCTCATGCTGCCCCTGGTCTTCGGCCGGCTGCTCGTGAGCGGCCCGCTCCCCCTGGCCCTCACCCCGACCCTCTTCCTCGTCCTCGGCCCCCTCGGGCAGTCCACCACCGCCGTGAACCAGCTGGCCGACGTGGCGCCGGTCGCCGTCGACGGCCCGTACGCGGACGCGCTCGGCGCCTTCGCCGTGGTCTACGGGGTGCCCGTCATGGGCTTCGCCCTGCTGTGGCTGGCCTTGGCCGCCGCCCTGCTGATCCGCGCGGCCCGGCAGGGCATGGGCTTCGCGATGACCTGGTGGGCGCTGACCTTCCCGGTGGGGACCTGCGTCACCGGAGCCGCGGGGCTGGCCCGCCACACCGGCCTGACCGCTTTCGCCTGGCTGGCCGTGGCCCTGTTCCTGGCCCTGCTGACGGCCTGGCTGCTCAGCGCGGCCCACACCCTGCGCGGCCTGCGCTCCGGCCGCCTCCTGGCCGCGCCCCGCCGCCATGCCTAGTGCGGTGGCCGGAAAAGCTCACCGGGCCGCTTCCAGGGCTTCGGCGAGGACGGCCGGGGCCTGCACCAGCGAGGGCCCGTACCAGGTCAGGTGGCGGCCGGAGACCAGCGCGGCCGGCAGTCCGGGGAAGGCCTCCGGCCCGTCGGAGACGGAGAACCGGTAGGGCTCGTCGGGCAGCACCACCAGATCGCAGCCGGCCGCCGCCAGTTCCTCCACCGGCACCCGCGGGTACCGCTCGGCATGGCCGGCGTAGGCGTTGCGCACCCCCAGCCGCGCCAGCAGGTCCCCCGCGAAGGTGTCCCGGCCCAGCACCATCCAGGGCCTGCGCCAGATCGGGACGAAGGCCGTGAGCGTCCCGGCGGGCTCCACCCGGGCCCAGGCCGCCTCCGCGTCCGCCAGCCACCCGGGCCGCTTCAGCCCCAGCGCCCCCACCAGCACGCGGTCCAGCTCCCGCAGGGCCTGTGGGAGGTCCCGTACCTCGGTGACCAGCACCTCCACCCCGGCGGCGCGCAGCTGCGCGAGGTCCGGGGCCCGGTTCTCCTCCTCGTTGGCGATCACCAGGTCCGGGCGCAGTGCCACGATGCCCCGGACGTCCGGGTTCTTCGTCCCGCCGATCCGCTGCACTCCGGCCGGGTCCGGGGGGTGCGTGCACCAGTCGGTGACCCCGACGAGCAGCCCCGGGGCGCTCTGCGCCACCGCCTCGGTCAGGGACGGCACCAGCGAGACGACCCGCCGTACGGCGGTCACCGTCCGGGCGCGGGCGGCTCGGAGGTGGCGTGGATGTGCTCGCCGACCGCGACGACCAGCAGCCGGGTGTCCTCGGTGACGGCGCGCCAGCGGTGGCGCACGCCGCCCGAGAGGAACAGCGCGTCCCCGCTCTCCAGCCGGTACGCCCGCCCCTCCGCCTCCACCTGGCAGGCACCCGAGACCACGTACATCAGCTCGTCGTTGCGGTGCTGGTACTCGCGGCCCGCGTCCTGGTCCCCGGTGAACTCCAGGGCGTGCAGCTGGTGGTGGCCGCGCACCAGGGGACGCACACCGGGGACCGGGCTGAGCCCGGGCTCGTCGCCGGCCCGTACGAGGTCCACGGTGCGCGCGGTGTCGGAGGCGGCCAGCAGCTCGACGGCCGTGGTCTCCAGCGCGTCCGCGACCCGCTCCAGGGACCGCATGCTGGGCCGTGCCCGCTCGTTCTCTATCTGGCTCAGGAAGGGGACCGACAGCCCGCTGCGCGCCGAGACGGCCGCCAGGGTCAGGTGGAGGGCGCGACGCCGCTTGCGGACGGCGACGCCCACCCGCAGGGGTTCCTTCGCGTCCTTGTCCTTGTCGCGGCCCGTGTCCCGGCCCGCGTCCCGGCCGTTGTCCCGGTCCGCGCCCTTGGTCCTGCCGGGCCCGCGGTCCGGGCCGCCCGGGCCGTCCGTGCCGTCCCTGTCGTTCATGTCGGGGCTGCCCTCCCCTTGTCCGTCGCACATCGGCGTGCTGTAAGCACCTTACGCAGCAACCGCCCCCCGTATCGCGTGCACGGCTGGACCCGTCCGCCCCCGGCGTGCCTCGCCGTACGGGCGCGCTCACCGTCCGTGGCTGCCCGCGGGCCCGTCCGCGGTCCCCGGCACGGCCCCCTGACGGGACGTCCGTCCTCGTACGGGCCCGCAGCGCGGTGCGGCATCATCGTTGCCGTGACGACACGACGCCTGATGCTCCTGGACACCGCCTCCCTCTACTACCGGGCCTACTTCGGTGTGCCGGACTCCGTGAAGGCCCCCGACGGCACCCCGGTCAACGCCGTGCGCGGCCTGCTCGACTTCATCGGACGGCTGGTCCAGGACCACCGTCCCGACGACCTCGTGGCGTGCATGGACGCCGACTGGCGGCCGCACTGGCGGGTGGAGCTGATCCCCTCCTACAAGGCGCACCGGGTCGCGCAGGAGAGCGAGGCCGGACCGGACGTGGAGGAGACCCCGGACACCCTCGCCCCGCAGGTGCCCATCATCGAGGCGGCGCTGGACGCCTTCGGCATCGCCCGCGTGGGCGTGGCGGGTTACGAGGCCGACGACGTGATCGGCACCCTCACCGCCCGCGCCACCGGCCCGGTGGACATCGTGACGGGCGACCGGGACCTGTACCAGCTGGTGGACGACGCCCGCGGGCGGCGCGTGCTCTACCCCCTCAAGGGCGTCGGCACCCTCCAGGTCACCGACGAGGCCTGGCTGCGCGAGAAGTACGGGGTGGATGGCCCGGGGTACGCGGACCTGGCGCTGCTGCGCGGCGACCCGAGCGACGGCCTGCCGGGGGTCCCCGGCATCGGGGAGAAGACCGCGGCCAAGCTCCTCGACGCGTACGGCACCCTCGCCGGGATCATCGCGGCCGTCGACGACCCGCGCTCGAAGCTGACCCCCACCCAGCGCAAGCGGCTCGACGAGTCCCGGCCGTACCTGGCGGTGGCCCCCAAGGTCGTCCAGGTGGCCTCGGACGTGCCGCTGCCGCCGTTCGACCCGGCCCTCCCCCCGGCCCCCGCCCAGCCCGAACTGGTGGAAGCCCTCGCCCGTCGGTGGGGACTCGGCGGAGCCGTGTCCCGGCTGAGCAGCGCACTACGCCCATGAGGTGCTAACTTAGGTAATCCTAAGTTTCTGGGGAGTCAGGGGAGTCACCGTGGCAGAAGGACGCGCCCGCACCGTCGGCACCGCCGACGTCGTACGTACCGAGCGGCTTTCGCCGCACATGGTGCGGATCGTGCTGGGCGGTGAGGGTTTGGCGGGCTTCGGCGCGGGCGAGTTCACGGACCACTACGTCAAGCTCCTCTTCGCCCCGCAGGGCGTCGTCTACCCCTCGCCGTGGAACCTGGAGCAGATCCGCGCCGACTTCCCCCGCGCGCAGTGGCCGCGCCAGCGTGCGTACACCGTGCGCGCCTGGGACCCGGCGCACCGCGAGCTCACCCTCGATTTCGTCGTCCACGGCGACGAGGGCCTCGCGGGGCCCTGGGCGGCCCGCGTCCAGCCGGGTGAGACGGTGCACTTCCTCGGGCCCGGCGGTGCGTACGCCCCCGACCGGGAGGCGGGCTGGCACCTCCTGGTGGGCGACGAGAGCGCGCTCCCCGCGATCGCCGCGACGATGGAGGCCGTTCCCGCCGGTACGCAGGTGCTGGCCTTCGTCGAGGTCGAGGGCCCGGCCGACGAGCTGAAGGTCGCCACGGCCGACGGTACGACCCCGTTCTGGATCCACCGCGGCGACCGCCCGGTCGGCGAGGCCCTGGTGGAGGCGGTCACCGCCCTGCAGTTCCCGTCCCCGGACGTCCAGGCCTTCGTGCACGGCGAGGCCGGTTTCGTCAAGGAACTCCGCCGCCACCTGCGACTGGACCGCGGCATCCCGCGCGAGCGCCTGTCGATCTCGGGCTACTGGCGCCAGGGCGAGACGGACGAGGGCTGGCGCGCGATCAAGCGCGACTGGAACGCCACGGTGGAAGCCGAACAAGAACTCCCCCACAACGCCGCCGCCTGACCCCCACTGGGCGTCCGAAGCCCCCGCCCCACCAAGCCCCGCCGGCAATTGAGGCGCGGGCCCCAGGGCAGCGCCCCACAACGCCGCCGCCTAACCCCCACTGGGCGTCCGAAGCCGCCGCCCCACCAAGCCCCGCCGGCGATTGAGGCGCGGGCCCCAGGGCAGCGCCGCCGCCCCACAAAGCCCCGCCGGCGATTGAGGCGCGGGCCCCAGGGCAGCGCCCCGCAACGGCGCCCAGCCCACACCGCCCGGCCCGGCCCGGCCATACCCGCCCGGCGCGGGCCCCGGCAACGGCCCGGCCCGGCCACCCCCAAGCCCAGCGGCAGCGAACAGGCGGGGCCACCCGTTCCGCGGGACAATGACCGCATGCCCTCGCTCCGCGCACGCGGGGCGGCGGCGGCGGCCGGGGCCGCGCTGCTGCTGACCGCAGTGACGGGGGTGACGGCGGCGGCCGCCGCCCCCAGCCCGCCGCCCCCGCCGAAACCCCTCCTGAGCGACGCCCAGGTCGACCGGGCCGTCGCCCGCATCGACGGGACGGTCCAGGAGATGATGCGCCGCACCGGCCTCCCGGGGGTGTCCGTGGCCGTGGTCCACCGGGACAAGGTCGTCCACCTCAAGGGCTTCGGGCTGCGCAGGACCGGCGACGACGCCCCGGTCGGCCCCGACACCGTCTTCCAGATCGCGTCCCTCTCCAAGCCGGTGTCCTCCACCGTCGTGGCCGGCGCCCTCACCTCCCCCGAGGAGTGGGACCGCCGCGCACAACTCCCCGGCTTCGCCCTCAAGGACCCCTGGGTCACCGGCCACGTCTCCCTCGCCGACCTGTTCTCCCACCGCAGCGGCCTCCCCGACCATGCCGGCGACCTGTTGGAGGACCTCGGCTACGACCAGGCGTACATCCTCGACCACCTCCGCATGGCGCCCCTCGCCCCGTTCCGCGCGAGCTACGCCTACACCAACTTCGGCCTGACCGCCGCCGCCGAGGCCGTCGCCCGCGCCAAGGGCACCAGCTGGCAGAAGCTCGCCGAGGACACCCTCTTCCGGCCCGCCGGAATGCAGCACACCAGCACCCGGTTCTCCGCTTTCGCCGACGCCCCCGACCACGCAGCCACCCACGTCAAGAACCCGGACGGCACCTGGAGCGCCCGCTTCGTCCGTGATCCCGACGCGCAGGCACCGGCCGGCGGGGTCAGCTCCACCGCCCGCGACATGTCCCGGTGGCTGCGCCTCCAGCTCGCCGGCGGCTCCCTCGACGGCAAGCGGATCGTGCCCGCGGACACCCTGGCCCGCACCCACCTGCCCGAGATCGTCTCGCAGCAGCCCACGCCCCCGCAGAACCGGACCGGCTTCTACGGCCTCGGCTGGAACGTCTCGTACGACGACGCCGGCCGGCTGCGCCTGAGCCACTCCGGGGCCTTCGAACTGGGCGCCAACACCAACGTGACGATGCTCCCCCTGGAGCAGCTCGGCATCGTCGTCCTCACCAACGGCGCCCCGGTGGGCCTTGCCGACGCGGTGGCCCTGGACTTCTTCGACGTCGCCGAGCACGGCCGGGCCGGCACCGACTGGCTCGGCCTGACCTCCGCCCTCTACGCGCAGATGGCGGACGCGGAACGCTCCCCCACCGACTACGCCCACCCCCCGGCCGGAGCGAAGCCCGCTGCGGACAGCTCCTCCTACACCGGCAGCTACGACAACGCCTACTACGGCAGGGCCACCGTGACCGCGGACGACGAGGGCGCCCTGACCCTGTCCCTCGGCCCGAGGCCCGAGCGCTTCCCGCTGACCCACTACGACGGCGGCACCTTCAGCTTCGAGACCCGCGGGGAGAACGCGGTCGGCCGCACCGGGGTGACCTTCGCCGACGGCACCCTGCGCGTCGAGTACCTGGACGCCGACCACCTGGGCACCTTCACCCGGCCGTGACCGGCTCCGCGGCCGCATAGCCTGTCCCCGATGAGACGCAGAGCCCCCGCCCCTCCCCCGCCCCTGCCGCAGCGCGCCGGGATCGATCCGGTGCGGCTGCGCCTGCCCGCCGACCCGGAGGGCCGCTGGGCCGACCTCGGCAGCTATCTCGCCGCGCACTACGCGGGCGGCCCCGGCGCCGGAGCCGTCGTACGGCTGCTGGCGCAGGGCCGGGTGCTCGGCCCCGGCGGGCGGGTCCTGCGCGCCCAGGACCCGTACGAGCCGGGCGGCTGGCTGTGGTTCCACCGGGACCTGCCGGCCGAACCGCCCGTCCCCTTCCCCCTCCGCATCGTGCACCGCGACCGGCACCTCCTGGTCGTGGACAAGCCGCACTTCCTGGCGACGACCCCGCGCGGCAGCCACGTCACCCAGACCGCCCTGGCCCGGCTCCGGACGGAGCTGGACCTGCCCGGGCTCAGCCCGGCGCACCGGCTGGACCGGCTGACCGCGGGGCTGGTGATGTTCAGCATCAGGCCGCAGGACCGGGGCGCCTACCAGCTCCTCTTCCAGCGCCGCGAGGTGCACAAGGAGTACGAGGCCCTCGCGCCGCACGATCCGCAGACCGCCCTGCCGCGCACGGTGCGCAGCCGCATCGAGAAGGAGCGCGGGGTCATCGCGGCAACCGAGGTCCCGGGCGGCGAACCGAACGCCGAAAGCCTGATCGAACTCACCGCCACCCGCGGGGACCTGGGCCGCTACCGGCTCACCCCGCTGACCGGCCGCACCCACCAGCTGCGGGTCCACATGAACGGGCTGGGCCTGGCGATCCTCGGCGACCCGGTGTACCCGCAGGTCACCGATCCGGCCCCGGACGACTACCGCAGGCCGCTGCAGCTCCTGGCCCGGGTCCTGGCCTTTACCGACCCGCTCACCGGCGCCGCCCACCGCTTCGAGAGCGGGCGCACCCTGCAGGCCTGGGACGACCGCCCCGGCTGGGAGGCGGGGACCGGCGGAACGGCCTAAGCGGCCCCGTGCGGCCGGGTCGGGCCCGGGGAGCCCGCGATGCGCAGGGCGGCGTCCGCGGTGGCTTCGGCGAAGGCGGCGACGGGTCGTTGCGGATCCGCACGGTGGATGAGCATGACGCCCTCGATCAGGCCGAACACCAGGTCGTTGCGGAGCGCCAGCCCGTCGCGGTCCTCGGCCAGTTCGGCGCCGGCTCCCGTGCCGTGGAGCAACTGCCGGTAGATCTGCTTGAGTTCGGCCCGCATCCGGCGGAACTGGCCGAAGCGGGCCCCGGCCACTTCCGGCAGCAGGTACAGCGCTCCCAGGTTGTACGGGCCCCCGCACAGCAGCAGCACGTCGGAGCGGCACAGTTCCCACAGCCGCCGGGCGGCGGGCCGGCCGGCGTCGGCGAGCAGCCGGCGGGCCAGCAGCAGTGAGGGCGCGACCGTCGACTCCAGGAGTTCGGCGAGGAGTTCCTCCTTGCCGCGGAAGTAGTGGTACATCGTGGCCTGCCGCATTCCGGCCCGTTCGGCCACCGCCCGCGTGGTGGTGGCCGCGTACCCCTGGACGGTGAACAGCTCGGCCGCCGCGCACAGGAGTTCCTCGCGCGGCGGCCGGCCGCTCGGCGGCCTCAACCGGTCGGCGCGCGGCCGACCGACCCGTCTCGGTCCCTCGTCTCCCCCACTCATGCGCCGATCGTCGCACAGCCCGGGCACGAACCGATCATGGCAAGAGATGAGATCAGGCCAGCCCCGCTTTCAGAGGAAGCCCCAAATACGCCTAGCCGACCGAGCTGTAGGCCACTACACCCCGAAGCAGTGCGTCCACGGCCTTACGGGCATTTCGCGCCACCGTGCTCCCACTGTCGCCGGAGGCCGACGGGGCCGCCGCAGCGACCTGTCCGAGGACGTCGATGACCTGCTTGCACCAGCGCACGAAGTCGCCGGCCGGCATCTCCGCCTCGCGCAGCACCTCGTCCAGGCTCTTGTCGCAGGCCCACTGGTAGGCGGCCCACGCGAAGCCGAGGTCGGGTTCGCGCTGGCCCACGCCCTCGGCCTGGTTGATGCCGTGGTCCTCCTCCAGCGCATCGAGGCGGCCCCAGATGCGGACCATCTCGCCCAGCGCCTCCTTCGCCGCGCCGCCGGGCACCTTCGGCGCCACCGCGTCGTCGGACTGCCGCGCCTCGAACACCAGCGCCGATACGCAGGCGGCCAGTTCGGCCGGGCTCAGGCCCTCCCAGATCCCGGCGCGCAGGCATTCGGAAGCCAGCAGGTCGAGCTCGCCGTACAGGCGGGCCAGCCGCTTGCCGTGCTCGGTGACGGCATCCTCACGCAGGTAGTCCAGCTCGGTGAGGAGTGCGTGGATCCGGTCGAAGGTCCGGGCGATGGTGTTCGTCCGGCCCTCGATGCGCCGCTCCAGCGCCTGGGTGTCCCGCTTGAGCCGGTGGTAGCGCTCCGCCCAGCGGGCGTGGTCCTCGCGCTCGTCGCAGCCGTGGCAGGGGTGTGCCCGCAGCGCGGCGCGCAGCCGGGCGATCTCGCGGTCGTCGGCTGCGGCGGCCCGCCCGCGGGGTGCCCGCCCGGGGCGGAAGTCGCCTGCCTTGGTCCTCAGTTGTGAGGCCAGGTCCCGACGGGACTGCGGGGAGCGGGCGTTGAAGGTCTTGGGGATCCGCATCCGGTCCAGCGCCTCGACCGGGACCGGGAAGTCGATCGCGGCGAGCCGCTTGACCTGACGCTCGGCGGTGAGCACCAGCGGGCGGGGGCCTTCGGTGTACTCGTGCCCGCGGTGCCCGTTGACCCGCCCGGCCGGCACGCCCGGGTCCAGGACGAGCGCGAGTCCGGCGAACTTGCCGCTCGGCACGTGGATGATGTCGCCCGGCTTGAGCTTCTCCAGCGAACTGGCCGCCTGCGCCCGGCGCTGGGCCGCGCCCTGCTTGGCCAGGTCCGTCTCGCGGTCCTTGAGGTCGCGGCGCAGCTGCGCGTACTCCTCGAAGTCCCCCAGGTGGCAGGTCATGCCTTCCTGGTAGCCCTCCAGGCCCTCCTCGTTGCGCTGCACCTGCCGGGAGATCCCGACGACCGAGCGGTCGGCCTGGAACTGCGCGAAGGAGGTCTCCAGCAGTTCGCGGGAGCGGTGGCGCCCGAACTGGCTGACGAGGTTGACGGCCATGTTGTAGGAGGGCTTGAAGCTGGAGCGCAGCGGATAGGTGCGGGTGCCCGCCAGCCCCGCGAGGGCCGCCGGGTCCATGCCGCGCTGCCAGAGCACCACCGCGTGGCCCTCGACGTCGATCCCGCGCCGTCCGGCCCGGCCGGTGAGCTGCGTGTACTCCCCGGGGGTGATGTCGGCGTGCTGCTCGCCGTTCCACTTGACCAGCTTCTCCAGGATGACCGTCCGGGCGGGCATGTTGATGCCCAGCGCCAGGGTCTCGGTGGCGAAGACGGCCTTGACCAGGCCGCGGACGAAGAGCTCCTCCACGACCTCCTTGAAGGTGGGCAGCATGCCCGCGTGGTGGGCGGCGATGCCCCGCTCCAGGCCTTCGAGCCACTCGTAGTACCCGAGGACGTGCAGGTCCTCGGTGGGGATGGAGGCCGTGCGCTCCTCGACGATCTCACGGACCTTCAGGCGCGCGGAGTCGTCGTTGAGCCGCAGTCCCGCGAAGAGGCACTGCTGGACGGCGGCCTCGCAGCCGGCCCGGCTGAAGATGAAGTTGATGGCGGGCAGCAGTCCGTCACCGTCGAGGCGGGCGATTACCTCGGGCCGGGAGGGGGTCCAGATCCGGCCGCGGGAGCGCCGTTCGCGTTCGCGGTCGGCCTCGCGGACCATCTTGCCGCGGCGCCGGTCCTTGGGGCTGTAGGTCCGGCTGTTCTCCTCGCGGGCCATGCGCAGCAGGTCCGGGTTGACCTCTCGGCGGGCGGCGCTGCGGCCGCCGTGGTCGGTCCCCTCCTCGAAGAGGTCGTGGACCCGCCGGCCGGCCATGACGTGCTGCCACAGCGGTACGGGCCGCTCCTCGGAGACGATGACCTCGGTGTCGCCGCGCACGGTGTCCAGCCAGTCGCCGAACTCCTCCGCGTTGGACACGGTGGCCGACAGCGACACCAGGGTCACCGACTCGGGGAGGTGGATGATCACTTCCTCCCAGACGGCTCCGCGGAACCGGTCGGAGAGGTAGTGCACCTCGTCCATGACCACGTACCCGAGGCCGCGCAGGGACTGCGAGCCCGCGTACAGCATGTTGCGCAGCACCTCGGTGGTCATCACGACCACCGGTGCGTCGGAGTTGACGCTGTTGTCGCCGGTGAGCAGGCCGACCTTGTCGGCGCCGTACCGCTTGACCAGGTCGGCGTACTTCTGGTTCGACAGCGCCTTGATGGGCGTCGTGTAGAAGCACTTGCGGCCCTGCTGGAGCGCGAGGTGCACGGCGAACTCGCCGACGATGGTCTTGCCCGAGCCGGTCGGGGCGGCGACGAGGACGCCCTTGCCGGCCTCCAGCGCCTTGCAGGCCTCGATCTGGAAGGGGTCCAGATCGAAGGCGTACATCTCGCGGAAGGGGTGCAGCGCGGTGGCCTCTTCGGCGGCGCGGATCCGGGCAGCGGCGTACCGCTCGGCGGGAGAGAGTTCTTCGGTCATCTTGTGATCGAGCCTACCCGCCCCCTCTGACAACAGTCGCGATCTTTTGTGCGAGCGGGCGGGCGGTCACCACCCGGCCGGACGGGCCGCCCGGGGTACGGGCGTACCCGTCAGGTGGCGTCGTCGTAGCCGTTGATCCGCTGGCGTCCGCCGTCGTCCTGCCCGGGCAGCGCCGCGGGCGCGGCGACGGGCTCCATGGCGCCGAGCGGCGCCGGGGTGAGGTCCAGGGGGGCGGCCTCGTCGTCGTCCAGGGCCGCATCCGGGTCGTTGCGCTTGCGCCGCCGGTCGTTGATGAGGCAGAACCCGAGGGCGACGAAGTACAGGGCCACGATCGGGGCGGCCAGCGCCAGCATGGTCATGGGGTCGCCGGTGGGTGTCGCGAAGGCGGCGAAGACCGTGATGCCGAGGACCATGGCGCGCCACCAGCTCGCCAGGCGCTTCGCGCTCAGCACCCCGGTGACGTTGAGCAGGACCAGCAGCAGCGGCAGCTCGAAGGCGAGGCCGAAGACGATCACCATGCGCGTGATCAGGTCGAGGTAGTCGTCGACCGGGAGCAGGTTGCGCGCGTGCTCGGGGGTGAATTCGAGCAGGATCGTGGCGGTCTGCGGGAGGAGCTTGTAGGCGAGGACGGCGCCGGCGCCGAACAGCGGCGCTCCGAGCGCGACGAAGCTCAACGCGTACTTCTTCTCGTGGTTGTGCAGGCCCGGTGCGGTGAAGCCCCAGAGCTGGTAGAGCCACACCGGCGCGGACAGCACCACGCCGGCGGTGAGGGACACCTTCAGGGCGATCGAGAAGGGCGCGATGAGGCCGTTGACGGTCATGTCGGCGCAGGGGCGGCCGTTGCGCTGCGAGACCACGCCGCCGGTGCAGCCGACGGAGTCCAGCATCGGCTTCAGCATGAAGTCGATGAGGTCCTTGTAGAAGAAGGCCGCGACCACGGTGATCACGAGGATCGCCAGGACCGACTTCAGCAGGCGGTTTCGCAGTTCGCGCAGGTGTTCGACGAGAGGCATGCGCCCTTCGGCGTCCTTGGCCTGTCGTCCTGGCTTCCCCTGCTTGCGGGCAGACTTGAGCAACCCACGTCCCTCGTCTCGATGCAGATGACTGGCGTGTCCGGCAGGAGTCAGCCCTGGGTGGTGCGGTTCGGCTCGCTGACGGGACGGGAGCTGGTCACGTCACCGGGCGCGGCCTGGATGGTGCGCGGGGCGACGGGCTGGCCGGCCGGGTCGGTGACGTTGGCCGCGGTCGCCGCGTCCTCCGCCTCGCCGTCCTTCTTCATCGCCTTCGCCTCGCTCTTGAGGATGCGGGCCGACTTGCCGAGGGAGCGGGCCATCTCGGGGAGCTTCTTGGCACCGAACAGCAGCACGATCACAGCGATGATCAGAAGGATCTCAAGGGGCTTCAGATTGCCCATAACGTGTGACTTCCTTACTCACCGAAACGGCTGGTTGTGGTGGTTCCGGGCAGTTCGGACACCCATCCGGTAACCGCCTCAGACAAGGATCGTAACCCCCGGGGGTTAACGCCCGGCAATGCCCCGGGGTACCCCCGCTTACCTGCGGGCCGGTTGCCTGCGCCCCGCACGCCCGCATTCGTACCGCTTTTCCGTCGCACAGGCCACCCCCAGGAGGGGTCCGCCCGGCTACGGGCGTACGGCCTGCCCCGCGCGCGCCAGGTCCTCGGCGGCCCGTTCCAGGTCCCCCGAGGCGTCCGCGATCCGGCGGCTGGCCAGGGCGACCTGCCCGGAGAGCCGCTGCACCTGCACGTACACCCGCAGCGCGAGGACGGACAGGACGGCGGCCCCGAGGAAACCGAGGGCAATTGCGAGCATCGGCCACAGCATGCCCCGAGCCTAGGCCACCGGCCGGCTCAGATGCTGCGCAGGGTGCTCACGCCGCCGCCCGTCAGCAGCTCCACGATGCGCTCCCCGGCCGGTTTGCGGACCGCGGCCCCGCACGCGGGACAGGTGAAGGAGTAGAAGGTGGCCCGTCTGCTGCCCCCGATGGCCAGCCGCAGGGCGCCCGCGGGCAGCTCGAAGCGGGCCCGGCACTCGGGACAGGACGCCTTGAAGGCGACGGACCCGGACGTTGGCGACATGGACCGCCCCTCCCTCAGAGCTGTTCCCCGTACCCCGCGAGCGCCTCGCGGGCGGCGCTGCGCGCACTGTCCGCCAGCTCCAGGGGCGCCACGATCCGTCCCTCCCGGCCCAGCCGCAGCGCCAGCCGGCGCAGCGAAGCCGGGTCCGGGCTGCGCAGCGTGATCCGCAGGCCCCCGCCGGCCAGCTCCTCGGCGCTGTCGTGCGGGTAGTACTCGGCGACCCAGCGCCCGCCGGGACCCACCTCGACCACCACCTCCGGGTCCTCCGCGGCCGGCTGCACCAGGCCCACGGACAGGTCCCGCGGCTCGATGGCCGGCGGCTCCGCCCGCTCGTCGAGCAGCCGGATCTCCGCGACCCGGTCCAGCCGGAAGGTGCGCCGCGCCTCCGAGAGGTGGCACCACCCCTCCATGTACGTGTGCCCCACCGCGAAGAGGCGGATCGGGTCCACCGTCCGCTCCGTGAGCTCGTCCCGCGCCGGGGAGTAGTAGCGCAGCCACAGTCGGCGGCGCTCCGCGATGGCCCGGTCGACGTCCGCGAAGACCCCGCCCTCGGCCTCGAAGGTCACCGAGAGCCGGGCGCTGGCCCCGGCGGCCTCGCCCGCCGCCGCCTCCAGCTTGGCCGTGGCCCGCAGCAGCGCGTCCCGGTCGCTCTCGCGCAGCCCCGGCAGGGTCGCCACGGCGCGGGCGGCGACCAGCAGCGCGGTCGCCTCGTCGGCGGCGAGCCGCAGCGGCTCCGCGGTGGACTCGCCGGAGGCGTCGGGGTTGCGCCACCAGATGCGCTCCCCGTCGGTGTCGATGTCGAGCAGGTCCCCGCCCCGGAAGCTGGTCCCGCACATGGGCAGCACGTCGAGGTCCGAGATCAGCTCGTCCTCGGTGATGCCGAAGGCCCGGGCCACGTCCGCGACGTGCGCCCCGGGGCGCTCGCGCAGGTAGGTCACCAGGGACAGCATCCGGCGGGTCTGGTCGATGGCGTTGGCAGCCATGCTGGTACGTCTCCCCCTCAGGGCGTGCTCATCGGATCGTGCGGCGGCGCCGCGGCAGCGCGGCCGCCGGTGGTGCGCAGGGGCGCGGAGCCCCCGCGGACGGTACGGGTACGGGCGCGGCGGGTCAGCCCTTGGCGACGGCCCGCAGCCGGTCCACCACGTCGGCCCGCAGGTCGGCCGGCCCCACCACCACGACGTCGGGCCCGAACTCCACCAGCCAGGCGTCCAGCCCGTGCCCGTAGGGGATCTCCAGCTCGTCCCAGCCGTCCCCGCCCTCGCGCACCGCGGTGGCCTTGGCCCGCAGCGGGTAGCCCGCCCCGCTGCGCAGCCGGATCAGAGCCGAGCGGTCCGCGCTCTCACCGGCCCAGCTCGCCACGGTCTCCCGCACCGTCACCACGTCGGGCACCTGCGCGGTGTACTGCGCGGCGCGGGAGCGGACCTTGCCCGTGATGCGGGACAGCCGGAACACCCGCTCCGCCCCGCGGTCGCGGTCGTACCCGGCCAGGTACCAGTGGCCCCGCCAGCACTCCAGCGCCCACGGCTCCACCTGGCGGGTCTCGGGCCGGGCGGCGGTGGACTTGCGGTAGTCGAAGACCACCGGCCGGCGGTCCCGGCAGGCCAGCATGAGCGGCTCGAAAGCCGCCTCGTGGACCGGGATGCGCGGCTCGATGGCGCTGTGCTGGCCCCCGTACAGGTCGCCCGCCTCCGGCATCCCGCCCGCACGCAGCTTCTGCAGCGCGCCGTTCGCGGCGCCGGCGAGGCGGGCCTGCTGCCAGACCTTGGCCGCCAGTCCCAGCGCGGCGGCCTCCTCGGCGTCGAGGGCCACGGGCGGCAGCCGGTTGCTGTCCCGGCGGGCCAGGTACCCGGTGTCACCCTCCAGGTTCTCCACCGTCTCGATGACCAGGCCGAGTTCACGCAGATCGTCCTTGTCCCGCTCGAACATGCGGTTGAAGGACTCGTCGTTGCCCGCCTCCATGTAGGCCTCGATGGAGCCGCGCAGCTCGCGCTTGCTCAGCGGCCGGCGGGTCCCCAGCAGACACAGCGCCAAGTTCATCAGCCGCTCGGCCTTGGCAATCGCCATCGACGCCCTTCCGCCCTTCTCCGCGAACACATCTTTCGCCCCGTCACCCGCGCCCCGCGCAGTGCACCCCGCAAGGGGACGGACCCGTGACCGTGACCGTACCGCCCCGGCCGTCCCCGGCAAAAGCGAGGGGCCCCCGCCGTACCGGCGGGGGCCCCTCGACAGCTCGCGGTGAGCCGGATCAGCCGACCTTGACCAGGTCGCAGACGAAGATCAGCGTCTCGCCCGGGGCGATCGCACCGCCCGCGCCGCGGTCGCCGTAGGCGAGGTGCGCGGGGATGACCAGCTTGCGGCGGCCGCCCACCTTCATGCCCTGGACGCCCTGGTCCCAGCCGGAGATGACCTGGCCGACACCGAGCTGGAACTGGAGCGCGGAGCCGCGGTTCCAGGAGGCGTCGAACTCCTCGCCGGTCGAGAAGGCCACGCCCACGTAGTGGACCGAGACCCGGTCGCCCTTCTTGGCCTCGGCGCCGTCGCCCAGCCAGATGTCCTCGACCACGAGGTCCTTGGGGGCCTCGCCCTCGGGGAAGTCGATCTCGGGCTTGCTGAGCTCGTTGCTCACGGAACTGCTCCTCATTGCGTACGAAAGGGTCAACCGGAACAGTCTTACATCACTGTCAGGATGTCGAGGCTGAAGACCAGCGTGGACTTGGCCGGGATGGTGCCCTGCTCCTTGTCGCCGAAGCCCATGTCCGGCGGGATGACCAGCAGGATCCGGCTGCCGGCCTTCTTCCCGACGATGCCCTCCTTCAGCCCCTTGACCGAGAGCTGGTCCATCGGCCAGGTGACCGTCTGGTCCGTGGCGTACGTGCTCTCGAAGGTCTTGTCGTCCTTCCACGTCTTGCCGTTGAACTTGACGACGACGTTGTCGGTGTCCTTCACCGGCGCGCCCTCGCCCTCGATGATGTAGTTCGACACCAGCTTCGCCGGCTCGGCGACGTCCTTGGGCACCGTCACGGAGACTTCCTTGCCGTCCGTGTTGGTACCGACCTTGGGCAGGTCCTTGTTGTCCTGGGCGACCTCCTTGCCCTTGGCCGAGGCCGGGACCGTGGTGCCCTTGACGATGTCCACGACGAAGACCAGCGTCGCGTTCGGCTTGATCTTCTCGCCGGAGCCCTGCTCGCCGTAGCCGAGGGCCGGGGGGATCACCAGCTCGACGCGACTGCCGACCTTCTGGCCCTCCAGGCCCTGGTCCCAGCCCTTGATGACCGTGCCGGCACCCACGTTGACGTCGAAGGGCTTCCCCTTGGTGAAGCTCTCGTCGAACGGTTCCTTGCCGTCCCACACCTGGCCGTAGTAGTTGACCTGGGCGACGTCGCCCTTCTTCAGCGCCGGGCCGTCGCCCTCGCTGATGGTCACCACCTTCAGCTCCTTCGGGGGTTCACCCTTCCCCTTCGACAGGGTGGGCTGCTCCCCGAACTTGGCACCCTTGGTGATCGCGGGCGCCCCGTTCTTCATCTGGGCGGAGTCGGAGCCGCCGTCGTCACCACAGGCCGCTGTCGACAGCAGCAGAAGGGGTACGACAAGCAGGCCGGCAAGTCGGCGCACGTGTTCCTCAGATCTCAGACGGCAAGGCGGTCGCCCGCCACTCTAAGCCGTGCACAGGGCCCCGTACGAGAGACGTACGGGGCCCCTGGCCAAGATCAGGACGTCAGCGCGGTGCCACCCGGCCCTCTCACATGCCGGCGATCAGCTTCTCCACCCGGTCGTCCACCGACCGGAACGGGTCCTTGCACAGCACGGTCCGCTGCGCCTGGTCGTTCAGCTTCAGGTGCACCCAGTCGACGGTGAAGTCCCGCCGCTGCTCCTGCGCCCGGCGGATGAAGTCGCCGCGCAGCCGCGCCCTCGTCGTCTGCGGGGGCACCGACTTGCCCTCGAAGATCTTGAGGTCGTTGCAGATCCGCGCCGCCTGCCCCTTGCGCTCCAGCAGGTAGTACAGCCCCCGCCGGCGGTGGATGTCGTGGTAGGCGAGGTCTATCTGCGCCACCCGCGGATTCGACATGGTCATGTTGTGCTTGGCGCGGTACCGCTCGATCAGCTGGTACTTCATGACCCAGTCGATCTCGGTCCCGATCCGGTCGAGGTCCTCCGCGTCGATCGCGTCCAGCGTGCGGCCCCACAGCTCCAGCACCTGGTCCACCACGCCCGTGCGGATGCCCCGCCGCTCGGCGAAGTCCACCGCCTTGTCGTAGTACTCCCGCTGGATCTCCAGCGCCGAGGCCTCCCGGCCGCTCGCCAGGCGCACCTTGCGCTGACCGGTGATGTCGTGGCTGACCTCCCGGATCGCCCGGATCGGGTTCTCCAGCGTCAGGTCCCGCATCACGGTGCCCGCCTCGATCATGCGCAGCACCAGGTCGGTGGCCCCGACCTTCAGCAGCATGGTCGTCTCGGACATGTTCGAATCGCCGACGATGACGTGCAGCCGCCGGTAGCGCTCCGCGTCCGCATGCGGCTCGTCGCGGGTGTTGATGATCGGCCGGGAGCGGGTCGTCGCGGAACTGACACCCTCCCAGATGTGCTCCGCCCGCTGGCTGACGCAGTACACCGCACCCCGCGGGGTCTGGAGCACCTTGCCCGCGCCGCAGATCAGCTGCCGCGTGACCAGGAACGGAATGAGGATGTCCGCCAGGCGGGAGAATTCCCCGTGCCGGGCCACCAGATAGTTCTCGTGGCAGCCGTACGAGTTGCCCGCCGAGTCGGTGTTGTTCTTGAAGAGATAGACGTCGCCCGCGATTCCCTCCTCGTGCAGGCGGCGTTCTGCGTCGACGAGCAGGCCTTCGAGAATGCGCTCGCCCGCCTTGTCGTGCGTGACCAGTTCGGTCACGTTGTCGCATTCGGGTGTTGCGTATTCCGGATGCGAACCCACGTCGAGGTAGAGGCGGGCGCCGTTCCGCAGGAAGACATTGCTGCTGCGGCCCCATGACACAACACGGCGGAAGAGGTAGCGCGCCACTTCGTCAGGAGACAGTCGGCGCTGTCCCCTGAACGTGCACGTGACGCCGTACTCGTTCTCCAGCCCGAAAATGCGGCGGTCCATGACTGAACATTACGCCTTCTGCCCTCTTCTGAAACCGGGTTCGCCCATGCCGTTCCGATCAGCCCACGGAACGGCCCCCGCCATCAGCCCGCCGAAGGGACCCCGGACGCCGTCCCCGCCGGGTCCTGCACCGCCTCCTCGGCCCCGGCCGCCACCGCCCGGCTGCGCCCGGGAGTTGCCAGCACCCGCTGAGTGGCCGTCAGGACCACCAGCGCCGCCGCCCCCGCGACGGCCGCCACACCGAAGCTCGCCGCCGTACCGCCCCACTCCACCGCCGGGCCCGCCGCCGCCGTGCCGATCGCCGCACCCACCCCGAAGAAGGTCACCAGCCACGAGAAGGCCTCCGTCACCGTGCCCGCCGGGGCATGCCGGTCCACCACGATGAACGCGCACGCGATCGACGGGGCGAGGAACACCCCCGCCAGCGCCGCCAGCCCCGTCATCGCCACCGGACCCGGCGTCAGCATCAGCGGCAGATAGCAGACCGCCAGCAGCGCCACCAGCAGCCGCAGCCGGCGCTCGGGCGCCCCGGACCACTGCCGGGCCCCGTACACCACACCGCCGACCAGCGCACCGAGCCCCAGCGCCGCCATCAGCCAGCCGTACACCGCCTGACGGCCGTGGTCGTCCGCGTACGCCACACCCGCCACCGTGATGGACCCCAGCGCCGTCCCCACGAAGAAGAAGGCCCCCAGCAGCGCCAGCAGCCCCCGCGAACGCAGCGCCCCGAGCCAGTGCGCCTCCCGCGGAGCCGACCGCCAGGTCCGCGAGGGCTCGCTGACCACGACCGACAGCGCACCCAGCACCCCGATCGCATTGATCACCAGCAGGGCCGCCGCCGGATCCCACAGCGCCACGAACAGCGTCACCAGCAGCGGGCCCACCGTGAACATGACCTCCTGGGCCACCGCGTCCAGCGCGTACGCCGCATGCACCCGCTCCTCCCGGCCGCCGAGCACACCCGGCCACAGCGCCCGCAGCCCGCCCTCCAGCGGAGGCGTGAACAGCCCCGCCACGACCACCGCCCCGTACGCGGCAGCCGGAGAACCCGTCCCGGCCAGCGCCAGCCACACCATCCCCAGCGCCGACACCACCGCCGCCGGCAGCTGCACCCGCGGCTGGCCGAACAGGTCCACCGCCCGGCCCAGCAGCGGCTGGCCGACCGCATTGGCCAGCCCGTACACCGCGGCCAGCGCCCCCGCCAGGCTGTAGCTGCCCCCCTCGGCCCGGGTGAACAGCACGATGGCAATCGGCGCCGTGCCGTTCGGCAGCCGCCCTATCAGCGTGCCCGCCAGCAGCCTCGCGGCATGCCGCGTCCGCAGCAGCTCCGCATATCCCGCGGCCATGTCGGCCTCCTCCTGCCCGGACCACGCCCGGGTAATACGTATAACGTGACGAGGTCATACGTACCATGGCCCCACCGCGCCCGTCCACACCGCACCCGCCTCCCCGGACCCCGCCCACCCCCCCACCCCCACGGTCCCCGCCCCCAGGAGCACCCCCTGTGACGAGACCCACCAGCCGCGACGTCGCCACCGCCGCCGGCGTCTCCCAGGCCACCGTCTCCCTCGTCCTCGGCGACAAATGGCGCGGCCGGGTCTCCGAACGCACCGCCGCACACGTCCGCGACACCGCCGCCGGCCTCGGCTACCGCCCCAACCTCGCCGCCCGCAACCTCCGCCTCGGCTCCACCCGCACCGCCCTGCTCGTCGTCCCCGCCCTCACCAACGAATTCTTCGCCCGCGTCTACACCGGCGCCGCCCGCGTCGCCGCCGCCCACGGCTTCGGCGTCGTCCTCTACCCCTCCCCCGACGGCACCGGCCCCGCCCGCGACCCCTTCGCCTCCGCCCGCGCCGCCCTCGACGGCGTCATCGCCTCCTCCATGGCCGCCCACACCCTCGAAGCCCTCGGCGGCGACGCACTCCCCCTCGTCATGCTCGACAGCGACCCCACCTCCACCACCGCCGCCGCCCACGTCAACCTCGCCATGGCCGACGGCATGCGCCAAGTCGCCGAACACCTCCTGCGCAACGGCCACCGGCGCTTCCTCCACCTCGCCTCCGCCGTCGACTCCTGGACCTTCCACGTCCGCGCCGAAGCCCTCAGCGCCCTCCTGAGCCCCCACGCCGAACTGCGCACCGTACGAGCCCCCCTCACCGTCCACGGCGCCCGGACAGCCGCCGAGAACGCCCTCGCCCCCTCCCCGGGCCGCCCCACCGCCATCGTCTGCGACGACGACATCCTCGCCGCCGGCGCCTGCAAAGCCGCCCGCCGCCTCGGCCTGCGCATCCCCGAGGACCTCTCCGTCACCGGCTTCGACGACCTCGCCCTCGCCACCGCCGTCGAACCCGAACTCACCACCGTCCGCCTCCCCGCCGAACACGTCGGCGAACACGGCATGACCGCCCTCCTCACCGTCCTCGACGGCGCCCCCTGGAACGCCCCCGACCTCCCCGTCCACCTCGTCGTCCGCGACTCCACCGGCCCCGCCCCCGCCACCACCCCCTGAACACGAAAAGACCCCGACCCGCCGCGAACGGCAGACCGGGGCCCCTCCCCGCAGACGGACGCCTACTCGCCCTCGTCCTCCGCGACCTCATCGTTCGACACGGCATCGGCCTGCACCGCCGCCGTCACCTCCGCCTCCAGCAACCGCGCCAGCTGCCGGCCCCGGATCCGCTTGAACTTGCGCTGCTGCGCCCGCGTACGGTCCAGCACCGCCACCTCCAGCCGATCCGCCGGAATCGCCTTGTCCGCACCGTTGGCCTGGCTGGACAGCGCCTGCACCGCCAGCTTCAACGCCTCCGACAAGGTCATCCCGTCCTGATGGCGCTGGTCCAGGAAGGTACTGATCTGCTCGGCGTTCCCGCCGACCGCGACCGAGCCGTGCTCGTCCACGATCGACCCGTCGTGCGGGAGCCGGTAGATCTGGTCCCCCGCCGCCGTGGCACCGACCTCGGCGACCACCAGCTCCACCTCGTACGGCTTCTCACCCGCCGAGGAGAAGATGGTGCCCAGCGTCTGGGCGTACACGTTCGCCAACCCACGGGCCGTCACGTCATCGCGGTCGTAGGTGTACCCCCGCAGATCCGCGTAGCGCACACCGCCGATCCGCAGGTTCTCGTACTCGTTGTACTTCCCGGCGGCCGCGAAGCCGATCCGGTCGTAGATCTCGCTGAACTTGTGCAGGGCACGGGAGGGGTTCTCACCGACGAACACGATGCCGTCGGCATACTGCAGCACGACGAGGCTGCGACCACGGGCAATGCCCTTGCGGGCATATTCCGCCCGGTCGGCCATGGCCTGCTGGGGTGACACATAGAACGGAGTCGACACCGGCTGTCCGTCCCTTTCTTCTGGGCTCCTACGGGGCGACGGATGGTCAGAGCAGGGCGGCGCGCGGGCCGTCGGGCTGCTCCAGCCGACGGTTGGTGACCGTACGGGCCAGCTCCTGCGACTGGCCGTCGGTCAGCCTGCGGAACCCCTCGTCCGTGATCACGGTGACGATCGGGTAGATGTGGCGGTACAGGTCCGGCCCACCGGTCGCCGAATCGTCGTCCGCGGCGTCGTACAGCGCCTGCACGACCAGCGTGGTGGCCTGCTCCTCCGTCAGGTCGGGACGGTAGAGCTTCTTCATGGAACCCCGGGCGAAGATCGAACCCGAACCGGTCGCGGCGTACCCGTGCTCCTCCGAGCGGCCGCCGGTCACGTCGTAGGAGAAGATCCGCCCCTTCTCCTTGGCCTCGTCGTACCCCGCGAACAGCGGAACCACGGCCAGACCCTGCATCGCCATGCCCAGATTGCTCCGGATCATGGTCGACAGCCGGTTCGCCTTGCCCTCCAGCGAAAGGGTCGTCCCCTCCACCTTCTCGAAGTGCTCCAGCTCCAGCTGGAACAGCTTCACCATCTCCACGGCCAGGCCGGCCGTACCGGCAATGCCCACCGCCGAGTACTCATCGGCCGGGAACACCTTCTCGATGTCCCGCTGCGCGATCATGTTCCCCATGGTCGCCCGCCGGTCACCGGCGAGCACCACCCCGCCGGGGAAGGTCGCGGCCACGATGGTCGTCCCGTGCGGCGCCTCGACCACGCCCTCCGGCAGCCTGCGGTTGCCGGGCAGCATCTCGGGCGAGTGCGCGCCCAGGAAGTCCATGAAGGACGACGACCCCGGCGTCAGGAAGGCTGCCGGTAGACGCCCTGTGCCAAGATTGTTGGCTTCCACGCGTGTCCCTCCAGGTATGAGATGGCCCGACGCAGAGTGTCGGGATCCTCTCCCAACTTGCCGATGGCCGAGTTGCAGTTGAAGCACAGTACGCCTCGGACCTTACCCGTCGCATGACAGTGATCCACATGCACGGCCGGAGCCTTTAGGCAGATCAGGCAAAGCCCGCCTTGAGCTGCAATCATTTCGTCACGTTGAGCCTCTGTCATGCCATAGGAACGCTTGAGATGGCTCGCCCGTCCCTCCGCCGCACGACAGGTCTTGCAGCGCGTGGACAACCCGTCCGACGCCGTCTTGTTGCGATCCCATGCCGAATGCGGTTTGACCTCACCGCACCGGCGGCAATACTTGTGCCCTTCCGGCGCGGGAACGCGTGGACGCACATTCCGGCCCTTGGCCTTCTGCCGCTCCTGGTGATAGTCGGCTACGCACGGCCTGCAGTAGACCTGCAAGCCGTCGCGCATCGCCCGATTCGAAGCGAAGGCACTGTGTGGCTTTGTCTCGCCACATCTCACGCAGCGCTTCCCATCCTCCGACACTCACCCTCCCCGAAGAGCTTCACCTTCGATTCGAAGGTGAAATCACTCTCCACCCTTCTGAACGAAGCTCCGCACGAAGTCCTCGGCGTTCTCCTCCAGGACATCGTCAATCTCGTCAAGTACGGAGTCGACGTCGTCGGAGAGCTTTTCCTGGCGCTCCTTGAGGTCGGTCGATTCCTCGACCGCCGCCTCCTCGACCTCCTCGGTCGAGCGCGTCGCCTTCTGCTGTCCGCCGCCGGTGTCCTTGGTCGCCATGTCTACCTCACCCCGCTCGGTTCGCACGCTCACACAGAGAGACCCCGGATCGGGATCTCCCAAGATCAGACCCTACGTCGGACCCTACAAGGAGGGTCCGACATTCGTCCCCGCACTTTCACAAGTCCGGTGTCTCCATGATTCCCGGACCGGAGCCCTTTCAGGCCCCCTCAGCGCCCCGAAAGAACCCGGACCAGGTCCTCCGCCGTGCGGCAGCGGTCCAGGAGCTCCTTGACGTGCGCCCGGGTGCCCCGCAGCGGCTCCAGGGTGGGGACCCGCTGGAGGGAGTCGTGGCCCGGGAGGTCGAAGATCACGGAGTCCCAGGACGCCGCGGCCACGTCGTCCGCGTACTGCTCCAGGCAGCGGCCGCGGAAGTAGGCCCGGGTGTCCTCCGGAGGCTTGCTCTGCGCCCGTTCCACGTCCGGCTCGGTGATGAGCCGCTTCATCTTGCCGCGGGCCACCAGGCGGTTGTAGAGGCCCTTCTCGGGGCGGACGTCCGCGTACTGGAGGTCCACCAGGTGCAGCCGGGCCGCGTCCCAGTCGAGTCCGTCGCGCCTGCGGTAGCCCTCGAGGATCTCCCGCTTGGCGATCCAGTCCAGCTCCCCCGACAGGCTCATCGGGTCGGTCTCCAGCCGGCCCAGCACGTCCTCCCAGCGGGCGAGGACGTCCTTGGTCTGGTCGTCCGCGTCGGAGCCGAACCGCTCGTCCACGTACTTCCTGGCCAGCTCGAAGTACTCCATCTGGAGCTGTACGGCGGTCAGCGTGCGGCCGCTGCGCAGCGTGATGAGGTGGTGGAGGTCCGGGTCGTGGGAGACCTGGTGGAGGGTGCGCACGGGCTGGTCCACGGCGAGGTCGACGGTGATGAACCCGTCTTCGATCATGGAGAGGACCAGGGCGGTGGTGCCGAGTTTGAGGTAGGTGGAGGTCTCGGAGAGGTTGGCGTCGCCGATGATCACGTGCAGGCGGCGGTACTTCTCGGCGTCGGAGTGGGGTTCGTCGCGGGTGTTGATGATGGGGCGCTTGAGGGTGGTTTCGAGGCCCACCTCGACCTCGAAGTAGTCGGCGCGCTGGCTGATCTGGAAGCCGTGCTCGCGGCCGTCCTGTCCGATGCCGACGCGTCCGGCGCCGGTGACGACCTGGCGGGAGACGAAGAAGGGGGTGAGGTGGCGCACGATGTCCGAGAAGGGGGTCTCCCGCTTCATCAGGTAGTTCTCGTGCGTGCCGTAGGAGGCGCCTTTGTTGTCGGTGTTGTTCTTGTAGAGGTGGATCGGCTGGGCTCCGGGGAGCTGGGCGGCGCGGACGGCGGCCTCGGCCATGATCCGTTCGCCGGCCTTGTCCCAGAGGACGGCGTCCATCGGGTTGGTGATCTCCGGGGAGCTGTACTCGGGGTGGGCGTGGTCCACGTAGAGCCGGGCGCCGTTGGTGAGGATCACGTTGGCGAGGCCGATGTCCTCGTCGGTGAGCTGGCTGTTGTCGGCGGCCTCGCGGGCGAGGTCGAAGCCGCGGGCGTCCCGCAGCGGGTTCTCCTCCTCGAAGTCCCAGCGGGCGCGTCGCGCCCGGTGCATCGCCGCCGCGTAGGCGTTGACGATCTGGGACGAGGTGAGCATGGCATTGGCGTTCGGGTGCCCGGGGACGGAGATCCCGTACTCCGTCTCGATTCCCATTACTCGCCGTACGGTCATGCGGCCCTCCTTGCCCGGCGGCGCTCCCGTTCGGGGCGGCGCTCAAGTACCGCTGGTGCTCCGGTGCGTGTGCGGTGCGGTGTCCGGTCCCCGCACTGCGGATGAGGCGGTACGGAAGAGCCTAGAACCACCACGCGCTGGTGGGGAGATCATTTCAGTCATTGACGTGCTGCTGTCACCGGCTGAAATGCAGTCGGTAAAGCAGTCGGCTGCGGATGCCCGGGAGGGCATCCGCAGCCGTCCCGCTTCGTCAGAGGTACTGACCGGTGTTTGCCACCGTGTCGATGGAGCGTCCGGTATCCGCGCCCTGCTTTCCGGTGACGAGGGTGCGGATGAATACGATCCGCTCGCCCTTCTTTCCGGAGATACGGGCCCAGTCGTCGGGGTTGGTGGTGTTGGGCAGGTCTTCGTTCTCCTTGAACTCGTCCACGCAGGCCTGGAGGAGGTGGGAGACGCGCAGGCCCTTCTGGTTGTGCTCGAGGAAGGCCTTGATGGCCATCTTCTTCGCACGGTCCACGATGTTCTGGATCATGGCGCCCGAGTTGAAGTCCTTGAAGTAGAGGACTTCCTTGTCGCCGTTGGCGTACGTGACCTCGAGGAAGCGGTTCTCCTCGGTTTCGGCGTACATCTGCTCGACGACGGTCTGGATCATGCTGTGGACGGTGCCGGGCCGCGAGTCCTGGTGTTCGGACAGGTCGTCCGTGTGCAGGGGCAGCGTGGCCTTGAGGTACTTCGCGAAGATGTCCTTCGCGGCTTCGGCGTCCGGGCGCTCGATCTTGATCTTCACGTCGAGGCGGCCGGGGCGCAGGATGGCCGGGTCGATCATGTCTTCGCGGTTGGAGGCGCCGATGACGATGACGTTCTCCAGGCCTTCGACACCGTCGATCTCGGCGAGGAGCTGCGGGACGATGGTGTTCTCCACGTCCGAGCTGACTCCGGATCCGCGGGTGCGGAAGAGGGATTCCATCTCGTCGAAGAAGACGATGACGGGGGTGCCCTCGCTCGCCTTCTCCCGGGCACGCTGGAAGACGAGGCGGATGTGCCGCTCGGTCTCACCGACGTACTTGTTGAGGAGTTCGGGGCCCTTGATGTTCAGGAAGTAGGACTTCCCGGCGGGCTGGCCGGTGACCTCGGCGACCTTCTTGGCAAGGGAGTTGGCGACGGCTTTGGCGATGAGCGTCTTGCCGCAGCCGGGCGGGCCGTAGAGCAGGATGCCCTTCGGGGGCCGCAGTTCGTGTTCCTTGAAGAGGTCGGGGTAGAGGTAGGGGAGCTCGACGGCGTCGCGGATCAGCTCGATCTGGTCGCCCAGGCCGCCGATCTTGTCGTAGTCGATGTCCGGGACCTCTTCGAGGACGAGTTCTTCGACCTCGCTCTTGGGGACGACCTCGTAGACGTAGCCGGAGCGGGGTTCGAGCAGGAGGGCGTCGCCGGGGCGGATGGTGATGTCCAGGAGCGGCTCGGCGAGCCTCACCACCCTTTCCTCGTCGGTGTGCCCGACCACCAGGGCGCGCTCGCCGTCCTCAAGGATCTCCTTGAGGGTGACGATGTCCCCGGCCCGCTCGTACTGCATGGCCTCGACCACGTTGAGGGCTTCGTTGAGCATGACTTCCTGGCCGCGCCGGAGGTCGTCCGGTTCGACGCTGGGGCTGACGTTCACACGGAGCTTTCGGCCTCCGGTGAAGATGTCGACGGTGCCGTCCTCGTTGGACTGCAGGAAGACACCGAAACCGGCCGGCGGCTGGGCGAGCCGGTCGACTTCTTCCTTGAGGGCCACGATCTGGTCGCGGGCCTCACGGAGGGTATTCGCCAGTCGTTCGTTCTGAGCGGAGACGCCGGCCAGATTTGTCTGCAGCTCGACGATCCGCTCTTCGAGAATCCTCGTGTGTCGCGGAGAGTCGGCGAGCTTACGTCGCAGGACGGCGATTTCCTGCTCGAGATAGGCAACCTGGCCGGCGGGGTCCTCAGACCCTCGCCCGGGCCGGATGCCGCGGTTGATGTCGTCGTCGTGGGCTGCCACGGTCCTCACCTCCTCCAAGGGGAGCTGGACGCTTCCTGACCCTACCTGGGCTGGTGGTGATTGAAACCCCTAGATCACAAAGACGGTAGGGGTGTGTCCGATCTTCACCCTTGCGTACTCCCTCACGCCAAGGAAATACCCACCCATCAACATCGGAAAGCGGCCGGTTGTAAGGTCGAAGAGTTCAACACCCGTCAGGGCCCGCGCGACTTGCTGCGGGTGGTGACCGGGATGGATCACTCAGCGCAGGGAACGGCAGGAGATATGACCGTGCAGCAGGAGGCTCCGGCGGGCGGTGCCGGCGAGTCCGGAGAGCCGCTCGAGGTGTGGATCGATCAGGACCTCTGCACCGGGGACGGGATCTGCGTGCAGTACGCGCCTGAGGTGTTCGAGCTGGACATCGATGGTCTGGCGTATGTGAAGAGCGAGGAGGACGAGCTCCTCCAGGAGGCGGGGGCGAGTGCTCCGGTTCCTCTCACGCTGCTCCAGGACGTGGTCGACTCGGCGAAGGAGTGCCCGGGTGACTGCATCCACGTGAGGCGTGTGTCGGACCGGGTGGAAGTGTTCGGTCCCGACGCGGAGTGAGCGTTCAAACACTCCTGGCGGTCGAGTCCGTCAGCTCCTGGCGGAATTTTCCGCCGCTCCACCGCCACTTGGCGAGCTGCTTGGTGTCGGGGCTGTAGCGGGGCACTTCGGGTGAGGAGTAGCCGAGGAGGTGGGCGGTGACGGTCCCGTCGCGGATGGTGAGATCGGTCACGGTCTGCTGTCGGCCGGTGTCGAGCAGGGTGGCGACGAGGCGGGGGGCGGCCGCGGGGGCGCGGTCGCGGGTGAGGACGTAGAGGGCGTGGGGCGGGGTGCCGGAGCCTGCGTCGCAGCGGACGGCGGCGACGGTCTCGGGGCGGCCGTCGGCGTCAAGGTCGCCTTCGGCGGTGGCGGTGACCGTGTGGGGGGCGCCGTGGCAGTCCAGGGGGTAGGTGGCGGCGGCTGCGTCGGGGGCGGGAGCGGGGGTGGTGTCGCGGGGGTCGTCCGCGGCGGGCGCTCCGGCGGCGGCGACGGTTTCGGCGGGGGTGCCGGTGGCCGGCTGGAAGAGTCCTGCGGCGGCGATGACGGCGGCCATGGCGGTGGCCGTGGCGAGCCAGTGGAGGGGGCTGGTGCGGCTGTGCGCCAGGTCTTCCCGGACCGGGGACGGCTCGGCGGTGCGGTGCGGCACGCGGGGTGTCTCCTGTGTGAAGGGTGACGGGGAGCCAGCATCGTGCCACACCTCACACGGAGGGGGAACGGCTGGGTCCGGGTGGCGCTGCCCGGTGGCCGGCGTCGGGTCGGGCTGCGCGTCGGGTGCCGGTCGGGTGCCGGTCGGGTGCCGGTCGGGTGCCGGTCGGGTGCCGGTCGGGTGCCGGTCGGGTGCCGGTCGGGTGCCGGTCGGGTGGGGCAACGAAAAGGCGCTGTGGCGCAGTTCCCCGCTGGTGGGGGGAACTGCGCCGCAGCGCCGTCGTGTTGGGTGCGGGCCGGGCGGCTCAGGCGGAGCGGTCGCTGCCGGGGCCGTCGTAGTCCTCGCCGTAGGCGCCCTTGGAGGGGCGGCGGCGGCGCATGGGGGGTTCGACGCCGTCCGCGAGGCGGCGGGCCGTGACGAGGAAGCCGGTGTGGCCGATCATCCGGTGGTCGGGGCGGACGGCCAGGCCCTCGACGTGCCAGTTGCGGATCATCGATTCCCAGGGCTGCGGTTCGGCGTAGCAGCCGAACTCGCGGATGGATTCGACGGTGCGCGAGAGCTGGGTGGTGGTGGCCACGTAGCAGCAGAGGATGCCGCCGGGGACGAGTGCCTTGGAGACGGCTTCGAGGCATTCCCAGGGGGCGAGCATGTCGAGGATCACGCGGTCGACGTCGGTGTCGGACAGGTTGTCCTGGAGGTCGCCCACGGTGAGCTGCCAGGCGGGGTGGGGGCCGCCGAAGTAGCGTTCCACGTTGGCGGTGGCGATCTCGGCGAAGTCCGCGCGGCGCTCGTAGCTGTGGAGCATGCCCTGGTCGCCGATGGCGCGCAGCAGGAAGCTGCTCAGGGAGCCGGAGCCCACTCCTGCTTCCACGACGCGGGCGCCGGGGAAGATGTCGGCGAAGGCCAGGATCTGGCCTGCGTCCTTGGGGTAGACCACGGCGGCGCCGCGGGGCATGGACAGGACATAGTCGGGGAGCAGGGGACGCAGCGCGAGGTAGGCGACGTTGCCCGTGGTGCGGACAACACTGCCCTCGGGGGCACCGATCAGCTCGTCGTGCGGGAAGGAACCCTTGTGGGTGTGGAAATTCTTCCCTGCTTCGAGCGTGAACGTGTAGTGGCGGCCCTTGGGGTCGGTGAGCTGTACCTGGTCCCCGACCTCGAAGGGCCCGCGTCGGCGGGCGGCACCGGTCGGTTCGGACATGTGACCAGTGTATTGGCTTCAGGAGTGGGGCCGTGCCATGGCTTTCACGAAGGCTTTCTCGACGTCGAGGGTGGACAGGACGCCGTAGATCTCGCCGCTGGTTTCGAGGACGAGGTATTCGGTGGCGGGGTGGGTGCGCAGGTGGTCGAGGAGTGCTTCGCCGGTGAGCTCCGCTGAAACCTTCATGCCGTCGGTGAGGTCCTGGGCGAGGGTGCTGACGGCGATCCAGGGGCGGCGGTGTTCGGGGACGGAGGCGATGGCGCTCTCGCGGACGACGGCGGTGGGGTCGCCGGCGGCGTCGACGACGACGAGGGCGCGGGCGCCGGCTTCGTTGGCCCGGCGCAGGGCCTCGGAGAGGGGGGTGGTGTGCTCGACGGGGATGGCGCGGCGGGTGAGGGTGCGGGCGCGCAGGTCGGGGAGGTGTTCGCGGAGCCGGGCCATGCGCAGGCTGTTGCCGGCGCCGGTCCAGATGATCGCGGCGAGGATCGCGGCGAGGAGGGCGTCCATGACGGTGTCCATGCCGGAGCGTTCGATGCCGCCGGGGCCGACGGCGCCGGTGTGGGTGAGCAGCGGCAGGCCGAGGAGGACGGCGACGGCGAGGGCGCGGCCGATCCAGGCGGCGGCGACGGTGCCGGTCATGGGTTTGCCGGTGATGCCCCAGATGACGGCGCGGAGCATGCGGCCGCCGTCGAGGGGGAGGCCGGGCAGGAGGTTGAAGGCGGCGACGAGGAGGTTGGAGACCATCAGCCCGGCGAGGAGCACGCCGGGGACGGTGTCCGGGTGGACGGCGTTCATGCCGAGGTAGAAGGCGCCGGAGAGGATGAGGGAGAGCAGGGGTCCGACGGCGGCGAGGACGAATTCGCGGCCGGGGGTCTCGGATTCCTTCTCGATCTCGGAGACGCCGCCGAAGAACTGGAGCTGGATGCGGCGCACGGGGAGTTTGAAGCGGAGTGCGGCGACGGTGTGGGCGAGTTCGTGGACCAGTACGGAGGCGTAGAAGGCCACGGCGAAGAAGAGGGAGACGAGGTAGCGGAGGGGGCCGAGGTCCGGGAGGACCCGGTCGAGCTGGTCTCCGAAGACCCAGGTGATGAGGGCGGCGACGAGGAACCAGCTGGGCGACACGTACACGGGGACGCCGAAGGGGCGGCCCATGAGGAGTCCGCCGCCCGGGCCGGAGCGCCGGCTCGGGCGCTCGCCGGTTTCGTCGGTGTCTGCCACGGCTGTCCTTCGTTCGGTGCGTGTCCGGCGGGTGGGGTCCGCCGGTTCTGTGGTGCGGTCCGGGTGGGCTGCGGCTCTGGTTCCGGTGGGGTTCCAGTGGCGCCGTAGCGCGGTGTGATGCACCGATCATGCAGTGCGAGGGTGCTCGACGTCGATGGTATGCGCGTGCTGTCGGCTGCGGGTCGTAGGGTTTTGGGCATGACGACGAGCTCCGGTGCCGTGCCTGGCGCAGCCGATGCCGTTGCAGTGCCGAGCGCTGTGCGGCCCACTTCGCTGTCCCCGTCGCGGGCGAGCGACTTCATGCAGTGCCCGCTGCTGTACCGGTTCCGGGTGATCGACAAGCTGCCGGAGAAGCCCAGTGCGGCGGCGACGCGGGGGACGCTGGTGCATGCGGTGCTGGAGCGGCTTTTCGACCGTCCGGCGCAGGAGCGGACGGCGTCGGCGGCGAGGGCGCTGGTTCCGGGGCAGTGGGACCGGTTGCTGGAGGCGAGGCCGGAGCTGGCGGAGCTGTTCCCGGAGGGGGATGAGGGGGCGGGGCTGGCGCGGTGGCTGACGGAGGCCGAGGCGCTGGTGGACCGGTGGTTCACGTTGGAGGACCCGACGCGGCTGGAGCCGGTGGAGCGGGAGTTCTTCGTGGAGGCGGAGCTGGAGTCGGGGCTGCGGTTGCGCGGGATCATCGACCGGGTGGATGTGGCGCCGACGGGTGAGGTGCGGATCGTCGACTACAAGACGGGCAAGGCGCCGCGGCCGGAGTACGCCGAGGGTGCGCTGTTCCAGATGAAGTTCTATGCGCTGGTGGTGTGGCGGCTCAGGCAGGTGGTGCCGCGGCGGCTGCAGCTGGTGTACCTGGGCAGCGGGGACGTGCTGACGTACGACCCGGTGGTGGCGGACCTGGAGCGGGTGGAGCGCAAGCTCCATGCGCTGTGGGAGGCGATTTCGCGGGCGACGGAGACGGGTGAGTGGCGGCCGCGGCCGACGAAGCTGTGCGGTTGGTGCGACCACCGTGCGGTGTGTCCGGAGTTCGGGGGCACTCCCCCGGTGTACCCGCTGGTGATCGGCCCGCGTGCGCCGGAGCCGGACCCGGGGCCGGCGGTTGCGCGGGTGTCGGCGTCCGCGGTCGCGGAGGCTGCCGTGGCGGAGGCCGCGGTGGCGGAGAGCACGGTCGCGGAGGCCGCGGTCGCGAAGGCGGAAGCGGAGGCTGCGGTGGAGGGTGCGGGGGACGGGGCGGTGCGCCCGGCGGATTCCTGATCGCGGGCCCAGGGCAGAATGGGGCGGGTCCGCCGACAGCCGTCCCGATGAATAGAGGAGGCCCCGTGGCCATCCGCGTCCTGCTGGTCGACGACCAGCCACTCCTGCGCACCGGCTTCCGGATGATCCTGGAGGCCGAGGAGGAGCTTGCGGTGGTCGGGGAGGCCGGGGACGGTCTGCAGGCGCTGGAGCAGGTGCGGGCGCTGCAGCCCGATGTGGTGCTGATGGACATCCGGATGCCGCGCATGGACGGGGTGGAGGCCACCCGGCAGATCACGGGTCCGGGGCGGGACGGCCCGGCGAAGGTGCTGGTGCTGACGACCTTCGACCTGGACGAGTACGTGGTGGAGGCGCTGCGGGCGGGCGCGAGCGGGTTCCTGTTGAAGGATGCGCCGGCCACGGAGCTGGTGCAGGCGATCCGGGTGGTCGCGGCGGGCGAGGCGATGCTGGCTCCGAGCATCACGCGGCGGCTGCTGGACAAGTACGCCGGGCACCTGCCGTCGGGCCAGGACAGTGTCCCGGACACGCTGGGGACGCTGACCGAGCGGGAGGTGGAGGTCCTGAAGCTGGTGGCGCGGGGCCTGTCGAACGCGGAGGTCGCGGCGGACCTGTTCGTGAGCGAGACCACGGTGAAGACGCATGTGGGCCATGTGCTGACGAAGCTGGGCCTGCGGGACCGGGTGCAGGCGGCGGTGTACGCGTACGAGAGCGGTCTGGTCCGTCCGGGCGCGGCTCCCTAGTGCGGTGACCGGGAAGGTGTGCCGGGTCGCGGTGTCCGGTGCGGTGCATCGCACGGCGGAGGGCCACGTCTCGTACCGGTCGTACGCGCGTGGTCCGACGACGCCGCGAGGCGCGGTGCCGGGCGCCGCGACCCGGTGGACCCTTCCGGTCACCGCACTGGCGGTGGGGCGGCGGGGCGGGCCGCGTCTCCCGGGGGGTTCCGGGGGGCGCGGCCGGCCGCGGCGGGTCAGCCCTTGCTGATCTCCCAGAAGCGGAAGACGGTCGAGGCGTCCAGGGACCACTGGAGTCCGGTGACGTTGGGGCGGGTGACCGCGTACTGCTTGCTCTGCCAGAGCGGGAGGAGCGGGACCTCGTCGGCGACGATGTCCTGGAGGCGGAGGTAGTCGGCGTTGGCGGTGGAGCGGTCCGACTTGGCGGAGGTCGCCGGGATGATCGTCCCGGTGATCTCCTTGTTGTCGTAGTTGTTGCGCAGGACGTTGTCCGGGCCGAAGAACGGCTGGGTGAAGTTGTCGGCGTCGGGGTAGTCCGGCACCCAGCCCTTCACGTAGACGCCGTACTTGCCGGCTTCGATGTCCTTCTCGTACTGCTCGAACTCGACGGACTTGACGTCGGCCTCGAAGAGGCCGCTGTCGTTGAGCTGCTTGGCGATCAGCTGGAATTCCTGGTCCGTGGAGGGGCCGAAACGCGAGGGCGTCGAGTACAAGGTGATCTTGACCTTGTCCTTGATGTTGGCCGCGCGCAGGACGGCCTTCGCCTTGTCGGGCTGCGGGCTGCCGCCGTAGCGGTCGAAGAACGGCGTGGTGTGCCCGGCGATGCCGGCGGGGACGACGGAGTACAGGGAGGTCGCGGTGCCGTTGTAGACCTCCTTGACCAGTGCTTCGCGGTCGACGAGGTAGGCGATGGCCTTGCGGACGGGGAGCTTCCCGGCGACCGGGTCGTTCATGTTGAAGACGAGGTGTTCGACCTCGGCTCCGGTGCCCTGGACGACCTCGACCTTCTGGTCGCCGCTCTTGTCGGCGAGGCCGGCGATGTCCTTGGCGGCGAGGCCGCGGAAGGCGAAGTCGACGTCGCCGCTCTCCAGGACCTTCTTGAGGGCGGCCTGGTCCTCGTTGAAGAACTTCATGGTCACGCCGGTGTTCTTCGGCTTGGCGCGGCCGCTGTAGGAGCCGTTGACGGAGAAGCTGGCGCTCTTGTCGCTGATGGAGTCCAGCTTGTAGACGCCGGAGCCGAAGGCCTTGCCGTCGGTGCGGAGCTTGTCGGCCGGGTACTCGGTGTGGTCGACGATGGACCCGGCGCCCGAGGCGATCTTGCTGGGGAAGGTCGCGTCCGAGGCCTTGAGGCGGAAGACGACGGTCTTGTCGTCGGGCGCGTCGATGCCTGCGATCGAGGACAGCATCACGGCGGGGCCGTTGTCGTCGTTGATCTTCAGGGTGCGCTCGAAGGAGTGCTTGACGTCCTTCGAGGTGAGGCTGTTGCCGTTGCTGAACTTCAGGCCGCCGCGCAGGGTGCACTTGTACACCTTGCTGTCGGAGCCCTCGAAGGCGCAGGTCTGTGCGGCGTCGGGTTCGGGGGTGGTGCCGCCCTTGGGGAAGCTCAACAGCGACTGGAAGACGTTGTTGAACAGCAGCCAGGAGCCGGGGTCGTAGCCCGACGCGGGGTCGGTGGCCTTCACCCGGTCGGATATCCCCATGACCACGCCCTTGCCGCTGCCGGCGTTGGAGCCATCGGTCGAACCGCAACCGCTGAGCAGCGCGGCGGCGGTGGCTGCGCCGAGCGGGGCCGCCAGCCACTGGTTACGTCTCATCACGCGAACGTCCTTCACAGTCTCACTCGATCGTTGCGCCGGCCTGCGACACCCGCCGCCGGATACTGCCGCTCTCAGCCGCTGACACCTCGGCCGAGTTCCCACAGCTGGAGGTCGGAGATGGCGTTGACGGACCACTCCACTCCGGTGATCCCGTCGCGTGCGGCGACGTACTGCTTGCCCTGCCACAGGGGCAGGACGGGTACGTCCTCGGCGACGATGTCCTGCATCTCCGTGATCGCGGGGACGGCGCCGTTGCGGTCGACCGCCCGCCGGGACTCGGGGATGAGCCGGGTGCGCACCGCGCTGTTGGCGTACGGCGTGCCCAGGAAGTTGTCCTGCTCCAGGAACGGGGCGAGGAAGTTGTCGGCGTCCGGGTAGTCGGGGAACCAGCCGAGCCCGTAGGCGGCGTAGTCGCCCTTCTTCTGGGCGGGGCGGAAGTCGGCCCAGTCGCTGCCCTGGACGGTGATGTCGAAGAGCTGGGTGGAGTTCAGCTGGGTCTTGAGGGTCTCGAACTCCACGGCCGTGCCGTCGCCGTAGTGGTCCTTGGTGTAGTGGAGGGTCAGCTTGACCGGGGTCTTGATCCCGGCGTCCTTCAGCAGGGCGGCCGCCTTGGCGGTGTTGGCCTCGCCGTACTTGTTGAAGAACGAGTTGACGTGCCCGTTGACCGAGGTGGGGACCAGGGAGTAGAGCGGCTGGGCGGATTTGCCGTAGACCTTGGAGATGACGGCGTTGCGGTCGACGGCTGCGGCGAGGGCCTGGCGCACGGCCTTGTCCTTGACGACCGGGGCGTCGGTGTTGAAGCCGAGGTAGCGGATCTCCAGGCCGGGCATCGGGACCAGCTTGACGCCCTTGGGGGGCTTGGCGGAGAGCTCGGTGATCTGGGCGGGCGACAGGGTGCGGGAGACCATGTGCAGGGAGCCGTCGGCGAGCGCCCGGCCCATGGCCGCGGAGTCGGCGTACGTGCGCAGTTCGACCTTGTCGTTCTGCACCTTGAGGTCGCCCTTGTAGTGGGGGTTCCTGGTGAAGACGGCCCGGACCAGCTGGTTGTCCTTGACTTCGGCCTTCATGGTGTACGGGCCGGAGCCGTCCACGGCGAAGCCCGCGCGGAGCTTGCCGGCCTCGTAGTTCTTCTCGCTGACGATGCCGGCGGCGGGCGTGGACAGCTTGGAGGGGAAGGTCGCGTCGGGGGTCTTCAGGTGGAAGACGACGGTGTCGGCGCCCTTGGCCTCGACGGTGTCGAGGGTGGAGAGCAGCGAGGAGGGGCCGTTCTCGTCCTTGATGGCGAGGATGCGGTCGATGGAGAACTTGACGTCCTTGGCGGTGAGCGGGTCGCCGCTCGCGAACTTCAGCCCGGGGCGCAGGGTGCAGCGGTAGCTCTCGTTGCCGGCGTCGGTGAAGCGGCAGTCGGAGGCTGCTTCGGGGACGGGCTGGCCGCCGCCGCGAGGGGTGTGCATGAGCGTCTGGACGGTCTGGCGCAGCACGTTCCAGGCGCCGGCGTCGTAGGCGTAGGCCGGGTCGAACGGTGCGGGGGCGGCGTCGGCCGCCTCGAACCGGTCGGTGGTGCCGACGACGATCGCTCCGGATCCTGCTCCTCCGCCGCTTGCGCTGCCGCAGGCGGCCAGCGTGGGGGTGAGCAGTCCGGCCGCGGCCGTCAGCACCAGGGTCTTGCGGTTCATGCTGGAAGTACTCCCTAGACCGGCACGTGCGTAGAGCGGTGTGGAGGGCACTTCGCGGCGGTCGCCCGTTCGGGGCGGAACGATCGGGCCGGTGTTGTGACGATCGGTCCACGCGGTTCCGGCACAGGGGTGTGTGACCGGTCGGCTGAGGGTGCGGCGCAGTGCCCGCGTCGACATTAGTGGCCCGGGGCGGGATGGCTGGAACCGGCCGGACCGGGGCTGTGACCGCACGGTGAGGGGAACGGACTGGCTGTTTACGTAGAGGTCGGCGCAGATTCGGTCATGAGCTGATCAATGCGGACACAAGGGGACCGGGCGGGGAGCCGGGGCGGGGCCGCGGGGCGCGGGGCGGGTGATGAAGGTCACCCGGGACAACTGGCCCGGAGAGGATGGAATTTCAGCCTCCGGGGCGGTCGGCGGAAGATTCTTCCGTGGGACCTTGATCACACCGGCTTCCGTTCGGTACGGAGCGTGTACGCGGTGTTCCGGTGCGTGGCGGCCCCTCGGCCGCCCAGGCGACCCCCCGGCAGCTCCGGCAGCCCGGCGGCCCGGGCGACCCCCTGGCGGCCCCTGCGCCCGGCCGCCCCGCCCGCCGTCAGTTCATCGAGGGGATGAGCGCGCGCAGGAAGGCCAGGTCCACGTCCTCCAGCGAGCCGACGACCGTACGCCCCGGAGCCGGTGCGATCAGGCCGACGGAGGGCACGGCCACGACCCGGCAGCCCGCGGCCTCGGCCGCCTCCACCCCGGTGGCGGTGTCCTCGATGACCGCGCACCGCGAGGGGTGCGCGCCCAGGGTGCGGGCGGCCAGCAGGTACGGGTCGGGGTGCGGCTTGGTCCGCAGCACCTCGTCGCCCGCGACCGTGGTGGCGAAGCGCTCGCGGCCCAGGGTGAGCAGCACCCGGTCGATGACCCGCCGGTGGGAGGCGGAGACCAGGGCGGTGGGCACGTGGTGCCGGGCGAGTTCGGACAGCAGCCGCTCGGCGCCCGGCATGAGCGGGACCTGGTCGGCGATCCGCGCCTCGAAGCGCTCGTTGAGCAGGACGCTCAGCTCACCGACGCTGATGTCCGCGCCGGTGGCCTCGATCAGGAAGGAGGCGCTGCGGCTCATGGGGCCGCCGACGACGATGTCCCGCCAGGAGTCCTCCAGCCGGTGGCCCAGTTCCCCGAAGATCTCGGCCTCGATCTCCCACCAGAACCCCTCGGTGTCCACGAGGGTGCCGTCCATGTCGAGGAGCACCGCCTGGAGGGCGTGCCCGTCGGCTGTACGGGTGACGGGCGCGGGAACGGTGCTGGTCATCCGGCACACCTCTCTGGGGGGACGAGAAGGCCGGTCACCCGCTCCCGTGGGGTTATCCCCCGGGGAACAGGTGACCGGCCTGTATGGGACCGACAAGTGTACGTCGGTCCGCGTCAGCGTGCGTTGAAATACTTCGCTTCGGGGTGGTGGATCACGATGGCGTCCGTCGACTGCTCCGGGTGGAGCTGGAACTCCTCCGAGAGGTGGACGCCGATCCGCTCCGGCTGGAGGAGGTCGGCGATCTTCGCCCGGTCCTCCAGGTCGGGGCAGGCGCCGTAGCCCAGGGAGAAGCGGGCGCCGCGGTACTTCAGGTCGAACATGTCCTCGACCGCCGCCGGGTCCTCGCCGCCGAAGCCGAGCTCGGCGCGGACGCGGGCGTGCCAGTACTCGGCCATGGCCTCGGCGAGCTGGACGGACAGGCCGTGCAGCTCCAGGTACTCGCGGTAGGAGTCGGAGGCGAAGAGCTTGGCCGTGGCCTCGCCGATCTTCGAGCCGACGGTGACCACCTGCAGGCCCACCACGTCCGTCTCGCCGGACTCCTCCGGGCGGAAGAAGTCCGCGAGGCACAGCCGCCGGCCGCGCCGCTGGCGGGGGAAGGTGAAGCGGGTCCGCTCGTTGCCCTGCTCGTCCAGGATGATCAGGTCCTCGCCCTTGGACACGCAGGGGAAGTACCCGTAGACGACGGCGGCTTCGAGGAGGTTCTCGGTGTGCAGCCGCTCCAGGAGGCCGCGCAGCCGCGGGCGCCCCTCGGTCTCGACGAGCTCCTCGTACGTGGCCCCGCCCGCACGGGCCTGCTTGAGGCCCCACTGGCCCTTGAACAGGGCGCCCTCGTCCAGCCAGGACGCGTAGTCCTTCAGCGGGATGCCCTTGACCACGCGGGTGCCCCAGAACGGCGGGGTGGGCACCGGGTTGTCCACGGCCGTGTCGGAGCGGCCGCCGGGCTCCTCGGCCTCCTCCACCTCCAGGACGGGCGTGTCCCGCTTGGCGACGCGGCGCTGCTTGAGCTCCGGCAGGCTGGCGCCGGGGACGCCGCGCTTGACGGCGACGAGGGCGTCCATCAGGCGCAGGCCCTCGAAGGCGTCGCGGGCGTAGCGGACCTCGCCCTCGTAGATCTCGTGGAGGTCCTGCTCGACGTAGGCGCGGGTGAGGGCGGCGCCGCCGAGGATCACCGGGTAGTCGGCCGCCAACTTGCGCTGGTTGAGCTCCTCCAGGTTCTCCTTCATGATCACGGTCGACTTCACGAGGAGGCCGGACATGCCGATCACGTCGGCCTTGTTCTCGACCGCGGCTTCGAGGATCGCGGAGACCGGCTGCTTGATGCCGATGTTCACGACGTTGTAGCCGTTGTTGGACAGGATGATGTCGACGAGGTTCTTGCCGATGTCGTGGACGTCGCCGCGGACGGTGGCCAGGACGATCGTGCCCTTGCCCTCGGCGTCGGACTTCTCCATGTGCGGTTCGAGGTGGGCCACGGCGGTCTTCATGACCTCGGCCGACTGCAGGACGAAGGGGAGCTGCATCTGGCCGGAGCCGAAGAGCTCGCCGACGACCTTCATGCCTTCCAGGAGGGTCTCGTTGACGATGTCGAGGGCGGGGCGGCTCTGCAGGGCCTCGTCGAGGTCGGCCTCCAGGCCGTTCTTCTCGCCGTCGATGATGCGGCGCTGGAGGCGCTCGTCCAGCGGCAGGGCGAGGAGTTCCTCGGCCCGGCCGGCCTTGAGGGACTTGGTGTTGACGCCCTCGAAGAGGGCCATCAGCTTCTGCAGCGGGTCGTAGCCCTCGGCGCGGCGGTCGTGGATCAGGTCGAGGGCGGTGGTGACCTGCTCCTCGTCGAAGCGGGCGATCGGCAGGATCTTCGAGGCGTGGACGATGGCCGAGTCCAGTCCGGCCTTGACGCACTCGTCGAGGAAGACGGAGTTCAGCAGGACCCGTGCGGCGGGGTTCAGGCCGAAGGAGATGTTGGACAGGCCCAGGGTGGTCTGGACGTCCGGGTGGCGGCGCTTGAGTTCGCGGATGGCCTCGATGGTGGCGATGCCGTCCTTGCGGGACTCCTCCTGACCGGTGCAGATGGTGAAGGTGAGGGTGTCGATGAGGATGTCCGACTCGCGGATGCCCCAGTTCTGCGTGAGGTCGTTGATCAGGCGTTCGGCGATGGCGACCTTGTGCTCGACGGTGCGGGCCTGGCCCTGCTCGTCGATGGTGAGTGCGATCAGTGCGGCGCCGTGCTCCTGCGCCAACCGGGTGACCTTCGCGAACCGGGACTCCGGTCCGTCGCCGTCCTCGTAGTTGACGGAGTTGATGACGGCGCGGCCGCCGATCTTCTCCAGGCCGGCCTGCAGGACGGGAACCTCGGTGGAGTCCAGGACGAGGGGCAGCGTGGAGGCCGTCGCGAAGCGGCCGGCGAGCTCCGCCATGTCGGCGACACCGTCGCGGCCCACGTAGTCCACGCACAGGTCGAGCATGTGCGCGCCCTCGCGGATCTGGTCGCGGGCCATCTCGACGCAGTCGTCCCAGCGGGCTTCGAGCATCGCCTCGCGGAACTTCTTGGAGCCGTTGGCGTTGGTGCGCTCGCCGATCGCCATGTACGCGGTGTCCTGGCGGAAGGGCACGGTCTGGTAGAGCGAGGCCGCACCGGGCTCCGCCTGCGGGCTGCGCTCGGTGATGCGGGCGCCGCGGACCCGGTCCACGACCTTGCGCAGGTGCTCGGGGGTGGTGCCGCAGCAGCCGCCGACCAGGGAGAGCCCGTACTCGCGGACGAAGGTCTCCTGGGCGTCGGCGAGCTCGTCGGCGGTGAGCGGGTAGTACGCGCCGTCCTTGGCCAGGATGGGCAGGCCCGCGTTCGGCATGCAGGACAGCGGCAGGCGGGAGTGGCGGGCGAGGTAGCGCAGGTGCTCGCTCATCTCGGCGGGGCCGGTGGCGCAGTTCAGGCCGAGCATGTCGATGCCCAGCGGCTCCAGGGCGGTGACGGCCGCGCCGATCTCGGAGCCCAGCAGCATGGTGCCGGTGGTCTCGACGGTGACGGAGCAGATGAGCGGGACGGTGACGCCGTGCGCGTCCATGGCGCGGCGGGCGCCGATCAGCGCGGACTTGGCCTGGAGGAGGTCCTGGGAGGTCTCCACCAGGAGGGCGTCCGCGCCGCCGGCGAGGAGGCCTTCGGCGTTGGTCTGGTAGGCGTCGCGCAGCGTGTCGTAGCCGATGTGGCCGAGGGTGGGCAGCTTGGTGCCGGGACCCATGGAGCCCAGCACCCAGCGCTGCTCGCCGGTGGCGGCCGTGACCTCGTCGGCGACCTCGCGGGCGATCCGGGCGGAGGCCTCGTTGAGTTCGAAGTTGCGGTCGGCGATGTCGTACTCGGCGAGAGCGGAGTAGTTGCCGCCGAACGTGTTGGTGGAGATGCAGTCGACGCCGGAGGCGAAGTAGGTCTCGTGCACCGAGCGGACGATGTCCGGGCGGGTGACGCTGAGGACCTCATTGCAGCCTTCCAGCTGCTGGAAGTCCTCCAGGCTGGGTTCCTGAGACTGGAGCATCGTCCCCATGGCTCCGTCGGCCACCACCACACGGGTGGCCAGGGCCTCGCGGAGGGCGTCGGCCCTTGTCTGGGTGTCGGCGGGCGGGTTCGGCAACGAGGCCATGGTTATGCTCCCTGGGATGCGACGGCTGTCGGCTTTGCACCCCCTCCTATGTCAAGGGTGCACGCCGTCAGGGTAACCGCGCGGCCCGGGACCCGGTGGGGTCGTCCCACGTGGCGGACGGCATTCTGTGCCGGGGGTTCACCCGGGTGTCCCCGCGCCGGCGACGTCCCGAACACGTGCCCGCCCCTGCGCGGAGTCGGCATCGACCGATACTGTTCAGCATTGTCGAACCGCTTCACCACAGTAGGCACGGTCAGCAGGAGGCTGCACGATGGCACGGAACATCCAGTCGCTCGAACGAGCCGCTGCGATGCTGCGACTCCTGGCGGGCGGCGAGCGCCGGCTGGGACTGTCGGACGTGGCCTCGTCCCTTGGCCTGGCCAAGGGCACGGCCCACGGCATCCTGCGCACCCTCCAGGCGGAGGGCTTCGTGGAGCAGGACCCCGCCTCCGGCCGCTACCAGCTGGGCGCGGAGCTGCTGCGCCTGGGCAACAGCTACCTGGACGTCCACGAGCTGCGGGCGCGCGCCCTGGTGTGGACGGACGACCTGGCCCGGGCCAGTGGTGAGAGCGTGTACGTGGGGGTGCTGCACAAGAGCGGGGTGCTGATCATGCACCACGTGTTCCGGCCGGACGACAGCCGCCAGGTGCTGGAGGTCGGGGCCATGCAGCCGTTGCACTCCACCGCCCTCGGCAAGGTGCTCTCCGCGTACGACCCGGTGGCCCACACCCAGGTCATGGAGGTGGAGCGCGAGGCGTTCACCCCACGGACGGTCACGGACGCCGCCGGGTTCGAGGACGTGCTGGCGCTGACCCGGGCGCGGGGCTGGGCCGCCGACGTCGAGGAGACCTGGGAGGGCGTCGCCTCGGTGGCCGCGCCCATCCACGACCGGCGCCGGATGCCCGTCGGCGCGGTCGCCGTCGCGGGCGCGGTCGAGCGGGTCTGCGGGGAGCCGGGCGAGCCGCGGGCCTCCCTCGTGGCGTCCGTGCGGGACTGTGCGCGCTCGGTTTCACGCGATCTCGGCGCGGGCCGGTTCTGACCCCTCCCCCGGAGCTCCTGGGCCGTTTCCGGCCGGGATCCGGCTGCTTCATGCCCATTTTTCGCCATGTCAGCGCGCTGCGGTGGCTGGATTTGTTCGATCGCACCGAGTGGTAACGATCCGACACTTTGGCCTGGCCGACCCTTGACGCAATCTTCACTGGGGCGGAAAACTGCCGTTCATCGGTCGGCATTGTCGAACACCTACCGGCAATACGCGTTAGGGTGTGGCAAGGCCAAGGACCGGTGCAGCACTCACCGAGTGCGCGGAACCACCGGAGGGACCCGGTGTCCGCCCACCCCTGGACGTACGTAAGGAGTCGCGGGTGTCCAGCTCCGACATCTTCATCGGCGAGACCATCGGTACCGCCCTGCTCACCCTGCTCGGCGGTGGCGTCTGCGCCGCCGTGACCCTCAAGAGCTCCAAGGCCCGCAACGCGGGCTGGCTGGCGATCACGTTCGGCTGGGGCTTCGCCGTCCTGATCGGCGCGTACGTCTCCGCGCCGCTGTCCGGCGCGCACCTCAACCCCGCGGTCACCGTCGGCCTCGCCGTCAAGACCGGCGAGTGGGGCGACGTGCCCCTCTACCTCGCCGCCCAGCTGCTGGGCGCCATGCTCGGCGCGGTCCTGATGTGGGTCACCTACTACGGCCAGTTCCGCGTGCACCTGTCCGACCCGGAGCACATCCGGGACGCCAAGCTCGGCCCGGAGGACCCGCACCCGCACGACACGGCCGGCCCGGTGCTCGGGGTCTTCTCGACCGGCCCCGAAATCCGCAACGTGGTGCAGAACCTCGCCACCGAGATCATCGGTACCGCCGTCCTGATCCTGGCCATCCTGACCCAGGGCCTGCAGGACGACGGCAAGGGCCTGGGCGTCATAGGCGTGCTGATCACCTCCTTCGTGGTCGTCGGCATCGGCCTCTCGCTGGGCGGCCCGACCGGCTACGCCATCAACCCGGTGCGCGACCTCGGTCCCCGCATCGTGCACTCCCTGCTGCCGCTCCCGAACAAGGGCGGCTCCGACTGGGGATACTCCTGGATCCCGGTCGTCGGCCCGCTCGTCGGTGCCGTCGTCGCCGGCGGTCTGTACAACATCGCGTTCGCCTGATCAGCATCTGCAGCGCTCGTAAGATCCGCACCGCACTCCTGATTCCGCCAACTCCCCAGACCTGCCAGGAGCAGCCGACATGACCAGCAGCACCGGCCCCTTCATCGCCGCGATCGACCAGGGCACCACCTCCTCCCGCTGTATCGTCTTCGACCGCGACGGCCGCATCGTGGCCGTCGACCAGAAGGAGCACGAGCAGATCTTCCCGAAGCCGGGCTGGGTCGAGCACGACGCCACCGAGATCTGGACCAACGTCCAGGAGGTCGTCGCCGGCGCCATCGCCAAGGCCGCCCAGGACATTCCGGGCTTCACCGCCGCCGACGTCAAGGCCGTCGGCATCACCAACCAGCGCGAGACCACCGTGATGTGGGACAAGACCACCGGCGAGCCGGTCCACAACGCGCTGGTCTGGCAGGACACCCGCACCGACGCCCTGTGCAAGGAGCTCGGCCGCAACGTCGGCCAGGACCGCTTCCGGCGCGAGACCGGCCTGCCGCTGGCGAGCTACTTCGCCGGCCCGAAGGCCCGCTGGCTGCTCGACAACGTCGAGGGGCTGCGCGAGCGCGCCGAGGCCGGCGACATCCTCTTCGGCACCATGGACTCGTGGGTCATCTGGAACCTCACGGGCGGCGCACAGGGCGGCGTGCACGTCACCGACGTCACCAACGCCTCGCGCACCATGCTGATGAACCTGCACAACCTGGCATGGGACGAGCGCATCGCCGAGTCCATGGGCGTCCCGCTCAACGTCCTGCCGGAGATCAAGTCCTCCGCCGAGGTCTACGGCCACGTCAAGGACGGCGTCCTCGCGGGCGTCCCGGTCGCCTCGGCGCTCGGCGACCAGCAGGCCGCCCTCTTCGGCCAGACCTGCTTCGCCGAGGGCGAGGCGAAGTCCACGTACGGCACCGGCACGTTCATGCTGATGAACACCGCCGACAAGATCATCAACTCCTACAGCGGCCTGCTGACCACGGTCGGCTACCAGATCGGCGACCAGAAGCCGGTCTACGCGCTGGAGGGCTCCATCGCCGTCACCGGCTCGCTCGTCCAGTGGATGCGCGACCAGATGGGCCTGATCAAGTCGGCCGCCGAGATCGAGACGCTCGCCTCCTCGGTCGAGGACAACGGCGGCGCCTACTTCGTACCGGCCTTCTCCGGCCTGTTCGCCCCATACTGGCGTTCCGACGCCCGCGGTGTGATCGCCGGCCTCACCCGGTACGTCACCAAGGCGCACATCGCCCGCGCCGTCCTGGAAGCCACCGCCTGGCAGACCCGCGAGATCACCGACGCCATGACCAAGGACTCGGGCGTCGAACTGACCGCCCTGAAGGTCGACGGCGGCATGACCTCCAACAACCTGCTGATGCAGACGCTCTCGGACTTCCTGGACGCCCCCGTGGTGCGCCCGATGGTCGCCGAGACCACCTGTCTCGGCGCCGCCTACGCCGCCGGCCTGGCCGTCGGCTTCTGGCCCGACACCGACGCCCTGCGCGCCAACTGGCGCCGCGCGGCGGAGTGGACCCCGCGGATGCCCGCCGAGCAGCGGGACCGCGAGTACAAGAGCTGGCTCAAGGCCGTGGAGCGTTCCATGGGCTGGGTCGACGACGAAGACGCCAGCTGACCGCACTCAGCTGAGTCAATCGACGAGGAGCTAAGAGAGATATGAGCACTCTGCAGAGCGTTCCCGCGCTGGGTACGCACCCGACCGCCGGCTCGAACCCGAGCCGCGCCGAGACCCGTGAGCAGCTGGCGAAGGCCACGTACGACCTGCTGGTCATCGGCGGTGGAATCCTGGGCACCTCGGTGGCCTGGCACGCCGCGCAGTCGGGTCTGCGGGTTGCCATGGTGGACGCCGGCGACTTTGCCGGCGCCACCTCCTCCGCCTCCTCCAAGCTGGTCCACGGCGGTCTGCGCTACCTGCAGACCGGCGCGGTCAAGCTGGTGGCCGAGAACCACCACGAGCGGCGGGTGCTGGCCAAGGACGTGGCCCCGCACCTGGTCAACCCGCTCACCTTCTACCTCCCGGTGTACAAGGGCGGTCCGGTCGGCGCCGCGAAGCTCGGCGCGGGCGTCTTCGCCTACTCGGCGCTGTCCGCCTTCGGCGACGGCATCGGCAAGGTCATCTCCCCGGCCCGCGCCGTCGCCGACAACCCCGGACTGAAGACGGACAACCTGAAGGCCGTCGCCGTCTACTACGACCACCAGATGAACGACTCCCGGGTCGCCGTCATGACGGTGCGCGCCGCCGTCGAGTCCGGTGCGGTCGTCCTCAACCACGCCGAGGTCACCGGACTGCGCACCACGCGCGGCCGGGTCAGCGGCGCCGAGCTCAAGGACCGCCTGGACGGCACCGAGTTCGGGGTGGACGCACGGGTCGTGCTCAACGCCACCGGCCCGTGGGTGGACCACCTGCGGCGGATGGAGGACAAGCACGCGATGCCCTCCATCCGCCTGTCCAAGGGCGCGCACATCGTGATGAAGCGCAAGTCGCCGTGGAAGGCCGCCATGGCCACCCCGATCGACAAGTACCGCATCACCTTCGCCCTCCCGTGGGAGGACCAGCTGCTCCTCGGCACCACCGACGAGGCCTACGAGGGCGACCCGGCGGACGTGCGCGCCACCGAGGCCGACATCCAGCAGATCCTGGACGAGGCGGCGTTCTCGGTGAAGGACGCCGACCTGGACCGCTCCCTGATGACGTACGCCTTCGCCGGCCTGCGGGTGCTGCCCGGCGGTCCCGGCGGCGTGGAGAAGGCCAAGCGCGAGACGGTGGTCTCCGAGGGCGCGGGCGGCATGCTGTCGGTGGCCGGCGGCAAGTGGACCACCTACCGCCACATCGGCCGCGTGGTGATGGACAAGCTGGCGAAGCTCCCGGGCAGCCCCCTGACCGAAGACATGGAGCCGCTGAAGTCCCTGGTGCGCCGGGTCCCGCTGCCCGGTGTGGCCAACCCCAACGCGGTCGCGCACCGGCTGCTGGTGGACCGTGAGCCCGGCACCCGGATGGACCCGCTGACGGCCCGCCACCTGGCCTCGCACTACGGCTCGCTCGCCTTCGACATCGCGCGGATCGCGAACGAGGACCCGGCGCTGGCCGAGCGGATCCACCCCGACGGCCCGGAGATCTGGGCGCAGGTCGCCTACGCCCGCGACAACGAGTGGGCGCAGACGGTCGACGACGTCCTGCGCCGGCGCACGACGGTGACGGTCCGGGGCCTGGACGACGCGTCCGTACGCGCCCGGGTCGAGGAGATGCTGGGCCGCCAGGCATAGCTCTCCCGCAGGTGGGGAAGAGGGGCGGTTCCGAGGGGAACCGCCCCTCTGTCGTGGGCTGTGGCCGGTGCCTCATCAAGGCTTAGGCTGACCCACGTACGCAAGGGAACTTCGGAAGGAGACCTGGGTGATCGAGCTTGAGGGCGTGCCCGAGCTGATCGACCCGGTCATGGTGGCCGCGTTCGAGGGCTGGAACGACGCGGGTGACGCGGCCTCCGGTGCGGTTGCACACCTGGACCGGGAGTGGAAGGGCGAGGTCTTCGCGGCTCTGGACGCCGAGGACTACTACGACTTCCAGGTCAACCGGCCGACGGTGTGGCTGGACAACGGGGTACGGAAGATCACGTGGCCGACGACACGGCTGTCGGTGGTCCGCATCGGCGGCGCCAAGCCGCGCGACCTGGTGCTGGTCCGGGGCATCGAACCGTCCATGCGGTGGCGGTCGTTCTGCAACGAGATCCTCGGCTTCGCACACGAGCTGGGCGTGGAGATGGTGGTCATCCTGGGGGCGCTGCTCGGGGACACCCCGCACACCCGGCCGGTGCCGGTGAGCGGGGTCACCTCGGACGCGGACCTGGCGCGGACCATGGACCTGGAGGAGACGAAGTACGAGGGCCCGACGGGCATCGTGGGCATCCTGCAGGAGGCCTGCACCCACGCGGGCGTCCCGGCGGTGTCGCTGTGGGCGGCGGTGCCGCACTACGTGTCGCAGCCGCCGAACCCGAAGGCGACGCTGGCGCTGCTGAACCGGCTGGAGGACCTGATCGACATCAGGATCCCGCTGGGCGAGCTGCCGGAGGACGCCCGGGCCTGGCAGTTGGGCGTGGACCAGCTGGCGGCCGAGGACAGCGAGGTCGCGGAGTACGTGCAGACGCTGGAGGAGGCGCGGGACACGGCGGACCTCCCGGAGGCCTCCGGGGACGCCATCGCCCGGGAGTTCGAGCGGTACCTGCGCCGGCGGGACCCGTCGGCCGGCCCGGCGCCCGAGGCGGGCGACGGCTCGTACCTGCGGGAGACCTCCAGCGGCCTGACCCGCCCGCCGAAGCGGAAGCCGGACGCCTCCGGCGAGGATCTCCAGCCCCCGGCCGTGGCCCCGCCGGAGGAGGACGAAACCCCGGAGCCCCCGGAGGCATAGCCCCGTGCGGGCCGCCGGACGGGCTGCGAAGACAGCCCGTCCGGCGCCTGAGGCGCGGGGGTCCGGGGCGGAGCACCCGGCAGCGGCGCCGCACCGGCGCAGGGACGGTGGTGCGGCTACGGCTACGGCTACAGAGCCACGCCGAGCAGCGCGTCCACGGTCCGCGACACCAGGCCGGGCGCCGCCTCGTCGTCGCCCCCGTCGGCCAGCTGGAGCTCGACCCAGCGGTCGACGGCCGCCAGCGCGGCGGGCGCGTCCAGGTCCTTCGCCAGGGCCGCGCGGACCTCCTCGACCAGCGCGTCGGCCGGGAGGCCGTCCGGCCGGGACACGGCCGCACGCCAGCGCTCCAGGCGGGCCACCGCCTCGGCGAGGACGGCGTCGGTCCACTCCCAGTCGGCCCGGTAGTGGTGCGAGAGCAGGGCCAGCCGGATCGCGGCCGGGTCGACCCCGGCGCGGCGCAGCGCGGAGACGAAGACCAGGTTGCCCTTGGACTTCGACATCTTCTCGCCGTGCAGGGCCACCATGCCGGCGTGCACGTACGCCTTGGCCATCGGGAACTCGCCGGTCAGGGCCTGCGCGTGCGAGGCGCCCATCTCGTGGTGCGGGAACGCCAGGTCGGAGCCGCCGCCCTGGATGTCGAAGCCCATGCCCAGGTGGTCCAGGGCGATGGCCACGCACTCGATGTGCCAGCCGGGCCGGCCGCGGCCCAGGGAGCCGCCGTCCCAGCTCGGCTCGCCCTCGCGGGCGCCCATCCACAGCATCGGGTCGAGGGGGTTCTTCTTCCCCGGCCGGTCGGGGTCGCCGCCGCGCTCCGCGGAGAGCAGCCGCATCGCCTCGGCGTCGAGGTGGGAGACCCCGCCGAAGTGCGGGTCGGACTCCACGGAGAAGTAGACGTCGCCTTCGAGCTCGTAGGCGGCGCCGGCGTCCCGCAGCCGCTCGACCAGCGGCACGATGCCGGGTATGGCCTCGACGGCTCCGATGTAGTGCTGCGGCGGCAGCATCCGCAGGGCGGTCATGTCCTCGCGGAAGAGGGCCGTCTCGCGCTCGGCGAGCTCGGTCCAGTCCTGGCCGTCGCGCAGGGCGCGTTCCAGGAGGGGGTCGTCGACGTCCGTGACGTTCTGGACGTAGTGGACCTGCCGCTTGGTGTCGAGCCACACGCGCTGTACGAGGTCGAACGCGTTGTAGGTCGCCGCGTGACCGATGTGGGTCGCGTCGTACGGGGTGATGCCGCAGACGTAGATGCGGGCGACGGGACCGGGGGCGAGGGTGATCGTCCCCTGGGTCGCGGTGTCGTGGATCTCGAGGTCGCGGCCCTTGCCAGGCAGGGCGGGGACGTCGGAAGCGGGCCAGGCATGCATGGGTCGAGCGTAACCGGACGCATGTTCCGGAAACGAACCGGACCTGCACGGTTGTCCTGATCCGCGCTCTTGTGCCCGGGCCGCACCTGTGCGTGGCCCCCGGGTGCCTGCTCAGACCGGCGGCCAGGGGATCGACGGCCACTGCCCGGAGGGCCGGGGGTGCTCCCCGGTGCGCAGCAGATGCGCCACCCTGGCCCGTACGGCGGCCTGCTCGACCGGTGTGATCAGTTCGGCCAGCCGGGTGGCGAGCGGTGCTCCGGGGGCCAGGGCGGCGTCCAGGAGGCCGAGTGCCTCGCGGGCGTCGTCGGTGAGCGGCTCCCCCGCCCACCCCCACAGCAGGGTGCGCAGTTTGTCCTCGGCGTGGAAGGTCACGCCGTGGTCGATGCCGTAGAGCCGCCCGTCGGGGGCGGGCAGCAGGTGGCCGCCCTTGCGGTCGCCGTTGTTGATCACGGCGTCGAGGACGGAGAGCCGGCGCAGCCGCGGGTCGTCGGCGTGCACGAGCAGGGCGGTGCGGCCCTCGCCGACCTCGGCGAAGGCGACGGGCTTCCAGCCCTCCCCCGCCTCCTCCCCCTCGACGAGGGCGAGGAGCTCGGCGCCCGGCGCCTCCTCCTGCGGGGTGTCGATCCAGCGCTGGACCATGCCCTCGCCGTAGGGCCCGTCGCGCAGCACGGTGGCGGGCACCAGGCCCCAGCCGGTGGCCTCGGAGACCAGGTAGGAGGCGACCTCGCGCTGGGCGAGGCTGCCGTCGGGGAAGTCCCACAGCGGCCGCTCGCCCTTGACCGGCTTGTACACGCAGTCGGCGGTGCGGCCGGCGTGGGTGACCGTGCACAGCAGCACCGCGTTGGACGCCTCGCGGATCCGGCCGACGACGGTGAGCTCGCCCTCGGCGAGCAGTTCCTCCAGCTCCCCCGTGGTGGTCACGCCTGGCGCCGGTAGCCGTTCTGGCGCGGGCACACGTGTCCCTCGGGGTCGAGCGGGAGGCTGCACAGCGGGCACGGCGGGCGTCCCGCGTTGACCACGTCCAGGGCGCGCTTGGCGAAGGCCCGTGCCTGGGCGCCGCTGAGCCGGACCCGCAGCAGCGGGGGGCCGTTCTCCTCGTCCTGCAGGAGCCGCTCCTCCGCCTCGGCGAGGTCCTCGTCCGAGTCGGCCTCGACCTCCACCAGGGCCTGCGCCTCGACGATCATGCGCTGTTCCTCGCCGTCCCAGGCCAGGGCCATGGTGCCGACGCGGAACTCCTCCTCGACGGGGACGTCCAGGGGGGCGGTGTCGGCGGCCTCGGCGGGGGCCACGGCGGGGACGGGGGCGTTGCCCCCGGTGCGCCGTACGACCTCGTCCAGCAGCTCGTCCATCCGCTCGGCCAGTGCGGCGACCTGGGTCTTCTCCAGGGAGACGCTGGTGACCCGGGGCCCGGAGGAGGCCTGCAGGAAGAACGTACGGCGTCCCGGCAGACCGACCGTGCCGGCCACGAAGCGGTCCGGAGGGTCGTAGAGGAACACCTGACGGGGCACGTCCAGTCTCCAAGTCTCGGCGGCAGGGGCAGGGCTCCCCGCAGGTGGCTGCGCGCGTTGGTAGGGCCAGTCCACCCTACTGCGCCGTTCGATCACGCCGCGCCCGCGCCGCCCCCCACGACGGCGTTGCCGCCGTCTTCGGCGGCTTTGTCGCTCGGCGCGTGCGGCACCAGCGAGCCGAAGTCCCCGGTGTCGCCCAGGCGGAACACGAAGGGCCGGGTCGGGGTGTACCGGACGGCGGTGACCGAGCAGGGGTCGACGTGGATGCGCTGGAAGAGGTCCAGGTGCATGCCCAGGGCGTCCGCGACAAGGGACTTGATGATGTCGCCGTGCGAGCACATGAGGAAGACGGCGTCGCTGCCGTGCTCCTCCTCGATGCGGGCGTTCCACTCCCGTACGGCGTCCACGGCGCGGGCCTGCATGGCGCGCATGGACTCCCCGCCGGGGAAGGCGACGGCCGAGGGGTGCTGCTGGACGATCTTCATCAGGGGTTCTTCGGAGAGCTCGGAGAGCTTGCGGCCCGACCAGTCCCCGTAGTGGCACTCGCCGATGCGGTCGTCGGTGTGCAGGGCCAGCCCGGGGCGGGCGGCGAGCAGCGGCGCGAGGGTCTCCCGGCAGCGCTGCAGCGGACTGGAGACGGCGGCGGCGAGCGGGACCCCGGCCAGCCGCCCGGGGAGCGCGGCGGCCTGCTCGGCGCCGCGCTCGTCGAGGGCGACACCCGGGGTCCATCCGGCGAGCAGCCCGGCGGTGTTGGCGGTGGACCGCCCGTGTCGTACGAGGATCAGCGTGGCCATGGGGTCAGGGTATGCCGTGTCATCCGTGTGCGGGCCGGGCCGGGGCGGGGGAGAATGCGCCGGTGATTGTCGACTGCGCGATTTACCGGGACGGCCGCCGTACCGAGGGGCCCGTGGACTTCTCGGACGCCCTCCAGGCGGCGAGGGCGACCGGTGACGCCTTCCTGTGGGTCGGCATGCACGAGCCGTCGGAGAAGGAATTCGACCACGTCAAGGCGGAGTTCGGCCTGCACCCGCTGGCGGTGGAGGACGCGCTGGGCGCACACCAGCGGCCGAAGCTGGAGGTGTACGACGACTCCCTGTTCGTGGTCCTCAAGCCGGTCGTGTACGACGACGCGGCGGACACGGTCACCACGGACGAGCTGATGCTGTTCATCGGCGACTCGTTCGTGGTCACGGTCCGGCACGGCGAGGGGGCTCCGCTGGCCGCCGTGCGCCACCGGCTGGAGCAGGAGCCGGAGGTCCTGCGGCAGGGCCCGACGGCCGTGCTCTACGCGGTCTCGGACGCGGTGGTGGACCACTACATCGAGGTGGCCTCCGAGCTCCAGGCGGACCTGGAGGAGCTGGAGGCCGACGTCTTCGCGCCGAACGCGGCGGACACCAAGAACACCGCGGCCCGGATCTACGCCTTCAAGCGGCAGATCCTGGAGTTCCGCCGGGCGACGAGCCCGCTGCTGCAGCCGATGGACCGGCTCGCCGCCGGGAGCGTGCCCTTCGTCCACGCGGGGGCGCAGCCGTTCTTCCGTGACGTGGCCGACCACCTGACGCGGGCGAACGAGTACGTCGAGGGGCTGGACCGGCTGCTGTCGGACGCGCTCGCCGCGCACCTGGCGCAGATGGGGGTCCGGCAGAACGACGACATGCGCAAGATCTCGGCCTGGGCGGCCATGGCGGCCGTCCCCACGATGGTGGCGGGCATCTACGGGATGAACTTCGAGCACATGCCGGAGCTGCGGCAGCCCTGGGGCTACCCGGGCGTGGTGGCCCTCATGGCGGCCGTCTGCTTCGGGCTGCACCGGCTGTTCAAGCGCCGGGGCTGGCTGTAGCGGGCGGCCCGGTCAGGCGAACTCGGGGCTGGTGAGGGGGGCGCCGCCGAGTGCGTTGCGCCGCTGCGGCATGCGCAGGTCCACCATCCGGTGCCAGCCGCTGAACCGTTCGTACGCGTACAGGGCGTGGATGCCGGCGGCGAGTGCGGCGGCCTTGGGCGCCGGCCAGCGCAGCAGGCGTCCCATGCGGCCCATCACGGCGAGGCTCACGTCCCGGTGGACCTGGATCTCGGCGAGGGCGCTCTCGCGCAGCACCCGCTGGATGGTGCGGCCGTGCCCGGCGCCGGCCAGGCGCAGCAGCTCCTCGTGGCAGTAGGCGAGGTGGTTGTCCTCGTCGTGGCTGATCATCCGGATGGCCTTGCCGAGCTCCGGATGGTCGCCGAAGTGCCGGACCAGCATCTCCATCTGGTCGGCGGCGCGCTGTTCGGTGACGCGGCTGTGCGCCAGGTAGACCACGATGTCCTGCTCGGTCAGCGGCTCCTCGCGGCGCAGTGTGGCGTGCGCGAGTCCGATGCCGCGCCGTTCCAGCAGCATCGTGTAGTCGGCCGCCGGCGGCACCGGGACGGGCGGCAGTCCGCGCTTGCGGAGCAGGGCGTTGAAGATCCGCCCGTGCTTGTCCTCGTCCGCGCCGTGCCGGCTGATCTTGGGGGCGAGGGCGCTCATCGCGGGGGGCACGAGGGCGGCGATGCGGGCGTTCTCCCAGCCGCCCTGGGACTCCCCGCTGGCGGCGATGGAGCAGAACAGCTGGAAGGAGTCGTCGTTCTCGACGATCTCCTGGAACAGGCTGCGGGCAGAGAGCATGCACCGAGTCAAACGCCGCTCCCCGGCGCGGGCAACCGAGGAGTCGCCCGACTCGTCCGAATGAACGAACCGGGGCGATGCGCCCGGGTGCGTAACCCGGCGGGCGCCGTGCGCGTTGTTGCCTGTGCCGGCCGTGGCGGGGAAGACCCCCCGAGCCCCCACCACGGCCGCAGACCTACGCCAGTCCGGCGCGCTCCAGGGCCTCGGTGCCGGCGCGCAGGGCGGCGACCCGCTCGTCGAGGGTGAACCCGGCCGGGGCCAGCGTGAGGGTGGTGACCCCCGCTTCCGCGTAGGCCTGCATGCCGTCCGCGATCCGCTCGACGGAGCCGAGCAGCGTGGTCGAGTCGATCAGCGAGTGCGGTACGGCCGCGGCGGCGCCTGTCTTGTCGCCCGCCAGGTACTTGTCCTGGATCTCGGCGGCTTCCTTCTCGTAGCCCATGCGCCGGGCCAGCTGGTTGTAGAAGTTCTGCTTGCGGCTGCCCATGCCGCCCACGTACAGGGCGGTGTACGGGCGGAACACGTCGGCGAGCGCGTGCACGTCCTCGCCGAGGGCCAGCGGCACGGTCGGGCAGACGTCGAAGCCCTCCATGGTCAGTCCGGCCTTCTCGCGGCCCGCCCGGATGTGGGTGAGCGCGGTGGCCTCCAGGTGCTCGGCCGCGGGGAAGATCAGCAGCGCGCCGTCGGCGATCTCGCCGGTCTGCTCCAGGTTCTTCGGGCCGATCGCCGCGATGTAGAGGGGGATGTGCTCCCGCTCCGGGTGCACCGTCAGCTTGAGGGGCTTGCCGGGGCCGCCGGGCAGCGGCAGGGTCCAGTGCGCGCCCTCGTAGGAGAGGCGCTCGCGGCTCATCGCCTTGCGGACGATCTCCACGTACTCGCGGGTCCGCGCCAGGGGCTTGTCGAAGGTGACGCCGTACCAGCCCTCGGAGACCTGCGGGCCGGAGACGCCCAGGCCGAGCCGGAAGCGGCCCTTGGTGAGCGAGTCCAGGGTGGCCGCGGTCATCGCGGTCATGGCGGGCTGGCGGGCCGGGATCTGGAGGATCGCGGAGCCGACGTCGATGCGCTGCGTCTGGGCCGCGACCCAGGCCAGCACCGTCGGGGCGTCGGAGCCGTAGGCCTCGGCCGCCCAGCAGACGTCGTAGCCGAGGCGGTCGGCCTCCTGCGCCACGGCGAGGTTGTCGGCGTCCATGCCCGCACCCCAGTAGCCGAGATTGATGCCGAGCCGCATGTGTCGTCCCCTTACCGGTGTACCGATCAGTAACGTAGGTCTGCGGGGACTGTAGCGCGCCAAGGTCCGTTGCGTCAGTGCCCCAGTAGTCTCAGCGCTCATGGAGCAGAGGCATCTCGGCCGCACCGGACTGCGCGTCTCCCGGATCGGCCTCGGCACCCTCACCTGGGGCCGCGACACCGGCGAGGAAGCCGCCGGCGAGCTGGTGAAGACCTTCTGGGAGGCCGGCGGCACGCTCGTCGACACGGCCGACGCCTACGGCGGCGGGGAGGCGGAGTACCTCCTCGGGCAGCTGATCGGCGGCCTCGTCCCGCGCCGGGACCTGGTGATCGCGACAAAGGCGGGCGGCGTCCGCCGTCCCGACCGGCGGGTCGACGGCTCGCGCGGGCACCTGCTGGCGGCCCTGGACGCCTCCCTGGACCGGCTGGGCACCGACTACGTCGACCTCTGGCAGGTGCACGCCTTCGATCCGGCGACCCCGCTGGAGGAGACCCTTCAGGCGGTGGACCTGGCGGTGAGCAGCGGCCGGGCCCGGTACGCCGGCGTGGCGGGCTTCTGCGGCTGGCAGCTGGCGAAGGCGGCGACCTGGCAGCTCGCCGCCCCCGGGGTGCGGACCCGGCTGGCGTCGACCCAGATGGAGTACTCGCTGCTCCAGCGGGGCGTCGAACGCGAGGTGCTGCCCGCCGCGCTGGACCTGGGGATCGGCCTGCTGCCCTCCTCCCCGCTGGGGCGCGGGGTGCTCACGGGCAAGTACCGCAGCGCCGTGCCGGCGGACTCCCGGGGCGCCTCGGAGACCCTGGCCTCCTTCGTGGAGCCGTACCTGGACGAGGCCGCGGGAAGGATCGTGGACGCGGTGGCCACGGCGGCCCAGGGCCTGGCGGTGACCCCGTTGCAGGTGGCGCTGGCGTGGATCCGGGACCGGCCGGGGGTGGTCGCCCCGGTTGTCGGCGCGCGGACGGCCGCGCAGCTCGTGGCGGCGCTGTCGGTGGAGGCCCTTAGTCTTCCGGAGGAGATCTGCCGGGCGCTGGACGATGTGTCGGCGCCCGTGCACCGCTATCCCGATCAGGACTGGAGCACGCTGTGAGTACGGACCGTCAGGCCGAGCCCGCTGCCACGGAGGAAGCGGAGCAGGCATCGGCCCCGGCCGCCCAGCCCGCCGAAGCCCAGGACGCCCGCCCGGCGGAGGCCGCCGGGGAGTCCCCCGCCGCCGGCGCCGGGACGGACACCGGGACGGACTCCGGGACAAAGACCGGGACGGAGACCGAAACGGACGCCGGGCCGGGGCCTTCAGCCGGGGCCGGGGGCGAGGCGGCAGCGGAGGCCGGCCCCTCCGGGGGCGGGGCCGACGGGGAGGACGGGGAGCCGGCCGACGGGGCGGACGCGGACGGGGAGCCGGCCGCCGGGGCGGACGGGGCGCCCGCCGCGGGCGCGGGGCTGACCGAGGCCCAGGCCGAGCTGGCCGCGCAGAAGGTCGAGCGGGAGCGGATCGCGCGGCGCAAGGCGGAGCGGGAGGCGCCCGTCGAGGCCGGCGCGAAGCTGAGCGGGAAGGCCGCCGACCTGCTGGCCGCGGTCCGGGCCGTGGAGGGCGGCGCGAAGCCCCCTGCCGAGTTCTTCGACGAGGCTCCCCCGGCGCCGCGCCGGCCCGCCGCCGCCCCCGCCGCCCCGCGCACCCCCGCCCCGGCGCCCGCGCCCGCGGCGGCTGCGCCCGGGACGGTCGAGGAGGTGCGGGCCGTCCTGGCCCGCGGCGCCGCCCCCGAGGCCCTGGCCGCCGAGGCGGCCGCCGCACTCGGCGAGGGCGCCGCCGAGGAGCTTGCCGCGAACCCCTGGCTGCTGCTCTCCCTGACCGCGGTCCGCCCGGCGCAGGCCGACGGCTTCGCCCGCGCCCTGCTGGGCTCCGGGGCCGGCCCGGGGGACGGGCGCCGCACCGGCGCCCTGGTCGGCTGGCTGCTGGTCCAGGCCGGGCTCAAGGGGCACACCGTCCTGGAGGTCCCGCTGCTGGAGAAGGCCCTGGCCCAGTACGGCGTGCCGGACCCGGCCGAGGCCGTCGAGGCGGCCGTCGCCGAGGGCTCCGTACTGGTCTTCCACGAGCCGCTGGGCCCGCCGGTCCCGGAGGGCGAGGAGCAGCCCGTACGGCTCCTGGTGGGCTTGGAGGGCTCCGCCATGGCCGAGGAGAGCCTGGCCGACGGCCTGGCCCGGCTCGTCAACACCTTCGAGGGCCCCGCGGACTGGGCCACCGGGGCCACCGGGCCCGGCGCCGAGCTGGTCCGCGCGGTCGCGGGGCACGGCCTGGTCGCCCACACCGGCGGCGAGGCCGCCCGGGCCGAGCCCCTCGCCCTGCTCGCGGCGGCCCGGGAGCAGGGCCTGCGCGTCTGCCTGGCCGCGCACGCCCCCTCCGCCGACGGGATCGCCGTGGCGGACCTGCTGGCCGGGACGCAGGGCCCGGGCCGGGACGCCGACGGGCGGTTCGCCGTGGACCTGCTGGTGGTCCTGGACGCCCCGCAGCTGGACGTGGAGAGCGCCGCCGCCCTGGTGGAGTCGGTTCCGGACGGGGCGCGGCTGGTGCTCAGCGGGGACCCCGGCGTCCTCGGGTCCGCCGGGGCGGGCCGGGTGTTCGGCGATCTGCTGGCGGCGCGGACCTGCCCCCAGGTGGTCTCCCGCACCCCCGACCCGGGCCCGCTCGGCGAGCTCGTCTCGGGCATCGGCATCGGCGAGCTGAACCAGGTCGACGCCCCCGGCAAGGAGGTCGTCATCGTCCCGGTGCGGGACGCGGCGGAGGCGGTGCACCGCACGGTGCAGCTGGTGTCGGAGTCGGTTCCGCGGGCCTTCGGGGTCGACGCCGACACCGTGCAGGTGATCACCCCGGGCCACGGCGGCTCGGCGGGCACCCGCGCCCTGAACGCCGCCTTGAAGGAGCGACTGAACCCCGGACCGGGCCGGTTCGGCGGTTTCGACCCCGGTGACCGGGTCGTGCACGTGCCCTCGCCCGGCCGGGCCGTACCGGCCCGGGTGCTGTCGGCGGACGCCGAGGGGCTGCACCTGGAGGGTGCGGGCGGGCGGTTGGTCGTACCGAAGGAGCAGGTGGAGTCGCGGGTCCGGCACGGCTGGGCCGTGACCGCGCACCAGGCGGCCGGCGCGCGCTGGCCCGCCGTGGTCGTGGTGCTGCCGGGCGACGCGGCGCAGGCGCTGTCGCGGGACTGGGTGTACACGGCCTTCGGGCGGGCGCAGCGGCACCTGTCCGTGGTGCACGGCGTGGACCAGGCCCTGCCGCATGCGGTGGCGCAGGTCCCGCCGAAGCCCCGTACGACGCGGCTGACGGGCCTGCTGAAGGCCCTGGCAGCCCCGGCCGGCGAACAGCCGCAGTGACGGACGCGGCCCCCGCCCGGCAGGGCGGGGGCCGCGGTGTCCGGCGTGCGGGCCGGGTCAGGCGGAGGTGAGTCCCTGCCGTGCCGGCTCGTCGCCCTCCTCTTCGTCTTCGTCTTCGACCTCGTCCTCTTCCGCGTCCTCGGCCTCCTCGTCGAAGACGGAGCTGACGTCGAAGCGGTGCAGCACGTCTTCCGGATCGGTCTGCGCGAAGGGCGAGTCGAGCCACTCCCCCGGTTCAGCCACCTCCTCCGAGGCGGCGATCCAGAGCGTGGAGTCGCCCTCCTCCAGACCGAACTCCTTGTAGCGGGAGGCGATCTCGTCGGGCTCGTACTCCCCGAAGAGGACGCCCAGCGCACCGGCGGTGCCCCCGTCCTCGACGAGTTCGGCATCCCGGTCGTGCGCGGCGACGCGCTCGGCCTGGGCGATCAGCCGCGGCGGTTCGACCACCGCGTAGTCGCGGCGGATGAGCACGCTGAAGGCGGTGGGATCGGCGGGACCGGTGTACGGGACGCCGTCGTCGGGCGTGGGGATCTCGAAGGGGGTGACCTCGTCGTACCGGTCGTAGAGGAGTTCGTCGTACTCCTCGGCCGCCGCGGCGAGTTCGTTGAACGCGGCGTAGACCTCCGGGTCCTCGTCCCCGGTCCTGCTCTCGACCGCGGCGAGGTGGCGGTCGAGAGCGGCCTTGACCGCCTCGGCGGCGGCGCGTACCTCGGCAACAGTGGGCAGAGCGGCATCAGACATGGAGCAGACGCTATCCGTAGCAGGGCTCCGCCCGCACAATAGATGCGATGCCGGAATACGAATTTGTCGACGTGTACGTGCCCCGCGGGGTCCCTCGCAAGGAGGCGACCCGGCTGTTGACCGACCATGCCGAGTACGGGAACTGGGAGCTGGACCGGCTGACGCTGCACCGGGACGGCAGCCGCAGGGTGCGGCTGCGCCGCCGGATCATCCGCCAGGTCCGCGCGACCTGGTGACGCGGGCCCCGGGTGGGGGCCCGCGCCGGGCGCGACGCCGGTCAGGCGGCGCTGCGGGCCCGCCGGTAGAGCACGGCGCCGGCCAGCAGGAGGCCGCCCGCGAGCGGGAGGCCCGCGCTGAGCACGTCCCCGGCCCCGGTGGCCGCCAGCAGCCCGCCCTGACCTGCCCCGTGGCCCCCGCTGCCGTTGCCCTGGCCGGGCGTGACGGAACCGCCCCCGGGCCCGGCCGGCCCGCCGGGGGCACCGGGGGTGCCGGGGGCACCGGGGGTGCCGGGGTTCCCAGGGGTGCCCGGGGTGCCCGGGGTGCCCGGGGTGCCGGGGTTGCCCGGGTTGCCAGGATTCCCGGGGTTCCCCGGGTTACCGGGGTTGCCCGGGTTGCCCGGGTTACCGGGGTTGCCCGGGTTCCCGGGGTTGCCGGGGTTCCCCGGGTTGCCGGGGTTGCCGGGGTTCCCCGGGTTGCCGGGGTTCCCCGGGTTACCGGGATTCCCCGGGTTGCCGGGGTTACCGGGGTTCCCCGGGTTACCGGGGTTCCCCGGGTTGCCGGGGTTGCCGGGGTTGCCGGGGTTCCCCGGGTTCCCGGGGTTCCCGGGGTTCCCGGGGTTTCCGGGGTTCCCGGGGTTCCCCGGGTTGCCGGGGTTGCCGGGGTTGCCGGGGTTCCCCGGGTTGCCGGGGTTCCCCGGGTGGTCGTCGCAAGGCTCGTCGTCATCGCCCGGGTGACCCGGGTGGCCCGGGTGGCCGGGGTGACCCGGAGTGCCGGGGTTGCCGGGATGACCCGGAGTGCCCGGGTTGCCGGGGTGACCCGGGTTACCGGGGTGGTTCGGGTGGTTCGGCTTCTTGCCCGGGAGGTTCGCGCAGTGGTTGCCGAAGGCCGGGTTCAGGCCTCCCACCACCGTCACGGTGTTCCCGCAGGCGTTCACCGGTACGTCCACGGGCGCCTGCAGCGCATTGCCGGACAGCAGGCCCGGTGAGTTCGCCGCTTGTCCCGAGGCACCGGAATCCGCGTGTGCGTAGCCCCCGCCGAGAGCGAGGACACCCCCCGCGGCAGCCATGGTGATCAGGGTCTTCCTGGTGACCTGTGCCGGTCGTCGCATCTGAGTTCGTCCCCTGGTGTGTACGTGGATCGGCGGCCGCCGCCGGCGGCCCCGGCCGTCCGGGCTCCCCCGCCCGGTGCGCCGGAAGTCGGATGGACCGGGCCCCGAAAGCCCGGCGGCCCCGGAGCGCTGGAATGCGCTCCGGGGCCAAGAACTTCAGACGCGTCAGGCGTTGACGCAGGTGTTGCCGAAGGCCGGGTTCAGCAGGCCGATGACGGAGATCGTGTTGCCGCACACGTTCACCGGGACGTGGACCGGAACCTGGATGACGTTGCCGGAGGCAACACCGGGGGAGCCGATGGCCGCACCCTGGGCACCCGCGTCGGCAACAGCCAGACCCGCACCCGCGAGAACCAGGCCACCCGTGGCAGCCGCAGCGGCTACAACCTTCTTGATCATTGTTCCTCCTAGTAGGCAATGCGGTCCCAGCCGCGGACCGCACCCCCTGTAACGAGGAGGGATCACCGGGGCTACGAGCGTATGAGCGCATTCACTCTTCTCAGTGGAATGCGCACACCGATCCGAATCTCAGGCGTTGTCAATGAATCGGTCGAGCACCCGTGCGCCGAACTTCAGCCCGTCCACCGGCACCCGCTCGTCCACCCCGTGGAACATCCCGGCGAAGTCCAGCTCCGGCGGCAGCTGGAGCGGGGCGAAGCCGAAGCAGCGGATGCCGAGGTCGTCGAAGGACTTGGCGTCCGTACCGCCCGAGAGCATGTACGGCACGGCCCGTGCGATCGGGTCCTCCGCCTTCAGGGCGCTCTGCATGGCGTCGACGAGCTTCCCGTCGAAGTCCGTCTCCAGCGCCTTGTCCCCGTGCACGTCCTCCCGCTTGACCCGCGGTCCGAGGATTCGGTCGAGGTCGGCGAAGAACTCGTCCTCGTAGCCCGGCAGGAAGCGGCCGTCCACGTGCGCCGTGGCCTGGCCGGGGATGACGTTGACCTTGTAGCCGGCGCCCAGCATGGTCGGCGCCGCCGAATTGCGCAGGGTCGCGCCGACCATCTTGGCGATGCCGCCCAGTTTGGCCAGGGTCGCGTCCATGTTGTCGGGGTCGAGCGGGGTTCCGAGCGCGTCCGAGAGCTCGTCGAGGAAGGACCGCACGGTCTTGGTCACGCGCACCGGCCACTGGTGGCGGCCCAGCCGCCCCACGGCCTCGCACAGCTCGGTGATGGCGTTGTCGTTGTTGGTCATGGAGCCGTGGCCGGCGGTGCCCTCCACCGTGAGCCGCATCCAGTGCATGCCCTTCTGGGCGGTCTCCACGAGGTACAGGCGCAGGTTCTCGTTGACCGTGAAGGAGAATCCGCCGACCTCGCCGATGGCCTCGGTGACGCCCTCGAAGAGCCCGGGGTGCTTGTCCACCAGGTACCGGGCCCCGTACAGGCCGCCGGCCTCCTCGTCGGCGAGGAAGGCCAGCACGATGTCCCGCGGGGGCTTGCGTCCGCTGCGCATCCGGTCGCGTACGACGGCCAGCGTCATCGCGTCCATGTCCTTCATGTCGACGGCGCCGCGGCCCCACAGGCAGCCGTCGGCGATCTCGCCCGCGAAGGGGTCGTAGGTCCAGTCCGCCGCGTTGGCCGGGACCACGTCGGTGTGCCCGTGGATCAGCAGTGCCGGCCGCGACGGGTCCTCCCCCTCGATCCGCGCGACGGTCGAGGCGCGCCCCTTGTGCGACTCGAAGACCTGCGGCTCCAGCCCGACCTCGGCGAGCTTCTCCGCGACCCATTCCGCGGCCTTGCGCTCGCCCGGGCCCGAGTGGTCCCCGTAGTTGCTGGTGTCGATCCGGATGAGGTCCCGGCAGAGGTCGACGACCTCGTCCTCGCCGCAGACGGTCCTGCCCGCGCTCGACTCGCTCACGCTGTTCCTCCCACTGCTCAGTACCGAACTGCCTCCATCCTCACCCCCCGGGCCGTTCTCCCCAAGGGCGATCCCCGGCCGCCGGGGGGTGTGATCGAGGCCCCCGGAATGTTTGGTAATGTTTTCCACGTCGGAACGGCCCGCGAGGGACGCGAGACAGACACCTTGTCCGGGTGGCGGAATGGCAGACGCGCTAGCTTGAGGTGCTAGTGCCCTTTATCGGGCGTGGGGGTTCAAGTCCCCCCTCGGACACCACACAGAGAACCCCACTTCGGTGGGGTTCTTTGCGTTGGGCGCCCGTCAGGGGACCGCCGGTCCCCTGACGGCCGGGGCCCCGCGCCGGCCGTCGGCCGGGCACGGGGCCCCGGGGTGGCGCCGGTGTCAGTCGCGGGCGGACGCGAGGGCGGCGACCCGGCCGCGGACCAGGAACCAGCCGCCGACCAGGGCGGCGGCGATCAGCGGCACGAACATGACCGTGGTGCGGCCGACTCCGCCGTCGCACCACATCAGCACCAGCACCGTGACGAGGAAGACCAGCGTGACGATCTGGGTGTACGGGGCCCAGGGCAGCCGGTAGGCGGGGCGTTCGACCGTGCCCCGGCGGGCGCTGCGCCAGAAGAACAGCGAGCAGATCATGACCATCGCCCAGGTGCCGAGGATGCCGAGGGAGGCGAAGTTCAGGACGATCTCGAAGGCCTCCTCCTCCATGAAGTAGTTCAGGCCGACGCCCGCGACGCCGAAGGCGGCGGTGAACAGGACGCCGCCGTAGGGGACCTTGCCCCGGTTCATGACGCCGGTGAACTTGGGAGCGGAGCCGGAGAGCGACATCGAGCGCAGGATCCGGCCGGTGGAGTAGAGGCCGGAGTTCAGGCTGGACAGGGCGGCGGTCAGGACGACCAGGTTCATGATGCCCGCAGCTCCGGGGACGCCGAGCTTGTCGAAGACCGTGACGAAGGGGCTCTGGTCGGAGGAGTACGCGGTGTACGGGAGCAGCAGGGCGAGCAGGACGACCGAGCCGACGTAGAAGATGCCCACGCGCCACATGATCGAGTTGATCGCCTTCGGCATGATCTTCTCGGGGTTCTCGGTCTCGCCGGCGGCGACTCCGCAGAGCTCGACGGAGGCGTACGCGAAGACCACGCCCTGGATGACCAGGAGCATCGGCAGGACGCCGGCGGGGAAGAGGCCCCCGTTGTCGGTGATGGAGGCCAGGCCCGGGACGTGGCCGTCGATCGGGTGGCTGGTGGCGACCAGCCAGATGCCGACGAGCAGGAAGACCACCAGGGCGGCCACCTTCACCAGGGAGAACCAGAACTCCATCTCGCCGAAGTACTTCACCGAGATCAGGTTGGCGGTGAGGACCACGGCCAGGGCGACGAAGGCGAGGACCCACTGGGGGACGTCGGTGAACAGCGACCAGAAGTGGGCGTAGGTCGCGGCGGCCGTGATGTCGGCCACGGTGGTCGTGGACCAGTTCAGGAAGTAGAGCCAGCCTGCCGTGTAGGCGCCCTTCTCGCCCATGAACTCGCGCGCGTAGGAGACGAAGGCTCCGGACGAGGGGCGGTAGAGGACGAGCTCGCCGAGGGCCCGGACGACGAAGAAGGCGAAGACGCCGCACACCGCGTAGGCGATGGCGAGGGAGGGGCCCGCGCCGGCCAGCCGGCCGCCGGCGCCGAGGAACAGGCCGGTGCCTATCGCCCCGCCGATGGCGATCATGTTGATGTGGCGGGACTTGAGGTCCTTGCTGTAGCCCTCGTCACCGGCGTCGACATGGCGGGAAGACGCCGGGGCGGGGGCCTCGGTCAAGGTGCGGTCACTCATGTATGACTTCGCCTTCGTGGGGGTCGGACGGCAGGCCCGGAATGCGCCGCAGGGGAGCTGGGTGGTGTCCCCTGTGGCGTGGTCCGGTGTTTTTGTCGCCCCAATAGACCATGAGCCTCCGCCAGCCGCCAAAATCGGACCCTCACGCACCGAAGCCCCCGACGACCTTGGAAACGGGCGTCAGGGGCTTCGTAGAGGGCTGAAAGCGAGGTCAGGCGCCGGGGGTGGCCTCTGCTGCCTGGTCGAGGCGGAAGGCCTCGTTGCCCAGGCCTATGCGGGCGTGCACCTCGGGGCGGCGGCGCTGGAGCAGCGCCCCGTACAGCAGGCCCGCGACCGCGGCGCTCCCAATGACGGCGGGCAGGATCCAGCTGAGCGCGGAGCCCTTCCCGGCGCCGACCAGGACACCGAAGTCCTTGACCGTGTACACGGCGATGCCGAGGAGGGCGAGCCCGGCGGCTCCGGCGGCGGCGAGCCGCCAGACCTGGGCCGCGGCGGTGCCGCGCCGTACGAAGAAGGCGATGACGGCGAAGGAGGCGGCGGCCATGAGGAGGGTCACGCCGAGGGCGCCGACGCTGCCCATCCAGGTGAACAGGTGCAGAACGGGGGCGGTGGGGTCACCGGCGGGCAGGTCGTCGGTGACGGCGAAGGCGGTCACGACGAGGGCGGCGACGACGGTCTGCAGGAGGGAGCCGGTACCGGGGGCTCCGGTCCCCGCGTTGGTGCGGCCGAAGGCGGCGGGCAGCAGTCCTTCACGGCCCATGGCGAAGGCGTAGCGGGCGACCACGTTGTGGAAGCTGAGCATCGCCGCGAACATGCCGGTCACGAAGAGCACGTGCAGGACGTCGGTGAAGGTGGTGCCGAGCCGGGACTCGGTGAGCTGGAAGAGCAGGCCGGGGCCCGCTTCGGCGGAGGTCCGCACGACCTCGCCGGGTCCGGTGGCCACCGTGAGGGCCCAGGCGCTGAAGGCGAAGAAGAGGGCGACGAAGCCGACCGCGAGGAACATCACCCGGGAGACGACGATGTGCGGCTTGCTGGTCTCCTCGGCGTAGACCGGGGACTGCTCGAAGCCGACGAAGGCGGCGATGCAGAAGCACAGGGCGGTGCCGAGGCCGGCCCCGCCGAGGGTCTCGGGGTTGAAGGCGTGCAGCGACAGGCCCTGGGGGCCCGGGTCGGCGAGGGCCGCGGCGTCGAAGACGACGACGAGGGCGCACTCGATGAGCAGGAGGACGCCGAGCACCTTCGCGTTGAGGTCGATCTTGAGCCAGCCGAGGGCTCCGGTGGCGGCGACCGCGAGCAGGGCCGGTATCCACCAGGCCAGCTCGATGTCCAGGTAGGTGGCGAAGAGTCCGGAGACCTCGAAGCCGAGGATGCCGTACACGCCGCACTGCATCGCGCTGTAGGCGACGAGGGCGACGAAGGAGGCGCCGGCCCCGGCGGTGGGGCCGAGGCCGCGGGCGATGTACGCGTAGAAGGCGCCGGCGTTGTGGACGTGGCGGCTCATCTCGGCGTAGCCCACGCTGAAGAGCGCGAGGACCAGGCCGAGGGCGACGAACAGCAGGGGCTGGCCGACGATCCCCATGACGCCGAAGGTCGTGGGCATGACGCCAGCGACCACCATCAGCGGCGCGCTGGCGGCGAGTACGGAGAGCAGCAGGCCGGCGGTGCCGAGGCGGTCGGCCCGCAGCGCCCGATCCTGGCCCTTGTACGTGCGGATCTCGGGTGCGGCGTGGAGCGTGGTGGATCTGCCCGTCGGCATGGCGCCGTCCTTTCGGGGTGCGGTTCTCGGTGGGCGTGCTTTGCCGTGTGTCCCGGGGCGTTGCCGCAGGGGTCTGCGCCGGCGGTGCGCGTCCGGGGCTGCGGAGCGGCGGAAGAGGTCGCCTTCATGGGGTCAAGCGGTGCCGAGCGCGGCGCTGCGCGCGGCGAGGAAGGCCTTGTGCGGGTCGAGGTCGGGATAGGACCAGGGGGCGCGGGTGGCGTGGCTGCCGATGCGGTGGAAGAGGGCGGCGGCCTCGGCGGGACGGCCCTCGCACAGCTTGGCGTGGGCGAGGAAGTTGAGGTCGACCCGGTTGCGCGGATGGTCCTCGCGCTCCCACTCCAGCCACCAGTCGAAGGCCGAGCGCAGCACCTGGCGGGCCCGCCGGCCGGACCAGTGCTCGGCGGCGCTGCTGAAGGTGTGCCCGTGCTCGGCGGCGAGCACCCGGTAGCGCTCGGCGTGCGCGATGACGGGGAGGACGGCCAGCGGGGAGTCGGCCGGGGACTCCTCGGCGGCCCACGCGGCGAAGTCGTAGACCTCGTGCAGCGGGTCGTGGCCGGCGGCGGGGCTGCGCTCGGCCAGCTTGGCGACCATCAGGTGGTGGGCGTGGTGGTGCTCGCGGTGGCGGGCCCGCACCTGGTCGAAGTGGCGGCTGAACTCCTCCTCGGTGCCGAAGGCGCGCGAGAGGAGCAGCAGCCCGAGCCAGGGCGTGGGATCGGCGGGCAGCAGTGCGGCGGCCCGGCGGCAGGCCTCCTCGGCGGCGTCGGGCGAACCCTTGCGGCGCAGCGCGGTGAAGACGGCGGCGCAGGCCAGGAGGGTGACGGCGTCGGGGCTGTCGGGTTCGGCGAGCAGCCATTCACCGGCCCACGCGGTGGCCGCGGGGGTTTCGGCGAGGACGACGACGCGGTGGCCGCGGCGGTCCCAGTCGTCGGCGGTGCCGGCGAGCAGGGAACGGGCCTTGGACCAGCGGCCCTGACTGAACTGGGCGCGCACGTCGACGAGTTCGGCGTCGCACAGCGCGGGGTCGAAGAGCTGGGCGTCCCGTTTGCGGGCGCGGCCGAGGGGCGGCGGAGGCGGGGACATCCGCGGGTTTCCCTCCAGGACACGGGCGCGGGCGGGTGTGGGGATGCGCAGGACCACACGGGTGAGCGCATCCGGATGATCACGCACAGCAAACCGGTACGCACAGCTCCGAGTCAAGGTCCAGGCCACGGGGTGGCGCGTTTCAACTGGTTGTGCGAGGGGTGGAGTTGGCGGGTCCGGGCGGGAGCGGACGGACGGCCCGCGGGGGCCGGGGGCCGTGGCGGAGCCCCGCGGAGCCGCTTCGCGGGCCGAGGGGGCGGTGGCGGGACGCGGTCTGCCGGGGTGCCCGTCCGGCGGTCCCGGGGCGCCGCGGGAGGCGCTGGTCGCCGCCGTGCCCGGGCTGCCGCGGGCCGGCGCCCGGGGTCCGCGGCCGGGCCGGGGCCGCGGGCGGACCCGTGCCGAGGCCGCCGCGCGGAGCGCCCCCGGCGGCCGGGCGCGGCGGCGCCGATGGTGGCGGAGGGGCGGGAGGTACGGATGGGACGTCCGGCCGGGCCCGGCCCCCGGGGCGCCGCGGGCGGGGCCGAGGGGTATGCGTCAGTGGCTGAATGGCGCCCTTTTCCCCACGCCCCGGCCGCCCGGGCCGCCCCGAGGAAACGGCTCGGCGCCGGGGGGCGGCGGGCGGGAGCCCCGGGGCGGGGTGGCGCGAGCCCGGGGGCCGGGGGGGCGCGGTGACGTGAGCCCGCGGGGCCCGGCGGGGGGATGGCGTCAGCCCGGAGGCCCGGCCCCCGGGGGCGGGCGGCGGGCGGGAGCCCCGGGGCGGGGTGGCGCGAGCCCGGGGGCCCCGCGGGGCGGAACGCCCGGGCCGGCGGCGTCGAGACGGCGGTAGACGGCTCCGTTCCGCGTCCCGCCTGCCAGCCCGGGCAGGGTGGCGTGAACCCGGGGTCCCGCGGGCGCGATGGCGTCAGCCCGGGGCCTGCCGGGCGACCGCCCGGGCCGGCGGCGTCGGGACGGACCCGTTCCGCGCCCCGCCTGCCCGCCCGGCCGGGGACCCGGGTGGGCAGGCGGGGGCGGTTCTGGGGTCAGGTTCAGCTCACGGCCTGGGCCGCCGCTCGGCCCGCCGTGCGGCCCGAGAAGAGGCAGCCGCCGAGGAAGGTGCCCTCCAGGGCGCGGTAGCCGTGCGCGCCGCCGCCGCCGAAGCCGGCCGCCTCGCCCGCCGCGTAGACGCCCGGCAGGGGCTCGCCCTGCGGGGTCAGGACGCGCGAGGACAGGTCGGTCTCCAGGCCGCCGAGGGATTTGCGGGTCAGGACCGACAGGCGCACCGCGATCAGCGGCCCGGCCGCGGGGTCGAGGATGCGGTGCGGGGCGGCGGTGCGGATCAGCCGGTCCCCGAGGTACTTGCGCGCCCCGTGGATGGCCGTCACCTGGAGGTCCTTGGTGAACGGGTTGGCCATCTCCCGGTCCCGGGAGGTGATCACGCCGCGTAGGGCGGCCTCGTCGATCAGGTCCTCCTTGGTGACCGCGTTCATGCCGCGCACCAGCGCGGACAGGTCCCGCTCCACCACGAAGTCCGCACCCCGCTCCATGAACGCCCGGACGGGTCGCGGTACGGCCAGCCGCGCCCGGTTGACGACGTCGCGCACCGACCTGCCGGTGAGGTCGGGGTTCTGCTCGGAGCCCGAGAGGGCGAACTCCTTGCCGATGATGCGCTCGTTGAGGACGAACCAGGTGTGGTCGTGGCCGGTCTTCATGATGTGGTCGAGGGTGCCGAGGGTGTCGAAGCCGGGGAAGAGCGGGACCGGCAGCCGTCTGCCCGTCGCGTCCAGCCAGAGCGAGGAGGGGCCGGGCAGGATGCGGATACCGTGCCGGGCCCAGATCGGGTCCCAGTTCTCGATGCCCTCGGTGTAGTGCCACATCCGGTCCTTGTTGATGTGGCTGGCGCCCGCCGCCTCCGCGATGCCGAGCATGAGCCCGTCCACGTGGGCGGGGACCCCGGAGAGCAGCCGCGCCGGCGGGGTGCCGAGCCGGGCGGGCCACTGGGCGCGTACGAGATCGTGGTTGCCGCCGATGCCGCCGCTGGTCACGATCACGGCCTGGGCGCGCAGCGAGAACGCGCCGGTGGCCTCGCGGCTGCTCGCGGCGCCCCGTTCGGCGTCGGAGGGCTCCAGCACCTCGCCCGTCACCGTGTCCACGGCCCCGGCGGTGCGGGACAGGCCGGTGACCCGGTGGCGGAACCGGAACTGGACCAGGCCGCGGGCCGCCCCGGCCCTGACCCGCCGTGCGAAGGGTTCGACCAGGCCGGGGCCGGTGCCCCAGGTGATGTGGAAGCGGGGGACGGAGTTGCCGTGGCCGTCGGCGTCGTAGCCGCCGCGCTCCGCCCAGCCGACCACGGGGAAGAAGCGGACGCCCTGCGCGTGCAGCCAGGCCCGCTTCTCACCTGCCGCGAAGTCGACGTACGCCTCGGCCCAGCGGCGCGGCCAGGCGTCCTCCTCGCGGTCGAAACCGGCGGTGCCCATCCAATCCTGGAGGGCGAGGTCGCGGTGGTCCTTGATGCGCATGCGGCGCTGCTCGGGCGAGTCCACGAGGAAGAGCCCGCCGAAGGACCAGTGCGCCTGCCCGCCGAGGGACTGCTCGGGCTCCTGGTCGAGCAGGATGACCTTGCGGCCCGCATCGACGAGCTCGGCGGTGGCCGCCAGACCCGCGAGCCCGGCCCCGATCACGATCACGTCTGCGTCGTACGTCATGCGCTACCCGTCCTCCGTCGGTGGTGGGGCAGATCCTTTGCTACGGAGCGGTAACCAGTCAACAGCGGTGGTTTGATCGGTCCATGGATGCAGCCGACGAGGTACTGGACGTGGTGGACCGTGACGACCGGGTGACGGGGCAGGCCCGGCGGGGCGGGGTGTACGCCCGCGGGCTGCTGCACCGCTGTGTGTTCGTGCAGGCCAGAGATGCCCGGGGGCGGATCTTCGTGCACCGCCGGACGGCCTCGAAGCTGGTGTTCCCCGCGTACTACGACATGTTCGTGGGCGGGGTGGCGGGCGCCGGGGAGGACTACGCCTCGGCCGCCCTGCGGGAGGCCGAGGAGGAACTGGGGGTGTCGGGGCTCCCGCAGCCCGAGCCGCTGTTCAAGTTCCTCTACGAGGGGCCGGGCGGGGCCTGGTGGTCGTACGTGCACGAGGTGCGGTGCGAGCTTCCGGTGGCTCCGCAGGTCTCGGAGGTGGACTGGCACGCGTTCCTCCCGGAGGCGGAGGTGGAGCGGCGCATCGCGGACGGGTCCTGGGCGTGGGTGCCGGACGGGCTGGAGGGGTACCGGCGGCTGCAGGCGTTCCGGGCTGCGCGCCAGTAGATTGACCAAGTGATCGACTTCGTCAAGGACGTGCGCCTCTGGTTCGCACCCGCGCGGCTGAGGGACGAGGGCGCAACCCCCGACTACCGCTTCTCGCTCGCCAACGAGCGGACCTTCCTGGCCTGGATCAGGACCGCGCTGGCCCTGGTGGGCGGCGGTTTCGCCGTGGACCAGTTCCTGCCGGACCTGCGCTGGGGGGTGCGGGTCGGGATGGCCTTCGCGCTGCTGGCCGTGGGCGCGGCCTGCGCGGTGCGGGCGGTGAACCACTGGGTGCGGTGCGAGCGGGCGATGCGGCGGGGCGAGGACCTGCCGCTGTCCCGGTTCCCGGTGGTGCTGAGCCTGGGGGTCGGGCTGGTGGCGGTGGGGATGGTCGTGGTGGTGCTGCTGGGCTGGACCACCGGCCGGTGAACGGTCCGGGCGGCGGCGGGGTCCGCGACGCCGGACTGCAGCCGGAGCGGACCCGGCTCGCGTGGCGGCGTACGACGCTGGCCTGCTCGGTGGTGGCGGTCCTGGCGCTGCGGCAGGCGCTGCGCGGGTCCGGCGGGCCGGTCGAGGTGGCCGGGACGGCGGTGATCGCGCTGGTCTGGCTGGTGTTCCTGGCGGTGGCCCACCGGCGGATCCGGGGGCTGGCGGCGGACCGGCTGCAGGGGCTCGCTCCGCGGGCGGCGCTGGCGCTGGCGGCCTGTACGGCGGCGCTGGCGGTCTTCGCGGTGGCGGTGATCATCTGAGCGGACGGTCGGATGATCCACTCACCGTACGGTCGGATGGTCCGCCTGAGCGTACGGTCGGATGGCCCGCCTGAGCGGACGGTCGGGTGGTCCGCCTGAGCATACGGTCGGATGGTCCGCCTGGTGTGTGCCGCTCGGACAAGGCGGGACCATCGGGGGCGGCCCGCACCAGCGTCGGCCCCATGACGACCCGGCACCTGGAACACCCCCCGCACGCGCACACCCACGGCCCCGACTGCGGACACCACCCGCCCTCCCCCGGCGCCGCGGCGACTGGCAGGATGCCGACGGCCTGTCATTTCGACCCGGGGAGCGCGCAGATGACCGTAGCGGAGCCGTACCTCGTCCAGCTCGCCACGGGCGTGCACGCCTACATACAGCCCGACGGCGGCTGGTGCCTCAACAACGCGGGCTTCGTCAGCGACGGCGGCCGGACCCTGCTCGTGGACACCGCCGCCACCGAGCGGCGGGCGCTGGCGCTGCGGGAGGCGGTGCTGGCGGCCGGAGCGCCGTTCCCCCGGACCGTGGTGAACACCCACCACCACGGGGACCACACCTACGGCAACGGCGTGTTCGCCGCGCAGGCGGTGGTGGTCGGGCACGAAAGCGCACGCTCCGAGCAGCTCGCCGCCGGGCACCAGCTGGAGATGATCTGGCCCGGGACGGACTTCGGCGCGGTGGAGATCACCGCGCCCGACCTCACCTACCGCGACCGGCTGACCCTGCACGTGGGCGGGACCGAGGTGCAGGTGCTCCACCCGGGGACCGCCCACACGACCGGGGACTCGGTGGTGTGGCTGCCGGGGCAGGGTGTGGTGTTCACCGGGGACCTGGTCTTCGCCGAGGGGACCCCGTTCCTGGCGATGGGCTCGCTGGCCGGTTCGCTGCGGGCGCTGGAGCTGCTGCGCTCGCTGGACGCGGAGACCGTCGTCCCCGGGCACGGACCGCTGACCGACCCCTCGGCGTACGAGGCCACCGAGCGCTACCTGCGGTACGTGGCCGAACTCGCCCGGGAGGGCCGGTCGCAGGGGCTGTCCCCGCTGGAGACCGCGCAGGGGGCCGACCTGGGCGCCTTCGCGGCGTGGCGGGAGAGCGAGCGGCTGGTGGCCAACCTGCACCGGGCGTACGCGGAGCTGGCCGGCGAGCCGGAGGGGGCGCCGCTGGACTTCCTGGCGGTGCTGAGCGACATGACGGTGATGAACGGCGGCGTACCGATCCTGTGCCACGCGTGAGGCGGGGCCCCGGGTCCGAGGCCGGGACGGAGGTGGCGCGCACCCTGATCCGGGGGCGGAAAGGGGCCGCCCTCTGGACGACATACCGACTGGTCGGCATGATGGCTCCTGGCATGCACGCCCGCAGCCCGTCGTCGTCCGCCCCCTCCGGAGGTGCGCCACCATGACCGCAGATCCCGCCCTGCCCCCGGCCGGCCCCAAGGGCCTCGACCTGGAGCGGCTGCGCAGCCACCTGGACCGTGCGCGCCCCGGGCTCGTGGCGGGCGCCCTGCGCGGCCGGCTGATCGAGGGCGGCCGCTCGAACCTCACGTACGAGATCACCGACGGGACCGCGCGCTGGGTGGTGCGCCGGCCGCCGCTCGGGCACGTCCTGGCCACGGCGCACGACATGCGGCGCGAGCACCGGGTGATCGAGGCGCTGCACGGCACGGCCGTACCGGTGCCCGAGCCGCTGCTGCTCTGCGAGGACGCGTCGGTGCTCGGCGCCCCCTTCTACGTCATGGAGTACGTGGACGGGGTGCCCTTCCGGACGGCGGAGCAGCTCGCGGAGCTCGGCCCCGAGCGCACCCGGCGGGCCGTACTGGGCCTGGTGGACACGCTGGTGGAGCTGCACGCCGTGGATCCGCAGGCGGTGGGGCTGGCCGACTTCGGGCGGCCCGAGGGGTTCCTCGACCGCCAGCTGCGCCGCTGGGGCAAGCAGCTCGCCGCCTCCCGGGGCCGGGAACTGCCCGGGATCGACGAGCTGCACGCCGCGCTGGGCCGGACCCTGCCCGACTCGCCGGCCCCGACCGTGGTGCACGGGGACTTCCGGCTGGACAACGTCCTGATCGGCGGCCCGGACGACCAAATCCGCGCGGTGCTGGACTGGGAGATGTCCACGCTCGGCGATCCGCTGACCGACCTCGGTCTGCTGGTCATGTACAGCTCGGACCTGGGCCTGACGGGATCGCCGGTCAGCACCACGAGCGGGGCTCCGGGCCATCCGGCGCCGGCCGAACTGATCGCGCGGTACGCGGCCCGCTCCGGGCGGGACACCGGGGCCATCGCCTGGTACACGGCGTTCGCCTGGTTCAAGCTCGCGGTGATCCTCGAAGGCATCCACTACCGCTTCACGCTCGGACAGACCGTCGGGGCGGGCTTCGACCGCATCGGCGAGCTGGTGCCGGTGTTCATCGCGCACGGACTGACCACTCTTCAGGAACCGCAGGAAGGCTGAGGCATCCACCCATGGACTTCGCATTCGACGCCCGGACCGAGGAACTCCGCGAACGGCTCCTCGCGTTCATGGAGGAGTACGTCTACCCGGCGGAACCCGTCGCCGCCGAGCAGCGCGCACGGCTGGCCTCGCCCTGGGACACCCCCGCCGTCATCGGTGAACTGAAGGCCGAGGCGCGCCGCCAGGGCCTGTGGAACCTCTTCCTTCCCGACGCGGAGTACGGCGCCGGGCTGACCAACCTCCAGTACGCCCCGCTCGCGGAGATCACCGGCCGCAGCCCGCACCTGGCGCCGACCGCCCTCAACTGCGCGGCCCCGGACACCGGGAACATGGAACTGCTCGCCCAGTTCGGCGACGAGCAGCAGCGCAAGCAGTGGCTGCACCCGCTGCTCTCGGGTGAGATCCGCTCGGCCTTCGCGATGACCGAGCCCGAGGTCGCGTCCTCGGACGCGACCAATGTCGAGACCCGCATCGAGCGCTCCGCCGACGGCTCCACGTACGCGGTCACCGGGCGCAAGTGGTTCATCTCCGGGGCGATGAACCCGGACTGCAAGATCTTCATCGTGATGGGCAAGACCGATCCGCAGGGCGCCGACCCGCGCCGCCAGCAGTCGATGGTCCTCGTCCCGCGGGACACCCCGGGGGTCGAGGTGCGCCGGGCGATGACGGTGTACGGGTACGAGGACCACGACCACGGCGGCCACGCCGAGGTGGTCTTCGACGGTGCGCGGGTGCCGGCCTCGCACCTGATCGGCGAGGAGGGCGGCGGCTTCGCCATCGCCCAGGCGCGGCTGGGTCCGGGCCGGATCCACCACTGCATGCGGCTGATCGGCATGGCGGAGCGGGCCATCGAGCTGATGTGCCGGCGTGCGGTGGGGCGGACGGCCTTCGGGAAGCCGCTGGCCGCGCAGGGTGTCGTCCAGAACTGGATCGCGGACGCCCGGGTCAGCGTGGAGCAGCTGCGGCTGCTGGTGCTCAAGACGGCCTGGCTGATGGACACGGTGGGCAACCGCGGAGCGCACACCGAGATCCAGGCCATCAAGATCGCCACCCCTCGGGCGGTGGTGCGGATCCTGGACGATGCCGTGCAGCTGCACGGGGCGGGCGGCGTGAGCCAGGACTTCCCGCTGGCGGAGCTGTGGGCGGCCGCCCGGACGCTGCGGCTGGCGGACGGTCCCGACGAGGTGCACCAGCGCTCGCTGGCGCGGCGGGAGCTCAAGCGCCATCTCTGACGCAGGCCGCGGGGGGACCTGCGGAGTGGTTTAGACCACTCCGCAGGTCCGATATATTCGACATGCCCCCCACGGAAAGTGCGCACAGCCATGTCTGCTCCCACCCTGGCCGCCCCCACCGCGGCCCCCGCACCCGCCGCGGCCGCCCCCGCCGCCCCGGCCGCCGAGGTCCCGCCGGTGCGGGCCGCGGCCCCCGCGGACCGCCTCGCCGACCCCGCCCCGCTCGGGCTGGCCGCCTTCGCCCTGACCACCTTCGTGCTCAGCCTCTTCAACTCGGGCCTGGTCCCGAACGCGGCCCTCAGCGCCGTCGTTCTGCCGCTCGCCCTCTTCTACGGCGGCCTCGCGCAGTTCGTCGCCGGCGTGCTGGAGTTCCGCCGCGGCAACACCTTCGGGACCACCGCGTTCGTCTCGTACGGCGCGTTCTGGATGTCCTTCGCCGGCTACGTGCAGTTCGTCGTCCCGACCCTGCCCGCCGGCCAGGCGCACACCGCCACCGGCTGGTTCCTCGTGGCCTGGTTCGTCTTCACCGCCGCCATGGCCGTCGCGGCCCTGAAACTGGACCTGGCCCACCGGCTCCTCTTCGGCGTCCTGGCGTTGACCTTCCTCTTCCTCGCGCTCGGCGACCTCGCGCAGGCCACCGCCCTGACCCGCACCGGCGGCTTCCTGGGCCTGCTGTGCGCGGGCATCGCCTGGTACGTCTCCCTCGCCGTGGTGACCGCGCAGACCTGGGGCCGCAAGGTGCTCCCGCTGGGCTGACCCCGGCCCCGCCGTCCTCCCCCGCCGGGCCCGGCCCGGCGGGGGGCGGCTCAAGGGCGCAGCGCGCGCAGCAGGAGGTCGGCCAGGTGGTCGGCGACCTGCTGCGGGGTGAGGGGGCCGTCCGTGCGGTACCAGGTGGACAGGTGGTGCACCGAACCGAAGTGGTAGTCCACCACCAGGTCGGCGGGGGTCGCGGTGGAGAACACCCCGGCGCGCTGGCCCTCCTCGACCAGGGCCCGGAAACGCTCGTGGTAGCGCCGGCGCTCGGCCCGGACCTGCTTGAACTTCTCCGGGCTGAGCTGGTGCATGGACCGGAAGAAGATCTGCGCGTCGTCGAGGTTCTCGATGGTGGTGACGACCACGTCGGCGGCCGCGGTGCGCAGCCGCTCCGCCACGGGGGCGTCGGAGTCCGCGACGGCGTCCAGGCGCTGCTGCTGCAGGCGCAGCATGCGCGCGTACACCTCGTGCAGGAGGTCGTCCTTGGACCCGAAGTAGTGGTAGAGCGCGCCCTTGGTGACCCCGGCCGCCTCGACGATCTCCTGGACCGAGGTGCGGTCGTAGCCGCGTTCGGCGAACAACCGGGTGGCCACGGCCAGCAGCCGCTGCGGCACCGGGGCTTCGTGCGTGCCTTCGGGCACCGTGGTTCTGGCCGCCATGGCGCGGACCTGTCCTTTCCTGTCGTCGCCGGCTGCCCGGCCGCCCGGCTGTCGTCAGCCGCGGTCGCGCAGTTCCCGTCGGAGGATCTTGCCACTGGTCGTCTTCGGAAGCACAGGCAGGATCTCCACCTGCCGCGGGTACTTGTACGCGGCGAGCCGGGCCGCGCAGTAGGCGGACAGCTCCGCCGGATCCGCCGAGGCACCGGGCCGGAGGCTGACGTACGCCTTCACGCTCTCCCCGCGGTACGGGTCCGGCACCCCCACGACGGCCGCCTCGCGGACCGCGGGGTGGGTGTAGAGCACGTCCTCGACCTCGCGCGGCCAGACCTTGAAACCGGATGCGTTGATCATGTCCTTCTTGCGGTCGACGACGTAGAGCCAGCCGTCCGCGTCCATGAAGCCGATGTCGCCGGTGCGCAGTTCGCCGTCCGGGAAGGCCGCGGCCGTGTCCTCGGGCAGCCCCCAGTAGCCCGGGACGACCTGGGGCCCGCGGACGGCTATCTCGCCCGCCTCGCCGAGGGGGGCCTCGCCGCCGCGGGCGTCGAGGATGCGTACGGCGGTGCCGGCGCCGGGGACGCCGACGGAGAGCGTGCCGGAGGCGGGGTCGACGGGTGCCTCCAGGTGCGCGGGGACCGAGGCGCAGGGGGCGGTGCACTCGGTGAGGCCGTAGCCGTTGCGCAGGTAGAACCCGAAGTCGGCGCGGAGGCGTTCGACGAGCGCGGGCGGCAGCGGTGCGCCGCCGGAGGAGACCACCCGGAAGGAGGCGAAGTGGTCGCGGGTGGCACCGGGGTGCGCGGCGAGCGCCATGAACGCGGTGGCCGGGCCGATGGTGTAGGCGGGCCGGTGTTCGAGGAAGGCGTCCAGGACCAGCCCCGCGTCGAAGCGGTGGGCCAGGACGAGGGTCCCGGCATTGGCGAAGCAGGCGGCCAGTTCGCACACCATCCCGGTGATGTGGAAGAGGGGGGCGAGGGCGAAGTACGCGGCGCCCTCCGGGACGGGGTGGCCGCTGACCTGGCGGACCGCGTTGTAGGTGAGCGCCCCGTGCGGGTTCATCGCCCCCTTGGGGGTGCCGCTGGTGCCGGAGGTGTAGCTGATGAGGGCGATGTCCTCGGCGGTGAGCCGCGGGTCGGCAGGCGGCCGGTCGCCGCGGCGGGCCACGGAGGTGAAGTCGGCGGTGTGCGGGCGTACCTCCCCCCGGGGAGAGGCCGGCCGAGGGTCCGGCTGCGCCTGCGGACCGGCTGCCGCCCGCGGCTTCGCCGGCTGGGGTCCCTGCGGGGCGGCCGTCAGGGCGAGCAGCCGCGGGTCGTCGCGGGTCTGCAGGTCGAGCTCGGCGGCGGTCAGCACGGTGTGCACGGCGCTGCCGTCCGCGGCCTCGCGCAGGTACGCCGTCCAGGCCGGCCCCGCGCAGACCAGCGCCACGGCCCCGCAGTCGCGCAGGACGTGCCGGGCCTCGGCGGACTTGTACATCGGGTTGAGGGGGACGACCACCGCCCCGGCCTTCCAGGCGGCCAGGACGGCGAGGACGAAGTGCGGGGTGTTCTGCAGCGCGACGGCGACCCGGTCCCCGCGGCGGACCCCCCGCGCGGCCAGGTGGGCGGCGGCCGAGTCGGACAGGGCCGCGGCCTCGGCGTAGGAGATCCGGCCGTCGAAGTAGGCCAGGGCGGTCCGCCCGGGAGCCCGGACGGCGGCCTCGCGGAAGGCCTCCAGCACGGAGGGCGGCGGCTGCACCGGCGCGCGCTGGGCCGGGCTGAGCCGCGCGAGCCAGGGCCGGGCGGCGTACGGGGAGGCGGGCGCGGCCCCGGTGGCGGCGGCCGGCGGGGCGGCGGGGGTCACCTGGTCTCCCACTTCTGCTGGAGGTGGTTCATACCGGTCAGCCAGCGGTCCGGCTCGGTGGCGCGGGCGACGTGGAAGTCGGCGACCTCGGGGTGCGGGAGGATCAAGAACCGGCCCTTCTCCATGCCGTCGAACAGTGCGTCCGCCACCGCTTCCGGCTCGATCGCGGTCGGCGCCAGGACCAGGTCGCCTGCCGAGCCCGCGGCGGTCAGCATGTCGGTGCGCACTCCCTGCGGGCAGATGGCGTGGACCTGGACGCCCCGGTGCCGGTAGGTCAGCGAGAGCCACTCCGCGAAGGCGAGGGCGCCGTGCTTGGTGACACTGTACGGGGCGGCCCCGATCATGGTGAGCAGTCCTGCGGCGGAGACGGTGGACACGAAGCACCCGCTCTCCCGCTCCAGCCAGGCCGGCAGCAGCAGCCGGGCCGCCCGGACGTGGGCCATCACATTGGTGTCCCAGGCCGCCTCCCAGACGGCCTCGTCGGCGAACGCGTCGCCGCCCGAGGCGAGTCCGGCGTTGGCGCAGTAGACGTCGATCCTGCCGCCCAGGACCTCAAGGGCCTCTCCGACGATCTCCGAGGCGTCGCCGGGCAGCGGGATGGCCCGGGCTCCGATGGCGGCCGCCACCGCGGCGGCCCGGTCGGCGTCGCGGTCGTTGACCACGACCGTGGCGCCTTCCGCGGCGAACCGCCGGGCGAGGGCGGCTCCGATGCCGCCGCCTGCACCGGTGACGACGACTCGCTGGTCCTGGTACGCGCTCACGGGGATCACCTTTCGTGGCCGGATGCCGGATCCCCGGCAGACTAACCAGTCGGTATGTCCTGGCGGAAGGGGTCCGGGCCCTAGCGTGGCGGGATGACTCTGTCGCGACGCGGGGCGCTGGGACTGGCGGGGGCGGCGGGCGCCCTGGGCTCCCTGGGGGCGGTGGGCGCGGCCGCAGGGCCGCGGGCGGGCCGGGTGCGCACCGGATGCGAACGGCTCGCCGCGGGCGGGTACGCGGAGCTCGCCGGCCAGAAGGTGGGGGTGGTCACCAACCCGACCGGCATCACCGCCGACGCCCGGCACCTGGTGGACGTCCTGCACGCGGACGAACGGGTCGACCTGGTGGCGGTGTTCGGACCCGAGCACGGCTTCCGGGGGACGGCGCAGGCCGGGGGCTCCGAGGGCGCGTCCCGGGATCCGGCGACGGGCCTGCCGGTGTACGACACATACGGCAGGAGCGGCCGGCAGCTCGCCGAGGTGTTCACGGCGGCCGGGATCGACACGGTCGTCTTCGACATCCAGGACGTCGGGGCGCGGTTCTACACCTACGTCTGGACCCTGTACGACTGCATGCGTGCGGCCTCGCTCGCCGGCAAGGCGGTGGTGGTGCTGGACCGGCCGAACCCGGTCGGCGGCCGCCGGGCGGCCGGGCCGGTGCTGCAGCGGCCCTACGCGAGCTTCGTCGGCCGGGAGCCGATCGCCCTGGCGCACGGGATGACGGCGGCCGAGCTGGCCCTGCTGTTCAACGGCGAGTTCCTGACGGACGGCTCGCTGCCCGCCGGGCCGGTCCGGCTGCGGACGGTGGCGATGAGCGGCTGGCGCAGGGAGTCCTTCTTCGGGGAGACGGGACTGCCGTGGGTGCCGCCGAGCCCGAACATGCCGACCCCGGACACGGCCCTCGCGTACGCCGGCACCTGCCTCTTCGAGGGGACCAACCTGTCCGAGGGGCGCGGGACGGCCACCCCGTTCGAGGTGGTCGGCGCCGAGGGCCTCGACCGGAGCTGGGCGCAGGCGGCGAACGCACTGGAACTGCCCGGGGTGTGGTTCCGCGAGGCGTACTTCACGCCGTCCTTCTCCAAGCACGCGGGGAAGGTGTGCGGCGGGGTGCGGCTGATCGTGCACGACCGGCGGGCCTTCGACCCGGTGCGCGCCGGGATCGGCCTGCTGGTGACGGCGCGCCGCACCTGGACCGGCTTCGCCTGGCGGGCGGACCACTGGATCGACAAGCTGACCGGATCGGACCGGGTGCGCACGATGATCGACGCAGGGGCCGGGGTGGAGGAGGTCGTGGGCGACTGGGCGGCGGGGCTGGCCGGGTTCACGGCCGTCCGGGAGGGGTACCTGCTGTACCGGTGAGCCGCCGGGCACGGCGGCGCCGGAGGTCCGGGGACGGGCCCGGCAGCGCGATGCCGGGGCGCACCGGAGGCGGCGCGGAGGGGGACGTCATGGCGTACGGCGGTTCGGGGGCAGAGACGGGGACGGGGACAACGGGGGCGGGGAGGGAAGCGGGCCTGGCGGCGGGGTCGGCGGTCGGCGTCGGGCCGTACGCGGAACTGGTCTTCGACTCCGAGGGCGACCCGGACTCGGCGGGGCAGGCCGCGGTGGCCCGGATGGACGCCACCGACCTGCTGGTCTTCGCACACGGCTGGAACAGCGACCGGAGCACTTCGCTGCGCCTCTACGACCGCTTTTTCGCGCCGTTCCCCGGTCTCGTGGGGCCGGGGGTACGGTTGGGGTACGTGGGGGTGCACTGGCCCTCGATACGGTTCGCGGACGAGCCGATACCCGACTTCGACCCGCCGGCGGCACGGGACGGGCGGGCGTACGGGCCGGCGCTGGACCCGGAGACCCGGGAGGCGCTCGGCGTCTTCTGGCCGGGCCGGGAGGCGGAGCTGGACCGGGTGGCGGAACTCCTGGCCGAGCAGCCCGAGTCGGCGGCCGGACTCATCGAGTTCGGCGCCCTGGTGCGGGAGCTGGCCGGGGTGAACGCCGTCACGTCGGCGGAGCCCCCGGCGGTCCCCATGATCTTCGCCGCGGACGTGCTGGAAGTGTGCCGGGCCCTCGCCCGCGGCCTCCCCGGGACGGACGCGCCGCCCGGAACGGACGCACCGCCCGGGACGGACGCACCGCCCGGGACGGCCGGCTCGGCGCAGGACCGGGCGGGCGGTGGGCCGGGGCTGCGGGACGGCGGGCTGCGGCCGCTGTGGGGCGGGGCCAAGGAGCTGCTGCGGCAGGCCACGTACTACCGGATGAAGAAGCGCGCGGGCGTGGTCGGCGAACTCGGCCTCGGCCCGGTACTCGCCGGGCTGGCGGCCGCCCGCCCGGAATTGCGCTTCCACCTGGTCGGGCACAGCTTCGGGGCCCGGGTGGTGTCCTTCTCGCTGCGCACGGTGCCCGACGGAGCCCGGTACGTGAAGTCCCTGACCCTGCTCCAGGGGGCCTTCTCCCACTACGCCTTCGCCGACCGGCTGCCCCATGACCAGGGCAGCGGCGGCTCCCTGCGGGGTCTGCAGCGCCGGGTCGACGGCCCGGTGGTGGCCGGCCACTCCGCGCACGACGCGGCGCTCGGGGTGTTCTACCCGCTGGCCTCCCGGATGGCGGGGGATTCGGCCGGAGTGCTGGGTTTCGACGAACGGTGGGGCGCGATCGGGCACGACGGCGTGCAAGCGGTGCCGGGCGCACCGCGGCTGAGCCTGGACACGGCCCTGCGCAGGGGGCTGCCGGCGGGGGGCTGCGTCAGCGTGGACACGGGCTCCGTGGTGCGGCGGGGCGGCGCCCCCTCGGGGGCGCACAGCGACATCTGCCACGAGGAGTTGGCCCGGCTGGTGGTCTCCGCGGGACGCCTGGGGCGCTGACTTCCGGCCACGTGCCTCCCATACGCCTCGACCGCCCCCGCATGCGCCCGGCCCATAGGGGGCATGTTGGGCACATCGGCGGAGGTGACATGTCATGGCGGGATTCCGGAGTCTGGCCTATCAGGTGCGTGACGCACGCAACGATCGGGCCCTGCGGCGCCACTCGCTGCGCCGCTGCCTGGAGCGGTTCGCCCCCTACGGGCACCGGGCCACCTGGTGGCACCTGTGCGACCGGCACGGGATCGCCCCGGAGGACCGGGGTGCGGATCCGCTGCGGCTGGTGGCCGCACTGGAGGAGCTGGAGGAGGCGAGAGCGGTCTGGCTGGAGTACGAGCGCCAGTTCGCGGAGCGCAGACGGCGCGAGAAGCACCACGGGCTGCGGCGCCCGGAATGGGCGTGGGGCGGCGCGGGGGATGCGGTGGTGCGGTGCGCCGACCCGGGGGTGCGGCCCGAGGGGGCGCTGGACGAGGTACTGAGACGGCTGGTGCGGGCGTTGGAGTCGGAGCCGGGGACGGCCTGCCCGGTGTGCGGGGACCGGGAGCTGCACTGGCCCGCGCCCGTGCCCGCGCTGAGCCCGGTGCCTCGGCAGGGCGGCGGCGGGCATCGGGCGACGGGCCGCCCGGCGGGGGCCGGGCGGGTGCCTGCGCAGGGCCCCTGGGAGGGGGCGTGGGCCTGGGACGGGCCGCTCTGTGCGGGCTGCGGGATCGTGGTGCCGAGGCCGGCCCTGGTGGACATCCCCTCGGCGGGAGCCGCATGACAGCCGCGCACCCCGCGCATCTTCCACACCCCGCACCTCTCCCGTACCCCTCTGCTCCTCTTCGCCCCGGGAGCTCGGACCCTGCCGCGCGCGACGGGGGCCACTGCGGCGGCCGGGTCTCCCAGGTGTCGCTGAACGGCTCGCGGAGCGCAGCCGACGGCGCGGCCGTGCCGATGTCCCCCGCCGCCCTGGCTCGCGCGGCGCGGGAGGCGGTCGCTGCCGGGGCCGCGGAGGTGCTGGTACACCCCAGGACCCCGTGTGGACGCGAGAGCCTCTCCCCCCGGGTGGTCGGACCGCTGCTGCAGGCGATGCGGGCCGCCGGGACGGGTGTACCGCTGGCGGTCTCCATGGGCATCGCGGCCGAGCCGGGTCCGGCGCAGCGGCTGGAGCGGGTGCGGTCCTGGACCGTGCTGCCCGACCGGGCCGCAGTGCACTGTGCCGAACCGGGGGCCGAGGAGCTGGCCGAGGCCCTGCTGGCGCGCGGCATCGCGGTGGACGCCGTGGTTCCGCTCGGTGGGCCCGCCGGGGCGGACCCGATGGCGCGCTTCCTCGCCTGGCCTCTGCGGCGGCCCGCACGGGTTCGGCTCGCAGCCGAACTGACCAGTGACGACCCGTCGTTGGTCGCCGGCCTGCGCGGGCTGCCGCCCGTGGAGGTGCTGCTGTACGGGAGGGAGTCCGCCGCCTGGCCGGTGCTGCGGCTGGCCGCCCGCTGTGGGACGGGCACCGGTATCGGCCTGGGCGACGTCCTGCACCTGCCGGACGGCCGCCCGGCGGCGTCGAACGCCGAGCTGGTGGCGGCGGCCCGTACGCTGTTCCCCGCCCGCGGGCCGGATGCCGCAGCCGGGCATCCGGGGGCGGGGCGGAGCCCGGGGCAGGCTCCGGCTCGGGTATGAGCGCCGGCTCGGGTATGAGCCTCGGCTCGGGCTCCGGCGCCGATGTGAGCTTCGACCCCCGGTCCGGCGCCCGCTCCCCTACAGGCGCGAGCCGGTCAGCTTCTCGCCGAAGACGTCGTCCGGGTTGGACAGTGCGCAGGTCTCCAGGGACAGGCAGCCGCAGCCGATGCAGTCGGTCAAGTGGTCGCGGAGCCGGCCGAGTTGTGTGATGCGCTGGTCGAGCTCGGTACGCCAGGCCTCCGACAGCCGGGCCCAGTCCTCACGGGTGGGGGTGCGCTCCTCGGGGAGCCGGGAGAGCGCGTCGCGGATGCTGGCCAGCGGGATGCCCACCCGCTGCGCGGCCCGTACGAAGGCGACCCGGCGCAGGGCGTCACGGGTGTAGCGGCGCTGGTTCCCGGCGGTCCGGCGGCTGCTGATCAGACCCTTGGCCTCGTAGAAGTGGAGTGCGGAGACGGCGGCGCCGCTGCGGGCGGACAGCTGGCCGACGGTGAGCTCGTGGATGTTCTCGGGGATCTGCGGCACTCGGCCGAGGGTAGTCGGAGGTCCGTTGACATACCCATACGGTCCCAGCATGCTGAGCAAGCGCTTATTCGCCGGTTGCCCTGGCCGCCGGCCACCAGTCGTCTTCGATCGTCTTCAGTCGTTCGCGAGAAGCAGGAGCAGGGCATGGCCGAGCCGAAGGTCTTCACGTCCGCCGAGGAACTCCACGCCGGAATCGGGCAGCCGCTCGGCCCCAGCGGATGGCTGGAGGTGGACCAGAAGCGGATCGACCTCTTCGCCGACGCCACCGGCGACCACCAGTGGATCCACGTGGACCCGGAGCGCGCGGCGGACGGCCCCTTCGGCACCACCATCGCGCACGGCTACCTGACCCTGTCGCTGCTGCCCAGCCTGGTGCCGCAGATCATGCGGGTGGAGGGTATGCGGATGGGCATCAACTACGGGACCAACAAGGTCCGCTTCCCGGCCACGGTGCCGGTCGGTTCGCGGCTGCGCGCCACGGCCGTGATCACCGAGGTCACCGAGGCGGGCGGCGGTGTCCAGGTCACGGCCGCGGTCACGGTCGAGCGCGAGGGCGGCGAGAAGCCGGTGTGCGTGGCCGAGTCGGTGTCCCGCTACTACTTCTGAACGCGCTCCCGGTCGGCGCCGGGTCCCGGCGGGCGGCCCGGCGAGCCCACCATCCGGAGCACGAGGTCGGCGTAGAGCGCGCCGACCTCGTCGGGCGTGCGCTGTCCGGCCGCGCTGAACCAGCGCGCCACGTCGATGCACAGGGACAGCACGGCCAGGGTGGTGCCCGGGACGTCGGGCACGTCGAACTCCCCGGCCGCGACCCCCTCGGCGAGGATGCCGCGCACGGCGGCGTCGGTGCGCCGGCGCAGCGCCACGATCTCGGCACGGTGCTCGGGGGCGAGGGCGTCGAGCTCGTACTGGACCACCCGCGCGGTGGTGTGGTGGGCCGCGTGCCACCGGACGAAGGACCGCACGGCGGCGTCGAGCCGGTCGGCGGCGGTACCGGGGCGGTCGGCCGCCGAGGTCAGGATCTCCAGCGCCTTGTCGTGGCCGATCCGGCTGATCCGGTGGAGCAGCTCTTCCTTGGTCTTGTAGTGGATGTAGAGGGCGGCCGGGCTCATGCCGGCCCGGCCCGCGATGTCCCGGGTCGTGGTGGCGTGGTACCCGCGCTCCGCGAAGGCCTCGACGGCGGCGACCAGCAGTCGCCGCGCCGCGTCGGGGATGACCTCCGACCAGGGCTGATAGCCGCCGGTCGTCTCCTCCGCGCTGTCCATCGCTCACTCACCCTTCACCGTCTGGGAGTGAACACCCTACCGGAGGGTGAGCAAGCGCTTAGGGCTTGTGCGGCTTGGGGGCGTAGGGGTCGTACTCGGCCATCATCTTCTCCAGCCGGGCCTGGTCCACCCGGCTCACGATCTGGGTGATCTCCTGACGGTCGCGGACCACCTTCGCGAGGGTGAAGGCCGAGGTGGTCAGGTACAGGGCCGCGATGCCGAGGAAGGCGCGCACCCAGCCGTCCACCTCCAGGTTGTAGACCCCTAGGGCGACGGCGGCGAGGGCGATGCCGAAGGAGGCGACGGCCTGGCCGTAGTACGCCCCCGTGTTCTGCTGCTTGACCGGTGTCTCACTCATGGCCCCAGCATCGGGCGGGGCGGGCGGGGCCGTATCCGCTCCCGTACTCAGGTGCGTACTCAGCCGGCGGTGGCGGTGGCGGAGGCGGTGGCGGAGGCGGAGGCGGAGGCGGTGGCGGTGGCGGTGGCGGTGGCGGTGGCGGTGGCGGTGGCGGTTCAGAACGCCGAGACGCCGGTGCGGGCACGCCCGATGAGCAGTTTCTGGATCTGGCTGGTGCCCTCGTAGAGGGTCATCACGCGGGCGTCGCGCAGCAGTTTGCCGGCGGGGTACTCGTCGATGTAGCCGTAACCGCCGTGCACCTGGAGGGCGTTGCTCGCGGCCCGCACGGCGGCTTCGGAGGCGAAGAGCTTGGCGGTGGAGGATTCGGTGGCGAAGGGCAGCCCCCGGTCGATGAGGTCGGCGACCCGCCAGGTCAGCAGCCGCGCGGCGTCCACGTCCACGGAGATGTCGGCGATCAGCTCCTGGACCAGCTGGTGCCCGGCGATCGGCTTGCCGAACTGCTCGCGCTGGGCGGCGTACGCCACGGCCGCGTCCAGCGCCGCCTGGGCGATGCCCACGCAGCCCGCCGCGACCGACATCCGCCCCTTGGCCAGGGCGGACATGGCCACCGAGAAGCCCTTGCCCTGCGGCCCGAGCATCGCGGAGGCGGGCACGCGCACGTCCTCCAGGACCAGTTCGGCGGTGGCCTGGCCGCGCAGGCCGAGCTTGCCGTGGATCTCGCGGCGGGTCAGGCCGGGGGTGTCGGTGGGGACGAGGAAGGCGCAGACCCCGCGGTGGCCGGGCTCGGACCCGGCCCGGGCGAAGAGGAGCACGACGTCGGCCCAGGTGCCGTTGGTGATGAACATTTTGCTGCCGTTGAGGACGTACGCCTCCCCGTCGCGCACGGCGCGGGTGGTCAGGTTCCCGGCGTCGGACCCGGTGCCGGGCTCGGTCAGCCCGAAGCAGCCGAGGGCGTCGCCGGAGCACAGGCGGGGCAGCCAGCTGCGCTTCTGCTCTTCGGTGCCCCAGGCGGCCACGGTCTTGGCGACCAGGCCGAGGGAGACCGAGACGATGCCGCGCACGGAGGAGTCGCCGCGGCCGAGCTCCTCGGTGACCAGGGCGTAGGCGAGGTGGTCGCCGCCGGAGCCGCCGTACTCCTCGGGCACGGTCAGCCCGAGGAAGCCGACCGCGCCGAGTTTCTTGACGATGGCCCGGTCCACGCTCTCGGCGCGGTCCCACGCGGCGGCGTACGGGGTGACCTCACGCTCGGTGAACTCGCGGGCGAGCCGGCGGACGGCGGTCTGTTCCTCGCTCAGCTCCAGGTTCACCGGGCACCTCCGGGGTGGTCGTGGCGGAGTCCGGCGCCCTTTAACTAGCACCGGTAGTTTATTGCGGGCAGGGCCTACTATGTGGCGCATGGCCAGACCGCGCAAGCCCCTCCTCAGCCGAGCCCGCATCGTCGAGGCGGCAGGAGCCCTGGTGGACGCGGAGGGGCTGGAGGCGGTGTCGACGCGGAGGCTGGCGGCCGCGCTCGGGGTGAGCGGGCCCTCGCTGTACAACCACTTCCGCACCAAGGACGAGATCCTGGACGCGGTGGCGGATGCGGTGAGCGCCCGGGTCGACTTGTCGATGTTCGAGGCCGTCGGGGCCGGCAGCGCCCAGGACGGCGCACCCGGGGGTACGGGCCCCGCTGGCGAGGCCGGGGCCGAGGCCCGGGCAGCGGGCGCGGCCGAGGCCGGGGCCGGGAGCCGGGCGGCGGGCACGGGCGAGGCCCGGGCGGCGGGCGGGGGCGGGGCCGAAGCCCGGGCGGCGGGCGCGGGCGACGCTGGGGTCGGGAGCCGGGCGGCGGGCACGGGCGAGGCTGAGGTCGGGAGCCGGGCGGGCGGGGGCGGGGCCCTGGCGGGGGGCGGGGACTGGCGGACGGCCCTGCACGACTGGGCGCACTCGTACCGGGCGGCCCTGGCCGACCATCCGAACATCGTGCCCGTCCTGGCCCGCGGGCCGGGACGGCGGCCGGCCGGACTGCGCGTCGCGGACGCGGTGTTCGGCGCGATGACGGCGGCGGGCTGGCCGCCGGCGCAGGCGACCCGGATCGGCGCACTGATGCGCTACTTCATCCTGGGCTCGGCGGTGGGTTCCTTCGCCGGCGGCTTTGTGGACGACGAGACGGCGTACGACCCGGCGGCCTACCCCCACCTCGGCCAGGCCCACCGCCTGGCCGAGCACCGCCGCGAGGTGGACGACGGCGCCTTCGAGACAGGGCTGGCGGCGCTCCTCGACGGCCTGGCGCTGCAGTACGAGGCCCTGCGCACGCCCACCACCACCACTACCTGAGCCGCACTCCCGGACGGGGCCGGGGCCGCCCCCGAAGAGACGGCCTAGAAGACGACCAGGGAGCGGCCGCCCTTGCCCGCGAGCATGGCGTCGAAGGCGGCCGGGATGCCGTCGAGGGTGATGCGGTCGGTGACCAGGGCGCCGAGGTCGAGGCGGCCTGCCCGGACGTGCTCGGCGATGACCGGGAGGTCGCGGGCCGGGTCGCTGTTGCCGTAGACGCATCCGGTGAGGGTGCGGGCGAAATGGAAGATCTCCAGGGCGTGGAAGGCCACCTTCTGGTCCTTGCCACCGATGCCCACGACCGTGGTGCGGCCGCCGCGACGGGTGGACTCCCAGGCTCCGCGGATGGTCTCGGCGCGGCCCACGCATTCGACGGCTACGTCTGCGCCGTGTCCGCCGGTGAGCTCCCGGATCTGCTGGGCGGTGGTGTCACCGGCGAGCACGAACGCGGTGGCTCCGGCCGCCCGCGCCAGTTCCTCCTTGTCCGGGGAGACGTCGACGGCGACGATCGGGCCCGCCTCGGCGATCCGGGCGGCCTGGAGGGCCGCGAGGCCGACCCCGCCGACGCCGAACACCGCCACGGACTCGCCGGGGCGGACCTGGGCGCTGTGGTGGACCGCCCCGTATCCGGTGAGGACGGCGCAGCCGAGCAGGGCCGCCTCGGCGAGCGGGATCCCGGCGGGCGCGGGCAGTACGCAGCCGGCCGCGACGACGGTCTCCTCCGCGAACGCGGCCACGTTCAGCCCGGGGTGCAGGGCGACGCCCTGCGCGTCGTGGGCGTACACCGCTCCGACCCCGGCGAGGGCCCTGGAGCAGAGCCAGACCTCGCCGAGGGTGCAGTGGTGGCACTCCCCGCAGGACGGGGCCCAGTTGAGCACCACCCCGTCGCCGGGCGCGACGTGGCTGACCCCTTCGCCGACGGCGAGGACCGTGCCCGCGCCCTCGTGTCCGAGGACGGCGGGCACGGGCACTCGCATGGTGCCGTTGGTGAGGGAGAGGTCGGAGTGGCAGACCCCGGCGGCGGTGAGCCGTACCCGGACCTGCCCGGGGCCGGGATCGGGCAGCACGATCTCCCGTATGTCGAGCGGTGCTCCGACGGCGGGCAGGATGGCGGCGCGGACCATGGTCGTCGTCTCCGTCTGGGCGAGGGCGGTCTGGGCGGGCGGATGGAGTGAGGCGGGGCGGGGCGGGAGCGGCGAGGGGTGGGGCTTCGGGCTCAGAACTGCAGGGACTTGGTCTGGAGGTACTCGGCCAGGCCGTGCGGGCCCAGCTCGCGGCCGACACCCGACTGCTTGTAGCCGCCGAAGGGCGCGAGCACGTTGAAGCGGCCGCCGTTGATGTCCACCTGGCCGGTGTCCATACGGCGCGCGAAGGCCGCGGCCGTCTCCTCGTCCGCCGCCCAGACGGCGCCGCCGAGGCCGTAGACGGTGCCGTTGGCGATGCGCAGCGCGTCCTCCTCGTCCTCGTACCGGAGGATCGACAGCACCGGGCCGAAGATCTCCTCCTGGGCGATGGTCATGTCGGGTGTGACGTCGGCGAACACCGTCGGGGCGACGAAGTACCCCTGGGCGTGGGGCGCCTCGGGGCCGCCCGCGACCAGGCGCGCGCCCTCCTTGATGCCCTTGTCGATGTATCCGCGCACGCGGTCGCGCTGCTTGGCGTTGACGACCGGGCCGAGGCGGGTGCCCGGGTCGGTGGGGTCGCCGCTGGCGTACTTGGCTGCGGCGGCGGCCGCGAGCGAGACGGCTTCCTCGTACTCGTCCCGGTGGACGAGCATGCGGGTCAGCGCATTGCAGCTCTGGCCGGAGTTGTTCATGACGTGGCCGACGCCGGCGGCGACGGCCTTGGCGAGGTCGGCGCCGGGCAGGATGACGTTGGCCGATTTGCCGCCGAGTTCGAGGGCGACCCGCTTGACGGCGGCGCCGGCGGTGGCGCCGATCTGCCGGCCGACGGCGGTCGAGCCGGTGAAGGAGACGAGGTCGACCCCTTCATGGGCGGCCAATGCCTGTCCGGCGACCGGCCCGGTGCCGGTCACCAGGTTGAAGACTCCGGCCGGGATCCCCGCCTCGTGCACGGCTTCGGCGAAAAGCTGTGCGGTCAGCGGGGTGTCCTCGGCGGGCTTGAGGACGAGGGTGCAGCCGGCGGCGAGAGCGGGCGCCACCTTGGCAACGATCTGGTGCAGCGGGTAGTTCCAGGGCGTGATGGCCGCGACCACGCCGATCGGTTCCAGCAGCACGGTGGAGTTGCCCAGCCGCTCCTCGAAGGCGTACGAGGCCGCCAGGCTGGCGTAGGACGAGGCCACCGCGATGGGCGCCCCGACGTGGACCGCCTCGGAGAAGCCCAGCGGGGAGCCCAGTTCGGCGGTGACGGTCGCCACTATCTCGCCCTTGCGGGCCACCAGGACGTCGCGCAGGGCCTCGATCAGGGCCGCACGCTCCGGCGCGGGCACGGCAGCCCAGCCGGGCAGGGCCGCACGGGCCGCCCGTACAGCCGCGTCCACGTCCTCGGCGGTGCCCGCCGGCACCTCGGCGATGACCTGCTCGTCCGCCGGGTTGACGACCTCGATCCGGTCGCGTCCGGCGGCGGGCCGCCAGGCGCCGTCGATGTACATCCCGTCGTGAGCCTTCATGGCATTTCCTCCCGAGCACGTACCGGCGTGTAGACCTGATCTCGCGGACACCTTACAAACTAGCGCCGGTAGTTTTCCGGGCGCCAGGGGCCGCGGGCATCAGATGATGCCGAAAAGCATCCCTGCGCCGAGTACGACGAGCGAGGTGAGGGCCGCCCATTTCACGGTGAAACGGGTGTGGTCGCCGAACTCCACCTTCGCCATGCCGACGAGGACGTAGACGGCCGGAACCAGCGGACTGGACATGTGCAGGGCCTGTCCGGCGATCGAGGCGCGGGCGATCTGCAGCGGGGAGACCCCGCGGGCGGCGCCGGCCTCGGCCAGGACGGGCAGCACGCCGAAGTAGAAGCCGTCGTTCGACATGAAGTACGTGAGGGGCAGGCTCAGCAGGCCGGTGACGAGCGCCATGTGGGGGCCCATCCCCTCGGGAACGGCCCCCACGAGCCAGTCGGCCATGTGCTTGACCATGCCGGTGCCGGAGAGGACCCCGGTGAAGACGGCGGCGGCGAAGACCATCCCGGTGACGTTGAGGACGTTGTCCGCGTGGGCGGCGATCCGGGCCTTCTGGTCGGGCATGTGGGGGAAGTTCACGGTGAGGGCGAGGGCGGCGCCCAGCAGGAACAGCACCGGGATGGGCAGCAACTCCATGATCATCGCGGTGAGCAGGGCGACGGTGAGGCCCGCGTTGAACCAGTAGAGGCGGGGGCGCAGCGTGGCCCGCTGCGGATCGAGGCCCTGGAAGCCGCCCCCGGGGGCGTGGACTTCGGCGTCTGCCTGTGGCGCGCCCCCGGCGGCGTGGGCGTGTGCCTGCGGCTCGATGCGGGCTCCGGCACACCCGGCACCCGCCTGCGCGGCCGGCCCGGCCGGCCCGGGGCACGCGGCCGGCTCGGGGTGCTCTTCGGGCTCGGAGTGCCTTGCCGGCTCGGAGCGCTCGGGGTTCAGGGGGTGCTGGTGCTCGGGGTTCAGAGGATGCTCGGGGTTCAGGGGGTGCTCGGGCATTGCGGGCTGCGCTGACGTCATGGAGGCCGCCGGGGCCGGCGAGGTCCCGGACGTGGGGGAACCCGCCGGGATCCCGGACCCGGAAGTCGCAGAGAGGGCAGGGGTCTTCCGGAGCCCGGAGGTCTCCGGGGGCACGGGCGGGGCCGCCGGCGCAGACGGGGTGGCGAGTACCGGAGCAGCCGCGGGCGCAGACGGGGTGGCGGCCAGGGCGGCCTCCGTGCCGGGCAGGGACAGGAGGCCCACCCGGCGGCGCTCCTTCAGCCCGAGGACGTAGGCGAGCACGAACACGAAGAGCAGGCCGGCCGCGAGGGCCGGGATCATCGGGACGAAGATGTCCGCGGCGTCCACCTTGAGGGCGGTGGCGGCGCGGGCGGTCGGCCCGCCCCACGGGAGGGTGTTCATCACGCCGTTGGCGGTGGCGGCGACACCCGTCATCACGACCAGGCTCAGGCCGAGCCGCTTGTAGAGCGGGTACATGGCCGAGACCGTGATCATGAAGGTGGTCGACCCGTCCCCGTCGAGCGAGACGATCGCGGCGAGGACGGCGGTGCCGACCACGACGCGCATCGGGTCGGCCTTGCAGAAGCGCAGGATGCCCCGTACGACCGGGTCGAAGAGGCCGACGTCGATCATCACTCCGAAGTAGACGATGGCGAACATCAGCATGGCGGCGGTCGGAGCCAGCTTGCCCACCCCGTCGATGACGAAGTCGCCGAGGTGAGCACCCTGTCCGGCGAACACACAGAAGAGTGCGGGGATGAGGACGAGCGCCGCGATGGGCGACATTTTCTTCATCATGATCAGGACCAGGAAAGTCGCGATCATGGCGAAGCCGAGGAAGGTCAGCATGCAGGGAACGTAGGTGCCTTCTCCGGAAGCCAACAAGACGTCGACGCGTGAGCAATACGAGCAAAACCCCAGCTCAGGGCAGTGGAGCCTGCTCGTTCAGGGCAGTGGAGTCAGCTCGACGGGGAATCCGTTGAGCACCGCGGTACCGGACAGCGGGTCGAGCCGCGAGCCGTCGAGCAGCTGGTTGACGTTGACGCCGGGGGCGGCCGAGGCGACGGCGAGCCGGGCTCCGGAGCGGTTGTGGCCCCAGCCGTGCGGGAGGCTCACCACGCCGGTGCGGACGGTGTCGGTGACCTCGACGGGGACCTCCAGGCTGCCGCCGTCCGCGGTGATCCGGGCACGGCCCCCGTCGGTGAGGCCGAGGCGGCCGGCGTCTTCCGGGTGGACCTGGAGGGTGCACCGGTTGGAACCTCCGACGAGGGCCGGGACGTTGTGCAACCAGCTGTTGTTGGACCGCAGGTGGCGGCGGCCCACGAGCACCAGGGCGGCGGGACGGTCGGCGAGCGTCGCGCGCAGCCTGGGGAGTTCGGCCGCGATCGGGTCCGACAGCAGCTCGATCCTGCCGCTGCGGGTCCTCAGCACGCCCGGGATCCGGGGCTCCAGCGGCCCCAGGTCGATGCCGTGCGGCGCCTGCCGGAGGTCTTCGAGGGTCAGGCCGTAGGGGCCCAGGCGGAGCATCATGTCGAGCCGCCGCTCCGGGCCGCTGCCGCCGTCCAGCGTGCGGGCGCGCTCCTTCGGGTCGTCGCCGGACAGCGGGGAGTGCGGGTCGGCGGCGGCGCGGGCGAGAGTGTCGGCGATGACGCGCTCGTCGACGGCTTCCGGCGGGGCGCCGTGCAGTCCGGACACGGCGAGGATCAGCCGGGCGTGGATCTCACACTCGTCCATCCGCCCCTCCTCCAGCGGGACGGCGGCAGGCGACCAGCGGACCTGGTTGCGCACGGCGAAGCCGTTGAAGGCGAAGTCGAAGTGTGCGCTCTGGGCGGGCGGCGGCGGGGGCAGCACGACGTGCGCGTGGCGTGAGGTCTCGTTCAGGTACGGGTCCACGGAGACCATGAAGTCGAGGCCGGTCAGCGCGCGGTCGAGCCGGTCGCCGTCGGGTGCGGACAGGACCGGGTTGGCCGCGACGGCGAGCAGCACCCGGATCCGCCCCTCCCCCGGGGTCTCCATCTCCTCCGCGAGGACGGACATGGGCAGTTCGCCCTTGGCCTCGGGGCGGCCCGTCACCCGGCTCGACCAGCGGCCGAGGGCGAAGCCCTTGCCGGGACCGGCGGGCCTCGGGGCGGGGGCCGTGGCGGAGAGCGGGAAGAGGGCTCCGCCCGGCCGGTCGAGGTTGCCGGTGAGGACGTTCAGCACGTCCACCAGCCAGCTGGCGAGCGTGCCGTGCTCGACGGTGCAGCTGCCGATCCGGGCGTAGACGGCAGCGGTGGGCGCGGCCGCGAGTTCCCGGGCGAGGCGGCGGATCTCGGCGGCGGTGAGGTCGCAGGCGGGTGCGACGGCCTCGGCAGTGAAACTCCCGAGCGCGGCGCTGAGTTCCCCGTACCCCTCGGTGTGTTCCGCGAGGGCGCCAGGGTCGGCGAGTTTCTCCTCGATCAGGGTCTGGGCGAGGGCGGCGAGCAGCAGGGCGTCGCTGCCGGGGCGCGGCGCGAGGTGGCGGTCGGCGAGCCGCGCGGTGCGGGTGCGGCGCGGGTCGACGACGACGAGGGTCCCGCCGCGGGCGCGCAGCGCCTTGAGCCGGCCCGGGAAGTCGGGGGCCGTGCACAGGGAGCCGTTGGACTCCACCGGGTTGGCCCCGATGAGGAGCAGGAAGTCGGTGCGGTCCAGGTCGGGGACCGGGATGGCGAAGGGGTCGCCGAACAGCAGGCCGCTGGAGACGTGCTTGGGCATCTGGTCGAGCGTGCTGGCGGTGAAGAGGTTGCGGGTGCCGAGGGCTTTGATGAGGAGCGGCGGGTAGAGGGAGCCGGCCATGGTGTGGACGTTCGGGTTCCCGAGGACGACGCCGACCGACTGGGGCCCGTACTCGTGGACGATGGCGGGCACGGCGGCGGCGATCACGTCGAACGCCTCCTCCCAGGTGGCTTCCTCAAGGCGGCCGTTCCGGCGGACAAGGGGGGTGCGCAGCCGGTCCGGGTCGGAGTCGAGAGCACCGAAGGCGGCGCCCTTGGGGCAGATGAACCCTCGGCTGAACACGTCTTCGCGGTCCCCGCGGGCGCCGGTCACGGTCGCGCCGTCGAGGGTGAGGGTGAGGCCGCAGGTGGCCTCGCAGAGGGGGCAGATACGCAGGGCGGTGCGGGGCATGGGGCCCTCCAGGGCGGCTGGCGGCGACGGCGGCCGGCGGCGACGGCACGGATACGCGGGGCCACCGAGCATACCGACCGGTACGGATGGCGGGGAGGGGGTTGCGGCACCTGTGTCCGCACGGACTGGCGCGAGGCGGTCCGGCGGGGCGGGGTGGGGCGGGACAGGACGGGGGGGGTCAGTCCAGCACGCGGGCGAGGTAGGCGTGCATCATGGCGCGGGTCTCGGCGACGATGTCGGGGTCCCCGGAGGCGTCGGAGCGGAAGGCCAGCTGGATCAGGGCGTCCGTGGCTTCGACCGCGACGAGTACGGCCCGCCAGAGCGTGGCGTCCGGCGTACGGCCCAGGTGGTCGCCGAGGAGTTCGGTGAGGCGGGCGGCCACGAGGTGGTTGGGGTCGGCCGCGGGCCCCTCGGCAGGAGGCGCGGGCACGCCGAAGTCGACCAACGCGAAGCCGGGGACACTGCGCTTCATGGCGAGGTACTCGTCGAGGACGGCGTCCACGGCGGGCCGCCAGTCGGTGGCCGGGAGCACGGCCAGCCGCTGCGCGATGCCGTCGGCGTAGCGGTCGAGGTTGCGGTGGGCGAGGGCGATGGCCATGGCGCGCTTGTTGCCGAAGAAGCGGTACACGGAGCCGATCGGCACCCCGGCGCGTACGGCCACGGCGCGGGTGCTGAGGTTCTCGTAACCGGTCTCGTCCAGCAGTTCGGCGCAGGCGTCGAGGATCCGGGCGAGCCGGTCGGCGCTGCGCTGCTGGACGGGGGTACGGCGCATGGGGTGGGCGGGAGGCACAGGTCCATCATGCCGCTGTCCGCCCGGCTCGTCGGCGCTGCCCTCAGTTCAGCAGGAGGCTCAGCCCGCCAACGGTGTACGTGATCATGAGCGCCAGCAGGGGCAGTTGGCCGACGAGGGCCCGATCGGGTGGGAAGAGCCGTACCGAGCGGTCGTGCGCGGCGACGACGCCGAGCACGTGACCGATGACGACGGCGAGGACCTGGAAGGTCGCGAGAGCCCCGGAACCCAAGGGCGGCAAGAGTTCAGGGGCATTGTCAGTGCCCCATGCCACGATAACTGTGCGTGGTCCTTCGACTACCAGGAGGGAGAGGTAATGGGCGAGGAGATAGCCGAGGGCGATCGGCACGAGTGAGTGCGCGAAGGCGGTCAGCGGGCCGGAGTGCGGGCCGCAGACGAGGCGGGTGGCCGCCGCGCTCAAGCAGTACAGGACGGCGACGAGGGCGACGGAGCCGAGGAGTCCGAGAGTGGCCGTGGGGGTGCGCCCCAGGGGGGAGGTCTGTACGGCGTTGATCCAGGAGGGGTGGTCGGAGAAGCCGTCGTAGGCGGTGGAACCGAGCAGGACGCAGACGGTGGCGACGAGTCCGGGCCGCTCGGGTGTCGCGTCGAGTCCGTGGAAGGGGTTGCGCAGGACGAGTCGACCGTCGCTGCGCCGGCCGAGCGGGGACATCCGGGCCAGGAGGGTGCTGTACGCCTCGAAGGCGTCCCCGTCGGCGAACCAGCGCTCGCCGAAGCGGGCGGCGAGTACGAGTTGGACGGTGGCGTAGCCGCCGAGGGCGATCAGGAGGGTGGTGGTGGATGCGGGATCGGGGGCGGCGAGTTCCAGCCAGGTGAAGGCGAACAGTCCGGCTGCGGCGGGCCATTGGCCCAGCCGGGCAGGAAGGGGTCGGTGGGGGCGGTGCCGGTGGCCGGTACTGCGGCGGGGCAGCAGCCGGCAGCACACGTGGTGCAGGCAGCGGAGCGGGTTGAGCAGGCGCCACACGGGGCCGAGGAGGAGGGAGGCGGGGACGAGTCCGACCCAGAAGAGGACGTAGACGGCGCCCGCGGCGGGGTTGCGGGCGGGGTCGTCAGGACCGAAGAGGAGGTGGAGGAGAAGCAGGAGCAGGGCGGCGAGGCCGAGCCCGCGCAGGGCGGTGCGGGTGACGGGGCTGTCGGCGGTTCGCTGGAGGGCGGCGGGCAGGGCGATCCCGGAGCGGTCGGCACGGAAGCGGGAGGTGGACCAGAGCACGCCGAGGGCGAGGAAGGAGACGAGGAGGGCGGTGAAGGCACCGGCGAAGGCGTAGAAGGGAGAGATCGGCAGGTCGTGCTGGGACCCGATCCCGTGCGCGAGAACGGTGAAGGGATCGGCCGGGTACGGGACCACGCCCCGGCCGCCACCACCGTCGGCGCCGTGCAGCGGGCCGAGCCCGACCGGCGTCAGCGCCGGGCCGCGGAGGCGGCCGAGCCCGACGCCGCCGCTCAGCACCGGGCCGGGGAGCAGGCCGAGCCCGAGGAGGCTCACCGCCGGGCCTCCGGCAGCGCCCGGGAGGGGGGACGGGGAGGGGAAGGGGCAATGGGCGGGGATGGGGCAACGGGAGGGGAAGGGGGAAGGGCAGGACGGCGACCCGGAGCGCTGCCGGTGCCGGGCGCGGCGGCGGGCGGCGCATCGGGGGGCGCCGCGGGGCGTGGGGGCGGCAGGGGATGCACCGGGCTGACCGGCGACGCGGGGCGTGCCGGCGGGGCGGGGCTGACCGGCGGCGCGGGGTGCACGGTGTGAGCAGGCGGCGCGGGGCGCGGTACTGGTTCCCGCGGAGTCGGGCCGGTCGGCGAGGGTGCCGGAGGCATCCCGGCGCACGTGGGGGAAGGTTGTCTGGACTCGGGCCCGAGTCCAGGTGCGGACCCCGTACGGCCGGTGCCGCGCCAAGCCGGGGGCGGCTCGGCTCTCCGGCTCGGGGCTGAATGCCGGCTCGGGGACGAGGCCGGAGCCAGGGCCTGGCGGGGGCTCGGGGACGAGGCCGCGGGCCGGTGCGGGGCCGGGGGTTGATCCGGGTCCGGGTCCGGGCTCGTGGGCGGGGACGGGATCGGGGGGCGGTCGGGGGTCATCGGACGAGGAGCTGGGTCAGGACGAGGCCGGACTCGTGCGTCTCGACCTCGAACAGGCCGGTGCGGTCGGCCGTCAGGACCAGGGTGGCCTCCTGGCCTGCGGGCAGGGCGAGTTCTCTGTCGTAGCCGTGGACATGCAGGGTGTCCGCGCGGTCGCTGGTGACGCGCAGGGCTATGCGTTCGCCCCGCTTGACCTCCGTGCGGGCGGGTGCGGGGCTGACTTTGCCGCTGCGGACGGACAGGACCACCGTCCGGTCGGCGGGCCCGTCTTCTTCCCCCTGCCCCTGCCCCTGCCCCGGGGACGGTGGCGGGGTGGCGCCGTGGTCGTGGCCGCCGGGACCTGCCGTGGTGGCGGTGAGCTGGGTCGCGCCCTCGACCGGCTTGCCGGAGACGGCCCATGCGGTGTGGTCGTCGGCGTAGAGGCGGACGGTCAGGGTGTGCGCGCCCTCCGGTACCTGTGAGGCGGACAGGTGGTACCAGGGGCCGTACAGCCGGGCCAACTTGCGGCCGTCGAGTTCGAGGTGGGCGTGACCGGCGCCCGGGAGGGCCGCGCCGCCGGTGCTGTCGGGGGTGAAGCGGAAGCCCCTCACTGCCAGTTCGAGATTCCAGCCGTCCTCGGAGTCCGGCCGGGCGGTGAGCTGTACGGCCGGGGCGCCCTCGGCGGGGACTTCCCGGAGCCGGTGGCCCGAGCGGTCCTGGGTAGCGAGCAGCGTGCCTGCGCTGCCGGTTGCCTGCTCATGGCTGGTGCCGGGTTTGTGGTGGGTGGTGGCCCGCCCTCCGCAGCCGGTGGCCGCGGCGCCTGCGAGCACCAAGGCGAGGGTGATCAGGGCTGCGCCGCGGGTGGTCGGGCGGGGCCTGCCGGGTGCGCGGGACGGGCGGGCCGCCGCGGCTGCGCCGGCGGTACGGGCGGGCCGTGGTCCGGCCACGCAGGTCCCGCCGGTCCCGCAGGCTGCGCAGGCGAGCGGGGCGTGGCCGCTGCGGGCGGATGGGCCGCAGGTTGCGCACCGGGTGCGTTCTTCGCGGTGGGGGTCAGTCACGACGGTGCCTCTCCTGGGTGGGTGCCGCTGGGGCCGGTACTCGCCTCGGCCCGGCGGCGTGGCGTCCGAGCCCGTCGGGGGAATCCGGGGCGCTCGCCCGGCGCTTGGCGTGGCTGCGCCGCCTGCCGCGGCAAGCGCCGGAGCGTGACTGGGGGCGGGCTCCGGCGCCCGCCCGGGCCAGGACTGCCGCCGAGCTCCGGCCTGTCCCGGGGCTTGGCCGGGGTGGATGACCAGCGCCATGCTCTGGGGGTTCCGCCCCGCGGCCGCCGCCGCTGCCGGGAGGCGCGGCGGAGTGGGCGGCCCGAGCCTCCTTCGGGCCCGCCCCGGAGCCGGCCCGGCCGCGGCCCGGGACCGGCCGGACGGCCAGACGCAAGCTCGTGCGTCCGCCCGCCCGCAAGCCGCCGCCGGGCTCTGGCCTGCCCTCCGGCCCGCGGCAGACACTCCGGCGCGCCCCCGTCCCACGGCCGCGGGCTGCGGGCCGCGGGCTTGGCAGCGTGTCCGGCCCGGCACACCTTTCTCCCCCAGGCCGATGCGGAAACCTCCGCCGCACTCCCCCACCGCCGCTGCCCTTGCGCGGCCGGTTGCCTCCCACGGGGCGGGATGGGGCACTTTGAGGCCGTACTCCTGAGGGTGGGCGCGGACCGGGCCGGGCCTTGAGAGGCCGCCCTCACGGAGACTGAGTGTGACGGGGTGTTGGGGCCGGAGCCGGGGGCGTATCCGGAACCGTGCTCGGGGCGATGGCCGGAATCGGGGCCGAGGACGAAGCCGGGGCCGGACCCGAGGCCGCATCATGACCCGGAGCCAGAGCCGCGGCAGGGGCCGTAGCCAAGCCCGAAGCCGGACCCGACGCCGTACCCGAAGCCGTATCCGCCCCCGGCCCCGACACCGGACCGGGCTCCCGAGGCGGCGCTGGCTCCCGGCCCGTACCCGAAGCAGACCCCGCCCCCGCGCCGGGCCCCGCCCCCGACGCCATACCCGAAGCCGGACCAGGCTCCCCGGCCGGACCAGGCTCCCGAGGCGCCCCCGCCCCCGGCCCCGAAGCCGGACCCGGCTCCCGAGCCGCCCCCGGCCCCGAAGCCGGACCAGGCTCCCGGCCCGGACCCGCCCCCGGCTCCCGAGGCGGCGCCGCCCCCGGACCCGCCCCCGGGCCCGGGCCCGGTTTCCGGGGCGGCGTCGGGGTGGGGGGTGGGGTGGGGCGGGCTGCGGCTGTGGTTGCCCAGAGGGTCCAGACCAGGGCGGCCAGGGCCCGGAGCCAGGCGGGGCTCAGGGGGGTCCAGGGGATCATCAGGACGGCCTTGTCGAAGGCGTCCAGCAGGGTGAGCCCGGCCAGCAGGAGCGTCAGGCGGGCCAGCCACGGGCGGGTGGGGCGCAGTGCCAGGCCGACGCCCGTCCACCACAGGCCGAGGAGCAGCAGCGCGGCGGCGGGGACGAAGGTCCCGGTCAGCGGGGTGGTGGAGCCGGCCACGTCCAGGGCCAGCCCGGCCAGCCGAGGAGGGAGGCGGCCGCGCCGAGGCGGGAGTTCCGCAGGCGGCGTGCCCACAAGGCGCCGCCGACCAGCAGCAGCACCGCCGCGACGGCCAGGGCGATCTGGGTCTCGACGCGTTCGAGGCCGCGCGCCCCGTACCAGTCGCAGCCTGCCGGGAGCCTGCGTGCCTGCACGCTGTAGTCGGCGCAGACGAGGAGCTGGACCAGCTTCACCGGTTCGCCGACCAGGCGCGCCGAGGCTCCGGAGACGGCGCCGCGGCGCTCCCCGCACTGCGGCAGCGTGCCCGGTGTGGACCCGTCGGGTCCGGACTGCCAGCAGTTGGCGCGGCCCTGGCCGTCCCACCACACGTCCATGCCGTTGGGGCGGGACGCGCCGGACTTGTCCTTGCCGAGGACGTTGCCGGCGTACCGGTTGTGGTGCGAGGTGTCCGTCTGCTTCGACCAGGCCTCCTCGCCGCGGATGAAGGCGGGGACGGCGCTGAGGAAGAAGCCCGCGCGGCGGTTCCCGTAGACCCAGTTGTCCTCGTAGCGGTTCCAGTTGCCGCCCGCGGTGATGATGCCGGTGCCCGGCGGCATGGAGATCTGCGGGCAGACGACGCCCCGCTCGTACCCGCGCTCGGCGGGCGGTTTGGCGCAGGTGCCGTCGGCGACGTACCCGTAGTAGTCCTGGTTGTTGTCGTGGATCAGGTTGCGTTCGAAGGTGGCGTGGTTCTGCGGGAGTCCGGGATGGCCGGGGAAGGCGCTGTCCATCGAGGCGCCGCCCATGTTCTGGTCGAACTCGTTGTCGTGGACCCAGACGGAGTCGCCCGCGGTGCCGGAGTAGCCGACCATGTTGTGGTGGCTGCGGCAGCCGGTGATCTCGATGGAGTAGCGGGGTACGTCGTAGCCGCGGCCGTTGTTGATGTCGGAGGCGCTGCCGGGGTAGATGCCGGAGTCGCCGTTCCCGTACGACTCGCAGTCCTTGTAGAGGCCGTGGTCGCTGGCGAAGGTCAGGAAGCCGTACTCGTCGTTCCAGCGGGTCAGTACGTCGTCGATGACGAAGCCGTCGGCCGCCAGCACGTACAGGGAGTTGAAGGTGGTGCGCTGCGCGGTGAAGTTGCGGAAGTAGACGCCGTCGGAGCGGTCGGCCCGGATGCCGTTGAGTTTCCGGTACTTGGCGTCGATGACCACGTCCTGGCGGGTGGCTCCGGTGCCTTCGATCTGGAGGTCCTTCTTGCCGAGGACCGCGACGAGGTTCTGGTTGTGGCGGCACTGGACCTGCTGCTCGTAGCTGAGGATCTGGTAGCCGAGTGCGGAGTCGGGGGCCTTCAGGGCGGCGCACGCGCCGGCGGGGGCCGGGAGGGAGGGCTCCTCCTCGTAGAGGCCGGGGAGGACGGCGATGTTCATGCCGGGCCGGTCGACGGCGTCCACGGCTTCCTGGAGGTGCCGGTAGCCGCTCTGCAGGCAGCGTTCGTAGAGGGCGAGGTTGCGCCGGCGCAGCGCGTCGGGGTAGCCGGCCGTCCGGCGTTCGAATGCGGGCCGGTCGGTCTTGCAGACCAGCAGGTCGGGCTCCCCGGTGCGGTACCGGGGTACGGAGCCGGAGCCGTCGGGGAAGGTGACCGGGCGCTCCTCGTGCGCGCGGGCGGCGGGCGCGGCGGCGAGGAGGGACAGGAGGGCGAGGAGGGTGGCGAGGAGGGCGGTGAGCAGCGCCTCCCCCGGGCTTCGTCCGGGAGCGGCCCCGGGCGCGGCAGGGGACCTGCGGATCCACGACATGCGCGAGAGAGTAGAGCAATGTTCATCTTTTGTGAGCCCCCTCTGCAGGGCCGGGTCCGCGGCTCACCCGGAATCCGGCCAGGCGGCCGGGAGGCGGCGTTGACGTGCGGGGCGCGGAATCCTACTGTCAGCCATAGGATTCCTTCGAGGAGCGGAGCAGCGATGAGCGAGCAGGCCAGGAAGACGGCGGAGGCACTGGAGTACCTCACCGGCTTCGGCAACGAGCACAGCTCGGAGGCCGTGCCCGGCGCACTGCCCCTCGGCCGGAACTCGCCCCAGCGCGCCCCCCTCGGCCTCTATGCCGAACAGCTCAGCGGCAGCGCCTTCACCGAGCCCCGCAGCCGCAACCGCCGCTCGTGGCTGTACCGGATCCACCCCTCGGCCGCGCACCCGCCGTTCACCCGGATCGACAACGGGGGCGTGCGGACGGCCCCCTTCACCGAAGTGCCCGCCGACCCCAACCGGCTGCGCTGGAACCCGCTGCCCGACCCGGCCCCCGGCACCGACTTCCTGGCGGGTCTGTGGACGCTCGGCGGCAACGGCGACGCGGCCCAGCGGGCCGGCATGGCCATCCACCTCTACGCCGCCAACTCCTCCATGACCGACCGGGTCTTCAGCGACTCGGACGGTGAACTGCTGATCGTCCCGGAGCGCGGCGGGCTGCTCCTGCGCACCGAACTCGGCCTGCTGGCCGCCCGGCCCGGCGAGGTCGCCCTGATCCCGCGGGGCGTCCGCTTCCGCGTGGAGCTCCTCGACTCCGAGGCGCGCGGCTACGTCTGCGAGAACTACGGGCAGCCCTTCGAACTCCCCGACCTCGGCCCGATCGGCGCCAACGGCCTCGCCGCCGCGCGGGACTTCCGGGCTCCGGTGGCGGCGTACGAGGACCCGGGCGCGGACGGGCGGCCGACCGAGGTGGTCAACAAGTTCTGCGGCAACCTCTGGTCCGCCACCTACGCCCACTCCCCGCTCGACGTGGTCGCCTGGCACGGCAGCCACGTCCCGTACGTCTACGACCTGCGGCGCTTCAACGTCCTGGGCACCATCAGCTACGACCACCCCGACCCGTCGATCTTCACCGTGCTGACCTCGCCCTCCGACACCCCGGGGCTGGCCGGCGTGGACTTCGTGGTCTTCGCGCCGCGGTGGCTGGTCGGCGAGGACACCTTCCGCCCGCCGTACTTCCACCGCAATGTGATGAGCGAGTACATGGGCCTGATCGAGGGCGCCTACGACGCCAAGGCCGAGGGTTTCGTCCCCGGTGGCGGCTCGCTGCACAACATGATGTCCGCGCACGGCCCCGACCGGGAGACCTTCGACCGGGCGAGCGCCGCCGAGCTGAAGCCGCAGCGGATCGACGACGGCCTGGCCTTCATGTTCGAGACCCGCTGGCCGATCACCGCCACCGCCCAGGCGGCCGGCGCGGACCACCTCCAGCCGGGCTACGACGACGTCTGGCAGGGTCTGGAGCGCCACTTCCGCCCCTGACCCGCGCTGCATACGCTGCGCACGCACCACCACGCCGGGCGGTGCCGCGCCGTGCCGGGCGCCCAGCGCCGGGCGCGGCGGCGCCCGCCCCCGTCCAGCCGTCCCAGCCGTTCGGAGAACCAGCCGTGACCGCCTTCGCCCCCGACTCCCTGGTACTGAACCGGAAGCTGCCGCTCTGGTACCAGGTGTCGCAGTCGCTGCGCGCCTCGATACTCGGCCGCACCCCGGACGCCTCGCTGCGGCTGCCCACCGAGGAGCAGCTCGCCGAGCACTACGGGGTGAGCGTGCTGACCATGCGGCAGGCGCTCAAGGAGCTGGAGGGCGAGGGCCTGATCAGCCGGCACCGGCGGCGCGGCACCTTCATCGAACCGGGGGCGCGGCGCGGGGCGCCGGTGCGGCTGCTGGGCTCGGTCGACGCGATCGTGGCGCAGCAGTCGGGCGACCTCACGACGGTGCTCGGCCGTTCCCGGACGGCGGTGGCCGGGGAGCTGCTGGAGCATTTCCCGGACACGGCCGAGGTGGTCGTCTTCCGGCGGCTCCGGCACGACCGGGAGAGCGGCGAGCCGACCAACTGGGCGGAGAACGCCGTACTCCCCGAGGTCGCCGCGTCGGTGGACCCGGCCGACCTGGTGCGCTGGCCCATGACGAAGGTGCTCCGGGACGTGGTGGGGGTGCGCATCAGCCGGATCACGGACACGGTGGAGGCCCGCCTGGCCGATCCGGAGACGGCCGAACTGCTCCAGGTGCCGCTGCTCAGCCCGATCCTGCACTACACGGGGGTCACCTACGACGAGGACGGCCGGGTGGTGGACGTGGCGCGGATCCGCTACCGGGGCGACCGGTTCTCCTTCACGGTGACCGTCGACGCCCCCTGACGGCGCCCGCACCCCGGGCGCCTGACCGGCGCACCCCCCGCCGGCGCACCCACCCCCGGCCCGCGCTCCGTGACCGGTGCCGCGGGACGGGTGCCCCGTGACGGGTGCCGCGTGACGGGTGCCGCGTGACCCGTGCAACCTCATCGGCGCCAGCGCCGGCGCCAGCGCCGGCCCCGGTCTCTCGGCGCAGGCCGTCAGTCGCGCTCGTCCTCGGCGGTCCGCTCCCCTTCCGCCTGTGAGGGGGTGGTCCGCATCGTCTGGGGGTGGCGTTCCTCGCGCTGGCGCTCGTCCATGTCCTCGTCGAGGCGCTCGCCCTCGGCCTGCGACGGAGTCGAGTATTCGTCGTACTGACTCATGGCCGTCTCCTCGGTCGACGGTACGTATGCGTACACAAGGAGCGTATCCCTTCGGCCGGTGGCCAGCCCGGCCGCCGGCCCCGTCGCTACCATCTGCCGGGTGAGCGATGACGTACCGCTGCTGGACGATCTGATGCCCTGGACCACGGGCGGGCTGCGCCTGGGCCGGGACTGGGTGGCCGCGCCCGATCCGGCCGCACTGCGCGCCCGCTGGGCGGCTCTGGCCGGCGCCGAAGGGCCCGAGCGGGAGCGGTTGTTCCGGCCGAGCCGCAGCCGTACGCCCGCCGCCGGCGCAGCCGCGCTGCCGGGTCAGCGCTCGGGCACGGCGCGGTTCGCCGACGAGCCGGGCCCGTGCCCCGACCCCGTACGGGTCCTCCGCGAGCCCTTCGACGAGCAGTGGCTGCTCCCGGACCAGCGGCTCATCGACGCGGCCCGCCCGGAGCTCTGGCGGGTCCGCGACGCGCACCAGCTGTTCCTCGTCGAGGTGCCGGACCTGCTGGTCACCGCGCACCTCCCGGCCGGCCGGCTCGGCCGGATCCGCCCGCTGCACCGCCGCCCCGGCGGCGCCGAGCCGAATCTCGCCCCGGGCCTGCTGCACCTGCTGGGCGGGCGCCACGGCGGCTGGGTCACCCCCGAGGACGTGCTGTGCTGGGTCCTCGCGGCGGGCCGCCCGTCGCCGCGGGGCCACGAGGTCCCGCTCGCCGCCGATCCGGAGCGCTGGCGCGCCGGGCTGGAGCTGGGGCACCGGCTGCTCTCGGTGCACCTCCGGGGGGCCCGCGGCGGGGAGCCGCCCCGGCTGCCCGGGGGGCGCCGCCCGTACGTCCGCTCGGCCGTCCCGGCCCGCCCGCAGGAGCTGGGCTACGACCCCGGGACCGAGACGCTGACCCTGGGCGGCGGAACCGTCTCCCCCGTGCCCCGGGAGGCCTGGGAGTACGAGGTGCAGGGCGTGCGGGTGCTGGAGGCCTGGTTCGCGGCCCGCACCGCACACCGCCGCCCGGACGCCGAGGGACTGGACGCGCTGGGCCCGGCCGAGTGGCCGCAGGGCTGGACCTCCGAGCTGCTGGCCCTGGTCACGACGCTGGCGCTGCTGGCCGCCCTGACCCCGGAACGGGCCGCGTTCGAGCCGGGCCCCGGCCTGTCGGCGACGGAGCTGCGCGCCGCCGGCGTACTGCCGGCGCCGCGCTGGACCCGGCGCCCGGCATCGGTGCTCGACCACCGGGAGGAGGGCCCGGGCGGGCAGTTCGCCCTGCTCTAGGAAGCGCCGGGCCGGCGCCGGGCCGGGCGGCGACCCGGCGGCCGGGGCTCCCGGGGGTGACAGACCGGGGTCCCAGCCGGTAGGCACAGCTGTCATGAACCACGATGCGCAGCAGTCCGACCCCCTGCCCCTCGCCGGCATCACCGTCGTCTCCGTCGAACAGGCCGTCTCCGCCCCCTTCGCCACCCGGCAGCTCGCCGACCTGGGCGCGCGGGTGGTCAAGGTCGAGCGGCCCGACGGGGGCGACTTCGCGCGCGGCTACGACACCGCCGCACACGGCCTCGCCTCGCACTTCGTGTGGGCCAACCGCGGCAAGGAGTCGCTCGCGCTGGACCTGAAGGACCCGCGCGGCCGGGAGGTCCTGCACGCGCTGCTGGCGGACGCGGACGTCTTCGTCCAGAACCTCGCGCACGGGGCGGCCGCGCGGCTCGGCCTCGACGCGGCCACGCTGTGCGGGCGCTACCCGCGGCTGGTCGCCGTGGACGTCTCCGGCTACGGGCCCGACGGCCCGTACGCCCACAAGCGGGCCTACGACATGCTGGTGCAGTGCGAGGCCGGGCTGGTCTCGGTCACCGGGACCCCGCAGTCGCCCGTCAAGGCGGGCATTCCGGCGGCGGACATCGCGGCCGCCATGTACGCCTTCTCCGGGGTCCTCGCGGCCCTGCTGCGGCGCGGCGCCACCGGTCGCGGGGGCAGGGTGGAGGTGTCCATGCTGGACGCCCTCGCCGAGTGGATGGGGCATCCGCTGCACCACACGATGCACGGCGGGGAGCAGCCCGTACGCACGGGGCTGGCGCACGCCGTGATCGCGCCGTACGACGCCTATCCGACGGCCGACGGGGACCGGGTGCTCCTGTCGGTGCAGAACGACCGCGAGTGGCGGCGGCTGGCGGAGCGGGTGCTGGGCCGGCCGGAACTGGCCGGGGATCCCGCGTACGGGACGAATGCGGCCCGCACCGCCCACCGGGAGCAGACCGACGCGGTGGTCGCGCAGGCCATGGCCCGGCTGACGGCGGACGAGGCGATCGAACGGCTGGAGGAGGCGGGTATCGCCTGTGCCCGGCTGAACTCCGTGGCCCGGCTGGCCGCCCATCCGCAGCTGGCGGCCCGGGACCGCTGGCGGGAAGTGGACTCGCCGGCCGGCCCGTTGCGGGCGCTGCTGCCCCCGATCGGGCTGCCGGGTGGCGCGGCACCGCACATGGGTGCGGTGCCGGCGCTCGGCGAACACACCGAGGCCCTGCTGCGCGCCCTGGGGATGACGGGCGCGCAGATCTCGGACCTGCGCCGGGACGGTGTCGTCGCGTAGAGGGTGCCGGAGGGCGGACGGTTGCGGTGCGGGGACGGTTCTACGAGCGGCGGCTGCCGAAGAGCGTGCGACGCAGACGGCGCAGCGGCGCGAAGAGCGAGACGCGCGCGCTCCGGCTCCGCAGGCGGTGCGTGTGGTCGCGGGAGGTGAGCTCGCGCATCAGCAGCGTTGCCTCGGCGGTCTCGCGGTGCGGCAGGGCGGGACCGCCCAGCACGGCGAGATGGCGGTCGAGGCGCGAGCTGGTCGCACCGCTGCCGCAGGTGATGGCAGGCACGCGTGGCGGCCTGCTGCGCATTGCTATCTGTTCCATGTTCTCTCCCCACCCGTACGAGGGCACCCGGCCCGGGCAGGTTAACCCTATCGCCCCCGCGTCGCGCCCGGGTATCCCGGTGGTGTGAATTACCCCTGGGGCGACGGATGTTGACGATTACTCAGCGGAGTCAATCGTCACTCTCCGCACAGATGGGGCCGGTTCACCACCCCTCCTCCACAGTCCGGCCACAACAGGGGCCCCTTTGCCTGCCCTGCGGTAACGTGGAGTGATCGCCCGATGACACGTGGATGCACAAAAGACGCACTGGGGGGTTCGCGTGAGCGGCAACGTGGGTGGCGCGGACGGCCATGCGCCCGGGGACGCGGCGGGGCATTCGAGTGACGGTCGAGTGCTCGCGGGCCGGTACCGGCTGCTCGACCCGATCGGACGCGGCGGCATGGGCACCGTCTGGCGGGCCCGGGACGAGGTGCTGGCCCGCGAGGTCGCCGTGAAGGAGGTGCGGGCCCCGGCCGCCCTGCCGGATTCCGAACTCCAGCGGATGTACCGGCGGTTGGAGCGCGAGGCCTGGGCGGCGGCCCGGATCTCGCACCGCGGGGTCGTCACCGTCTACGACGTGGCCACCGAGGACGGCCGGCCGTGGATCGTCATGGAGCTGGTGCGCGGGCTCTCGCTGGCCGACGTCCTGGAGGCAGAGGGGCGGCTCTCCCCGCAGCGGGCCGCCCACCTCGGGGAGCAGGTGCTGGCCGCGCTGCGCTCGGCGCACGAGGCGGGGGTGCTGCACCGGGACGTGAAGCCCGGCAACGTGCTGGTCGCCAACGACGGCCGCGTGGTGCTGAGCGACTTCGGGATCGCGAGCCTGGAGGGGTCCGCGGCCATCACCATGACCGGCGAGGTGGTCGGCTCCCCCGAATACCTGGCGCCGGAGCGGGCGTTGGGCCGCGATCCGGGGGCCGAGGCGGACCTGTGGGCCCTCGGGGCGATGCTGTACGCAGCAGTCGAGGGGACCACCCCCTTCCGCCGGGACAGCCCGCTCGCCACCCTGCAGGCGGTGGTGGAGGCGGAGCCGCCGCCGCCGCGCCGGGCCGGGCCGCTGGCACCCGTCCTGGAGGGGCTGCTGCGCAAGGACCCGGCCGAGCGGCTGTCCGCGGCGGAGGCGGCCCGGATGCTGCGGGTGGTGGGCGCGGGCGGGACCGTGCACCCCGCGGGCGGTCCGGGGCCGGACACGCCGGCGGCGGTGGCACACCCCGGGCACGAGCCGCACGGCGGCGGCACCCGGAGCGGCGCCGGGGCGGGCGGTGCGGCCGCGGCCGCCGCGCCCGGGTACGGCGGGCCGTCGCCTGCGTCCGTCGGCGGGGCGGCCCCTCCCCGGGGGCGGGCCGCCCTCGTGTTGGCGGTCGGGGCCGCCTTCCTGCTGCTGGCGCTGTCCGTGCTGGTCTGGCTGCTGCTGAAGGACCGCGCGGACACCCGGGACGACGGCGGCGCCCCGGGCCCGGGGCCGGCGGCGAGCTCCCCCGCGGGCGGCTCCGGCGCCCCGGGGCCCGCCGCGTCCGCCTCGGCGTCGACCTCGGCGTCCGCGTCGGCGGACGGCGGCCAGCAGGTGGTCGCGTACGTGGACGCCGTGCGCACGTCCTTCACGGGCAACTGCCCCCCGGCCGAGGGGCGCGCGCCCGCTTTCGCCGCCACGGTCGAGGTGGAGCGGGTGCCGGCCGTGCTGGAGTACCGCTGGGCCACGCGCAGCGGCAGGACCTCGGGGCCGGGCTGGCAGACCGTCACGTACGAGACCGGCGGGCCGCGGAGCCGGAGGCTGGAGCACAGCGAGCTGACGCACGTACCGGGTTCGGTCCACCGGGACGCCGTGCGGCTGGAGGTGCGTGCGCCCGTTGAGCTGGCCACCTCCTGGGTGGAGACCTCGGTGGCCTGCGAGAAGGTCGGGCCGAGCACCCCGGCCCCGTCCACGAGCGGCTCTGCCGGGCCCTCGGCCGCCCCGTCGGCGAGCGCGTCGGCCGGGGTGTCCCCGGAGGCGTCGCCGGAGGGGACGCCTCCGGGGGGATCGCCGGACCCGTCGGCGGGGGGAGGTCCGGCGCAGGAGGCCCCCCGGCCGTAGCCGGGGGGCGTGCGGGGCGGGATCGTCCGGTCAGGCGGCGTTGGTGAAGACGGGCAGGTAGCCGCCGGACTGTCCGGCGGCCGTGGGGTGGTAGGACTCGCCGATGTTGAGCCAGTTGACGCTGTGCAGCCATGCGGCGCCGGAGCAGATCTCGTGGCCGGTGAAGGCGCCCGCGACCGAGGCGAAGGTGAAGCCGTGGTCGGCCGCGCGTTTGGCTATGGCGGCGTTGAGGTGGTCGGACGCGCCGTTGATGGCGGTGCGTTCGCCCTCGGTCAGGCCGGTGGTGCAGGTTCCGTTCAGCTTGTAGAAGCGGGGGTAGCCGATGACGACGACGCGGGCGGCGGGCGCGCGGCTGTCGATGGCGTTGTAGACCTGGTCGAGCAGGCCGGGCAGGGTGGTGTCGACGTAGGCCTTGGCCTGGTTGACGCGGTTCACGCAGGTGGACTCGGACTGGAGCACACAGGTCGTCATGACGTCGGAGAATCCGGCGTCGTTGCCTCCGATGGTGATGCTGACCAGGTCGGTGCCGGAGTTCAGCGGGGCGAGCTGGCCGGAGAGCACATCACCCGTCCGGGCGCCGGAGCAGGCGGTGAAGGAGAAGGTCTGCGGGGCGTGTGCGGCGGCCCACAGGGCCGGGTAGGCGCGGCTGGTGCGCTTGCAGTTGCCGCTCGCACCGTCGTAGTTGCCGGCGCCGACGCCGGAGGAGTACGAGTCGCCGAGCGCGACGTAGCCGAAGTCGGCCTGGGCGGCGGAGGCGTGGGCGGCGCCGAAGAGGGTGGCTCCGGCGGCGAGCAACAGGGAGGAGATCAAGGCTGCGGAACGCGACAGTCTCATGCTCATGTGTGCGGCTCCTTGTGGGGGTTACTCCTGAGTCCGTGGTACAAGGAGCCGGGCCTGTCTGGAAGTGTTCATGCCAAGAATATTCGGGGCAGGGTTGCCGTCCGAATCTTCACCACCAGGACGTTTGACACCGAACCCGGGCGCCCTATCCGGCGAAACACGGGTGCATCGGGGCAGGCCGTGCCGGATCATGGGCGCCATGCCAGCCAACCCGCATGACGCGCTGCCGATCCGGCTCAACGTCGACGACAGCGACTCGCCGTCGGACGTCGTCGACGCGCTGTTCCTCGGCCGGTTCGCGTCCGGTGAGCAGCCGTACTCGCACAGCGTCACCATCGAGCGGGTGAAGGCGGGCGCCACCCTGCTGCCGCCCGGGGCCACCGTGTTGCGCTCGGCACGCGACACCGACCGCAGTGCCACCCTGGCCGAGGGCGAGGGCTGGACCATGCTCGTCTCCCGGTGGAGCCGCGGCGCGGACGTCACCGTGACGGCCGTCAGCGACGAACTCGCCGGCCTCGTGCTCGGCGAGGCCACGGAGGGGGTGCAGGACGAGCCCGAACCCCAGCCGGAGAACGTCACGATGGGCTTCTGGTACGTCTCCCCGCGCCGCGGTCCGTACCGGACGACACGCCAGATCGCGGCGGGCACCTGGCCCGAGGTGCGGTCCAACTACACCGCTCCGGTGGCCGGGGCGATGGACCGGCTGATGAAGGTCACCCCCGACGACATCGCCGGCCGGCTACTCCTGCTGCACGGGCCTCCCGGGACCGGCAAGACCTCGGCGCTGCGCACGCTGGCCCGCTCCTGGCGGGACTGGTGCCAGGTGGACTGCGTCCTGGACCCCGAGCGGCTGTTCAACGACGTCGGGTACCTGATGGACATCGCGATCGGCGAGGACGAGGGCACGGCGAAGGGCCGCTGGCGGCTGCTGCTGCTGGAGGACTGCGACGAGCTGATCCGCGGCGAGGCCCGGCACACCGCCGGCCAGGCGCTGTCCCGGCTGCTGAACCTGACGGACGGTCTGCTGGGCCAGGGCCGCAACGTCCTGGTCGGCGTCACCACCAACGAGGACCTGGAGCGCCTGCACCCGGCAGTGGTCCGGCCGGGCCGCTGCCTGGCCCGCATCGAGGTGGGCCGGCTGACCCACCCGGAGGCGGTGGACTGGCTGGGCACGGACGAGGGCGTCTCCCGCGAGGGCGCCACCCTGGCCGAGCTGTACGCCCTGCGCCGCGGCACGGGCCCGGCGGCGGTCCTGCCGCTCCAGCCGCACGGCGCCGAGCCGGGCCTCTACCTCTAGCGGGCCGTCTCCTGCGCATCGCCGGCCGCTCGTGCGCATCGCCGGCCGCTCGTGCTCGTCGCAGGCCGTCTCGTGCTCGTCGCAGGCCGTCTCGTGCTCGTCGCAGGCCGTCTCGTGCGGATCGCCGGCCGCTCGTGCTCGTCGCCGGCCGTCTCGTGCGGATCGCGCCGGGCCCGGGCCGGGTGTCCTGCCGCCCGGGGTCAGTCCGCCGCGTACCGGGCCCGGAGGGCGGCGGTGGCCGCAGCCAGGGCTTCGGCCTCCGTCAGGCCGAGGCGGCGGGCCCGCTCCGCGAACGCCTGCGCGGCAGCCGCGGCCTCGCGGGCCGCGCCCCCGCCCGCCGCGGCGACGAAGGTCCCGTTGCGGCCCCGCGTCTCGACGACCCCGTCCCCCTCCAGCGCCCGGTACGCCTTGGCGACGGTGTTGGCGGCGAGCCCCAGTTCCTCCGCGAGCCCGCGCACCGTGGGCAGCTTGAACCCGGCCGGCAGCCTCCCCGACCGGGCGCGGTCCGCGATCTGCGCGCGCAGCTGTTCGTACGGGGCGGCCGAACCGGCCGAGCCGTCGATGGTGATCTTCAGGTTCGTCGGGGTCACCCGGCCGATTCTCCCCCATCGCCGGTTAATTCGGAGGCGCCCGGAGCGGGCCCGGACGTAGCGTCTGGCGCATGACCGTCCCCGCTCCCGCCCCGGCCTCCGGCGCCGTCCTCGTCCGCGACCTGCGCCCCGGCGATCCCTCGGACGCCGAAGCCGTCGTCCGGGTGCGCCGCGCCGCCCTCCCCTTCATGATCACCACGGCCGAGGGGGTGGCGTACGAGGTGGCCTCGGCCCATCCGGCGAGGGCGCACCGGATTCTGGTCGCCGAGACCGCCGGCGGGCTCGTCATCGGCACGGCCCAGGCCGGCCTCGTCCACGACAGCCCCGAGCCCGGCCACTCGTACGCGAACCCGTACGTCGACCCCGCCCACCGGGGCCTGGGCGCGGGCCTGCTCCTGCTGCGCGCGGCCGAGGAGCACCTGGCCGCCGCTGGCGCGGTCGACACCCACGTCTGGGTGCTGGACGAGCCCGCGCACCGCGCCTTCGCCGAGCGGCGCGGCTACGGCCCCGGCCGGTCCGCGCACTTCCTGCGGCTGGACCTGGCGGGTGCGGCCCTGCCGTCGTTCCCGCAGGCCCTCCCGGCGGGGGTGGAGGTGCGCTGCGGCGCCGACTTCGCCGCCGACCCGCGGCCGTTGTTCGAAGCCGACGCGGAGGCGAGCGCGGACGAGCCGGGCGACGTGCCGGTCTCCCTCGACGACTACGAGGACTGGCTGACGGGCATCTGGCGCAACCCGACCCTCGACAAGGAGCTGACCACCGTCGTCCTCGTCGACGGCACGGTGGCCGCCTTCACCGCCGCCCAGACGGACGGCGCGACCCGCTACGGCTCGGCGATGACGGGCACCCGGCGCGCTTTCCGGGGCCGGGGCCTGGCCACCCTCGCCAAGACCGTCTCCCTGCACCGGGCCCGGGCGGCCGGGTACACGGAGGCCTTCACCGGCAACGATGCGGGCAACGAACCGATGCTGGCGGTCAACAACCGGTTCGGCTACGAGATCTGCGCGACCGAGACGCGTTACGCGAAGACCCTGGAGGCAGTGTGAACGGCCGGCTGCTGACCGTCGTCCTGACCAAGGCGGGACGCACCAAGATCCGCTACCCGGCGGCGCAGCTCGCCGACGACGGCGACCGGATCTCCGTGCGCGCCCCCTGGGCGGCCGAAGGCGTACGCGATTTCGGCTTCGTCCGCTTCGAGCCGGGCGACGTGTTCGTCGAGCACTTCTGGCGGACGCGCTGGTACGCGGTCAAGGAGGTGTGGAGCGCCGACGGGGTCCTCAAGGGCTGGTACTGCGACGTGACCCGGCCGGCCGTCCTGCGGGCCGGGGAGGTCCTCGTGGAGGATCTGGACCTCGACCTGTGGGTCTCGGCGGACGGCAGCCGGGTACTGCGCCTGGACGAGGACGAGTTCGCGGCGAGCGGGCTCGCCGAGCGCGACCCGGAGGCGGCCGGCCGGGCGGTGCGCGCCCTCGACGCCCTGACCGACCAGGCCCGCACCCCGGCGGGGCTCGCCGCGCTGCTCCGCTGAGGGTCCCGGAAGCGCGGCTCCGGGGTCTGCGGAGGCGGTTCCTCAGCCCCCGCTTACCCCTTCCTTAAGCGGATCCTAAGGATCCTCCCGGAGGGCCCGATCCCGGGGGAACGGGCTGTCCCGGCGGTTAGCTTGGCGGGGCCAGGGAGGGCCGGATGCGGCGCCGGGACCCCACGGGGGCGGCGCCGCACAGCCCGGTCCACTGGCGCAACCCTGCCTTGCGCCCGAAGGAGATCCACCCATGCCCGCACGCAGCACCGCCGCCCGCACCGCGACCCGCATCGCCGCCGCCGGCCTCGCCTCGCTCGCGGTGGCCGCGTACGCCGCCGTCCCCGCGGCGGCCCACGGTTCGATGACGGACCCGGTCAGCCGGGTGGCCGCCTGCTACGCGGAGGGGCCGGAGTCCCCGCAGTCCGCAGCCTGCAAGGCGGCGGTCAAGGAGAGCGGGGCGCAGGCGTTCTACGACTGGAACGCCGTGAACATCGCCAACGCGGCGGGCAACCACCGCTCCCTGATCCCCAACGGCCGGCTCTGCTCCGCGGGCAACGACAAGTACCGCGGTCTCGACCAGGCCCGCGCCGACTGGCCGGCCAGCCCCATGACCTCGGGCGCGCACACCTTCCGCTACAAGGGGACCGCCCCCCACAAGGGCTCCTTCGAGCTGTACGTGACGAAGGACGGCTACGATCCGTCGAAGCCGCTGAAGTGGTCCGACCTGGAGCCCGCGCCCTTCGCGAAGGCCACCGACCCGGGCATGCAGAACGGTGACTACGTCTTCTCCGGCACGGTTCCCGCCAAGTCGGGCCGCCATCTGATCTACAGCATCTGGCAGCGCTCGGACAGCCCGGAGGCCTTCTACACCTGTTCGGACGTCGTCTTCGGCAAGGACAACGGCGGCGGGGCGGGCACCGGAACCGGAACCGGAACCGGCACCGGCACCGGCACCGGCACCGGCAAGCCCACCGGAAAGCCCGGTGGCAAGCCGACCACCGCCCCGACCGCCGGCGCCGGGGTGAAGCCCTCCGCCACGCCTTCGGAGCAGGCGTCCGACGCGCCCGAGGGCCCGCCGGCCAAGGTGCCGACGGACCAGCAGATCGCCGACGGCGCGGAGAAGTCGAGCGTGGAGCACCACGGCCACGGCGACAACGACCCGAAGACGAACGGCGCCGCCGGCTCCCCGGTCCCCGCCCCGGCCGCGCCCTCGGCCGCCGAGGACGGCAACCTGGCGCAGACGGGCGGCAGCAGTGCCACCCCGATGCTCGCGATCGCCGGGGCGGGCGCCCTGGCCGCGGGCGCGGCCGTGCTGTTCGCCGTCGCCCGCCGCCGCGCCGCCGGGGGCGCCTCGCGGCGGTAGCCGGCAGGGCCTCGGCGGGCGCCCGCGCCCGGCCGGGGCCTTCAGGGCCGCCTGTGCACCGGCCGGGTCAGTCGAAGACCGAGGCGCAGGTGGTCCGTTCCGCATGGGCCGGGTCGAGGGCGTTGACCGCCTCGTGCCAGGCGATCCGGTCGGTGAGCCCGATGGCGACGTGCTCGGAGAGGTCCACGGCGCACAGGTCCTGCAGGACGACGTTCTTCACGTTCGCCCCGTCCAGGAAGCCGCTGCGGTAGGGCGTGACCACCTCGTCGTACCGGGTCGCGATCACCGTGTACTTCACGCCGGGCACGGTGTCCCCGCCGGCGTTCAGCCTCTGCAGGAAGGCCGATCCGGCGATCTGGTCGGCGAGGCCCGGCGTCGCGGTGCTCACCAGGTCCTCGGCGCCGGGGAAGTACGGCAGCAGCCGGGTGAAGCCGAGCAGGTCGGTGCCGTGGTTGTCGGGGGCGAGCCCGACCAGGGCGTTGACCTTGGCGGCGCCGCCGAGGAACTTCAGGTAGTGGCGCGGCATCATGCCGCCCTGTGAGTGGCCGATGATGTCGGTCTTCGCGGAGCCGGTGGAGGCGAGCACCTTGTCCACGAAGACGTCGAGCTGGGCGGCGGACTTGTCGATGGGGCCGAGCCCGTTGAAGAAGGGCACGCCGGGCAGTTGCCCGTAGTCGAGGGAGTAGACGCAGTACCCGCGGTGGACCAGGTACGGCGCGAGGCCGAGCCAGTTGTCCACGGAGTTGCCGAAGGTGCCGTGCACGAGGACGACGGGGCGCGGGTGCGCGGCGGACGGCTTGCAGGACCAGTTGTTCCAGCCGCTGCTGGGTGCGGACGCGGCCTGCGCGGCGCCGGTGGGGGCGACGAGCGCGGCGGCGGTGAGGGTGAGGACGGCCAGCGGGCGGAGCAGGCGTCTCCAGGGCAGCATCGTGTGATCTCCTTGCGGTTGCGACTCAAGGGGATGGAGCGTGGGGGTTTTCATCCCGTGATCCGGATCACAAGGGGGTGCTGCTGCCGTCAAATTACGGGCGGGTAGCACAACTGGGAAGTTACGCGTCGGTAAAAATCTCTCGTGTCGACCGGGACCCTGCTACGCCGCGAGCGTGCCGCGGGCGATGACGTGCGGGCCGAAGCGGGCGCGGACCCGGTCCGTGACGGCCTCCAGGCGGCGCGCCCGCTCGTCCTGCGGGTCCAGGCTGAGCTGCCGGGTGGCCCGTTCGGCCGCGCTCAGGTCCTCGGCCCGCAGGGACAGGGCCCGGACCCGGGCCCGCTGGAGGCCCAGTCCGGCGTAGAGGGCGTAGGCCGTGGCGGTCAACGCGGAGGAGTGGGCCGTGGGTTCGGCCAGGGTCCGGGTCCGGGTGAGCGTGGTGCGGTCGGCGCAGCGGACGGTGAGCGAGAGGGCCCGGCACACCTGTCCCCGCCCCCCGTCCGGCCCGTGCGTACGGAGCTTCGCGCCCAGTTCCTCCGTCAGCGAGAGCAGGGCCCGCCGGTGCTGTACGGGATCCAGCTCGTCGCGGTCGAAAGGCCGCTCGGCGGCGATGGACCGGGCCGACGCGCCCGGTTCGACGGGGGTCCGGTCGATGCCCAGGGCGCGCTCGTGCACCTCGCGGCCGAGCCGGACCCCGAGGATGCGCCGCAGGGTGGCGGGCGGGGCGGCGGCGACCTTGCCGACGGAGTCGAGGCCGTAGGAGCACAGGGTGCGGGCGGCCTTGGGCCCGACCCCGTCGAGGACTCCGACGGGCTTGTGCGCCAGGAACCCCCGTACGGCGGCGGGCTCGTCGGGGACCACCAGGGTCCCGCCGGGCCGGGCCGCCCGGGCGGCGGCCCGGGCCAGCATGGGGTTGCCCGCGACGCCGACGGTGCAGTCGACCCCGTACAGGGCGAGGGCGCGGACCCGGACCACGGCGGCCAGCCGGACGGCGTCGCACCCGAAGTACCGCAGCGCGCCGCGGACGTCGGCGAGGGCGGCCTCGGGCGGCAGGGCCTGCACGGCCGGGGTGAGCCCGCCGAGCAGGGCGAGCACCCCGGCGTACTGCTCCGCGCCCAGCGGCGTCCCGTCCGCGGGGTGCAGCCGCAGGCAGGCCACGACCCGCCCGGGCGCGGCCGGGTCCGGGCGGGGGGCTTCGGCCCCCGCGGCCGCGGGGGCGCCGGCGGCGGCAGCGGCGGTCATCCCGGGCTCCCCGAGCTGGAGTGCCACAGCTTGCGGCCGGTCGCCGAGCCCTCGCCCGGCGGCTGCAGGTCGGCCCAGGGGTTCAGCTCGTACCCCGTGGAGAGGCGGATCCGGCGGTCGGACCCCTTCGCGCCCGTACCGCCGTCGGCGCCCCCGCCCCCGCTCTCGCCGGCGCCCTCGCCCTCCGGGCTTCCGCCGCCGGTCCCGGCTGCGGCCCCGCCGGAGGCCAGGCGGGCCGCGACCGCGTCCAGGCCGCCCGTCCCCCGCAGCTCCACCAGTTCCGCCAGGTCCCACGCCGCCGCCCCGACCACGCTCAGGCTCTGCGGGCCGCGCCGCTGCACCACGCCCCGCACCAGCAGCAGGAAGGAGTGGAAGACGGTGTGCGCGCAGGACTCGTGGCTGTCGTCGAAGAAAGCCAGGTCGACCAGGCCCGTACCGTCGTCCAGGGTGCTGAAGATGACCCGCTTGCCGGAACGGATCGGCGGGGTCTGGGTGGCCGCCTTGGCCCCCGCGACCAGGACCGTCCGCCCGTGCTCGACGTCCCGCAGCCGCCGCGCCGGGACGACGCCCAGTTCGGCCAGGAAGGCGTGGTGGTCCTCCATCAGGTGCCGTGTGGTGTCCATCCCGAGCACCCCCAGCTCGGCGCTGAGCCGTTCGGTGTCGGTCAGGTCGGGCAGTCCGATGGCGGCCGTGGACCGGCCTCCTTCCAGGGGCAGTTGGGCTCCGCCGCGCACACCGGCGGCCCGCTGCGCGCCGTGCAGTTCCGTCACGTGCAGGAGCAGGTCGCGCCGGTTGGCGCCGAAGGCGTCCAACGCGCCGACCTGCGCCAGCCGCTGCGCCACCGGCCGGCCGGGGTGGGCCCGGTCCCAGAAGTCGCGCAGCGAGGCGTACGGCCGGCCGGCCTCGATCCGGGCCGCCTCGGCCTCGCTGATGCCGTGGACGTCGGACAGCCCCAGCCGCAAGCCCCACACCGGAGGCCCGTCGGACACCAGTTCGATCCGATGGGCGGCCGCCGACCGGTTCACGTCCAGCGGCAGCACCGGCACGCCCCGCCGCCGCGCGTCCGCCAGCAGCAGCCGCTTCGGGTACATCCCCGGGTCGTGGGTGAGCAGGCCGGCGTAGAAGGCCGCCGGGTGGTGCGCCTTCAGCCACGCCGACTGGTACGTCGGCACCGCGAAGGCCACGGCGTGCGCCTTGCAGAAACCGTACGAGCCGAAGGCCTTCACGATCTCCCAGGTCCGGCCGACCACCTCCACCGGGTAGCCGCGTTCCGCCGCCCGCGCCGCGAACCAGACCTTGATCCGGCCCTGCGACTGCGGATCGGACAGGCCGCGCCGCACCCGGTCCGCCTCGTCCCGCCCGCAGCCGGTCATGACGTTCACGATCTCGATGATCTGCTCGTGGAAGACCACCACCCCGTACGTCTCGCGCAGCGCGTCGGCGAGGTCCGGGTGCGGGAAGCGCGCCGGCGCCCGCCCGTGCCGGGCCTCGATGAAGGGCCGCACCATGTCGGCGGCCACCGGCCCCGGCCGGAACAGCGAGATGTCGACCACCAGGTCGCCGAAGGTGGCCGGCTGGAGCCGTCCCACGAGGTCGCGCTGGCCGGGCGATTCGATCTGGAAGCAGCCCAGGGTCTCCGCCGAGCGGATCAGCTCGTACGTGGCCGGGTCGCCCGGCGGGACCTGCGCGGGGTCGTCCAGGTCGAGCGCCCGTCCCGTACCGCGGCGGATCTCCGCGACCGCGTGCGCCATCGCGGACTGCATCCGCACGCCCAGCACGTCGAGTTTGAGCAGCCCGAGCTCCTCCACGTCGTCCTTGTCGAACTGGGACATGGGGAAGCCCTCGCCGCTGGTGGGCACCACGGGCGTGCGGGCGAGCAGCGAGGCGTCGGAGAGCAGCACCCCGCACGGGTGCATGGCGACCCCGCGCGGCAGCGCGTCCAGCGCCTCGACCAGCTCCCACAGCCTGCCGTACGACTGCCCCCGTACGTCCCGCAGTTCGGGCAGCTCCTCCAGTGCGGCGCGGGCGTCGCGGGCGCGGATGTGCGGGAAGGCCTTGGCGAGCCGGTCGGTGACCGCCGGGTCCATGGACAGGGCGGCGCCGACGTCGCGGATGGCGTGCCGGACCCGGTAGGTCTCGGGCATGGAGACGGTGGCGACGCGCTCGGCGCCGAACCGGTCGATGATCCGCCGGTAGACCTCCAGCCGCCGGGCGGACTCCACGTCGATGTCGATGTCGGGCAGGACGCGGCGGCGCTTGGACAGGAAGCGCTCCATCAGCAGGCCGTGCGCGACGGGGTCGGCGTGGGCGATGCCCAGCAGGTGGTTGACCAGGGAGCCGGCGCCGGAGCCGCGCGCCGCCACCCGGATTCCCATCTCCCGTACGTCGTCGACCACTTGGGCGACCGTCAGGAAGTACGAGGCGTAGCCGTGGTGGGCGATGATGTCGAGCTCGTGGTGCATGCGGTCCCAGTACGCGCGGTCGCCCGCATAGCCGCGCAGCACCATGCCCGCCGAGGCGCGGGAGGTGAGGACCCGCTGGGCGGTGCGGCCGGCGGCGCCGACGAGCCGGGCCTCGGGGAAGTGCACGGAGCCCATGCCGAGGTCGTCCTCGGGGTCCACCGAGCAGGCTTCGGCCGTCCGCCGGGTCTCTTCGAGCAGCCGGCGGGCGTCGGCGGGGCGCAGGCCGGCCGCGCGGGCGATCCGGTCGGCGGCCTCCGCCATGGCGGAGGCGTCCTTGAGCCAGCGCTCGCCGCTGTCGAGGGGGCTCCTGGGGTCGATGGGGACCAGGCGGCGGGACGCGTCGAGGATGTCGGCGACGGGGCCCTGGCCGGGGTCGGCGTACCGGACGGCGTTGGTCAGCACGGCCGGGACGCCCTGCTCGGCGGCGAAGCCGACGGTGCGGGCGGCCAGCCGGAGCGAGCCGGGGCCGGTGCCGGCGCGGCCGTGGTGGACGGCCTCCAGGCGCAGGGAGTCCCCGTAGACCTCCCGCCAGGGCGCGAGCAGCCGGGCGGCCCGGTCGGGGCGGCCCGCGGCGAGGGCCCGGCCCGGTCCGGAGTCGGGGCCGAGCAGCACGATGACGCCCTCCCCGGTCAGGTCGCCCCAGGCCAGCGCCGGCTGCCCGGCCGCCGTCCCGGTCCCGGCGCGAGCGTGGGCGGCGGTGACCATCCGGCACAGCTCGGCCCATCCGTGGGCCCCGTCGCGGGCCAGGAAGACGGCGCGGGGGGCGGACTCGTCGAGGAAGGCCCCGCCCTTGACGGGGGTGCGCCGGCGGTACGAAGCCTCGCCGGAGGCCGGGGAGCCCGAGACCGGGGAGCCCGAGACCGGGGAGGCGGGGCCCGGGGAGCCGTGTGCGGGGGAGCCCGCGCCGGAACCTCCCGGGCCCGGGGAGCCGGCGGGGCCCGGGCCGGCGCCCGGCGCGGCCGGTACGGCCAGGTCCACTCCGAACAGGGGCCTGATCCCGGCCTTCGCGCACGCCTTCGCGAACCGCACCGTACCCGCCAGGGTGTCCCGGTCGGTCAGGGCGAGGGCGTCCATGCCCCGCTCCGCGGCACGCTCCGCCAGCCGTTCCGGGTGGGAACCTCCGTAGCGCACGGAGAACCCCGAAACGGTGTGCAGATGCGTAAAACCAGGCACCCGCGGCCTCCTGCTTCGCTCGATGAACCTCCCCCCGTCATCCACCATAGAGCAATTCGAATACGCGTGCGAAACACCAGTTCGACCAGCCGGGTGGCCCGGTCTGCCGCCCGTCATCCGTTCGGCCCGCCCCTGCTGCGGCGCGTCGCGGCCCCGCAGAGCGTGGGGGCATGACCCAGCCCACCCAGAGCAACGACGCAGGTCCGTCCGGCGGCTTCCTCGCCGAGATCAAGGACGCCGTGACCACCCGGGCCGCGCTGCTGGTCCTGGGGGTGCTGGCGCTCCAGCTCGCCTTCATCACCTCGTACATCGGCGCCTTCCACCACCCGCGGCCCAGCGAGATCCCGATCGCCGTGGCCGCCCCCGCCGCCCAGGCCGCCGAACGGACCGCCCGGCAGCTCGACGGGCTGCAGGGCACCCCGCTCGATGCGCGTGCGGTCCCGGACGAGGCCACGGCCCTGACCCAGGTCAAGGACCGGACGGTGGACGGCGCACTGATCGTCGACCCGGCCGGCACCACCGACCGGCTGCTGGTCGCGGGCGGCGCCGGGGCCTCGCTCTCCCAGGCCCTCGAAGAGATCGTCGGCCTGGTCGAGAAGAGCCAGGGGCGCACCGTCCGGGTCACCGACGTGGCCCCGGCCGCCGCGGGCGACGCACGCGGGCTGAGCTCCTTCTACCTGGTCGTCGGCTGGTGCGTCGGCGGCTACCTGTGCGCCGCGATCCTCGCGATCAGCGCCGGCGCCCGGCCCGCGAACACCGCCCGCGCCGTCATCCGGCTCGGCGCGCTGCTCCTGTACTCCCTCGCGGCCGGGCTGCTCGGCGCGGTCATCGCGGGGCCCGTCCTGGACGCCCTGCCCGGCAGCCTGACGGCCCTGTGGGGGCTGGGCACCCTGGTGGTCTTCGCCGTCGGCGCCCTCACCCTGGCCCTGCAGGGGCTGGCCGGCGTGGTCGGCATCGGCCTCGCGATCCTGCTGGTGGTGGTGTTCGGCAATCCGAGCGCGGGCGGGGCCTACCCGTATCCGCTGCTGCCGCCGTTCTGGAGCTCCATCGGCCCGGCCCTGCCCCCGGGCGCCGGCACCTACGCCGCCCGCTCCATCGCGTACTTCCACGGCAACGGCGCGACCGGACCCCTGCTGGTCCTGGCCGGCTGGGCGGTACTGGGCTCCGCGGTCACGCTGGTCTGCGCGCTGTCCCGGCGGGGCCGGTCGGGCGCCGCCGTGGGCAGCGGGCTCGCCGACGACGCCCCGGGGGTCCCCCGGTTCGCCTCCGCCGGGGAGGCCGAGGGGCCGGGAGCGCGGTGACACCGGGCCGGGGAGCGGGGTGTTCACCCCGCTCCCCGGCAACCGGCCCTCCCGCCGGGCCGGGCGCGGCCGCCGGGGGCCGCTCCCGCTGCGTCAGCCGGCCCGGTGGACCACCTCGCCCGCGACCACCACCGTCTGTGCGACCGTGCCGGGGATCTGCTCCGGCGGGACGGACAGGATGTCCCGGGACAGCACCACGAAGTCGGCCGCCTTGCCCACCGTCAGCGAACCCCGCTCCGCCTCCAGGAAGTTGGCGTGGGCCGAACCCATCGTGTAGCCGTGCACGGCCGTCTGCACGTCCACCGTCTCGGCGGGCTGCCAGGCCGGGCCGCCGCCCGACAGCGGGCGGCGGGTCACCGCGGTGTAGATGCCGACCATGGGGTCCATCTCCGCCACGTTCCAGTCGCTGGAGAAGGCCAGCACCGCTCCCGCCTCGTGCAGGCTCCGCATCGGCCAGGCCTTGTGCCAGCGGTCCGCGCCCACGTTCTCGGCCCAGTCCTGGCCGGGGCCCGCGATCTCCGGCGCGCAGTGCCTGGGCTGCATGCAGGCGACCACGCCCAGCTCGCGGAAGCGCGGGACGTCCGCCGGGTCCAGGCATTCCACGTGCACGACCTGGTGGCGGGCGTCCCGCGGCCCGTTCACGGCCCGGGCGTGTTCGACGGCGTCCAGGACGGTCCGGATGCCGCGGTCGCCGGTGGCGTGCACGAAGCACTGGAAGCCCCGCGCGTCCAGCTCCGCCAGCAGCTCGGCGAACTCCTCGGCCGGGTAGAAGGTCTCGCCCCGGTGGTGGCCGCAGCCGGCGTACGGCTCCAGCAGCGCGGCCGTCCGCGGTTCCACCACGTCGTCGATGTACAGCTTGAGCGGGCCCACCCGCAGCCGGTCGCCCGCGTACATCCGTGCGGCCCCCGCGAAGGCGGCGAGCTCCTCCGGCGTGGTGCCCCGCGGGTGGAACAGGGCCGCGACGATCCGCGAGCGCAGCCGGCCCTCGGCCCGGGCCCGCTCGTAGAGCTCCAGGTCGTCCAGGGAGTTCTGCGGCTCCACCACCGTGGTGATGCCGAAGCCGATCGCGTCGTCCAGGCTCCGGGCGAGGCGCCCGTACTGCCGGTCCTGCGAGGCCCACGGCACGCCGAGGTCGCGCAGGGCCCGGTGGCCCTCGCGGGAGAGCCCCTTGACGGCGAAGTCCGTGACGAAACCGGTGGGCTCGCCGCTGTCCGGGTCCGTTGCGGCGGTGCCGAAGGGCAGGTCGGTGCGGTCCCGGGCGATGCCGAGGCGGCGCATGGCCGCCGTGTTCAACCAGGCCGTGTGGACGTCGTACGAGAGCACGAACGCGGGGGTGTCCCCGGTGGCGGGGTCCAGGTCCGCGGCGGTCGGCATCCGCCCGCCCGGGATCGCGGAGTAGTCGAAGGCCTCGGCCTCGATCCACCCGGCGTCCGGGTGCTCGGCGTGCCAGGACCGGATCCGTTCGTGGATGCCCGCCAGGGTGCGCACCCCGGCGAGCTGCACGCAGGCGGCGTCGGAGCCGAGCCGGACGTGGTTGTGCGCGTCGATGAAGCCGGGCAGGACGAGCCGGCCGCCCGCGTCGATCCGCTCGGTGTCCGGGCCGGCCCAGGCCTGCGCCCCGGCGTCGGGACCCACCCAGACGATCCGGCCGTCGTGCACGGCGAGGGCCTCGGCCTCGGGGAGGTCCGGGTCGACGGTGTGGATGCGCGCTCCGGTGAGCAGGAGGTCGGCGGGGAAGGGCTGGGCGGTGCCGGGCATGGGCTGGTGCTCCTGTGCAGAGGGGGGTGGGGTGGTCAGGCTGCGGCCGGGGTGTACGCGGGCACCCGCCGGGCCAGGGCCCAGTAGGCGAGCCCGGAGACCACCGACCCGAGGAGGGTGAGGTCGGCTCCGCCGAGGGGGGCCACCAGCGGCCCGGTCCACAGGGCGGAGTCGCAGGTCAGGGCGGCGAAGGCCATGCCGGCGAGCAGCGCGGCCATGCCGGCGGGGTGGTAGCCGGAGCGGTACCAGTAGGCGCCCCCGCTCCCGGCGTGCAGGGCGTCGGCGTCGTAGCGGCAGCGGCGCAGCAGCATGTCGGCGAGGAAGACCCCGCCCCAGGGGGCGAACACGATGATCAGCAGGGAGAGGAAGGAGAGCAGGGAGGTGGTGAAGTCGGTGAGGAACAGGGCGGCGAGCGAGCCCGCGGCGGTGACCGCGGCGCTGATCACGAGGGCCCGGGAGCGGCTCCAGGGGATGCCGAGGACCTGGAGGTTCAGGCTGGAGGAGTAGAGGGTGATGATCGAGTTGGTGACGGAGCCGCCGAGTACGAGGGCCAGGAACAGCGGCTGGAACCAGCCGGGCAGCAGCCCTTCGGTCCCGGCGACGGCGTCGGTCATGTCGGTCCGGGTGGCGGCGGCGGCCCCGCCGATGCCGAGGGCCACGGAGGAGGCGAACCCGCCCAGCGCGCCCGCCCAGGTGATCGACTTCAGGGAGGTGGTCCGGGGCAGGTAGCGGGTGTAGTCGGCGGGCATCGGCAGGTACGAGAACGGCCCGGCCAGCATGACGACGAAGGCGAGGCTCCAGCCGGACAGCCCGGGCCCCTCGGCGGGGGCCGCGGTGTCGGCGCCGGGCAGCAGGAAGACGAGCAGGACGCCGAAGCCGGCGGCGAGGACGTAGGCCATCCAGCGTTCGGCGAACTGCACGGTGGCGTGGCCCCACATCGCGACCGCGAAGGTCAGGGCGAGGGTGACCGTGAGGGCGAGGGCCCGCATCGCGGTCCCGGAGCCCAGGCCGGCCTCGGCGAGGAAGACCTCCAGGGCCAGCGTCCCGACCACGGTGTTGACGATGGTGTAGCCGATGCTCACCACCCAGTTCAGGACGCCGGCCGGGAGGTTCCCGCGGACCCCGAAGGCGGCGCGGGAGATGACCAGGGTGGCGGTTCCGGTGCGGATGCCGCCGAGCCCGGCGGCGCTGATGGCGAAGAAGGACAGTCCGCTGATCACGACCACGGCGGTGGCCTGCAGGAACGAGAGCCCGAAGGCCACGGCGAGCGCGCCGTTGATCACGTAGGTGAAGGTGAGGTTGGAGCCGAACCAGAGCCAGAAGAGGTCCTTGGCGCTGCCGTGGCGTTCGGCGTCGGGGATGGGGTCGATCCCGTGGGTCTCGACCCGGAACACCTCGTCGACGTCGGCTGTCTCCTGCTGTCCCATGCGGGCCCCTGACCTTGACCGTGAACCTTGAATGGCGTTCTAAGTTCTTGAATGGCATTCAAGATGCGCGCTGGACCGGGACGCCGTCAAGACCCTGTCCGGGATAAGGTCGGGCCAGGAAGATCAGGAAGGCGGACCGGTGGCGGGAGCGGCACGGCGGCGCGACGGGCAGATCGCCCAGGAGCGGATGCTGGAGGAGGCCATGGCGGCGATCGCCGAGGACGGGCTGGCCGCGCTCACGATGTCCGCGCTCGCCGAGCGCCTCGGCACCAGCGGCGGCCACATCCTCTACTACTTCGGCAGCAAGGACCGGCTCCTGCTGGAGGCCCTGCGCTGGAGCGAGGACCAACTGGCGGCCGAGCGCAGCGCCCTGATGGCCCGTCGGGTCGCCGCCCCGCGCAAGCTCGCGCTCTTCGTCGAGCTGTACCTGCCGCGCGGCCCGCGCGATCCGCGCTGGACCCTGTGGATCGAGCTGTGGGCCCGTACGGCCTCCAACGAACCCCTGCGCGCCGCCCAGCAGGAGATCGACGACGGCTGGCAGCGCGACCTCGAAGCCCTGCTCGCCAAGGGCGTGGAGCAGGGCCGCTTCGCCCCGGTGGACGTGCCGGCGCGGGCGTCCGAGCTGCTCGCCCTGCTGGACGGCCTGAGCACCCGGGTGGTCCTCGGCCAGCCCGGCGCGGACCGCTCGACGGCCCTGGTCCGCGCCCACTCGGCGGCCTCGGCCCTGGTCCCGGCCCCGCTCCGGGTCCCGCCCGGGTAGTGCCCGGGTCCCGCCCGGGTAGTGCCCGGGTAGTGCCGGGGCCCGGTGGCGCCGCGACCGGGGACGCGGTCGGCCCGCCCGGGCCTCGACGGCCGGACGGGCTGCCCGCGTCCTCGGCGGACGGTCGCGGGGGCGGTGTCACTCCTGTCCGGCGGGCGCCTCCCGCTCCCGGGCGGCCGCGGCCGTGCCGTAGTACGCCTGCCGCATCAGCTGCTGCATGTCGTCGATCATCGGCATCCGCGGGTTGGCGGGGGCGCACTGGTCGGCGTAGGCGTTCATCGCCTGGTCCGGCAGGGCTTCGATGAAAGCCCGCTCGTCCACGCCCTCCTCGGCGAAGGAGGCGGGGATGCCGCACCGGGCGCGCAGCTCCTCCACGGCCCGGGCATAGGACTCCACGCCCTCGGCTGCCGTGGCGGCCGGCAGGCCCAGCATCCCGGCGATCTCCTGGAAGCGTTCGGGGGCCCGGTAGACCTCGGCCTTGGGCCAGGGGGTGGCCTTGTGGGAGACCGTGCCGTTGTAGCGGATCACGTGCGGCAGCAGGATGGCGTTGGCGCGGCCGTGGGCGACCCCGAAGGTGTTGCCCAGGGTGTGCGCCATGGCGTGCACCAGGCCCAGGAAGGCGTTGGCGAAGGCCATGCCCGCCACCGTCGAGGCGTTGTGCATCTTCTCGCGGGCCTCGGGGTCGTTGGGGCCGTCGACCACGCACCGCCGGAGGTTCGCGAAGATCAGCTTGATCGCCTGGAGGCAGAGCCCGTCGGTGTAGTCGTTGGCGTACGCGGACACGTACGCCTCGGTGGCGTGGGTCAGGGCGTCGAACCCGGAGTCGGCGGTCACGGTGGGCGGCAGCCCCATGGACAGGACCGGGTCGACGATGGCCACGTCCGGGGTCAGCGCGTAGTCGGCGAGCGGGTACTTCCGGGCGGCGGCCGGGTCGGAGATGACGGCGAACGGGGTCACCTCGGAGCCGGTGCCGGAGGTGGTCGGGACGGCGACCATCCTGGCCTTCTCGCCGAGCCGGGGGAAGGTGTAGGCGCGCTTGCGGACGTCGAAGAACTTCTCCCTGGCGTCGGCGAACTCGACCTCCGGCCGCTCGTACATCAGCCACATGATCTTCGCGGCGTCCATCGGGGAGCCGCCGCCGAGGCCGATGACCGTGTCGGGCCGGAACTCGCGCATCAGCGCGGCGCCCGCCCGGACGGTGGCCAGCTCCGGGTTGGGCTCGACACCGTCGATGACCTGGACGGCCACGGAGCCGGCGCGGGCCTGGAGGATGTCGGTGACCTTCTGCACGAAGCCGAGGGCGACCATCGTCGTGTCGGTGACGATCGAGACGCGGTTGATGCCCTCCATCTCGCCGAGGTAGCGCAGGGAGTTGCGCTCGAAGTAGATCTTCGGCGGGACCTTGAACCACTGCATGTTGTTGTTGCGGCGTCCGATCCGCTTGATGTTGACCAGGTTGACCGCGGTGACGTTGCCGGAGACCGCGTTGTGCCCGTAGGAGCCGCAGCCGAGGGTGAGGGAGGGGAGGAAGGCGTTGTAGACGTCGCCGATGCCGCCGAAGGTGGACGGGGAGTTGGCGATGACGCGGACCGCCTTGACCCTGCGGCCGAACTCCTCGACGAGCTGCCCGTCCTCGGCGTGGATGGCGGCGCTGTGGCCCAGCCCGTGGAACTCGACCATGGCCGCCGCCAGTTCGAGTCCGTGGGCGGTGTCGGTGGCCTTCAGCGCGGCCAGGACCGGGGAGAGCTTCTCACGGGTGAGCGGCTCGCCCTCGCCGACCTCGCTGCACTCGGCGAGGAGGAGGGAGGTGCCGTCGGGGACGGTGAAGCCGGCCTGTTCGGCGATCCACTGCGGGGAGCGGCCGACGACGGCCGCGTTGAGCTTGGCTCCGGCGCAGTCGGCCGCGTGGGCCGTCGTGCCGAAGACGAACTCCTCCAGCTTGGCCTTCTCGGCGGCGGTGACCACGTGGGCGCCGAGCCGCCGGAACTCCGCCAGGCCCTGCTCGTAGATCTCCGCGTCGAGGATGACGGCCTGCTCGGAGGCGCAGACCATGCCGTGGTCGAAGGCCTTGGAGAGCACGATGTCGTGGACCGCGCGGCCGAGCTTCGCGCTCTTGTGGACGTACGCCGGGACATTGCCGGCGCCGACGCCCAGCGCGGGCTTCCCGCAGGAGTAGGCGGCCTTGACCATGGCATTGCCGCCGGTGGCGAGGATGGTGGAGACGCCGGGGTGGTTCATCAGGGCGCCGGTGGCCGCCATGGAGGGGGCACTCACCCACTGCACGCAGTCCTCCGGGGCGCCGGCCGCCACGGCGGCGTCCCGCACGATGCGGGCGGCCTCGGCGGAGCAGTCCTGCGCGGAGGGGTGGAAGGCGAAGATGATCGGGTTGCGGGTCTTCAGGGCGATCAGCGCCTTGAAGACCGTGGTGGAGGTCGGGTTGGTGACGGAGGTCATCGCGCAGACGACCCCGACGGGCTCGGCCAGCTCGGTGATGCCGTTCAGTTCGTCGCGGCGGATGACGCCCGCGGTCTTCAGCCCGCGCATCGAGTTCACCACGTGTTCGCAGGCGAAGAGGTTCTTGACCGCCTTGTCCTCGAAGACGCCCCGGCCGGTTTCCTCGACGGCCCGCCTCGCCAGGTCGCCGTGCCTGCTCAGGGCCGCCAGCGAGGCCTTGTTGACGATGTGGTCGACCTGCTCCTGGGTGAACGTCTCGAAGCGGCCGAGCGCCGTGAGCGCCCTGTGGACCAGTCCGTCCACCATCTCGTTGGCCTGCATGGCAGGAACTCCTTCATTTCGACCCCGGACCGAACCGGCGACCCGTTTTCCTGATGCCTCAATTCGACACCCGAAAGCGGAAGCGATGGCGCCGAAAAAGCCCCTTACGGGCAGGCCGAAGGTCCGGCTCCCTGCCGCCACTCCCCCGTCACACCCCTTCTGACCTGCATGGAGAGACAGTGACCAAAGACCCCTGTGAGCTTGTGAAAACTTTCACAAGAATTCCGCGCGAAGTGCGCCCTACCGCGCTCCTCCCCCAGCGCGCACAATCACCGTGACGACCCGTGCCGACGGTGAGGGAGGGAACGCGTGCGCAGTCAGGTGCGCGCCGCGGACGGACGCACTCTGATGGTGGAGCGCTGGGGCGACCCCGACGGCAGACCGGTCTTCCTGCTCCACGGCATGCCCGGCAGCCGTCTGGGCCCCGCCCCCCGGGGCATGGTCCTGTACCAGCGCCGGATGCAGCTCATCGCCTACGACCGGCCCGGATACGGCGGATCCGACCGCCATCCCGGCCGCAGCGTCGCCGACGTGGCGCAGGACGTGGCCGCCGTCGCGGACGCCCTGGGTCTGGACGCGTTCGCCGTCGCCGGCCGCTCCGGCGGCGCGCCGGGCGCCCTGGCCTGCGCCGCCCTGCTCCCCGACCGGGTCACCCGGACCGCCGCCATGGTGGGGCTGGCCCCCCGGGACGCGGAGGACCTGGACTGGTTCGCCGGCATGGCCGCCTCGAACGTACGGGAGTACACCGCCGCCAGCGACGACCCCGAGGGCCTGGAGGCCCGGCTGATCCCGCGTGCGGCGGGCATCCGCAAGGACCCCGGCCGGCTCCTGGACGAGCTGCGCCGGGAGTTGACCGACAACGACCGCATGATCGTCTCCGACGCCGGGCTGCGGTCGATGCTCCTGCGCAACTACAGCGAGGGGCTGCGCCGGTCGGCCTACGGCTGGATCGACGACGTCCTGGCCTTCAGCCGGCCCTGGGGGTTCGACCCCGCCGACATCCGCTGCCCGGTGCTGATCTGGCACGGGGAGCTGGACGTGTTCTCCCCCGTGGGCCACTCCCGCTGGCTGGCCCGCCGCATCCCGGGCGCCACCACCACCATCGACCCCGCCGCCGCGCACTTCGCGGCCCTGCGCGCCCTGCCCGACGTCCTCAACTGGCTGCTCCGCGAACTACCCGCCCCCGACCTCCCCGAACAGCAGCCCGTCTAGTGCGGTGACCGGAAAGGTGTGCCGGGCCGCGGTGTCCGGTGCGGTGCATCGCACGGCGGAGGGCCACGTCCCGTGCCGGACGTACGGGCGTGGTCCGACAAGGCCGCGAGGCGCCGCGCCGGGCCCCGCGACCCGGTGAACCTTTCCGGTCACCGCACCAGGCCGTCTTTCTCGACCCGGGCCCTCCTGGCCGCAGTTGAGCGTTTCCCGACGCGCTCCGCCGCCCCGGCGGCCCGCGCCCCGCGCGCCCTCCGCGGCCGTCCGGCCCGGCGGGTCCGCGGCCCGGCCGGGCGGGGCGGCCGGGCGGGGCGGCCGGGCCGAGGGCCGCGCCCCTGCATCCTGCGAGGTCAGCGAGGGGTGCCCGGACCGGGGGCCGCGCCCTCACCGCCCGGTGGCGCCCGTCGCCGGGCCGCCCTCGGTAAAAAGGATCTTGCCGTCCGGCAAACGGCCGAATCCACCACCCCGGGAAATGCGCCGCGCTTTCCCTAGAACGCTTGACCAGGCGTCATGTCTCGGTTGCCAATGGGGTGTGGCCGAGTAAAGTCCACGCTTGACAGCAGCGCGCCGTTTGTTGTCATTCACATGCCCATTCCCCATGGCCCCCTCAAGGACGGTGTCGTGAACACTTCCGCAGCCCCCGCGACCAGCACGGTCAAGGTCCGCCGGACCCCGCTCGACCAGATCGACGTCCGCAGCACCTCCGCGGCCGCCCGGCTCGGCCGCGTACTGCCGAGGGAATCCGGCCGTTCGGTGCAGGCGCCGATCTTCAACTCTGCTCTCTGACACCGGAGTACCCGCTCTAGACTGTGTGAAATGACCGGCCTGATCGCTTTCCGCGAGATCGTCCTGAAAGTTCACAGCAGATGCGATCTTGCTTGTGATCATTGCTACGTCTACGAACACGCAGATCAGAGCTGGCGAGCCCGACCGAAGGTGATCTCCCCCGAGGTGATCTCCCAGACCGCGTCGCGGCTCGCCGCACATGCCCGTGACCATGCACTCCCCTCCGTCACGGTGATCTTCCACGGAGGGGAACCCCTGCTGGCCGGGACCGACCGGCTCCGCCTCGTGTGCGAGGAGTTCACCCGCGCGCTCGCCGGGACCGCCGCACTCGACCTGCGGATCCACACCAACGGCCTCCAGCTCGGCACCCGCCACCTCGACCTGTTCGACGAGTTCGGGGTCCGGGTCGGCATCTCCCTGGACGGGGACCGCGCCGCCAACGACCGCCACCGCCGCTTCGCGGACGGCCGTACGAGCCACCCGCTGGTCCTGGCCGCCGTGGACCTGCTGCGCTCCGCGCCCTACCGCCACCTCTACCAGGGCCTGCTGTGCACCGTGGACGTGGCCAACGACCCGGTCGCCGTACTCGACGCGCTGGTCGCCCTCGAACCGCCCCGCGTGGACTTCCTGCTCCCCCACGCGACCTGGGAGACCCCTCCGGTCCGGCCCGACGGCGTCCCCGACGCGTACGCCCGCTGGCTGCTGCGCGTCTTCGACCACTGGGAGCGCCGGGGGCGGCCCGTTCCCGTGCGGCTCTTCGAGTCCCTGCTCTCCACCCTGCGCGGCGGCCCGAGCCTGACCGAGTCCCTGGGGCTCGCGCCCACCGACCTCGTCGTGGTGGAGACCGACGGGACCCTGGAGCAGGTGGACTCCCTCAAGAGCGCCTTCGAAGGGGCCGCCGCGACCGGCTTCAACGTCTTCGACCACACCTTCGACCAGGTCGCCGCCCACCCGGGGGTCCGGGCCCGGCAGCTGGGCCTGGCCGGGGTCAGCGGCACGTGCCGCCGGTGCCCCGTCGTACGTTCGTGCGGGGGCGGGCTCTACACGCACCGCTACAAGGCCGACGGCAGCGCCGGCGGGAGCTTCGACAACCCCTCCGTGTACTGCGCCGACCTGCGCGAGCTGGTGGACGGGGTCGAGGGCCGGACCGGCCCCCGCGAGACCGCCCCCGAGCTCGCCGACCCGGCCGTACTCGCCCGCAGCCAGCAGGAGCTGACCCGGGTCCTGCTGGCCCGGCTCCACCAGGACCTCGCCCCGGAGCCGGGCTGGGCCAGGGCCTGGGAGCTGCTGGCGGCGGTGGAACGGGCCGGGGAGGCCGGCGAGGCCGCCCTGGACCGCGTACTGGACCACCCCTTCACCCGGACCTGGGTCCTGGCCGCCCTGGACGCCCTGCAGGAGGGCCGGCGCAGCCCCGCCGCCGAGGGGCAGGGCGCCGCCCGCAGGCTGACCGCGCTGGCCGCCGCGGCCGTGCTGCGCGGCGGGCTGGACCTGCCCGCCGAGGTGGTCTACCGGGACGGCGAGGTGTACCTGCCGACGCTCGGCCTGCTGCGGCTCGGGGAGCCCGGCACGGACGGCCGGGCCGCGCTGCGCGCCACCGGGGACGGGTACGCGGTCCGCGACGGCCGTGCGGAGCACCGCTTCGGGCCGGCGGCGGGGGACGCCCGCTGGCAGCCCGTACGGACCTGGTCGCCCGGCCCGGACGCGGCCCCGGTGGCGCTGGAGGACCTCGACCCGCACCGCAACTGCTTCGCCCGCCCGCCCCGGCTGCGGCTCGGCGCCGGGGAGGCCGGGGAGTGGCGGGCCCGGCTGGACGCCGCCTGGGGCCTGCTGCACGGGGCGGTGCCGGGCTTCGCCCGGGTGGCGGCCGCCGGACTGACCACCCTGACCCCCCTGGCGGGCGGCCCGCGCGCCGGCGGCTGGGGCGAGGCGGGCCGGCACGGGCCCGGAGCCCTCGGGGTGCCCTATGCGGCGGGGGTGCCGGAGACGGCGCTGGCCCTGCTGACCGGCGGCCGGCGGGCCCGGCTGCAGGCGCTGACGGAGGTGGCCGACCTCTACGCCCTCGACGGGCAGTGGGAGCACCCCTCGCCGTGGCGGCAGAACCCGGTCCCGGTGTCGCGGCTGCTGGCCGACGTCCACGAGCGGGTGGCGGTGGAGGCGTACCGGCGGGCCACGGCGGCCCCCGGGCCGGCCGGGTCCGACCTGATCCACCAGGCCCTCGACCGGCTCTCCGGGGCGGCGGAGCTGACGAGCACCGGCAAGCGGCTGGTGGCGGAGCTGCGCTGGGAACTGAAGGCGGTCGACGCGTGACCCCCCGGCCCGGCCCGGCAGCCTCCGGGCCCGTCCCGCCCGGAGCCGTACCCGCCGCGGGCGGTCCGCGCGCCGCGGGTGCCCTGTCGCTGGCCGTGCACCTGCGCCTGCTGGGGGTCCGCCCCGGGATGCGGCTGCTGGTGCACGCCGCCCTTGCCGGGACCGGGCTGCGGGCCCAGACGCTGCGCCAGGCCCTGACGGGCGTTCTGGGGCCGCGCGGCACCCTGGTGGTCCCCGCCTTCACCCCCGAGAACTCGCGCACCTCCAGCGCCCATCTGGCGCGGATCGCCGGCCTGTCCGCGGCCGAGGTGCGGGCCTTCCGCGAGCGGATGCCCGCCTTCGACCCGGCGCGCACCCCGAGCCAGGGGATGGGGGCCTTCGCCGAGGCGGTCCGCACCGCGCCGGGCGCCGCGCGCAGCGCCCACCCGCAGACCTCTTTCGCCGCGCTCGGGCAGGACGCCGAACGGCTCTGTTCCGGTCACCGGACGGAAAGCCATCTGGGTGAGGAGACACCCCTGGGAAAGCTGTGCTGGGAGGGAGGCCAGGTACTCATGATCAATGTGGGTTTCTCGGTCTGCACCGCTTTCCATCTCGCGGAGTATCGAATTCCGAAGCCCCCCTTGCGCATGTACGAGTGTGTGGTGAAGGTGAACCATCCGGGGGATCATCCGGGGGATCGGTGCGGGCGCCGTCAGGGGGGAGAGTGGACCGCATACGAGGACGTCGCACTGGACGACAGTGATTTTGCGGAGATCGGCCGGACGTTCCCGGATGAGCGGATGCGCAGGGGGCGGGTGGGAGGGGCGGCGGCCATGCTCTTCCCGATCCCGGACGCGGTCGACCACGCCCTGGAATGGATGACCGAAAACAGACGCTGATTGACTGAACGATGAGGGGATGTGGCGGAGCAGCTCCGGAATGATGTTTCTTCGCTCGCATCTTCGGGACGGGGGTCGTGTGCCCGCATCAGTGCAGCCGTATTTTTTTCTCAGTTATGCGCATACACCGAGGTTCGGGGCCGGGGGGCCCGACCCCGACATGTGGGTCGAGCGCCTCTTCCGCGACCTCTGCAGTCATGTCATGGCGCTGACGGATCTGCCCGCCGGATCCGACGCGGGGTTCATGGACCGGGAGATACGCAGCGGCGAGGGCTGGTCGGAACGGCTCGGGGCGGCGCTTGCCACCTGCCGGGTCTTCGTCCCGCTGTTCTCGCCGCGCTACTTCGCCAGTGAGATGTGCGGCAAGGAGTGGTTCGCCTTCAACCAGCGCATCATCCAGAAGAGCGCCGTCAGCAACGAACCCGCGGAGGCCATCGTGCCCGCCCTGTGGGTGCCCGTCCCGCCCTCCCAACTGCCCGGACCCGCCGAGCGGCTGCAGTTCAACCACAACACCTTCGGCGAGCGCTACGTCACCGACGGCCTGTACGGCCTGATCAAACTGCGCGGCTACGCCGAGCAGTACGAGCGGGCCGTGTACGAACTCGCCAAGCGCATCGTCCGCGTCGCCGAGTCCGTCCGCCTGGAGTCCACCCGGCCGGTGGACTACCGGGTCGTGCCGAGCGCCTTCGGCTCACCGGGCGGCGCGGCCCGCACCCTCCACGTCACCGTGGCCGCCGCCTCCCGGCACGAGCTGCCCGAGGGCCGCAGCCCCGAGTACTACGGGGACAGCGCGCTGGAGTGGAACCCGTACCACCCGGTCTCGCAGCGGCCCGTCGCCGCGGTGGCCGAGGACCTGGTCCGCTCGCTCAACTACCGCACGACGATGGCCTCCTTCGACGACGAGGCCGGGCACTTCGAGAGCAAGCTGCCGCCGACGCGGCCGGAGATCCTGATCGTCGACCGGTGGGCGGTGGAGGACGAGCAGCGCCGCCTGCGCCTGGCCGCCTTCGACCAGGAGTCCCGGCCCTGGATCAACGTGGTCGTGCCCTGGAACCGCTACGACCATCAGAGCCGGGCGAAGGAGGCCGAACTGGTCCGGCGGCTGGAGGAGACCCTTCCGGTGAAGATGGGCCAGGGCCGGGCCGCCTGCCGGGCCGCCGCCAACGGGGTCGCCAACATGGAGACCCTGGGGCAGATCCTGCCGCAGGTGGTCGAGGCCGCTGCCCAGCAGTTCCTCCGGCACGCACAGGTGTACCTCCCCGCGGGCAACGCCCAGATCGAACGGCCCCGGCTGCTGGGGCCGATGGGGATGGGCGGGCCGCCCGCTCCGCCGCCCGCCCCCTTCCCGCCCGACGCGCAGCGGGCGCACACCGACAGGAACGACAGCACCGCCAGCGACAGCAGCAACGACACCGACCGGGGGGACGCGGATGACAGCGAGTCGTGACAGCCGGGACAGCGGTGACGGACGCATCGTCACCTTCTACTCGTACAAGGGCGGCACGGGCCGCACCATGGCGCTGGCCAACACCGCCTGGATCCTGGCCGCCAACGGCCGGCGGGTGCTCGCCGTGGACTGGGACCTGGAGGCCCCGGGCCTGCACCGCTTCTTCCACCCCTTCCTGGACCCCTCCACCCTGGGGGCCACCACCGGGGTCATCGACCTGATCAGCGAGTACGCGTGGGCCGCGACCAGCCCGGTGCAGCGGGCGGACGACTGGCACAGGGAGTACGCGCGGATCCAGCCGCACGCCGTCTCCCTCACCCCGGAGGCCCTCGGCTGGGAGTTCCCGGACGGCGGCACCCTCGACTTCGTCTCGGCCGGCCGGCAGAACCGCGAGTACTCCGCGACCGTCTCCACCTTCGACTGGGACAACTTCTACGACCGGCTCGGCGGCGGCCTGTTCTTCGACGCCTTACGGGCGGACATGAAGCAGAACTACGACTACGTCCTGATCGACAGCCGCACCGGCCTGTCCGACATCGCCGACATCTGCACGGTGCACCTGCCCGACGTGCTGGTCGACTGCTTCACCCTGTCCGACCAGTCCATCGACGGCGCGGCCTCCGTGGCCCGGCAGATCGACGAGCGGTTCAACGACCGCGGGATCAAGATCTACCCGGTGCCCATGCGGATCGACGAGGGCGAGAAGGAGAAGGCCGACGCGGGCCGGGCGCTGGCCCGGATCAAGTTCGACCGGTTCCCCAGCGGGCTCGTGGGCGACGAGCTCACCTCGTACTGGGGCGCCGTGGAGATCCCGTACCGGCCCTACTACGCCTACGAGGAGACCCTGGCGACCTTCGGCGACGAGGCCGGGCTCACCAACTCCCTGCTGTCCGCCTTCGAGCGGCTCACGACCGTGGTCACCGAGGGCGCGATCACCTCCATGCCGGTGATCGGCGAGGAGGTCCGGCTGCGCATCCGGGACGCCTTCACCCGGCGCCGCCCGGCACTGCCCGCCGACCTGTTCCTCTCCTACGTCGCCGAGAACCGGATGTGGGCCGACTGGATCGAGTCGGTGCTCACCCGGGCCGGCTTCCGGGTCGTCCCCAAGGACGTCTCCGCGGAGCACGCCCCGGGGACCGCCGCCGGGGACACCCTCGGCGGGGCGGGCATCAGCGTCGACACCGCCGCCCGGACCGTGGTGCTGCTCTCCAGCGCCTACCTGAAGTCGGCGCGGGCCGTGGACGTGTGGAACCGGGCCGCGGCCGAGGACCCGACCGGCGGCCGGCGCCAGCTGGTGCCGCTGCGGGTGGGCGACGTGCGGCTGGCGACGCCCTACATCGACCGCAACCCGGTGGACCTGTTCCGCCTCGACGAGGTGCATGCCACCACGGCGCTGCTGCGGGCCGTGGAGCGGCCGATGGCCCTGCCCGACAGCGTCAACAGCGCCTCCCAGCCCGGCCCCCGGTTCCCCGGGACCGTCCCGAAGATCTGGAACGCGCCGCCCCGCAACCCCGGTTTCACCGGGCGCAGCATCGTGCTGGAGCGGATGCGCGACCAGCTCGGCGGCGGCATGGCCGTGGTGCTGCCGCAGCCGCAGACGCTGTACGGCCTCGGCGGCGTCGGCAAGACCCAGGTGGCGCTGGAGTACGTGCACCGGTTCATGGCGGACTACGACCTGGTGTGGTGGATCTCCTCGGAGCAGACCGACGACGTGGTCGCGGCTCTCGCGGAGCTGGCCGTACGGCTGGGCGCGCAGACCGGCGAGGACATGTCGGCCGCCTCGCAGGAGGCGATCGACCTGCTGCGGCGGGGCGTCCCCTCCGCGCGGTGGCTGCTGGTGTTCGACAACGCCGACGACCCGGAGACCCTCAAGCGGTTCTTCCCGCCGGGCGGCCCCGGCCACGTGCTGGTGACCTCCCGCAACCAGTCCTGGTCGCAGTACGGGGACGCGCTGCCGGTGGACGTGTTCCTGCGGGAGGAGTCCATCGAGCACCTCCAGCGCCGGGCCCCCGGGCTCAGCAAGGAGGACGCCGAGCAGGTGGCCGTGGCGGTGGGCGACCTGCCGCTCGCCGTGGAGCAGGCGGGTGCCTGGATCGCGGAGACCGCGACGCCGGTGTCCGCGTACATCGAGCAGCTGGCCCAGCAGGCGGCGCGGGTGCTGGCGCTGAACCAGCCGCCCGGCTACCCCGAGCCGGTGGCCGCCACCTGGAACGTCTCCATAGAGCGGCTCCAGTCCCGTTCCCCGGCCGCCGTACGGCTGCTGCAGCTGTGCGCGTTCTTCGCTCCCGAGCCGATCTCGGCGAACCTGCTCTACAGCAAGGAGATGATCGACGCGCTGAAGCCGTACGACTCGTCCCTGCAGGAGAAGCTGGTGCTGGGCCGGGTGATCCGGGAGATCGGCCGGTTCGCGCTCGCCAAGGTCGACCAGGTCAGCAACAGCATCCAGGTGCACCGGCTGGTCCAGGCGGTGATCCGGGCGCAGTTGTCCGAGGAGGAGCAGAGCCAGGCCCGGCACGCCGTGCACCGGATCCTGGCGGGTGCCCGGCCGGACGACGACGAGCCCATAGACAACCCGGAGACCTGGCCGCGGTTCAACACGATCTGGCCGCACCTGACGCCGTCCGAGGCCCGGTACTGCAAGGAGCCGGAGACGCGCCGGCTGCTGATCGACCGGGTCCGCTACCTGTGGAAGCGCGGTGACTTCAAGGCCGCCTACGCCCTGGGCGAGGAGCTGCGCGAGGTCTGGAAGGAGACCCTGGGCGACCACGACCTGCAGTACCTGTACCTGCGCTTCCACCTGTCCAACATCCTGCGCTCGCAGGGCCGGTTCGTGGAGGCGATGGAGCTGGACGAGGGCACGCTGGAGCGGCAGCGCAATGCGCTGGGGCCCTCGCACCCGCACACGTACATGACCACCAGCGGCCTGGCCATGGACCTGGGCGCGCTCGGCCGGTACGGCGAGGCGATGGAACTGGCGACGGCCGCGCACGAGGGCTTCGGGCAGATCTTCCACGAGGCGCACCCGCGCACCCTGGCCGCGGCGAACAACCTGGCGCTGAACCTGCGCATGATCGGCCAGTACGCGCGGGCCCGGGAGATCGACCAGGAGGTCTTCGACCGGCGTACGGAGGTGCTGGGGCCGGACCACCCGTACACCCTGTCCTCCGCGCAGAACCTGGCCCGCGACCTGCGCGAGGTGGGCCGGTACGAGGACTCCGTGCAGCTGCTGAGCCGGACCTACGAGATCTACAAGCGGCAGCTGGGCCGGGCCTTCCCCGGCACGCTGTCGGCGGCGAAGAACCTGGCGGTGTCACTGCGGCGGGCGGGTGAGCTGGAGGACGCGCTGCGGCTGACGACGGCCACCCGCAACCGCTACCGGGCCAAGTACACCTCGGTCAACCCGGACCTGCTCGCCTGTGAACTGAACCTGGCCGCGGACCTGTTCGCGACCGGGGACCCGGGGGCGGCGCGGGACCTGGCGCAGGAGGTGGTGGACGAGTACATGAAGGTGCCGGGCGAGAGGCACCCGTACACCCTGGCGGCGCTGAACAACCTGGCGGTGTTCCACTGGGGCACGGGAGCGGCCGACACGGCCGATCCGCTGTTGCGGCAGGTGATCCTGCTGATGCGGGACGTGCTGGGCGACAACCACCCGCACACCATCTTCGCCCACCTGAACCTCGCCAACGCCCGGGCCGACCTGGGTGATCCGGAGGGCGCGCTGGAGCTGGAGAGGCTGTCCGTGCGGCGGCTGCGCGAGGCGCTCGGGGCGCACCATCCCGAGACCCTGGCCAGCTCGTCCAACATGGCGGTCAGCCTGGACATGATGGGCCGCAAGGAGGAGGCGGCCCGGGTGCGGGCCGAGTCGGTGAACGAGCTGACCCGGCTGCTGGGCGAGGAGCACGGTCTGACCCGCTACGCCCGCGACGAGCGGCGGGTGCACCGCGACCTGGAGCCCCTCGCCGTGTGATCCCACGACGGGCGGCCGGGGCCCCGCAGCCGCGGGGTCCCGGCGCCCGCCACCCGACAGCAGGGGGGCGCTGTGACCGACAGCATGACCTTTCGCAACGAGGACCTGCCGGCCCTCTTCCACCACACCGACCAGGCGGCCGTCTCCCGGCAGCGGGAGTCCACGCAGGCCACCCGCGCCCAGCTGATGCTGCTGGTCGCGGCCGCGGCGGCCGCCGCCCTGCCCGCGGGCCCGCAGCTGGGCTCGCTGCGCCTGTTCGGGCTGCTCAGCGTGCTCGCGTACCTGGGGGTGCTGGGCGTGGGCGTACGGGCCACCAGGCGCCGGGCCCGCCCGCAGTGGCAGCTCAACCGCAGCGCGGCGGAGTTCATCAAGTCGCTGGCCTGGCGGTACGCCGTGCACGGGGCCCCCTTCGGCAGCGACGCCGGCGGCCCGGAGGCGACGTACCGCACGCGCCTGGAGGCGGGGCTCGACGAGCTGCGCAAGATGGGCTGGGAGGACCCGCGGGCGGCCGGGCGGGTCCCCGAGGGCGCGGAGATCACCGGGGCGATGCAGCGGCTGCGCGGCCTGGACTACCAGGTGCGGCGGGAGACGTACGTCCGGGACCGGTTGATCGAGCAGCGCAACTGGTACCGGCGCCGGGCGGAGGTGTCCCGGCGGGCGACGGCCGTGTGGTCGTGGACGATCGCGCTGCTGACCTGCCTGGCGCTGCTGTTCGCCCTGTTCGGGGCCTTCGGTTCGGGGCCGGGGCCGGGGCTGACGGGGCTGCTGAGCGCGGCGGCGGCGGCCGGGATCGCCTGGAACGAGGTGCGGCGCCACCATCCGCTGATCGAGGCGCACACCCTGATCGAGCAGGACCTGGCGGCGATGATGGTCGTCATGCAGACGACGATCACGGAGGCGCACTGGCCGACCGCGGTCTACGAGACGGAGCGGTACGTATCGCCCCAGCACACCGACTGGCTGGCCCGGCACAGCAGTTGACGGAGGGTGCGGATGTGCGGGCCCGGGGCGGGCGCAGACTCAGTCCCGGGTCACGCCCTCGCGCCAGATGACGGTGACGGGCTTTCCGAGGGCCCGGGCGTAGGCGACGATCTCACCGGTGCCGCCGTGTCCGCGGGCGGGCAGTCCGTCCCAGACGGCGACGAGCCGGTCGCAGGAGTCGGCGATGTAGGTGCCCGCCGCGTAGTAGGCCTCGTCCGTGGAGCGGGGGAAGTCCATCCGGACCTCCTGGGCGGCGCGGCGTTTGAGCCGCCGGTAGCGGTCCAGGGCCTCGGCGTCCCCGAACCCCTCCTCGTAGTCCCCGCTGGGGATCACCACGGTGAGGTCGGCCCCGCACTCCAGCGCGATGACGGCGAACAGCTGGTCGGCTCCCTCGGCGAGGCTGGAGAAGGCCTCCAGGGGCCCCTGGTGGCCGCCCAGCAGGGCCCGCAGCGCGTGCTCCACATGGCCGAGCGCCTCGCCGGGGATGACCCGGTGCCCGGTCACGCCGATCCGCTTCATACGGAAACCCGCCTCCCCCGTGGACCCGGTCACCCTGGACATCCTCCCAGAAGGCAGGAGGACGTCCAGGGGTGCGGCGGGGGCGCGTGGGTCACGGTCAGTAGACGCTGACCCCGTACGCGTTGAGCGCCTCGACCACGGGCTGGAAGAACGTGGTGCCGCCCGAGGAGCAGTTGCCGCTGCCGCCGGAGGTGAGGCCGACGGCACGGGTGCCGGAGTAGAGCGGTCCGCCGCTGTCGCCGGGTTCGGCGCAGACGTTGGTGCGGATCATGCCGTAGACGACGTCGCCGCCGCCGTAGTTGACGGTGGCGTTCAGACCGGTCACCGAGCCGCTGTGGATGCCGGTGGTGGAGCCGCGCCGGGTCACCGACATGCCGGTGGTGGCGTTGACGGCGCTGGTGATGTCCTGGCTGCCGACCGTGCCGGGCGGGACGGGTGTGTTGCTGGCGTACTTGATCAGGCCGTAGTCGTTGTTCGGGAAGCTGGAGCCGGTGGTGGAGCCGAGCACGGTGGTGCGGGCGGAGTTGGTCCACCAGGTGCCCGCGCCGTCGGTGCAGTGCCCGGCGGTCAGGGCGTAGTAGGTGCTGCCGCTGCGCACGTTGAAGCCGAGGGAGCAGCGCCAGCTCGTGGCGTAGATGGCGTCGCCGCCGGAGGCCAGCTTGGTGAGCTTGCCGGGGGTGCGCTCGATGCGCAGGGCTCCGGCCTCGGCGCCGGCTTCGCGCTTGATGCGCTTGATTTCCGCGGCCGTCACCGTGGAGTCGGCGGTGACCACGAGGGTTCCGGTGGCGGGGTCGGTGTGCCAGGCGGTGCCGGCGACGTCGGCGCGCAGGACGGACGCCCCGGCCGAGGCGAGCCGGTCGGCGCTGAAGCCGGTCTCCGGCGTGTCCGCGCTCGCCATGGTGGGGACGGCGAGTGCTGTGACGGCGGCCAGGCCGGTGGCCGCCGCGAGCAGCCTGGTACGGGTGATGCGCTTGATCCTCACTTCTCGTCCTCCTGGAGAGGGTCTGGGGCCCGGCGGATGTGGGGGTGCCGCAGCCCGTGAGGCGCAGCCGGGGGCTCGGACGGCAGATTCTGACCGTGTCCCTGACAAGCGCTGTCGGGAGTGTCCTGTCGCCGGATACCGGTCGCAAGGGCGGCTTTCAGCCGCCGCTCGCCGGCCGCCACCTCGAACGGCAGGGTGTTGCCGGGCGGGGGGAAGGGACAGATGAAGTGGTCCGCGAAAGCGCAAGGGGGCAGCAGGGCCCGGTTGAAGTCCACCGTCACGGCGCCCGAGGAGTCCGGGACGCCGGGGCGCAGGAAGCGGAAACGGTAGCTGGAGCGCCCGCCGGTGGCATCGCCGAAGACGGCCCAGAGGCTGCCGTCCTCCTCGTCGACGGCGACCTGCAGGGTGTACTCGACCCCCTCGAAGCGGAATCCGAGCTCTCCGCCGAGCCCGAGCCCGCGGGTGCGGCCGTCGGCGTTCTCCACCTGGACGGTCCGGTCCGCCCCGTACGGGCGGAAGCGGCCCGGCAGGGCGAAGGCGGGGTCGTACGGACTCGCCTCGATCCCGGTGAAGCCGGCCCGGGCCGGGGAGCCCGGGTCGAAGACGCGCACCGCCCATGCGCCCTCGCGCCGGATCACCACGAGCCGGGTCTCCTTGGCGCTGATCCGGGACTGCGCGGGCGGACCCCCGTCGGGGCCGAGGACCGTGTCGCCGGTGAAGGGCTCACCGTCGATGCGGATCCCGTCCTCGGCGCCGGCCGACAGGGCCACTGCGGCCCCAGTGGGGCGCCAGAGTCCCGGAACGGCCGGAATTCGACCTTCCGGGTAATCGGCGAGCCAGTGCGTTCCCGTCAGCGCGAGGGGGCCGTAGGGGGCGGACACGGCGGCCACCCGGTGCTCGTGCCATTTCCGCCAGGCCCCGGGCGGATCGTCTGCGTCATCGCTCATGCCGCTCACCCCTTCCACACCGGCCCGGCCGGGAACCCCGGCGTACGCCGTCCGGACCTGCGGGATCTGAAAGGGGCTCAGCAGCCGTCGCAGGGACAGCAGCAGCAGTCACCGCAGCCGCAGTCGCCGCAGCACTCGCAGCCGTCGCAGCAGTCACCGGCATCGCACCAGGGGTCGCGCTTCTCGCGCGACCAGGGGCCCTCGTGCTCGGTGCAGCACAGCTGGCAGGTGCAGAAGAGCCCGAGGGCCACCGCGCAGCCCGCGAGCAGCCCGCGGCGCGGCCGCTGCGGAGGCAGTCCGCCACCACCGCCGCCGCCCGGCCCGATCGGCGGAAACCCGCCCGGCCCGCCCGGGGCCTGCGGCGCACCGGGGGCGTAGGGGTTCGCGCCGTACGGGCCGGCGCCGTAGGGGTTCGCGCCGTACGGGTTCGCGCTCTGCGGGGTGGCGCCGTACGGGTGGGCGCCCGCGGCCGGGCCGCCCGGGTGCGGGGCGGACCCGTGGGGGGCGCCGCCCTGGGCCGTGGCGGCGCCGGCCGCGTGCCCGCAGCTGCTCGTGCCGAAGGCGCGGTCCACCGAGGTGCGCAGCTCGTGCACCAGCAGCCGGTGGGCGAGCCCCGCATCGGCGAACTCGACCTCGCGCAGGGCCAGCCGGATGCCGTGCAGGGCGTCGTCGCACAGCCTGCGGGCCTCGGCGAGCGGGGTGCCGGTGGCGGTGAGCGGGTTCCAGGCCCCCGCCGCGGCATCCGCGGCCTGGTCCTCCACGGCGTCCAGCAGGTGCGCGAGCCGGCCGAAGTACCGGCCCGCCTCGGCGAGCGCCGGGCCGTTGCCTGGCCGTCCCGCGAGGACCGAGGTATGCGCGAAGGCGGCGGCGGTCGCGGTCTCCGTCGGCTCGGTGACCACGAGCACGGGCGTGCCCGGGCCGGCCAGGGACTCGATGCCCGTCTGCCGGTCCACGGCGTCCACGAGCACCGCGGTGTCGAAGCCCAGCGAGGCCCCGGTGCGGGCGCCGGCCCGGTCCCAGCCGCGGGCCACCGTGCGGGCGGCCAGGGCGAAGGGAGCCCGGGCCAACAGCCCGTCCCGGTCGGCCACGTGGTCCCGCACCTTCGCGGAGGCCAGCACCAGCGACACGGCGGCCGCGAGCCGGGCGCCCTCGCCGTTGGCCACCGGGGCGGTGCGCATGCCGCGCAGTGGACAGGGCCCGGCGGTCCGCCGGGCGCCGGGGGCGGGCCCCGACTGAGCCTCCGTCAGAACGGAGACAAGCAGACCATCATAGTTGGTGACGATCCGGGCAAACTGGCCGTGGTCTCCGCGAAGTGCCAGGCAGAGCCCGCAGAGATGGGCCATCCACTCGGCCTTGAACCGCTCCCCCAGCCGGTGCGTACAAGGTCTGACGATGCCGAACAAGCCGATCCCCCGTGGTGTCGTGCGCGTGCCTGCGGGGCATCGTACAGAGCCGCCTCCCTCACCCGTACGCCCCCGTCGCTCACCCGTACGGAGGCAGCGGTCGTATTTTCACTCAGTCAGCAGCGGTAGCCGCCAGGACCCTTGACCGTGCAACGGATGTTCTGCACCAGTACCGTCACGAAACCCCTGCGCGGCGACTATCCACTTGGCGCGTTGTCAGCATCATGGACGACCATAGGGGCAGCGGGAGAGAAGACAGACTGACCGCGGTGAAAGGAGGCGTCCATGGGTTCGGTGCGCAAGGCGAGTGCCTGGCTGGGTCTCGTGGAAGACAGCGACGACGAGCGTTACTACGACGACGACTACGCGGAGGCCGGCCAGGGTGGTTCGGTGGCCGGACCCGGCGAGCAGTGGGTCACCGACCCCCGGGTCCGGGTGGCCTCCGAGTCCGCCGTGGAACAGGGGCGGCGGATCGCCACGGTCACCCCGGACGGCTTCCGTGACGCCCGCGGCATCGGCGAACTGTTCCGCGAGGGCGTCCCGGTGATCGTCAACCTGTCGTCCATGGACCCGGGCGACGCGAAGCGCGTCGTCGACTTCGCAGCCGGTCTGACCTTCGGGCTGCGCGGCTCCATCGAGCGGGTGGCGACCAGGGTCTTCCTGCTGACCCCGGCCGACACCCAGATCGTGAGCGGCGAGCCCGGCGGCCGCTCGCGCGACTTCTTCAACCAGAGCTGAGCAGGGCTCTCACCGGAAGGCGTCCAGCCCGGTGAGCGCCTTGCCCAGCACCAGTTGGTGCATCTCGACGGTGCCCTCGTAGGTGAGGACCGATTCGAGGTTGGTGGCGTGCCGCATGACGGGGTAGGCGAGGGAGATCCCGTTGGCACCGAGGATGGTCCGCGCGGTGCGACAGATCTCGATGGCCTCGCGGACGTTGTTGAGCTTGCCGAAGCTGATCTGCTCCGGCCGCAGGGTGCCCGCGTCCATCCGCCGGCCCAGGTGGTGGGCGAGCAGGATGCCCTTGTGCAGTTCCAGGGCCATGTCCGCGAGCTTGGCCTGGGTGAGCTGGAAGCCGCCGATGGGCCTGCCGAACTGCTCCCGCGTCCTCGCGTAGTCGAGGGCCGATTCGAAGCTGGCGCGCGCCGCGCCCATGGACCCCCAGACGATCCCGTACCGCGCGTGGCTGAGGCAGCCCAGCGGCCCCTTCAGACCGGTGACGCCCGGGAGGACCGCGTCCGCGGGCAGCCGTACGTCGTCCATCACCAGCTCGCTGGTCACGGACGCCCGCAGCGACCACTTGTGCGTGATCTCCGGGGCGGTGAACCCGGGGCTGTCCGTGGGCACCGCGAAGCCGCGGATCCCCTCGTCGGTCTGCGCCCACACCACCGCCACCGAGGCCACCGACCCGTTGGTGATCCACATCTTGCGGCCGTTCAGCACCCAGTCGGAGCCCTCGCGCTTGGCGTGCGTGCGCATGGCGGCGGGGTCGGACCCGACGTCGGGCTCGGTCAGCCCGAAGCAGCCGATGAGCTCGCCGCTCGCCATTGCGGGCAGCCAGCGCTGCTTCTGCTCCTCGGAGCCGTACTTCCAGATCGCGTACATGGCGAGCGAGCCCTGCACCGAGACCAGCGAGCGGATACCGGAGTCGGCGGCCTCCAGCTCCAGGCAGGCCAGGCCGTACTGCACGGCGCTGGCGCCCGCGCACCCGTACCCGGTCAGCGACATGCCGAGCGCGCCGATCGACCCGAGCTCGCGGGCCAGCTCGCGGATGCCGGGCAGTTCGCCCCGCTCGTACCACTCGGCGATGTGCGGCAGGACCCGGTCGGCGGCCCAGTCGCGGACGGTGTCGCGGACGGCGAGGTCCTCGGGGCCGAGGAGCTCGTCGAGCCCGAGCGGATCGGTGGGGACGAATGACGGCACGAAGGGCCTCCCGGCGGCCTGAGTCGGTCGGTGGTGTCCTGCCGGGGTGCTCCGGGGACCGCGCAGCCCGGAAGCCCGGGGTGCGGACCCGGCATCCGTCGGCGCGGCCGGCCCGCCCGGCAGAACGCGGCAGCGCGGGACCCGCGCTGCGCCGCCGACGCTAGACGCCAAGATCCCCGCCCGTCCACCCCCACCCGGCAGCGGGTACCCGGCGGGGGGTCAGCCCGCGTGTTCCACGCGGGAGGGGTACGACTCGGCCGAGGACTGGGCCGGCACCGCCGCGCCCGTCCGCCGCGGGGCTCCCTGCGCGGGCAGCGCCGCGGACTCCTCCGCGGCCGGCCCTTCGCACTGCGCCGCCTCGCACTCCATCGCCTTCGGCAGCTTCAGCGCCATCGCCGCTCCCGCCAGCAGCAGCCCGGCGCTCACCGCCAGCGTCACGTGCAGTCCGGACACGAAGGAGTGCCGGGCCGCGGCGTGCAGCGCCTCGCCGGCGGGGCCGCCGAGCCGGGCGGCGATCTGGTACGCCTCGCCCAGCGAGTTCGCCGCGCCCGCGGAATCGGCCGCCGAGACCCCGGAGACGTGCGCGAGCCCGGGGGCGTACGCGGCGTTCATCACGCTGCCCAACAGGGCGATGCCCATGCCCGCGCCGAGCTGGTAGGAGGTCTCGCCGATCGACGCGGCGCCGCCGGCCGTGGCGGCCGGGGCCTCGCTGAGCATGGACTCGTAGGCGGCGAAGAGCGTGGTCTGGAGGCCGAAGCCGAGCAGGACGAAGCCGGTGGTCAGCAGCACGGGCCGGTCCTGCTGGCCCATGGCCGTCAGCAGGAGCACGGCGAACGCGGTGAGCAGGAAGCCCAGCGAGACCATGGTGCGCGGCCCGATCCGGGCCAGCGTGTAGGAGCCGGTGGCGCCTGCGGCCATCGCGGCGAAGGTGAGCGGCAGCAGCCGCAGCCCCGTCTCCAGCGGGCTCAGGTGCAGCACCAGCTGGAGGTACTGGACGGCGATGAGCTCCAGGCCCACCAGGGCGAGCATGGCGAGCACGATGCAGCCGACCGAGGTGGTGAAGGCGGCCCGGGAGAACATCCGCATGTCGATCAGCGGGTGCGTCCGCCGCCGCTGCCGCCGTACGAAGAGGACCAGCAGGGTCGCGCCGATCAGCAGCGGCGCCAGCGCTTCGGCGTCAAGGAGCCGCTGTTCGGCGCCGAGCCGCTTGACGCCGAGCACGGCGCCGAGCACACCGCCGGCGGCCATCAGCGCGCCGGCCACGTCCCAGGGCCCGCCGGTGCTCCCCTTCGACTCGGGCAGCAGCCAGCGCCCCAGCGGCAGGGTCAGCGCCATCAGCGGGATGTTGATGAGGAAGACCGAGCCCCACCAGAAGTGCTGGACGAGGAAGCCGCCGAGTACCGGGCCGCCGGCGGCGCCGACGGCGGCGACGGCCGTCCAGATGCCGATGGCGAGGGCCCGCTCGCGCCGGTCGGGGAAGACCTGGCGCAGGATCGACAGGGTGGCCGGCATGATCATCGCGCCGCCGACCCCGAGCAGGGCGCGGGCGGCGATGAGCACCTGGGCGTTGTCGGCCAGGGCGGCGAGGGCCGAGGCGGCGCCGAAGAGCCCGTAGCCGAGGAGGAGGATCCGGCGGCGGCCCACCCGGTCGCCGAGGGTGCCGAAGAGGATCAGCAGGGAGGCGCAGACCAGCGGGTAGGCGTCGACGATCCACAGGAGCTCGATGGAGCCCGGACGCAGGTCCTCGGTGAGGGAGGGGACGGCGACGTGCAGGATCGTCGCGTCGAGCGCGACGAGCACCAGGCTGACGCACAGGACCGCCAGGACGGCCCAGCGGTTGCCCCCGCCGGAGGCCGCGGCGATCCGCTGCCAGGGGCAAGGGTTCCTGTCGCCGGCCACGTTCGTCCCCGACATGCATGTACCTCCCAGGTGATCCCTCGCACTCGGCGGACCAGCGTCGTGTGGGCCGCGGGTGTGGTGCGGTCTGCGGCGTCCTACGGGGTCCGGCATCGACACGCGAGTGAACGGTCAGCGTACGCGAGTTCGCCTGCCCGACACGTGGTCAAGCTCTCATCCCGGCGGAGGCCGCGATGTGGTGTGCGCCACTCGCCCCCACCTCCCCCTTCCCCGCTGTGCACGCCTCCTCACCCCCCGTGGCGCCCGGCAGGGGCGGGGCCCCCGCCACCGATAATCGTGCCCGTGAGAGATCTTGGATTGCGCAGGGCAGCACCCGCGCTGGCCGTCTTCGTGGCGGTGCGCCTGCTCGGGCTGGCCGCGCTCGCCGGGTGGGGGGCGGCGGTGGGCAGCAGCCCGCACACCCTGCTGTCGGCCCGCTGGGACTCCCTCTGGTACGCCCGCATCGCCGGGCAGGGGTACGGGTACGAGGTGGTCCTGCCCGACGGGGACGTCCATGCGGACCTGGCGTTCTTCCCGCTGCTGCCCTGGTTGGAGCGGCTGGTCGCGGCGCCGGCCGGGCTGTCGTACGGCTCCGCGGGCCTGGTGGTCTCGGCGGTGGCCGGGCTCGCCGCGGCCTGGGGGGTCTTCGCGGTGGCGGACCTGCTGTACGGCCGCCGGGCCGGGGTGCTGGCGGCCGCGCTGTGGGCGGCGCTGCCCGTCGCGGTGGTGCAGTCGATGGCGTACAGCGAGTCCCTGTTCACCGCGCTCGCGGCGTGGTCCCTGTACGGGGTGCTGCGCGACCGATGGCTCACGGCGGGGCTGCTCGCGGCGGGGGCCGGGCTGACCCGGCCGGTCGGGGCCGCGGTGGTCGCCGCGGTGTGGGTGGCCGCGGCGCTGGCCCGGAGCCGCGGCGAGGCCTCGTGGCGGACGGCGGCCGGCGCGGCGGTGGCTCCGCTGGGCGCGGCGGCGTACGTGCTGTGGGTCGGGGCGCGGACGGGCGGCGGCCTGCTCGGGTACCTGGACGTGCAGGGCGGCTGGGGCAACGGCTTCGACGGCGGGTGGGCCTTCGCCCGCTTCATCGGGGGGAAGCTGGCCTCCCCGGCCTTCGCCGCCGGCGCCGGACTGCTGCTGGGCGTCGCGCTGGTGCTGTGGCTGTACGCCCTGTGCGTACGGCAGCGGCAGCCGGTCGCCCTGCTGGTGTACTGCGGAATCGTCGTGGCGCTGGCGCTGTGCGCGTCGGGGTACTTCGGCTCGAAGCCGCGGCTGCTGCTGCCGGCGTTCCCGCTGCTGCTGCCGGCGGCGGCGGCGATGGCGCGGTGGCGGACCCGGTCGGCGGCCCTGGTCCTCGGGGCGGCAGCCGCGCTCGCGGCGCTGTACGGGGCGTTCTGGCTCAACGGGTCGGGCCCTCCGTAGCCGCCCGGGCCTGCGGGAGCCCGGCCGGGTCGCGGGCTGCGGGCCGCGGGCCACGACCGCCGAGATAACGGAATGGATCATTCCCCTCCATCTTTGAGCAAAGGAATTGACCTGCCGCAATAAAGCACGGGTAAGTGTGCGAAAGAATTGCCCGGACACCGGATCAGACGGGGTCCAACCACTGCGAAAATAACGGGAATTAACTCCCGCGTGAGACCAACTCCACATCACATGGTCATCACAAAGCCCGCGATTCGCCCGGGCCGACCAGTGGCGCGCGGTAACGTCGATTGAGTGCGTACCGACCAAATCCTGACCCGTCCGGAGCGGGTGTTCGCCCGGCTGGACCGGGAACCAGAGCGACCGGCTCATCTGCAGACCCCGCAGATGAGCCGGCACCGCGTCGTGCTCCTCGGGTCGACCCTCCTGTTCTACCTCGCCATCGTGGTGGCGGTCCTGACCACGTCCTGGCTCGTCCGGCTGGACTGGCAGGTCATGTTCTTCCGGCCGTACGAACAGTGGCCGCAGCTGCACGCCTTCCTCGACTACCTCGTCGTCCTGGGCCAGCGCGGGCCCACCGCGGTCATGGTCGCGGCCTGGCTCGGCTGGCGCTCCTGGCGCCAGCACACGCTGCGCCCGCTGATCACCCTGGGCGTGGCGCTGCTGCTGCTCAACATCACCGTCGGAGCCGTGAAGATCGGCCTCGGCCGGCTCGGCCCGCACTACGCCACCCGGATCGGATCGGCCGAACTCTTCGCCGGCGGCGATATATTCCCTTCCGGCCACACCGCCAACGCCGTCGTGACCTGGGGAATCCTCGCCTATCTGGCTTCCACCACGGTCACCCGGCGGGTGTTGTCCGTGGTCTCCGCGGTCGTCTCCCTGAGCGTCGGGGCCACCACGGTGTACCTCGGCACCCACTGGGTCAGCGACGTGCTGCTCGGCTGGACCGCGGGTCTGCTCATCCTGTTGGCCCTACCCTGGTTCGAGCCCCTCATCGCCCGCGCCGAGGCGTACGTGTTCGAGCTGCGCGAGCTGCTGCGCCGCCGGGCCGAGACCGGGCGGATGCCGGCCCCGGTCGCGACCGCCCTCACCCCGCTACTGTCCGCGGGCGGCAAGTGGCGCCTCCAGCGCGTGCCCGCGGCGGACCCGGCGCCCGCCGCACAGCCCGCCGCCCCGGCGCCCGCCCCGGCCGCCGCCGGGCCGGGCCAGGCAGCCGTCCAGGCCGCCGCCGTGGGCCCGCACTCTCCCGTGGCCCGGCCCGCCGCACTGCCGACCGGCCGCCCGCACGTGATCCGGTCCGAGCGCACCCCGGTCACCCCGGCCGGCAGCCGCCGCCCCGCCCACACCGAGCGGGCCCCCGCCCGGGGGGCCGCCGCCCGCCCGGCCACCGGCGGCTGATCCGGCTCGGCGGGGCGGTACGCACCCCTCCCGCGACACGCACGGCCCGGGCGGGCCGGGTCACCGACCCGGCCCGCCCGGGCCGTTCCCGGCCGCCGGTCCCCAAGGAGGCGGACCGTCAGCGGCGCGCCCGGGCGTTCGTCCGTCCCGGGTCACACTTGTGTCACGGGATGTCGACAACTCCCGGCCGTCCGCGCTCGTACGGCGTATTCATTTCCTGATCCGTGGCGGGCGCTCGGTGAAGGCGGTTCGGAATTTCCGCCGAGAAGCCTTGAATTCCGCCGGAGATTGCCACGAGCCGGTGGCGCCGGACCAGGTGAATCCCCCTCAGGTCCCTTACATATCCTTCACCGGCGCCGGCTCCAGCGTCCGCGTCAGGAGATCCCGCGCGGCCCGGATCCGAAGGGTCAGCTCGGCCGGCTCGACGACTTCGAACTCACAGCCGAGCAGCATGACGTGAATCACGAGGACATCCAGGTTCACCGCTCCGGTGCGCAGCAGGCAGCTGTGCGCGTCCACCGCTTCGAGCGCGCCGTCGCTCGGCCCGACGACCCGGGCCGCCTCCTCGGCGGAAACCTTCAGCCGCAGCACCGCGCGGGCGGCGTACGCCTGCTGCGCCACGCCCCGGGAGACGTACGCGGCCAGGTCCTCGGCCGGGGCCGGGCGGGGGACGAACCGGGGGCCGTGCGGCGGTCTCGGCTCGATCCGGTCGGCGCGGAAGGTCCGCCACGCCTGCCGGTCCAGGTCCCAGCCGACCAGGTACCAGCGCCGCTCGGTGCAGACCAGCCGGTGCGGCTCGACGGCCCGCCGGGTGGCGCTGCCGCCATGGTCCCGGTAGTCGAAGCGCAGCCGCTCGGCGTCCCGGCAGACGGCCGCCAGCTCCGTCAGCACGGCGGGGTCCACCGTGGAGGGCTGCGGACCGCGGAGCATCGGCACGGTGTACTCGTGGAGGGCCGAGACCCGCCGCCGCAGCCGTGACGGCAGCACCTGCTCCAGTTTGGCCAGGGCCCGCACGGAGGCCTCGCCGATGCCCTCGACCCCGTTCCCGGCGGCGGTCCGCAGCCCCACGGCCACCGCCACCGCCTCGTCGTCGTCCAGCAGCAGCGGCGGCAGCTCCGCCCCCGCCCCCAACTGGTACCCGCCGCCGGTACCGGGGCTGGCGTGCACCGGATAGCCGAGCTCCCTGAGCCGGTCCACGTCCCGCCGGACGGTGCGCGGGGTCACGCCGAGCCGCTCCGCGAGATCGGCGCCGGTCCAGTCGCGGTGGGCCTGCAACAGGGACAGCAGGCGCAGCAGTCGTGCGGAGGTCTCGAGCATGGGAGCAGTGTGCCGGTCGCCCGGACGACCGCCGAATGGGCCCTGGGGCGGCGGGCGTTGCGGGCGCGGGGCGCCCGCCCCGCTCAGGGCGCCGCGACCGGGGTCGGGGTCGGGGCCGCCGGTGACGCGGACGACGGGGGCGGGGCCGGGGCCGGGACCGACGGGGGCGGCGGCGGAGCCGGCACGGACGGGGCCGGGGCCGCCGGTGACGCCGACGGGGCCGGGGTCGCCGGAGCCGGCGCCGTGCCGGGGGCCGGGGGCCGTGCCGGCGCCGGCACGGGGGCCGGGGCCGGAGCGGCCGGCAGCGCCGGATCGGCGGGCGGCAGGGACAGCAGCACGCCCACGGCGATCGTCTCCGGATCCTCGCCGACGGCCTCCCGGTTCGCCGCGTACAGGGCCTGCCAGCCGCCCTTGACCCGGTGCGCCCGCGCGATCGACACCAGCGTGTCCCCCGCCCGCACCACGTGCATCCGCCCCGCCAGCCCGTACCGCTTCGAGCACGCCGGCCAGGCGTCCCACCCCTGGGTGGCGAGCACGTCCTCGGCCACCCGGATCTGCTGCTCCCGGCTCGCGAGGTCGGCCCGCGGCGCGAAGCCCAGCCCGCCGTACGCCTCCCAGGTCGGCTGCCGGAACTGGAGGCCGCCGTAGAAGCCGTTGCCGGTGTTGACCGCCCAGCGCCCGCTGCTCTCGCAGTCGGCCACGCAGTCCCAGGGCCACTGCCCGCCCGGCCCGCAGTCCCCCGGACCGCTCCCGATCAGGCCCGGTGATCCGGGGTGCGCTGCCCCGGCCGGACCCGGGGCGGGCGGCGGCGGGGCCGCGGCGGCCGGGCCGGCGGGCAGGACGAGGGCCAGCAGGGCCGCGGCGGCGCCGGCGGCCCGCCGGATCCGGAGGTCGGGCATCGGGTCACGCTACGCAGCCTCCGTCGCCCGCCCGGCCCGCCACGCGGCGCACCGGCCGGACCCACCCGGTCGGCCGACCGCCCCTCCCCCGCCGAACGGCCATCGCCGACCATCAACTGTGCACAACAGGACAGGAGTTGCCATAAAGCAACGATGGGCTCGGGACGTTCACCCTCCCGGGGGCCCGGTTCGATTCCGTTCCCTCAAACGGCGTGACCCCGGCCGCCACTTCCCCGTTGATCCCGGCGAGCCGGGAAGATCCCGGCCCCGCCCCTATGCCGAGGAGCCACCCCGTGCCGCGCATGCTCGACGTCAGTGATGAGGTACGTGCCGAGATCGGTGACGAAGAAGCCGACAGGCTGCTCGTCGGCGAGGACGCGCCGCGCAGTTACGACTGCACCTCCTGCCGCACCCCGGGCGACCCCGAGAACGACCGCACCAGCACGGTGCTGTTCGTCGGCGAGGAGACCGCCGTCCTCGCGTTCGCCCACGCCACCTGCATCCCCTCGCAGGTCGTCTCCGTCTCCGAGGAGCAGCTCCAGGGCGCGGTCCGCAGCATCACGGGCGACAGCCCGGCCCCCTCGGTGCCCGGCCCCGGCGAGGGCCCGCAGAACGTGCCCGGCGGCCAGGCCGTCCTCGGCATCACCAGCGGCCTGGTCCTGATCGACGGCGCGCTGCACCCCGCCCTGGTCGTCGAGCCCACCGCGCCGATCGCCCGTCCCGGCAGCACCGGCCCCGGCGACGACTTCCTGCCGCTCCTCATCGAGCAGGGCTTCATCCCGGTCACGGACACCGCCGAGCTGCCCTCCCCGCTCAACGGCTGGTCGGTCCTGCTCGCCGCGGGCCAACTGCACGCCGTGCTCCAGCCGAACCCCGACGGCGGCAGCCCGGTCGCCTGGTGGCAGGCGCACCAGGCCCTGTCGGTCACCGACGGCTGGCGGGCCGCCGTCAACAAGACCCAGCGCGTCCTCATCTACGCGGCGCCGGTCGGCTCCATCGGCCAGCAGCCCCGCGAGGACCTGCTGCGCGACGCCCTCGACAAGGCGGCCGCCGGAGGCAAGCTGGTCGCCGCCTCGATGCCGCTGGCCGGTACGCCGGGGGCCTGACCCCCTTCTTTCCCGGACGGCCCGCCCGCCCCCGCCCCGGGGCCGTGCGGCGCGCGCCGGGGGTGCGCGGTCCGTCCCGCGCACCCCCGGCGATCTGCGTTTTCGGCCCGGTCACCCCGCATCCGCAGGGCGCCGGTTTCGTTGGCTGATACGTGCATCCATACGACTCCTCCCGCGCCCCGTCCGCTCCCGGCACGCTCCCCCCGCTGCGATCCGCACGCGACCGGGACACCGCTCCGGCCACCGCCTCGCACACCCCGATCTACGACACCCTGTACTCGGAGTACCTGCGGGCCTTCCGGGCCCTGCCGGGCGACCGCACGGGCGAGGAGGACCTCGGGTTCACGGCGTTCTCGTACGGGGGCGGGTACGGCGCCGGCGGATCCTCGTACGGCAGCGGGAGCGGGTGGAGCGGCCCGGCGTGGCAGCGGGCCGACTGGCAGCCCTCGTACGCCCCGCAGCCCTCGTACTCCTACGCCTACGCGGGCCAGTCCGCCGACGGCGGCGGGTACGCGAACGGGCGGCCGCACCAGACCGGGATGCACCACGTCCCGGCGGCCCTGCCGCCCGCTCCGCGCCGGGGCTACTGAGCCCCGGCCGCCCCGGCTACTTCTTCTTGTGCTGGGCGCCGCGCTTCTCGCGCACCCGCACCGAGATGTGGATCGGAGTGCCCTCGAAGCCGAACTCCTCGCGCAGCCGGCGCTCGATGAAGCGCCGGTAGCCGTGCTCCAGGAAGCCGGAGGCGAAGAGGACGAACCGCGGCGGCTTGCTGCCCGCCTGGGTGCCGAACAGGATGCGGGGCTGCTTTCCGCCGCGGATCGGGTGCGGGTGCGCCGCGACGACCTCGCCGAGGAAGGCGTTGAGGCGGCCGGTGGGGACGCGCGTCTCCCAGCCGGCGAGGGCGGTCTCGATCGCCGGGACCAGCTTCTCCATGTGGCGGCCGGTGAGCGCCGACACGTTCACCCGGGGCGCCCAGGCGACCTGCTGCATCTCGGTCTCGATCTCACGCTCGAGGTAGTAGCGGCGCTCCTCGTCGAGCTCGTCCCACTTGTTGTAGGCGATGACGATGGCGCGGCCGGCCTCGACGGCCATGGTGATGATGCGCTGGTCCTGGACGCTGATCGACTCGGTGGTGTCGATCAGGATCACCGCGACCTCCGCCTTCTCGACGGCGGCGGCCGTGCGCAGGGAGGCGTAGTAGTCGGCGCCCTGCTGGAGGTGCACCTTCTTGCGGATGCCCGCGGTGTCCACGAACTTCCAGGTGATGCCGCCCAGCACGATCAGCTCGTCGACCGGGTCGCGGGTGGTGCCGGCCAGCTCGTTGACGACGACGCGGTCCTCCTTCGCGACCTTGTTGAGCAGCGAGGACTTGCCGACGTTCGGGCGGCCGATCAGCGCGATGCGGCGCGGGCCGCCGGGGGCGGCGCCGCCGAAGGTCTGCGGGGGCGCCTCGGGGAGGGCCTCCAGCACCGCGTCGAGCATGTCTCCGGTGCCGCGGCCGTGCAGCGAGGAGACCGGGTGGGGCATGCCGAGGCCGAGGGACCACAGGGACGCCGCGTCGGACTCGCCGCTCTGGCCGTCGACCTTGTTGGCGCACAGCACGACGGGCTTCTTCGCCTTGCGCAGCAGCCGGACGACGGCCTCGTCGGTGTCGGTGGCGCCGACCTTGGAGTCCACCACGAAGACGACCGCGTCGGCGGCCTCGATGGCGTACTCGGCCTGGGCGGCGACGGAGGCGTCGATGCCGAGGACGTCCTGCTCCCAGCCGCCGGTGTCGACGACCTTGAAGCGGCGGCCGGCCCATTCGGCCTCGTACGTGACGCGGTCGCGGGTGACGCCGGGCTTGTCCTCGACGACCGCCTCGCGACGGCCGATGATGCGGTTCACCAGGGTCGACTTGCCGACGTTCGGCCGGCCCACGACGGCGAGGACGGGGAGGGGGCCGGAACCGGCCTCCTCCAGCGCGCCTTCGACGTCCTCGATGTCGAAGCCCTCTTCCGCGGCGAGCTCCATGAACTCCGCGTACTCGGCATCGCCAAGTGCTCCGTGGTCGTGCTGGTCGTTCATGAAGTCCGTTCCTCGTCGTTCGTGGTGATCGGTGGGGCCCGCGCAGCGCGGTTCCACTACTGGGTTCAAGTCTCGCTCAGCGCCCGGTGAGGCGCTTGGCGTCGGCCAGGTGGGCGGTCAGCCGGTCCTGGATGCGTACGGTGGCCGCGTCCAGCGCGGTACGGGTACGGCGGCCACTGCCGTCCCCCGCTTCGAAGGCCGAGCCGAACACGACGTCGACCCGGCTCTTCAGGGCGGGCAGGCCCTTCACGAGCCGTCCCGGGGTGTCCCCGCTGCCCAGTACGGCGACGGGCACGATCGGTGCGCCGCCGCGGACCGCGAAGTACGCCAGTCCCGCGCGCAGCGAGGCGAAGTCGCCCTCGCCCCGGGTGCCCTCGGGGAAGATCCCCAGCGCGCCGCCGTGTTCGAGGACGCCGAGCGCCCGGCCGATGGCCGTCCGGTCGGCGCCGCCGCGGTCCACCTTGACCTGCCCGATCCCGTGCAGGAAGGGGCCGAGCGGGCCGACGTACGCTTCCTTCTTGATCAGGAAGTGCACGGGCCGCGGCGCGGTGCCCATGACCATGGGGCCGTCCACGTTGTGCGAATGATTCACGGCGAGGATCACGGGGCCCGAGGCGGGCACCCGCCAGGCCCCCAGTACGCGCGGCTTCCACAGCCCGTACATGAGGCCGACGCCGATGCGCCTGCCGACCGCCGCACCCCGCAGGGAGGGCGTTTCGCTCACGAGCGGCCCGCCCGCTTCTCTTCCACCAGGGTGACCACGCACTCGATGACCTGCTCCAGCGTGAGCTCGGTGGTGTCGACCTCCACGGCGTCGTCGGCCTTGGCCAGCGGCGAGGTCTTGCGGCCCGAGTCGGCAGCGTCCCGCTTGACCAGTGCTTCCCTGGTGGCGGCCAGGTCGGCCGCCTCCTTGCCGCGGAGCTCGCCGCTGCGGCGGGCCGCGCGGGCCTCCGCGGAAGCGGTCAGGAAGACCTTGAGGTCGGCGCCGGGCAGGACGGTCGTGCCGATGTCCCGGCCCTCGACGACGATCCCGGCGTCCGCCGCTGCGGCTTCCGCCGCGATGGAACGCTGGAGCTCCGTGATCAGGGTGCGCACCTCGGGGACGGCGCTGACGGCGCTGACCTTGGCGGTGACCTCCTGGGTGCGGATGGGCCCGGAGGCGTCCAGGCCGTCCACGGTGATCGTGGGGGCGGCCGGGTCGGTGCCGGAGACGAGCGCGGGCTTGCCCGCGGCGAGCGCGACGGCCTGCGGGTCGTCGGTGTCGACGCCGTTGACGATCATCCACCAGGTGATGGCCCGGTACTGGGCGCCGGTGTCCAGGTAGCGCAGCCCGAGCTTGGCGGCCACGGCCTTGGAGGTGCTGGACTTGCCCGTGCCGGAGGGACCGTCGATGGCGACGATCACGGCGGACGGAGCTGCGGTTTCCACGGTGCGGGCACCTTCCTGGTTGCGCGTACGTGTCCGGGCGCGCCAAAGCGCCCCTCCCCAAGGTTACCGGCCCCCGGAACCCCCCGGGCCCGCGCGCCCGCCCGGCCCCGGAATCCGGGCCGCAGGCGGTCGACGCCTACTGCTGGCGCAGGGCCCAGCCCCGCTCGCGCAGCTCCGCGGTCAGGGCGGGCACGGCCCTCGGTTCCACCATCAGCTGGACCAGGCCGGCCTGCTGGCCGGTCGCGTGCTCGATGCGCACGTCCTCGATGTTGACCCCGGCCCGGCCCGCGTCGGCGAAGATCCGGGCCAGCTCGCCCGGCTGGTCGCTGATGAGGACGGCCACCGTCTCGTACACGGCGGGCGCCGCACCGTGCTTGCCGGGCACCCGGACGCGGCCCGCGTTGCCGCGGCGCAGGACGTCCTCGATGCCGGCGGCGCCTCCGCGCCGCTTCTCCTCGTCGGCCGACTGGAGGCCGCGCAGGGCCTCCACCGTCTCGGCGAGGTCCGCGGCGATCCCGCTCAGCACGTCGGCGACCGGGCCGGGGTTCGCGGAGAGGATCTCCACCCACATCCGCGGGTCGGAGGCCGCGATCCGGGTCACGTCGCGGATGCCCTGGCCGCACAGTCGCACCGCGGTCTCATCGGCTTCCTCCAGGCGGGCCGCGACCATGCTCGACACCAGTTGGGGGGTGTGCGAGACGAGGGCCACCGCCCGGTCGTGCGCGTCCGCGTCCATCACCACGGGCACGGCCCGGCACAGCGCCACCAGCTCCAGCGCCAGGTTCAGGACCTCGTGGTCGGTGTCCCGGGTCGGGGTGAGCACCCACGGGCGGCCCTCGAAGAGGTCTGCGGTGGCCGCGAGCGGCCCCGACCGCTCCTTGCCGGCCATCGGGTGGGTGCCGATGTACGCGGTGAGGTCCACGCCCAGCTCCGCCAGCTCCCGCCGCGGCCCGCCCTTGACGCTGGCCACGTCCACGTAGGCCCGGGCGGTGCCCCGTCCGATCACCTCCGCGAGCGTGGCGGCGACGTGGGCGGGGGGCACGGCGACGACCGCGAGGTCGACCCGGCTCTCCGGGGGCTCGTCGGAGCCGGCGCCCAGGGCGGCCGCCGTACGGGCCTGCGCCGCGTCGTGGTCGACGAGGTGCACGGTGATGCCGCGGGCGGACAGGGCGAGCGCCGCCGAGGTGCCGATCAAGCCGGTTCCGATGACGACGGCGGTTCTCAAGGTGCTCTCCAGGGTTGCGTACGCGAGGATCACGGCCGGTCCGCCCAGGGTAGCGAGCCGGTTGCCGCGAGGGCTCGGCGGTCCGTCCCGTGGGATGGCGGCCGGGCCCTCGCGGACGGCCCCGGGGCCGGTCCGTCAGAGCCCGCGGTCAGTCGGTCGACCGTGTGCGGCAGTGCCTGCGCGGGCGGGTCGGCGGCCGCCCCGGGGGTGACGCCCGCCTCGCCTGCGGCCTTCCGGAGGGTGTCGGCCGGCAGCGCCCCCTGATCCGGGCGGCGCTGACGGGCCGCGCGGCGGGTTGTGGCCGGGCCGTGCGGTCGGCGGCGTACCCGGCTGCCGGCCACGGACCGTGTCACCCGAACCGGGTGGCGCTGCCACGTGGGGCGTCCACTGCGCCGGGGCTGCGGTAGAACCATCGGCATGATCTTCCACATCGTCCCGCTCGCCGACTGGGCTGCCGAGCCCGGTCTCCCGTACGCCCCGGCCTCGCTCGCCGCCGAGGGGTTCGTGCACTGCTCGGCCGACCGGGCGACCGCCCTCGCCGTCACCGAGGCCCACTACCGCGGGGTGCGCGGGACCCTGCTCGCGGTGGAACTCGACGAGGAGGCCCTGACCGCGGACGTCCGTCACGAGGGTGCGTCGGGGGGCCGCTACCCGCATGTCTTCGGCCCGCTGAACCGCAGCGCCGTGCGCCGCGTGTGGGAAGTCGTACGCACACCCGGCAGTCCTGCCTCACTGGTCCCGTGGCAGCCGGGTGCCTGAACCGGCGCGGCGGGCTTCTCCCGGGAGCCCTCCGCGGGCCAGGATGCTGCACGCCATCCGGCCACACAGCGAGGAGACAGTCATGAGCGACCCCACGCGCACCGCCCGGCGCACCGTACTGGCAGCAGGCGCGAGCGCCCTGGCGGGCGGTGTGCTCACCGCCTGCGGAGGCGAGGGCGAGAAGAAGCCCGCGAGCGAACAGGGCAGCGCGGCCACCCCCTCGGCCGCGGAGCCGGCGCCCGCCTCCTCCGCCCCGGCCGGCGGCGGCAAGACGATCGCCAAGGCGGCGGACGTCCCGGTCGGCGGCGGCACGGTGATCAAGGAGGAGAAGCTGGTGGTCACCCAGCCCACCGCCGGCTCCTACCGCTGCTTCACCGCGGTGTGCACGCATTCGGGCTGCCTGGTGAACAAGGTGGCGGACGGCACCATCGACTGCCCGTGCCACGACAGCAAGTTCAAGGACACCGACGGCGCCGTGGCCAAGGGCCCGGCCACCCGCCCGCTGGCGGAGAAGAAGATCACCGTCGCGGCGGACGGCAGTATCTCGCTCGCATAGCGGCAGGACGGCCGCCTACGCTGGCCCGGATGGACGATCTGACACTGGTACGGGACCACACGGTCTACCAATGCGTGATGGGCTCCCGGGCGTTCGGTCTGGCGACGGAGGCGAGCGACACCGACCGGCGCGGTGTCTATCTCGCCCCGTCGCCGCTGTTCTGGCGCTTCGAGAAGCCTCCCACCCATGTGGAGGGGCCGCGCGAGGAGGAGTTCTCCTGGGAGCTGGAGCGTTTCTGCTCCCTCGCCCTGCGCGCCAACCCGAACGTCCTGGAGTGCCTGCACTCGCCGCTGGTCGAGCAGCTCACCCCGGTGGGCGAGGAACTGCTCTCGCTCCGCGGGGCCTTCCTCTCCCGCCGGGCCCACACCAGCTTCAGCCGGTACGCGGCCTCCCAGTACGGCAGACTCCTCGCGGACGTCCGCGTCCACGGGGCACCGCGCTGGAAGCACGCCATGCACCTGGTGCGCCTGCTGCTGTCCAGCCGCGACCTGCTGCGCACGGGCCGCCTGGACATCGGGGCGGGGCCGCACCGCGACCGCCTCCTCGCGGTCCGGCGCGGCGAGCTCGGCTGGGACGAGGTGGACGCCTGGATGGCGCGGCTCACCGAGGAGAACGCGACCGCCCTGGCGGGGACCGCCCTCCCGGAGGAGCCCGACCTGGCCCGCATCGAGGACTTCCTGGTCCGGGCCCGCCGTGCCTCGGCGTCGGGGGCGCCCTGAGCGGATCAGGCGTCCCAGAGGGCGCCGAAGGCCAGGAGCTCGTCCCGGTACTCGATGCGGTCCTGCCATTCCCGGGGCCAGGCGTCCGCGCCGAGGTGGGCGCCCGCGAAGGCGCCGGTGAGGCAGGCGAGGGAGTCGGAGTCCCCGGCGGTGCAGGCGGCCCGGCGCAGGGCCGTCAGGGGTTCCCCGGGGAAGAGCAGGAAGCAGTGCAGGGCCGTGGCGAGGGCCTCTTCGGCGATCCAGCCCTCGCCGGTGGCCAGGCACGGGTCGGTCTCCGGGGACGGCGTGCGCAGGGCCGCGGCGAGGCGGTCCAGAGCCGCCAGGCACTCGTCCCAGCCCCGGGCGATGAAGGACTGTGCCGAGGGGTCCGAGGCGGTCCGCGTCCACAGGTCGCCCAGCCAGCGCTCGTGGTAGCGGGTGCGGTTCTCCAGGGCGTACGAGCGCAGTTGGCCGACCAGGCCCGTCACCTCGGTGCCCCGGGCCAGCAAGTGCACGGCCCGGGCGGTCAGGTCGCCGGCGGCGAGCGCCGTCGGATGGCCGTGGGTGAGGGCCGACTGGAGCTGGGCGGCCCCGGCCCGCTCCTCCTCGGTCCAGCCGGGGACCAGCCCGACCGGGACCACCCGCATGTTGGCGCCGCAGCCCTTGGAGCCGAGCTGGCTGGCCTCGCGCCAGTCCCGTCCGGGCCGGTCCAGCAGCCGGCAGGCCGTCAGGCAGGTCCGGCCGGGGGCCCGGTTGTTCTCCGGGGAGTGGTACCAGGCGACGAACTCCTCGCGGACCGGCCCGGCCAGGCGCGCGGGTGTGACGCTGCCGTGCCCGGCGGCGGTCCGTATGCCGCGGGCCAGGGCGAGGGTCATCTGGGTGTCGTCCGTGACGACCGCGGGCCGGGGCAGCGCCATCTCCCGCCACGGGCCGGTCTTCGCGAGGATCGACGGGACGTCGTTGAACTCGGTGGGGAAGCCCAGGGCGTCCCCGAGGGCGAGGCCGACCAGGGCGCCGGTCGCGGCCCGCCTCGTGTTCTTCGTCGTGGTCACCGGTGGGGTCCTTCCGTGGGGCGGAGCAGGGGCGGGTGCAGGGCGGTCGCGGGTCCCGGCCGGTAGAGCGCGGCCGGTTTGCCACGGCCGCCGGTGAGCCGGGCCGCGCCCGGTACGGCCTCGACGAAGCCGGGCGTGGCGAGGACCTTGCGGCGGAAGTTGGGGCGGTCCAGGGAGGTGTCCCAGACGGTCTCGTAGACCGCCTGGAGCTCGCCGAGGGTGAACTCGGGCGGGCAGAACGCGCTGGCCAGGCAGGTGTACTCCAGCTTCGCCCCGATGCGCCGGCGGGCGTCGGCGAGGATCAGCGCGTGGTCGAAGGCGAGGCTCCCGGCCCCGGACGCCGGCACCCAGCGGGCGCGGTCGGCGTCGCCGCCGCCGTCCGCCGCCGGTTCCGGCAGGTCGGGGACGAGCGCGGTGAAGGCCACGGAGACCACCCGCATCCGGGGGTCGCGGTCCGGTTCGCTGTAGGTGCGCAGCTGCTCCAGGTGCAGGGCCGCGACGGCCGCCGCGGGCAGGCCGGTCTCCTCGGCCAGTTCGCGCCGGGCGGCCGTCTCCGCGGACTCCCTCGGCAGGAGGAAGCCGCCGGGCAGCGCCCAGGCGCCCGCGTACGGGTCCTGGCCGCGCCGGATGAGCAGCACGTGGAGGTCCCCGGCCCGGACGGTGAACACGGCGAGGTCGACGGCCACCGCGAACGGCTCGAAGGCGTGCGGGTCGTAGGTGCCCGCCGGTCCGGCGTTCACCGGTGCTCCGGCAGCGGGTCGGCGAAGTGCCAGCCCTCGGCGAGCAGGGCGTCGACGGCGGCCACGGCCTTCGCCAGCCGCGCCTCCCGGTCCCCGTGCAGGACGAGGAACCGCCGGCCGGTGGCTTCGAGCTCCTCCCGGAACCGGCCGGTCATCCAGGGTCTGAGGTGCGGCCCGTCCCGGAGCCCGTCGTCCTCGAAGGGCACGTCGGCGTGGTCGGTCAGCAGGTAGAGGTGCCGGTGCGTCAGCGCGGCGGTCTTCTCGACCTCCTCGTTGCGGCCGCCCAGGTACCGCTCGTGCCAGATCCCGGTGGCGAAGGAGTCGGTGTCGCAGATGAGTACGGGTGAGCCGGCCCGGGCGGCCCGTTCCTCCTCGGCGTCCTGGCGTCGGGCGATCAGGGGGAACTCGTCCGCGGTGAAGGAGACATCGGCCCAGGTGGCGCCGGGGTCCGCGGCCCGGGCGGCGGCCAGTTTCCCTTCGCTGTGGCGGCGGCCGTACTCGGCGACCCAGCCCGTGGCCGCCCAGACCCCGCCGCGCGCCCGGTAGTGCGCGGCCAGGTCCCGGGACAGGGTGGTCGTCCCGGTGGACTCGGCGCCGAGGACGACGACCCGCCGGGCCAGGGAGGCCCGGACGGCGGGCCCGAGGAACTCCCAGCAGGCGGCCGGGTCGGCCCGGACGGCCGTTCCGGACACCGGGAACAGCGTCCGGGCGGGGTCCACGCAGACCTCCTCGGCGCCGAACCTGCGGGCGAGTTCGCTCCCGTACTCCTCCGAGGTGAAGACGGCGTCGACGGGTCCGCCGACGGCATCCCGGAAGATCGCCATGTGCGCCTCCCAGACCGCCGGGTCGTGCAGGTCGACGGGGACGTCGTCCACCGCGCCGACCACGTCCGCGCCCGGGTGGGCCTCCCGCATCCAGGCGACGCGGTCGGCGAGCGGCACCGACTCCACCGAGGCCGCGCAGACCAGGACGGTCAGCCGCTCGCAGCGGTCCTGGGCGGTGCGCACCAGGTGGTGGTGGCCGGCGTGCGGCGGGTAGAACTTGCCGAGCACCAGGCCGTGGCCGAAGCGCCTCATGCCGTCACCTCCGCGGGCGCCGCGGGCGCAGTGCGCTGCGGGAGCGCCCGCCGCCAGCGGAGCAGGCCCGTGACGCACAGCGCGAGGAAGCCGACGTAGAGCAGGGCGGTGAGGTGGAGCCCCTTGGAGGCGTACAGGGGGACGTAGACGAGGTCCGCGGCGATCCACAGCCACCAGGACTCGACGAGCTTGCGGCACTGGCCGTACGTCGCCGCGAGGGACAGCACGGTCGTGGCCGCGTCCCAGAAGGGGACGCTGGAGTCGGTGGCGCGGTCGAGGAGCAGGGTCAGGCCGAGCGTCGCCACCGCCCCGGCCGCGGCCAGCCAGGCCCATTCGGTGCGCGTGGTGCGGCGCACCGGCAGCGCTTCGGCGGTTCCGGGTCCACCCCCGTGGGTCCAGGACCACCAGCCGTACGCGGCCAGGGCGATGAAGACGATCTGGAGCCCGGCGTCGGCGTACAGGCCGGCCTGGGCGAAGAGCACGATGAAGAACACGTTGTTGGCGATGCCGACGGGCCAGTTGGCCACGTGCTGCCGGGTCACCAGCCAGACGCACAGGGCGCCGGTGGCGAACCCGAGCCACTCGGTCCAGCTCATGGTCCAGTTCATGGTCCATTCCATGCCGGAACCCCTCCCTTTAATAGTCAGACTGACTATAAACAGGGCGGGGAGCCGGCTGCAAGGAAAAAGCCCGCCGCGCCGTGGGGCGCTGCGGGCTCTTCCGGTGGAACGGGACCCTCCGGGGGTCCGGCGGGTCCTACAGGCCGACCTCGCGCATGAGCATGCCGACCTCGGTGTTGGTCAGACGGCGCAGCCAGCCGGACTTCTGGTCGCCGAGCTCGATCGGGCCGAAGGAGGTCCGGACGAGCTTCTCGACGGGGAAGCCGGCCTCCGCCATCATGCGGCGGACGATGTGCTTGCGGCCCTCGTGGAGGGTGACCTCGACGAGGTAGTTCTTGCCGACCTGGTCGACGACGCGGAAGTGGTCGGCGCGGGCGTACCCGTCCTCCAGCTCGATGCCGTCCTTGAGCCGCTTGCCGATCTCGCGGGGCAGCGGGCCGGTGATGGCGGCGACGTAGGTCTTCTTCACGCCGTACTTGGGGTGCGTGAGGCGGTGGGCCAGCTCACCGTGGTTGGTGAGCAGGATGATGCCCTCGGTCTCGGTGTCGAGCCGGCCGACGTGGAACAGGCGCGTCTCGCGGTTGGTGACGTAGTCGCCGAGGCACTGGCGGCCGTCGGGGTCCTCCATGGTGGAGACGACGCCGGCCGGCTTGTTCAGCGCGAAGAACAGGTACGACTGGGTGGCGACGGTGAGGCCGTCCACCTTGATCTCGTCCTTCGGCAGGACGCGCTTGCCCTGCTCCAGCACGATCTCGCCGTTGACCTCGACGCGGGCCTGCTCGATGAGCTCCTCGCAGGCGCGGCGCGATCCCATGCCGGCGCGGGCGAGCACCTTCTGCAGGCGCTCCCCCTCCTCCTCGGCACCCGGGAAGGTCTTGGGGGTCTTGATCACGGGCTTGTCGGCGTACCGGTCGCGCACGCGCTCCTCGATCCGCGCGTCCAGCTCGCGGGGACGGGACTGGCCGCTGCGGCTGCCGGGGCCGCGGCGCGGGCCGCCGGCCCCGCCGATGCCGGGGGTCCTGGAGGTCTTGGGGCCGCCCTTGGCACCACCGCGTGCGTCGGCGCCGCGGGCACCGCCGCCGCGGTTGCCGTCGGCCGCGCCGCGGGCGCCGCCGCCGCCGGCCTTGGCACCGCCGCGGCCGTTGCGCTCGCCCTCGGGGCCGACGTCGTAGCGGCGCTCCTCGGGGCGGGGGTTGCGGATGCGGGGGGCCGGCTGGTCGCGGTCCCGGTCCCGGTCACGCGCGTCGGAGCCGCCCTGGTAGCCACCGCCCTGGTAGCCGCCGGAGCTGCCGCCGCGGGAGCCGCCCTGGTAGCCGCCGGAGCTGCCACCGCGGGAGCCGCCCTGGTAGCCGCCGCCGGAGCTGCCACCACGGGAACCGCCCTGGTAGCCGCCGGAGCTGCCGCCGCGGGAGCCGCCCTGGTAGCCGCCGGAGCTGCCGCCGCGGGAGCCGCCCTGGTAGCCGCCGGAGCTGCCGCCGCGGGAGCCGCCGGAGCCACCGCCCTGGTAGCCGCCGCCGGAGCTGCCGCCACGGGAACCGCCGCCCTGGTAGCCGCCGGAGCTGCCGCCGCGGGAGCCGCCGCCGGAGCTGCTGCTGCCGCCGGAGCCGCCACCGCGGTAGCCACCACCGCCGCTGGAGGAGCCGCCGCGGGGGTTACCGCGCCCGCCGCTGCCGCCTCCGCTGTTCCTGTTGCCGCCACCGTTGCCGTTGCCGCTGCTTCGCATCAAAGTTCCGTCGTCTTGTCGTCGTCTGCATCTGTGTCCGGTGCGTCCGGATCGAACGACGGAACACCTTCCTGCGTCTCGGCTTCGATCGCCTCCGCCTCGGGGAGGAAGGGCGCGAGCTCCGGGAGCTCGTCAAGGCCGCGCAGGCCCATCCGCTCCAAAAAGTGGTTCGTCGTCCTGTACAGGATCGCACCTGTTTCAGGTTCCGTCCCCGCCTCCTCCACCAGACCGCGCTGCAGGAGGGTCCGCATGACCCCGTCGCAGTTGACTCCGCGCACCGCGGACACCCGGGACCGGCTCACCGGCTGGCGGTACGCGACGACCGCCAGGGTCTCCAGCGCCGCCTGGGTCAGCCGGGCCTGCTGGCCGTCCAGGACGAAGGCCTCGACGGCCTCGGCGTACTGCGCCCGGCTGTAGAAGCGCCACCCGCCGGCGACCAGGCGCAGCTCGAAGCCGCGGCCCGCCGCCGTGTACGCGTCGGCCAGCTCCCGCAGTGCCTCGGCCACCTCACGCGGGGTGCGCTCCAGCACCTTCGCCAGGTGGGCCTCGGTCGCGGGCTCGTCCACGACCATCAGGACGGCCTCCAGCGCCGGCTTCAGCTCCAGCGCGGCCACCGCGCCCGCGTCGCTCATTCCTTCGCCTCCACGATCTGGTCGAACTCGTCGGTCACGGTCGGCATCCCGTCGCCGTCCCCGCCGCTCCAGCGCACGGTCAGGGTCTGCAGGGCCTCTTCCTGGTCGAGGACCACGGCCTTCTCCCGGTACAGCTCCAGGAGGGCGAGGAAGCGGGCGACCACGGTCAGGGTGTCCGGTGCGTCCTCGGTCAGCTCCTGGAAGGTGGCCTCGCCGCGCGTCTTGAGCAGGCGCACCACGAGGCCCGCCTGCTCCCGGACGCTGACCAGGGGGGCGTGGATGTGGTCGACGTACACCTGCGGCCGGGCCTTCGGCTGCATCGCCTTGACGGCGAGGCGGGCGAAGCCCTCGGGGCCGATGCTGATGACCACCTCGGGCAGCAGTTCGGCGTGGTGCGGCTCCAGGCCGACGGTACGCGGGTAGCGCCGGGACTCGGCCTCGGTCCGGCGCTCGAAGATCTCCGCGATCTGCTTGTACGCCTTGTACTGAAGCAGCCGGGCGAAGAGCAGGTCCCGGGCCTCCAGCAGGGCCAGGTCGGCCTCGTCCTCGACTTCGGCGGCGGGCAGCAGCCGGGCGGCCTTCAGGTCGAGCAGGGTGGCGGCAACGACGAGGAACTCGGTGGTCTGGTCGAGGTCCCAGTCCGGCCCGCCGGCCCGGATGTGCGCCATGAACTCGTCGGTGACCCGGGACAGCGCCACCTCGGTGACATCGAGCTTGTGCCGCGAGATCAGCTGGAGCAGCAGGTCGAAGGGGCCCTCGAAGTTGTCCAGCCGCAGCGTGAACCGCCCGTCACCCGCCGGCCCGGCGGAGGCTTCGGCCGGCGGCCCGGCGGACCCTGCGCCGCCCCCGGCGGGCGGCGCAGGGGCCTGGACGGGACGAGCGGCGGCCTGCACGCCCTCGGGGCCCGCCTCGGGCTCCGCTCCCCCCGCGTCATACGCGAGGGCCTCAGCGGGCGGCTCAGGGGCCTGCACGCCACCCGGCCCGCCGGGCCCGCGTCCCAGCGGGCGTCGGTTCGGTCGGCCGGCTTCGGCGGAGGGGGGCATCGCGGTCCAGGCTGGTGGGGGGCGGTCGGCGGGCGTCCCGGGCAGCCTAGTGCCGTGACCGGCCCATCGGACCGCACGACCGGGCACACCCGCTGCGACGCGCCGCCGCCCTGCGGCCACCACCAGGGGGGCGGCGGTCTCACCGGCAGGGGGCGGAGCGGGTACCGGCACGCCCGGCGCTGCGACTCTGCGGGGGCCGCGGCGCGCGGCAGGGGGCGGAGCGGGTACCGGCGCGCCCGGCGCTGCGACTCTGCGAAGGCCGCGCAGGCCCGGGGCGGGTAGCGGCGCGCCCGGCGCTGCGACCCGCCAGGGCCGCGCGGGCCCGGGTCCGGGAGCGCGCCCGGCGCTGCGACTCTGCGAAGGCCGCGCAGGCCCGGCGCTGCGACCCGCCAGGGCCGCGCGGGCCCGGGTCCGGGAACGCGCCCGGTGCTGCGACTCTGCGAAGGCCGCGCAGGCCCGGCGCTGCGACCCGCCAGGGCCGCGCGGGCCCGGGTCCGGGAACGCGCCCGGTGCTGCGACTCTGCGGGTGCCGCGCAGGCCCGGGGCGGGTAGCGGCGCGCCCGGCGCTGCGACCCGCCAGGGCCGCGCGGGCCAGGGTCCGGGAGCGCGCCCGGCGCTGCGACTCTGCGAAGGCCGCACAGGCCCGGCGCTGCGACCCGCCGGGGCCGCGCGGGCCCCGGTCCGGGCGGCCCGGGAGCGGTCAGCGGCCGCGCAGGCGGCGGACCAGGATGCTGGCGTCACCACGGGACTCGAGGTCCGCCAGGACCACCGCCACCGCCTCGCGGACGATGCGCCCGCGGTCGACCGCCAGGCCATGCTCCCCGCGCAGCACCAGCCGTGCGTGCTCCAGGTCCATGAGCTCCTCGGCGGAGACGTACACGGTGATCTTCTCGTCGTGCCGTTCCCGCCCGCTGGGCCGCCGGTTCGCCCCCCGGCCCTGGCCCTTGCCCCGCCCGCCGGCCGGGGCTCCGGCCGGGCTGACAGAACCTTCCTGCGGTCTGCGCGGCTGCCCCACCACGGGCCCGCCGGACGCCGGGGCCTCGGCCTCCCGGCTGCGGCCCTCTCCCGCCGTGCCCTCGGCCGGGCTGGCCGAGTGCTCCGCGGCGGGCGCCTCCTCGGCTCCCCGCCGCGGCGAGGACGACTGGAGTGCCATCCCCCCGGTCGTTCGGAACAGTTCGTCGGCTCCGGGCAGACTCACTCGGCGTGACACCGGGCGAGCACCTCCCTGGCCAGCTGGCGGTAGGCGGCGGCGCCGACGGAGTTGGACGCGTACGTGGTGATCGGCTCGCCGGCGACCGTGGTCTCCGGGAAGCGCACCGTCCGGCCGATGACCGTGTGGTAGACGTGGTCGTCGAAGGCCTCGACGACCCGCGCCAGCACCTCGCGGCTGTGCACCGTGCGGGAGTCGTACATCGTGGCGAGGATGCCGTCGAGCTCCAGCTCCGGGTTGAGCCGCTCCTGCACCTTCTCGATGGTCTCGGTCAGCAGCGCCACGCCGCGCAGCGCGAAGAACTCGCACTCCAGCGGGACGATGACCTTGTGAGCCGCCGTCAGGGCGTTCACGGTCAGCAGGCCGAGCGAGGGCTGGCAGTCGATCACGATGTAGTCGTAGTCGGCCATCAGGGGCTTCAGCGCCCGCTGGAGCGTCGACTCGCGCGCGACCTCGCTGACCAGCTGCACCTCGGCAGCGGACAGGTCGATGTTGCTCGGCAGCAGGTCCATGTTGGGGACCGCCGTCTTCAGCAGCACCTCGTCGGCCGACATGCCCCGCTCCATGAGCAGGTTGTAGACCGTCAGGTCGAGTTCCATCGGGTTCACGCCGAGGCCCACGGACAGTGCGCCCTGCGGGTCGAAGTCGACGAGCAGCACCCGGCGCCCGTACTCGGCGAGCGCGGCGCCCAGGTTGATGGTCGACGTGGTCTTGCCCACGCCGCCCTTCTGGTTGCACATCGCGATGATCTTCGCGGGACCGTGGTCGGTCAGCGGGCCCGGGATGGGGAAGTACGGCAGCGGCCGTCCGGTCGGGCCGATCCGCTCGCGGCGCTGGCGGGCAGCGTCGGGGGCGAGAGTGGCCGCGTACTCGGGGTCCGGCTCGTACTCCGCGTCGGGGTCGTAGAAGTGCCCTTCGGGCACGTTGTCGTAGTCGGCGAAACCCACGGGCTTTTCGCCGCTCGGGTCGCCGGCCCTGGAGTTCACGTCTAGGCCGTCCATGCTGTTTCGGGGCGTCGTCATGTGCTGGTGGTTTGCGAAGGTGCGTACTGCGACGGAGCCGACGGTTTCGAGCCCGGCAGGGCCCTGGCCCCGCTCGGGCATGTCCGCCCGACCACCTCCAGGAGCAAATGTCGACTCATTCACAAGTCGTCTTACCTCCTCGGACGCGACCAGGACACTTATCGATAGGTCAGCGTGGCACCATGCCGACGGTTGGCGACTCTATGGCGTGTCACCACTCAGCGGCAACACAATCCACCGGACCCGGCACGATGTGTCGGCAACCGAACACCACTCTGTCAAGGGCGCGCGGACTGTCGCCGCGAAGTTTCGCAGGTGTGCGAAAGGGTTAAAGGGTTACGTTCGAGGCGAGTTGAGCGGCCCTCCGGAGCGGACCGCAAACACGTCCGGCCGGACCTTGCGGGCAAGGTCCGGCCGGAGACGTGAGATTGACGTCAGTCGTTGACGCGTCAGCCGAGCAGCGTGCTCAGCTCAAGCGTCTCCAGGCCGTGGGCCTCGGCGACCGGGCCGTAAACGACCTTGCCGTCATGGGTGTTGAGGCCCAGGGCGAGCGCCGGGTCGCGGCGCAGCGCCTCGGCCCAGCCCAGGTTCGCGAGCTGCACGATGTAGGGCATCGTCGCGTTGGTCAGGGCGTAGGTGGAGGTGTTCGGCACCGCGCCCGGCATGTTGGCCACGCAGTAGAAGACCGAGTTGTGGACCTGGAAGGTCGGCTCGGCGTGGGTGGTCGGACGGGAGTCCTCGAAGCAGCCGCCCTGGTCGATCGCAATGTCGACAAGGACACTTCCGGGCTTCATCTTGGCGACGAGCTCGTTGGTGACCAGCTTCGGGGCCTTCGCACCCGGGATCAGCACGGCGCCGATGACGAGGTCGGCCTCGACGACGGCCTTCTCGAGCTCGAAGGCGTTGGAGACGATCGTCTTGATCTTCGTACCGAAGATCTTGTCGGCCTCGCGGAGCTTGTTGATGTCCTTGTCGAGCAGGGTCACGTGGAAGCCCATGCCGATGGCGATCTGCGCGGCGTTCCAGCCGGAGACACCGCCGCCGATGACCACGCACTCGCCGGCGTGGGTGCCGGGCACGCCGCCCGGGAGCACGCCGCGGCCGCCGGCCGAGCGCATCAGGTGGTAGGCGCCGACCTGGGGAGCCAGCCGGCCCGCGACCTCGGACATCGGGGCGAGCAGCGGCAGCGCGCGGCCCACCTCGACGGTCTCGTACGCGATCGCGGTGGTGCCGGACTCCAGCAGGGCGTCCGTGCACTCGCGGGAGGCGGCGAGGTGCAGGTAGGTGAAGAGCGTCTGGTCCTTGCGGAGGCGGTGGTACTCCTCGGCGATCGGCTCCTTGACCTTCAGCAGCAGGTCGGCGGTGGCCCACACCTCGTCGGCCGTACCGAGGATCTCGGCGCCGGCGGAGACGTACTCCGCGTCCGTGATCGAGGAACCCACACCGGCGTTCTGCTCGATGAAGACCTGGTGGCCGTTGCGGACCAGCTCATGCACGCCGGCAGGCGTGATGGCGACCCGGAACTCGTTGTTCTTGACCTCGCGGGGGATGCCGACCTTCATCGTCGATCACGGTCCTTGGCTTGGGGGATTTACGGGGCACTTCCATACATACCCGCTCACAAGAACGCGCAACGGGATGCACCACGGGATGCCGCGGTGAACCCAGTCTAATGAAGGATGAGTCGCTGTCTAGCCTTGCAAACGAATAATCTCAGTCGGAAGCACTACGGATTTCGCAGGCTGCGGGGTCGTCTCCCAGCAATCGATCAGCTGCGGAGCGGTGCAGCCTGGCCGCCGCGGGGTCCCCGAGCCGGTCCAGTGTGTCGGCCAGGCGCACCTCCAGCGCGGCCTGGAGCCGCAGGTCCTCCGCCCGGCGGGCCAGCTCCACCGCCTCCCGGCAGGTGTGCAGCGACTCCTCGGGGCGCCCGGCGTACTCCTGGACCCGGGCCATCTCGCTCAACGCCTTTGCCTGGCCCGGGACATCGGCCAGCTTCCGGTACCCCGCGGCGGCCGCACGCCAGCTGCGCAGCGCGTCCCCGTACCGGCCCGCATAGGTGTGCACGTTGCCCAGCCGGCCGTACAGCCGTGCCTCGTCCGCGCGCTGCCCCCGCGCGAGGGCCTGGGAGAGGGCCCGGCCGAACCAGTCGGCGGCCCGGTGCCAGTCGGTCAGCTCCGCATAGGCGCCGCCTACGGATTCCATCGCCCGGCCCGTCGCGTACGGGTCGTTCGCCGCGCGTCCGGCGTCCAGCGCGGCCCGGTAGCGCTCCAGAGCCTCCCGGGTACGGCCGGTCTCGGCGTCCAGGTCGGCCAGGTTCAGCAGCGCGGCGGCCTGTTCCCGGTACAGGCTGCGGCGCTCGGCCACGTCCAGCACCAGGCAGTGCAGCCCGTACAGCTCGGGGGCCGCCCCGGCGGTGCCGCGGTGGTCCGCCAGCGCGCGGACGAGGGCGGCGATCAGCCGGCGGGCCAGGGTGTCCAGCTCCCCGTCGGCCACGGCCAGGGAGGCGGCCGCGGTCAGCGCGGGCAGCCGGGTGTCGAGCCAGGTGGCGGCGGACCGCCGGTCGGGGAAGCGCAGAGCGCGAGGGGTGCCGTCCAGCTTCGCCCGGGGGTCGAGGACTCCGTCCTCCTGGTCGGCGGGCGCGGCCATGGCGCGGCACGAGTGCAGCAGCCGTACGGTCCGCTCCAGCATCCTGGCCCGGGCCAGCTGCACCTCGGCCGGGCGCTCCTTGGCCTCCAGCAGGGCCTGGAGCAGGGGCGTGAGGCAGCCGGGCAGCATGAAGAGCCCGTCGTGGGCGGGCCGGACGAGGCCGAGCCCGGCGAAATCGTCCAGGGTGGACTGCGCGGCGGCCACGGAGCAGCCGGCGAGCGCGGAGGCGGTGTGGGAGTCGACGATGCCGGCCGGGGCGAGCGGCAGCAGCCGCAGGGTGCGCTGGGCGGGCTGCGGGAGGGATTCGTAGACGAGGCGGAATGCGCGGGCCAGCGGGCCGCCGATGCCCGCCGGCATGTCGTGCAGCTGCTTGGCCACGTCCGCGACGGCTGCCTTGGGGTGCGCGGCGAGCCAGCCGCCGACGAGGCCGAGCGCGGCGGGCTGGCCGCCGCACTCCTCGGCGAGCGTCTCGGCCGCCCGGGGGTCCGCGGTGACGCGGATGTCCCCGATGCGCTGGACCAGCAGTTCGACGGCGGACGGGGTGTCCAGCCCGCCGAGGGTGCAGGGCCGGACGTCGGGGATCCCGGTGAGCGGCCCCTCGGCGGTGACCACGACCAGGCATTCGGGGGTGTCCGGCAGCAGGGCGTCGACCTGGTGCGGGTCGGCGGCGTCGTCGACGAGGACGATCGCCCGCCGTCCGGCCAGGGCCTCCCGCAGGGTGGCGCTCAACTCGTCCTCGCCGGCTCCCGGCGGGGTGGTGTGCCCGAGGTCCTCCAGCAGGCCCCGGACGGCCCGCTCGGTGGCGACGGCCTCGCCGCCGGGGGTGGTGAGCCGGGTCCGGAGCACCCCGTCGGGGTAGGCCTCGGCGACCTCGCGCACGAACTCCTCGGCCAGGGCGGTACGGCCGGAGCCGGGCCGTCCGGCGATGAGCAGCACCCGTGCTCTGGGCGCTTTGGCCTTGCGGCCCGAGAGGGTGTCGAGCCCGGTCCGTGCGATGTCCTCGCGCAGCTCCTTGAGCTCACGCCGCCGCCCGACGAAATCCGTCACGGATCCGCTCCTCTCCCTGCCATCGGGTTGCGAGCGTAGTTCACGCAGAGCGACGACCCGTGGGGAGCGCGGCGGGCACATCCCCCGATCGGATCAGCGGATGGTCCGCTTTTCTGCCGACGGCAGGCGCGGCCGGCCGCCGCGGGGCGCGCCGGGGCCGTACGGAGGCGGCGCGGCGGACGGCGGCTCCAGCGTGCCCCGGGCGCCGCCCCCGCGGCCCATCGGGTCCCCCGCGGCCTGCTACGCCTCGTACGGGCGGGCCGGCCAGGGGGCCAGGGCCGGGCGCAGGGAGTCCGCGCCGCCGGAGGCCAGGGCCGCGGACAGCGCCAGGACGCCCGTCACCAGGCCCGGGTTGCCGAGCCGGCCCGCCAGCACGCCGGCCACCAGCTCCTGGAGGGGGACCCGGGCGATCTCCATGTCGGCCTCCTCCTCGGAGACCTCGTACCGCGCGCCCTCGGCCTCCGCCAGGTCCCGCGCCAGGAAGATCCGCACCGCCTCGTCGGAGCCCCCCGGCGAGCTGAAGAAGTCGGCCAGGACCCGCCAGTCCTCCGCCTTGACGTGCGCCTCCTCGTACAGCTCGCGCTGGGCGGCGTGCAGCGGGTTCTCCCCCGGCACGTCCAGCAGGCCCGCCGGGAGCTCCCACAGCCGGTGCCGCACCGGGTGCCGGAACTGCTTGAGCACCAGCACCCGCTGCTGCTCGTCGAGGGCCAGGACGCACACCGAGCCGGGGTGCACCTGGTAGTCGCGGCGCACCACCGCCCGGTCGGGCATCCGGACCTGGTCCGAACGCACCGCCGTCTTCGCCCCCTCGAACGGCGTGCGCGAGGCGATGATCTCCCACGACTCCGGCGTGTCCACGATGTCGTTGCCCATGGCCATGGCCCGTACCTTCCCGAGAAACGCGACAGCCGGGGCACGTGCGTGCCCCGGCTGTCTACGGTATGCGGTCAGACGCTCACTTCGCGGACTGCTGGCGCTCCACGGCCGCCTTGACCAGGCCCGCGAAGAGCGGGTGCGGGCGGGTCGGGCGCGAGCGCAGCTCCGGGTGGGCCTGGGTGGCCACCAGGTAGGGGTGGACCTCGCGCGGGTACTCGACGTACTCGACGAGCTTGTTGTCCGGGGAGGTGCCGGAGAAGACCAGGCCGGCCTTCTGCTCCAGCTCGCCGCGGTAGGCGTTGTTGACCTCGTAGCGGTGGCGGTGGCGCTCGTCCACGTACGCCTGGTCGCCGTAGACCTCGCGCACGATGGAGCCCTCGGCGAGCTTCGCCGGGTACATGCCCAGGCGCATGGTGCCGCCCAGGTCGCCCGCGCCCTCGACGAAGGCCAGCTGCTCCTCCATCGTGGAGATCACCGGGTGCGGGGTGGAGGCGTCGAACTCGGTGGAGTTGGCGTCCTCGATGCCGGCGAGGTTGCGCGCGGCCTCGATGACCACGCACTGCAGGCCCAGGCACAGGCCGAGCAGCGGGATCCGGTTCTCGCGGGCGTAGGTGATCGCGCCGACCTTGCCGTTGACGCCGCGGTCGCCGAAGCCGCCGGGCACGCAGACCGCGTCCACGTCGCCGAGCACCGCGGCCGCGCCGGCCGGGGTCTTGCAGTCGTCGGAGGCGACCCACTTGATCTGCACGCGGGCCTTGTTGGCGAACCCGCCGGCGCGCAGCGCCTCGGTCACCGACAGGTAGGCGTCGGGCAGGTCGATGTACTTGCCGACGAGCGCGACCTTGACCTCGTGGTCGGGGTTGTGGACCCGGTCGAGCAGGTCCTCCCACACCGTCCAGTTGACGTCGCGGAAGGGCAGGTCCAGCTTGCGGACGACGTACGCGTCCAGGCCCTCGGTGTGCAGCACCTTGGGGATGTCGTAGATCGACTTGGCGTCGATGGCCGCGACCACGGCTGCCTCGTCCACGTCGCACATCAGCGAGATCTTGCGCTTGATGGAGGTGGGGACCTCGCGGTCGGCGCGCAGCACGATCGCGTCGGGCTGGATGCCGATGTTGCGCAGGGCGGCGACGGAGTGCTGGGTGGGCTTGGTCTTCAGCTCGCCGGAGGGGCCGATGTAGGGCAGCAGCGAGATGTGCACGACGAAGACGTTGTCGCGGCCGACCTCGTGGCGGACTTGGCGGACCGTCTCCAGGAAGGGCAGCGACTCGATGTCGCCGACGGTGCCGCCGACCTCGGTGATGACCACGTCGACGTCCGCGGTGGCCATCCGGCGGATGCGGTGCTTGATCTCGTTGGTGATGTGCGGGATGACCTGCACGGTGTCGCCGAGGTACTCGCCGCGCCGCTCCTTGGCGATGACCTGCGAGTAGACCTGGCCGGTGGTGACGTTGGCCGAGCCGTCGAGGTCCACGTCGAGGAAGCGCTCGTAGTGGCCGATGTCCAGGTCGGTCTCGGCGCCGTCGTTGGTGACGAACACCTCGCCGTGCTGGAACGGGTTCATGGTGCCCGGGTCGACGTTCAGGTACGGGTCGAGCTTCTGCATCGTGACCCGCAGGCCGCGCGCCTTCAGCAGCGCACCCAGGCTGGAGGCCGTCAGGCCCTTGCCGAGGGACGAAGCGACACCCCCGGTGACGAAGATGTGCTTGGTCGTCATGGCTGTGCTGTTTCGAAAAGCAGCGGGCGGCGTCGCCAAGAGGGGGCTCCCGTGGTCGCGAGGTGAGGTGCGTCCGGCGCCGGTCACCGTCGATCCGGAAGGGTCTCAGGGGGCGCCGAAGCTGCGGTTTCGGGGTTCCTGGTTCGCACAGGCAGACCACCGGTCCACGGGGTACCAGCCTATCAGCGCCCGGGCCGGTCCGCCTCCGGCCACGCGGCGCGCGCGGACCGCGCGGGCCGCCGGACCCGCATATGCGCTGGTCACCCGATCGGCCGAGGCGCATTCTTCCGGGCCTTGGCGGGATCACTAGGGTGCCGTCATATCCTGCTCGGATATTGCACACATCGCCGCCGAGCAGTCCGGCAGACGGCCTCACACCGCCGCATACGGAATCATGGGCTCGGCGCGGAGTTCCCCACCCACGGGAGACCGCGCAACAGCGCACCCAATGCAAGCGCCCTTCGGGGCGGACGTGGCCGTTCGACTGGAGATGCACGTGTCCGGGCGCATCGAGGATTACGCACTGATCGGGGACATGCAGACCGCGGCGTTGGTCTGCCGGGACGGGGCGGTGGACTGGTTGTGTCTGCCACGTTTCGACTCCCATGCCGTGTTCGCGAGCCTCCTCGGCACCGAGGACCACGGGTTCTGGCGGATCGGACCCGCCTTCCCGGCGGGCACCGAGGCACCGCGGGCCACCCGCCGCCGCTACCGCGGCGACTCGCTGGTGCTGGAGTCCGAGTGGGACACCCCGCGCGGCACGGTCCGCGTGATCGATTTCATGCCGCCGCGCGAGGACCACGCGCCGCAGCTGATCCGCATCGTGGAGGGCGTCTCCGGACGCGTCAAGATGCACTCCGCCCTGCGCATGCGCTTCAGCTACGGCCGGGTCGTGCCCTGGGTGCACCAGGTCGACGGGCGCACCGTCGCCGTGGCCGGCCCGGACTCGATCTGGCTGGACACCGATGCGCAGACCTACGGCAAGGACCTGACGACCTATTCCGACTTCACGGTGGGCCCGGGCGACCGGGTGGCCTTCAGCATCAGCTGGCAGCCCTCCCACCGGGGCGCGCCGGAACTGCCGGACGCCGAGGCCGCCCTCGGGTCGACCGACGAGTTCTGGCGCGACTGGGTGGAGCAGTGCACCTACCACGGGCCCTACCGGGAGGCCGTGGTCCGCTCCCTGATCACCCTCAAGGCCCTCACGTACGGCCCCACGGGCGGGATCGTCGCCGCGCCGACCACCTCGCTGCCGGAGGAGATCGGCGGGGTCCGCAACTGGGACTACCGCTACACGTGGCTGCGGGACGCGGCCATCACCCTGTCCTCGCTGCTGCGCACCGGCTACCGCGAGGAGGCCCGCGCCTGGCGCGAGTGGCTGCTGCGCGCGGTGGCCGGCGACCCGGAGAACCTCCAGATCATGTACGGGATCGCGGGCGAGCGGGAGCTCGGCGAGACCGAGCTGGACTGGCTGCCCGGGTACGAGAACTCCAGCCCGGTCCGCGTCGGCAACGGCGCGGCGGGCCAGCTCCAGCTCGACGTGTACGGCGAGGTCACCGAGGCCCTGCACCTGGGCCACATGACCGGCCTGGCCCGCAGCGACTACGCCTCGCTGCTCCAGCTGAAGCTGATCCGCTACCTGGAGACGCACTGGGACCAGCCCGACGAGGGCATCTGGGAGGTCCGCGGTCCGCGCCGGCACTTCGTGCACTCGAAGGTCATGGCCTGGGTGGCCGTGGACCGCACGATCAAGCTGATCGAGAGCGGGGACGCGGACGGCCCGCTGGAGCGCTGGCGCGAACTGCGCGACGAGATCCACCAGGACGTCTGCGAGAAGGGCTACGACAAGGAGCGCAACACCTTCACCCAGTCCTACGGGTCGAAGGAGCTGGACGCCTCCCTGCTGCTGATCCCGCAGATGGGCTTCCTGCCGCCGGACGACAAGCGGGTCATCGGCACGATCGAGGCGATCCAGCGCGAGCTGTCCACCCCCGACGGCTTCATCCTGCGCTACCCGACGGCCGGCGAGCAGGCCGGCGTGGACGGGCTGGAGGGCGACGAGGGCGCGTTCCTCGCCTGCTCGTTCTGGATGGCCGACGACCTGGCGATGATCGGCCGGGTGGACGAGGCGCGGCGGCTCTTCGAGCGGCTGCTCTCGCTGCGCAACGACCTCGGGCTGCTGGCGGAGGAGTGGGACCCGCGGCTGCAGCGGCAGGTGGGCAACTTCCCCCAGGCCTTCAGCCACGTCCCGCTGATCGACACGGCGCTGCGGCTGACGGCGAGCGGGGCGTACGGGGGCTAGGCCGTCCTTCTCGGATCGTGTCGGCCCGGCCCGGGTCGTCCGGCGCGGTGCCGTGCCGGGCGGGCCGCGCCCCGACGAGATCCGCAGGGGACGGCCCGGGGCGCCTGGACGGGCCGCCGGCGCCGCCGTGCCCCGGTGATCGCCTCCGCCTACCCTGGAAGGGTCCCACGCCCTTCTCGGAAGGGGGAGCCATGGCGCCCTTCTCGAAGGCGGGCACGGCACTCGCCGCGCTCCGCGAGGATCTGGCCGGTGAGGTCATCACCGCGGACGACGCGGGGTACGACGGCGCCCGGGCGGTCTTCAACGGGATGATCGACCGCAGGCCGGCCGTCATCGCCCAGTGCGAGAGCACGGCCGACGTGGTCACCGCCGTCCGCTTCGCGCGGGAACTGGACCTGAAGGTCGCGGTCCGCGGGGGCGGGCACAGCGTCGCCGGGATGTCCCTCAACGACGGCGGCCTGGTCGTGGACCTGCGCCGGATGCACGAGGTGACGGTCCATCCGGCGGCGAAGGCGGTGCACGTGGAGGGCGGCGCCACCATGAGCCACCTGGACCGGGCCTGCCAGCCGTACGGGCTGGCCACGACCGGCGGCCGGGCCTCCACCACGGGGGTCGGCGGTTTCGTCCTGGGCGGCGGATCGGGCTGGCTGGACCGCAAGTTCGGCCTCGCGGTCGACAACCTGCTGGGAGTGGACCTGGTCACCGCCGACGGCGAGGCCGTCACCGCGACCGCCGAGGACCATCCGGAGCTGTTCTGGGCCCTGCACGGCGGCGGCGGCAACTTCGGCGTCGCGACCTCCCTGACGCTGCGCCTGCACGAGCTGCCCGCCATGTCCATGGCCATGCTGATGTACGCCCCCGCGTACGGGCCCGAGGCCGCCCGGCGCTTCCGGGACCTCCTCGACGACGGCCCGGTCGAGGCCGGCGGGGGCGTGCTGTACCTGACCGCCCCGCCGGAGCCCTTCGTACCGCCGCACCTCGTCGGCACCCTGCTCTGCGGCGTACTGCTGACCTACGCCGGGCCGCTGGAGCCGCTGCGCAAACTGGCCGGGCCGCTGCTGGAGCTGCCGCACGAGGTGGAGGTGGTCACCGCCCTCCCCTACGCGGACCTCCAGTGCATGATCGACGACCCGCCGGGGATGCGGAACTACTGGTCCGCCGAGTACGTCACGGGGCTGCCGGACGAGCTCGTCGAGGTGTTCTGCGCCCGCGCCCGCACCATGCCGGTGCCGACGGGCACCCAGCACATCCTCTTCCCGCTGGGCGGGGCCATCGCGGACGGCCCCTCGCAGTACCCGGTCCCCTACCGGGACTCCGCCTGGGCGGTGCACCCCTTCGGCATCTGGGAGGACCCCGCCGACGACGAGCGGTGCATCCGCTGGGTCAAGGAGGTGCGGGCCGACGTGCGTCCCTGGAGCAGCGGGGCCGTGTACCTCAACTTCACCGGCGACGAGGGCGCGGAGCGCGTGGCGCAGGGCATGGGAGAGGAGAACCTGCGCCGGCTGCGGGCCGTGAAACGGCAGTACGACCCGGACAACGTCTTCCGCTTCAACCACAACATCACGCCCGCGTGACCCCCTGGTAGCGTCCCGCGACATGGACAACCAGGGCGGGATCACGGTTCAGCGGGCACTGGAGCTGCCGGGGCTGCGCAGCGGGCTGCCCGAGGTGATGGCCTGCGCAGACCGCCTGGGCCGGACCGTCCGCTGGGTGCACGCGGGCGAGGTGCCGAACATCGCCTCGCTGCTCAAGGGCGGCGAGCTGCTGCTGACCACGGGCCTGGGCCTGGGCACGCGCCCCGCCGAGCAGCGGGCGTTCGTACGCCGCCTCGCGGACCGGGGGATCGCCGCGCTGGTCGTCGAGCTCGGCCCGCGCTTCACCCGGCTGCCCGCGACGATCGTCGAGACGGCGCAGGCCGCCGGCCTGCCCCTGGTCCAGCTGCACCGGGAGGTCCCCTTCGTCACCGTCACGGAAGAGGTCCACACCGAGATCGTCAACCACCACTACGCGCTGCTCCAGCGCGCCGAGGAGGTGCACCGGCGCTGTACGGAGGCCCTCCTCGGCGGGGGCGGCATCCCCCAGGTGCTGCGCATCCTGGCGGACTTCACCGGCAACCCGGTGTTCCTGGAGACCCCGGACGGGCAGCTGCTGTACGCGGCCGGCAGCTCGGCCGGGGACCCGGGCGCGGATCCGCTCCAGGTGTGGGAGGGCCTGCGCGGGCAGCGCGAGGCGGGGCCCTCGGGGCACGCGGTGGTGGTCGACGTGCCGGGCGGCGGCCACGGCGCGGGCGCGGTGCGCGCGCGGGTCGTCCTCCTCGGCGTCTCGGCCCCCCTGCTCCCGGTGCACCGGATGGCGGCGGAGCGCACGGCGGGGGTCCTCGCGGTGGTGCTGATGCAGGCGCGGCAGGAGGAGGAGCTGGCGGCGCGGGGCCGCGGCGACTTCCTGACGGACCTGGCCGAAGGCCGGATCTCGGCGGAGGACGCACCGGCCCAGGCCCGGGTGCTGGGGTTCAAGCCCGGTGCGGGTCCGCTGCTGCCGGTGGTCATGCGGCTGTCCTCGGCCCTCGGGCCGTCCGGCAACTGGGCCGTCCTGGCCCGGGCGGTGCTGGAGGAGCTGTCGTCGGTGGGCGTGCCGGTCCTGCTGGGCGTGCGCCCCGTCGAGGGCCGGGTCCCGCTGCTGGTCTCGCTGCGCGCGGAGTCGGAGCGCACGGCCGTCGCGGACCGGGTCTCCGCGGCGCTGCGGGCCGGGGTCGAACGGGCCGGCCTCGACCGCGCCGCGGCCCCGCCCGCCGTGGTCGTCGGCGTCGCGGGCGGCTGGGCGGCCGCCTCGGCGGGTCTGCGGCACGCGGCGGAGACGGCCACGGCGGCTCACGGGCTCCCCGCCCGCCCCTGGTACGACGCCCGGCGCCTCGACATCGACCTGCTGCTGTGGCGGCTGCGCGAGCAGCCCGACCTGGCGGCCTTCGTGGAACGGGCGATCGGCGCGCTGCGCACCCACGACCTGGCCTCGCGCCCGCCGCTGCTGCCGACCCTGGAGACGTACCTGGCCCACGCGGGCCGCAAGGCGGAGACGGCCCGCGAACTGCACCTGAACCGGCAGACCCTGTACAACCGGCTGGCCCGCATCGCGGAGCTGCTGGGCACGGACCTGGACGACCCGGAGACGGTGCTGTCGCTGAGCCTGGCCCTGCGCGCCCGCCGCCACGTGGCGCCCGCAGCCGCCTCCGACCCGTCTTCCTGACGGGCTGACCGGCTGCGCGCCCGCTAGCGGGCGCGCTCCATCAGCTCGTCGTACACCGACAGGACCTGCGCGACGGTGTCGTCCTCCGAGGGCCACGTCGCCGCCTGGATGCGGCCCGCGGCGGCCAGGTCGGCGCGCCGGCCGGGGTCCGCGAGCAGGGCGCTGACGGCCCGGGCGAGCGCTCCCGGGTCTCCGTACGGGACCAGGACCGCCGCGTCCCCGACGAGTTCGGGCACCCCGCCGACCTCCGTGGCCACCAGGGCCACCCCGGCGCGCAGGGCCTCCTGCGCCAGCAGGGCCCGCGGCTCCCAGCGGCTCGGCAGCACCGCGACGTCGGCGGCCGCCAGCAGCCGGGCCGCGTCACGGCGGCGCCCCAGCAGGCGCACCGGCAGCGCCTCGGCCTCGATGCGCCGCGACAAGCCCGCACGCAGCGGTCCCTCCCCGGCGATCACCAGCAGCGGCGACGGGTCCAGGTCCCGCCACTCCCGGGCCGCGTCGAGCAGGACGGAGTAGCCGCGGTGCGGCACCAGGCTGCCCACGGCGACCAGCAGGGGCCGTTCCACCGCGCCGAGTTCGGCCCGCGCCTTGGCCGCCTCGTCGGGCGCCGCCGGGGCCGCCGGTACCGCCACCGGCGCCAGCCGTGCGTCCCGCGCTCCGCGCAGCCGGGCCTGGTCCACCTGGTCGGAGGAGGCGCCCAGGACCACCGCGGCGGCCTTCGCCACCCGGCGTTCCAGCAGCCCGGCCAGCCGGCCGAGCGCGCCGCGGGCCGCGGGGCCGTCGCCGTGCCAGCTCACCACCAGCGGCGTCCGGTGCCCGCGCAGGGCCAGTGCGGCCCGCATCCCGGCCCGTACCCCGTGCGCGTGCACGACGTCCGCGGCGGCGCAGGCGGCGCGCAGCGCGCTCACCGCGTCGGGCGTGAACTGCGCCCCTGCTGCGGTGAAGTCGTACTCCCCCTCCGCCCGGACGGGCGCGCACACCGTGACCCGTACGCCGCGCGCGGCGAGCCCGGTCGTGAGGGACCGGACGTGCGCGCTGCTGCCTGCGCCGTCGAGCACCTGGACGGTTCGAAGGGGTGGCCGCCCGTAGGGCTGGGCCGGGACCGGAGGGGAGACCGGGGAGCTGCTCACGGGCCGAGGCTCCTGGGGGAGGGGTCAGAGACGTCGCCAAGAATGCCAGTCCGCACGCGCGTTCCGGGACCATACGGGTGCGGATCCCGTGCGGGTTGTCGTCCCGCGCCCCCGCGTCTCACCCACACGGGCTACCGCGGCGTCCTCTCGGCCCCTGCGTGCGCCCCGCACGGGCCCGGGCGGCGGCCGGCCTGCGGCGGCCGGCGCGACGCGGGGGCGCGGGCCCGCGCCTCCGCGTCGTGCCGTGCGGGCCCGCTCCGGGCCGGCCGGATCCGTCCTCCACCGTTCGTCCGTCCGTCCGCGAGCGGCCGGCCCGCGGACGCTCAGGCGTCCGCGCGCGCCGCCGCCAGCAGTTCCTCGGCGTGCGCCCGAGCCGAGGCCGAGTCCTCATGGCCGGCCAGCATGCGCGACAGCTCGCGGATGCGGGCCTCGCCCTCCAGGACGGTGACCCCGCTCCTGGTGACCGAGCCGTCGTTGGTCTTCTCGACCAGCAGCTGCCGGTCGGCGAAGGCCGCGACCTGCGGCAGGTGGGTGACCACCACGACTTGCGCGGACTTGGCGAGCTTGGCGAGCCGCCGGCCCACCTCGACGGCCGCCTTGCCGCCGACGCCCGCGTCGACCTCGTCGAAGAGGTAGGTGGGCACCGGGTCGGAGCCGGCGAAGACGACCTCCACGGCCAGCATCACCCGGGACAGCTCACCGCCGGAGGCGCCCTTGGCGATCGGCCGCGGCTGGGCACCGGGGTGCGGGGCCAGCAGCAGCTCGACCTCGTCGGTGCCCGAGGGGCCGTAGGCGACGGGACGGCCGTCCACTTCCACTCCCTCGGGGTCCTCGGCCTGCCGGATGTCGATGGTCACCCGGGCGTGGGGCATCGCGAGGGAGGCCAGTTCCTCGGTCACCGCGGAGGCGAACCGTGTGGCCGCCTCCACCCGGGCGTCCGTCAGGCCCTGGGCCAGCAGGGACAGTTCGGAGCGCAGCCCGTCGCGTTCGGCGGTCAGGTCGGCGATCCGCTCGTCGTCGCCGTCGAGCTCCAGCAGCCGCGCCGCGCCCTGCTCGGCCCACTGGAGCACGGAGTCGACGGTCCCCTCGGTGCCGTACTTGCGCGTCAGCTGGATCAGGGCCGCCCGGCGCTCCTCCACCGCGGCCAGCCGCAGCGGATCGGCGTCCAGGTCGTCGGCGTAGCCCGCCAGCTCCCCGGCGACGTCGGCCAGCAGGATGCCCAGTTCCCCGATCCGCTCGGCGAGCGCGCCCAGGGCCGGGTCGTGGGAGCGTACGGACTCCAGGGCGCGGTGGGCGCCCGCCACGAGGGTGTTCGCGTCGATGGCCTCCGGGTCCTCGGGGTTGCCGGCGAGCGCGGCGTGGCCGAGCTGGGCCGCCGAGGCCAGCGCCTCGGCGTGGCCGAGCCGCTCCGCCTCCGCCGCCAGCTCGGTGTCCTCGCCGGCCACCGGCTCCACGGCGGCGACCTCGTCGAGCCCGAAGCGCAGCAGGTCCGCCTCCTGGGCCCGTTCCCGGGCCCGGGTGGTGAGGGTGTCGAGTTCGGCGGCGACCGCGCGCAGCCGCCGGTAGGCGGCGGCGTACTTCTCCAGCGGGACCGCGACGGCGTCCCCGGCGTACCGGTCGAGGGCCTGCCGCTGCCGGGCGGGCCGCAGCAGCCCCTGCTGGTCGGTCTGGCCGTGGACGGCGACGAGGTCGTCCGCGAGCTCGGCGAGCAGGCCCACGGGCACGGACCGGCCGCCGACGTGGGCGCGCGAACGGCCCTCGGCGGACACGGTCCGGCTGATCAGCAGGGCTCCGTCGTCGAGCTCGGCGCCGGCTTCCTCGGCGCGCAGCGCGGCGGGCGCGTCGGCGGGCATGACGATGCGGCCCTCGACGACCGCGGCTTTGGCCCCGACCCGTACCAGGGCCGGGTCGGCGCGCCCGCCCAGCAGCAGGCCGAGGCTGGTGACGACCATCGTCTTGCCCGCGCCGGTCTCGCCGGTCACCGCGGTGAAACCGGGCGACAGCTCGACCACCGCGTCGTCGATGACCCCGAGCGACCGTATCCGCATCTCCTCAAGCACGGGACGACGATACCGAGGTTTCATGGGTGCCATGTGACGTCACCCGCCACGTTCCCTTCGCACGGGTGTGCTATTGCGGGGGCGGGGGCGCCGCCGGGCCGGGCCGTCAGTGGGGTGCGCCGCGCCAACCGGACACCGGCAGCGCGAACTTCGCGACGAGCCGGTCCGTGAAGGACGCGTGGTGCAGCCGGGCGAGCCGTACGGGCACCGCGCCCCGCCGTACCTCCACCCGGGCCCCGGCCGGCAGCTCCAGCATCCGGCGCCCGTCGCACCACAGCACCCCGTGCGGGGTGCCCGGCTGGACCTCCACGGCCAGCACCGAGTCCGGCGAGGTCACCAGCGGCTTCGCGAACAGCGCGTGCGCACTGATCGGCACCATCAGCAGGGCCTCCACCTCGGGCCACACCACCGGCCCGCCGGCGGAGAACGCGTACGCGGTGGAGCCTGTCGGGGTCGCGCAGACGATCCCGTCGCAGCCGAAGCCGGACACCGGGCGCCCGTCGATCTCCAGGACCACCTCCAGCATCCGCTCCGGGGACACCTTCTGGACGGCGGCCTCGTTCAGCGCCCAGTCCTGGTGGACCACGTCGCCGTTGGTGCGCACGATCACATCGAGGGTCATCCGCTCCTCGACCTCGTACTCCCGCGTCACCACCCGGTCCACGACCTTGTCCAGGTCGTCCCGCTCGGCCTCGGCGAGGAACCCCACCCGGCCCAGGTTGACGCCGAGCATCGGCACCCCCGAGGCCCGGGCGAACTCCGCGCCCCGCAGCAGGGTCCCGTCCCCGCCCAGCACGATCAGCAGCTCACAGCCGTCGAGCACCGCGGGGGTGGACCCGGTGACCAGCTCCACCTGCGGCGGCAGCGGGAGGTCCACCGCCTCGTGGGCGAAGACCCGCACCCCCAGCCCGGACCGCAGCAAGCCCTTCACGACCAGCTCGGCGCTGCGGATGGCCGCGGGCCTCCCGGTGTGCGCGAGCAGGAAGACGGTCCGCGGCCGCCGCCCCGAGGCCGCGGAGGCCGACGTCTCCGATGAATCCGGTGCACCTGATGAATCAGTCACTGCGGCCCCTCCGCCACGGCACGGTCAACATCCGCCGGGTCGAGGGCCGGTGCCCCCGCCCGCAGCCACAGAAAGTACTCGACGTTGCCCGACGGCCCCGGCAGCGGACTGGCGGTCACCCCGAGCACGCCCAGGCCGAGCCGGTGCGCCCGGGCCGCGACCTCGCGGACGGCCTCGGCCCGCAGCTCCGGGCTGCGGACCACCCCGCCGCTGCCCAGCCGGTCCTTGCCCACCTCGAACTGCGGCTTCACCATCAGCACCAGGTCCGCATCGGGCGCGGTGCACTGCACCAGCGCCGGCAGGACCAGGCCGATGGAGATGAAGGACAGGTCGCCGACGACCAGGTCCGCCGGGATCCCGTCGATCTGCTCCAGCGTCAGCTCGCGCACGTTCGTACGGTCCTTGACGGTGACCCGTTCGTCGCTCTGCAGGGCCCAGGCGAGCTGCCCGTAGCCGACGTCCACGGCCACGACGTGCGCCACGCCCGCGCGCAGCAGTACGTCGGTGAACCCGCCGGTGGAGGCCCCGGCGTCCAGCGCCCGGCGGCCCTGCACGCGCAGCCCCTGCGGCGTGAAGGCCGCGAGCGCGCCGGCGAGCTTGTGGCCGCCGCGCGAGACGTAGTCCGGGTCGCTGTCGTCCTTGAGGACCACCAGGGCCGCACTGGTCTCGACCTGGGTGGCGGCCTTGGTCGCGGTGGTGCCGCCCACGGTCACCCGGCCCGCGGCGATCAGCTGCGCGGCGTGCTCCCGCGAGCGGGCCATGCTGCGGCGTACCAGTTCGGCGTCCAGGCGGCGGCGTGCCACTCCTGCCACGTTCGGTTCAGCTCCTGTTTTCGTACGGACCGGGGGCGGGAGGTGCGTCCAGCGCGGTCAGCGCGGAGCGCAGCCCCCGGTGGACATCCTCGTACACCGCGAGGTGTCCGTCCGCCGCCAGGTGGTCCGCCTCGGCCAGCCGTGCCAGCGCGGCATCCACCCCGGTATGGCCGGTGGGGGTGCGGACGAGGCCCAGCGGCGCGGGCCCGGAGGGCTCGGGGCCGGCCGCCTCGGCGGTCGAGGAACCCTCGCAGGCCGTCGCGGAAGCAGCCCCGGCCGGAGCCCCGCCCGCGGCGCCCGCAGCGGTCGCCGGGGGTGCGTACGGTCCCGGGCCCGGCTCTTCGTCGGTCATGCCCCGACGCTACCGCGAAGCGCCCGCCGCCCGCGCGCACGGCTCTGCGGTACGGTCGTGATCACGATGGCTACGATCCAGGAGTGCCGTGACGCACTCGACCGACTCTCCGGCAACCTCGCCCGCGCGGACGGCGGCGTCCGCGGCGCGGCGGCGCTCGACCGCTCCCTGAGCTGCCACATCACCGACCTGGACCAGACGTTCACGGGCCGCCTCGAAGACGGCCGGATCCGGGTGGACGCGGTCGCCGCGGGCCCGCCCGCGCAGAAGGCCGAGATCCGCCTGGCGATGGCCGGCGACGACCTGGTCGCGATGGTCGCGGGCGAACTGAACTTCGCGAAGGCCTGGGCCTCGGGCCGGGTGAAGCTGGAAGCCGGCTTCCGCGACCTGCTCCGGCTCAAGAGCCTGCTCTAGGGCGGCTGTCCGGCCGGGCGGTCTCAGACGGGGGTCCTCGTACGGGCCCTGCGCGCCGCCGGGACCACCAGCGGCGTGCCCGTCTCCGGGTCCTCGATGATCTGGCAGCGCAGCCCGAACACCTCCTCCACGAGGCCGGCGGTGACCACCTCGGCGGGCGGCCCCTCGGCGACCACCTTGCCGCTGCGCATCGCGATCAGGTGGGTGGCGTAGCGGGCGGCGTGGTTGAGGTCGTGCAGCACCGCGACCAGGGTCCGGCCCTGCTCCTCGTGGAGATCGGCGCACAGGTCCAGCACATCGATCTGGTGCTGGATGTCCAGGTACGTCGTCGGCTCGTCGAGCAGCAGCAGCGGGGTCTGCTGGGCGAGCGCCATCGCGATCCACACGCGCTGGCGCTGTCCGCCGGACAGTTCGTCCACGGCCCGGTCGGCGAGGTCGCCGACCCCGGTCGCGGCCATCGACTCGGCCACGATCCGCTCGTCCTCGGGCGACCACTGCCGCAGCAGCCCCTGGTGGGGGTGGCGGCCGCGCGCGACCAGGTCGGCCACCGTGATGCCGTCGGGCGCGATGGAGGACTGCGGCAGCAGGCCCAGGGTCCTGGCGACCTTCTTCGCGGGCAGCGACGCGATGGCCTGACCGTCCAGCAGCACCCGTCCCGCGGTGGGCCTCAGCATCCTGGACAGGGCGCGCAGCAGGGTGGACTTCCCGCAGGCGTTGGGTCCGACGATCACCGTGAAGGAGTGGTCGGGGATGTCCACCGACAGGTTCTCGGCGATGACCCGCTGGTCATAGCCGAGGGTGACGTTCTGCGCGGTCAGCCGCTGCACGGGGGTACTCCTCAGAGGGTTGCGCGCCGCACGGCGCGGCTCGGTCACGGCGGGGCGGGCGGGCCCGGCGGGCCCGGCGGTCCCGGCGGTGTCGGGCGCCGTCATATCCGTCCCGCCTTGCGCTCGGCGACCAGCAGCCACAGTAGGTAGACGCCGCCGAGCAGCCCGGTCACCACGCCCACCGGCAGCTGGTCCGCTCCGAAGGCCCGCTGCGAGGCCCAGTCGGAGACCAGCAGCAGCACCGAGCCCATCAGCGCGCCCGTCATCAGGTTGGCGCCGGGCGAGCGGGTCAGCCGTCGGGCCAGCTGCGGGGCGGCCAGCGCGACGAAGCTGATGGGCCCGGCCGCCGCGCTCGCGGCGGTGGTGAGCAGGATCGCGGCGAACATCAGCAGCAGCCGGGTGCGCTCCACCCGCACCCCCAGGGCGTACGCGGCGTCGTCGCCCATCTGCATGATCCGCACGGACCGGCCCTGCGCGAGCACCAGCGGGAAGAGCACCGCGCACAGCGCGAGCAGCGGCTTGACCTGGGCCCAGTCCCGGCCGGCGAGCGAACCGGTCAGCCAGACCATGGCGCGCGTGGCGTCCACCACCTGGGCCTTGGTGAGCAGGTACTGGATGAGGGCGATCAGCACCGCTGAGGCGCCGATGCCGACGAGCACCAGCCGGTAGCCCTGGATGCCCCGCTTGTAGGCGAGCAGGTAGACGACGATCCCGGTCAGCAGTCCGCCGCACAGCGCCCCGACGGCCACCTCGGTGGCTCCGCCCTGGAACAGGATGATCACGACGAGCGCGCCGACCACCGACCCGTGGCCGAATCCGAGGAGGTCCGGGGAGCCGAGCGGATTGCGCGACACCGACTGGAAGACGGCTCCGGCCATGCCGAGGGCTGCACCGACGAGCAGGGCGACCACGACCCGGGGCAGCCGCAGTTCGTTGACGACGAACTGGTGGGCGGGGGTGCCGTCCCCGGTCAGGGTCCGTACGACGTCGATGGGGGCGATCGGGAAGTCGCCGGTGCCGATGAGCAGGACGGCCGCCGCGGCGGCCGCGAGCGCCAGCAGCACCCCGGTGGCCAGGGCGCGCCGCTCCACCCGCAGCGACCGGCCGCCCGGCAGGCGCAGCAGCCGGGCCGCGGACCGTCCGGGCCGACGGGTGGGGGCGGCCCGGACGGTGTGCGCGTCGTCCGGTGCGGAAGTCGAGGTCACAGCTGGGCCATCCTCTTGCGCCGCACCAGGTAGATGAAGACGGGGCCGCCGATGAGGGCGGTGACGATGCCGACCTGGAGTTCCGCGGGCCGGGTGACGACCCGGCCGATGACGTCGGCTCCGAGCAGCAGCGCGGGCGAGAGCACCGCCGAGTACGCGAGCACCCAGCGCATGTCCGGCCCGGTGAAGGCGCGGACCAGGTGCGGGACCATCAGCCCGATGAAGACGATCGGCCCGCAGGCGGCGGTCGCCGCCCCGCACAGCAGGGTGACGGCGGCCATGGCGGCGACCCGGGTCCGCGTCAGGTGGGTGCCGAGGGCGCGCGCGGTGTCGTCGCCCAGCGCCATCGCGTTGAGCGGCCGGCCGAGCACCAGCGCCAGGGCCGCGCCGGCCAGCAGGAAGGGCGCCACCTGCCGGACGGTGTCCATGGACGCCGAGGCCAGCGAACCCACCGTCCAGAAGCGCAGCTTGTCCAGTGCCGTGCTGTCCATCAGCTGGACCGCGTTGATGTAGCCGACCAGGGCCGCACTGGCCGCGGTACCGGCGAGCGCCAGGCGTACCGGGGTGGCGCTGCGGCTGCCGCCGAGGACGTACACGGCCACCGAGACGACGGCGGCGCCCAGCAGCGCCCACCACACGAACGCGCTCAGCGAGTTCGCGCCGAAGAAGCTGATCGCGGAGACGACGGCGGCGGCGGCGCCCGCATTGACGCCGAGGATCCCGGGCTCGGCCAGCGGGTTGCGGGTCAGCGCCTGCATCACCGCGCCGGAGAGCCCGAGGCCGAGGCCCACCAGCAGCCCCAGCAGGGTGCGCGGCACCCGCAGGTCGCGCACCACCACGTCGGAGGACGTCCCCGCGTAGGCGAACAGGCCGTGCCAGACCTGGTCCAGGGGCATCTGCTTGGCGCCCACGGCGATGCTCGCCACCGCGATCAGCGCCAGCAGGGCGAAGGCCGCCAGCAGCCCGGCACTGCGGGCGGCACGACGCGGACGGTGCGGACGGTGCGGACGGGCGCCTGGATCCGGCGCCGCGCCCGGTTCGGATTCGGGGGGACTCTCAACCAACACCGAGTTAGGTTAACCTAACTGGCCGGTTTCCCCTCCCCCGGACGGCTCAGAGCCCCAACTGCCCGAGCGCCTCCTGCGCGTCCAGCTCGCACACCCCGTCGCCGGCATCCGTCCACGCCGCAGCGCACAGCGCCCGCAGCCCGTCGAGGGGATCCGCCGTCGATCCGGCCTGCCCGCCCGCCGCCGGGGCGCCGCCGCTCAGCCGCAGCACGCCGTCCTGCGCCGCCGCACTCCAGCCGCCGCACTCCCAGGACCCGCCCTCCTCGCGTACCTGCGGCTGCCCCGTCAGCAGCCCCCTCAGGTCCCGGTCCATATAGGTCGGCCGGTGCCTCGGCTCGGCCCGCAGCAGCTGCGCCGCGTCGGTCACCCCGGTCAGCACCAGCAGGGAGTCCACCTCCCCGTTGAAAGCGCCCTCGATGTCGGTGTCCAGCCGGTCCCCCACCACCAGCGGCCGCTTCGCCCCGGTCCGCAGCACGGTCTCCCGGTGCATCGGAGGCAGCGGCTTGCCCGCCACCTGCGGCTCGGCGCCCGTGGCGATCCGTACGACCTCCACCGCGGCCCCGTTGCCCGGCGCGATCCCGCGCGCCCCCGGGATCGTGAGGTCGGTGTTCGAGGCGTACCAGGGCACCCCCCGGTTCACGGCATACGCGGCCTCCGCGAACCGGCCCCACGCGAGGTCGGGCCCCCCGTACCCCTGCACGACCGCCGCCAGCCCCTCCTCGTCGGCGGAGTCCACCGGCTCCAGGCCGCGTTCGCGCAGCGCGACCCGCAGCCCCTCCCCGCCGACGACCAGCACCTTCGCCCCGGGCTCCACCTGGTCGGCGATCAGCCGGGCCACCGCCTGCGCCGAAGTGATCACCTCGCCCGCCTCGGTCGGGATGCCCAGCTCGGTCAGGTGCCCGGCCACCGCGTCCGGAGTCCGCAGCGCATTGTTCGTCACATACGCGAGGTGCATCCCGTCCTCGCGGGCCGCGGCAAGGGACTCCACGGCGTGCGCGATGGCCTCACCGCCCGCGTACACCACCCCGTCGAGGTCCAGCAGGGCCGTGTCGTACGCCTGGTGCAGATTCCGCTCGCTCGCCGAGGGACTGGTCCTGCTCTGCCGGGTCATCCTGGCCGCTCCTCATGGGATCGATCTTGTCCGATTTCCGTACTCCCCCGATCATCGCGTACCGCAATGCGGGTCTTACCATGCAGCAATGACCACATCTGGCACCGCGGACCATGGACTGCGCCTGATCCCGTTCCATGGCCTGCGCTACGACCCCGAGCGTGTCGGCAGCCTGGCGGCCGTCACCTCGCCGCCCTACGACGTGGTCGTACGCCCCGACGGAGTCGACTACCTCGAATCCGCCGACCCGCACAACATCGTCCGCCTGATCCTCCCCCAGGCGGCCACCCCCGCCGCCCGCAACGAGCAGGCCGCGCACACCCTGCGCGCCTGGCTCACCGAGGGCGTCCTCAGCGCCGACACCGAACCCGCGCTGTACGTGTACGAGCAGTGCCGGGCCGGCCTGCTCCAGCGCGGCATCATCGGCGCCCTCGCCCTGTCCCCGGCCGACGCGGGCATCGTCCTGCCCCACGAGGACGTCATGCCGGACGTGGTCACCGACCGGGCCGGGCTGATGCGGGCCACCTCCGCCAACCTCGAGCCCCTCCTGCTGACCTACCGCAGCGAGGAGCCGGAGGCAGCGGCGGCCGGAATCGTCGCCGCGGCGGCCCGGCGGGCCCCGCTGCTGGAGACCACCACCGAGGACGGCTTCCGCCACCGCCTGTGGGCCGTCACGGATCCCGCCGAACTGGCCGCCGTCACCGCCGACCTGGGACACCGTCAGGCACTCATCGCCGACGGGCACCACCGCTGGGCCACGTACCTGCGACTCCAGGAGGAGCACGGCTCCCCGACTCCGTGGGACTTCGGCCTGGTCCTCCTCGTGGACACCGCCCGCTACCCGCTTCAGGTCCGCGCCATCCACCGGATGCTGCGCCGCCTGCCGGTCGCGGACGCCCTCGCCGCCCTCGACGGGCACTTCCGGGTGCGCCCCGTCGACGGGCCGCTGCCCCTCGCCATGGAAGCGCTCGCCGACGCCTCGGAACGCGGCAACGCCTTCCTCCTTGCGGGCGACGGCCGATTCCACCTGGTCACCGACCCCGCGCTGGACCTCCTCGAACGCACCGTCCGCCGCGACCGCCCGGAGGCCTGGCGCCGCCTGGACGCCACCGTGCTGCACGCCACGCTGCTCGACGCCCTGTGGGACGTCCCCGACGCCCCCGAGCACATCGCGTACATCCACGACGCGGCGTCCACGGTCGCCATGGCGGAGCGGCACGGCGGCACCGCCGTCCTGCTGCACCCCGTACGGGAGGACGTCGTCCGGGACCTGGCCCGCCAGGGCGTCACCATGCCCCGCAAGTCCACCTCCTTCGGCCCCAAACCGGCCACCGGCCTGGTCCTGCGCAGCCTGCACTGAACCGCAGGACCTGTTCCGGACAGGGGAAAGGGCGGCGCCCCCTTGGGGGGCGCCGCCCTTTCCGGTGTCACCGGGGCGTCAGGGGCGCTCAGCCCTTGTCGCGGTCCGTCTCCGGCTCGTCGTCCTCAAGGACGACGACCTCGTCGGTGAGGTCGGCGTCGGCATCGGCGTCGAAGCCCTCCCGCCGGTCGCCGGCGTCGCCGTCCCGGTCGTCCTCGTCGTCCTTGTCGTCCTCGTCCGGGCCGGCCTCGTCTTCGAGGGGCTCGTACTCGTCGTCGTCCTCGTCGTAGTACTCGGCCACGTCGGAGGCCCGCTCGGCGGCCGCGACCTCGGCCGCGTCCTCGTCGTCGTCCTCGTCGTCCATCGAGGAGGCGTCGACGAACTCGACCCCGTCCAGCTCGGCGAGCCGGTCGGAGGCATCCATCGCCCCGTCCTTGTCCGCCTCGATGGTCTTCGCGAACCACTCACGCGCCTCGTCCTCGCGACCGGCCGCCAGCAGGGCATCGGCGTAGGCGTACCGCAGGCGCGCGGTCCAGGGCTGTACGGCGCTGGAAGCGAGCTCCGGGCTCTGCAGGGTCACGATGGCGGCTTCCAGCTGCCCCATGTCCCGGCGGGCGCCGGCGGCGACGAGACGCATCTCGACCTGGCCGGCCTTGTCCAGCTTCTGCACCTCGGGCTCTCCGGCCATGGCCAGCGCCCGCTCCGGACGGCTGAGGCCGCGCTCGCAGTCGGCCATGACGGGCCACAGCTCGACGGAGCCGGTCATGCGCTTGGCGGCACGGAACTCCGCGAGCGCCTCGCTGTACTTCTGCGTGGCGTACGCGGCGAAACCGGCGGCCTCACGCACGGCGGCGACGCGGGAGGCCAGCCGCAGGGCGATGCGCGAGTACGCGTACGCCTGCTCCGGGTCCTCGTCGATCAGCCGGGCGACCATGACCAGGTTCTTGGAGACTTCCTCGGCCAGGCCCTTGGGGAGGCTCAGGAGCTCCTGCCGGACGTCGGCGTCGATTTCGAAGCCGGTGACGTCCTCGTCGATGGGGAGCCGCTTGACCGGGTCCCGGTCGCGGTCGGCACGGTACTCGCGGTCGCCGCCGCGGTCGTCGCGGCCACCCCGGTAGCCGCCGCGGTCACCGCCGCGGTCGTCACGGCCACCGCGGAACCCGCCACGGTCACCGCCGCGGTCGTCGCGGCGCGGGTAGGACGGGCGGTCGCCGCCACGGTCGTCACGCCCACCGCGGAAACCACCGCGGTCGTCGTCACGGCGCGGGTACGACGGACGGTCGCTGCCGCCCCGGTCGTCACGACGGGGGTAGGAGGGACGGTCGCCACCGCGGTCGTCCCGACCGAAGGACGGACGGTCGCTGCCGCCGCGGTCGTCACGGCGCGGGTAGGACGGGCGGTCGCCGCCACGGTCGTCACGCCCACCGCGGAAACCACCGCGGTCGTCGTCACGGCGCGGGTACGACGGACGGTCCCCACCGCGGTCGTCACGGCGGAAACCGCCGCCACCGCCGGTGGGACGCTCACCGCGGTCGTCCCGACGGAAGGAGGGACGGTCGCTGCCGCCGCGGTCGTCACGGCGCGGGTAGGACGGGCGGTCGCCGCCGCGATCGTCACGCCCACCGCGGAAGCCACCGCGGTCGTCGTCACGGCGCGGGTACGACGGACGGTCGCTGCCGCCCCGGTCGTCACGACGGGGGTAGGAGGGACGGTCGCCACCGCGGTCGTCGCGGCGGAAGCCGCCACCGCCGCCGGAGGGACGCTCACCGCGGTCATCGCGGCGCGGGTAGGACGGACGGTCCCCGCCACGGTCGTCACGGCGGAAGCCGCCGCCACCGCCGGAGGGACGCCCACCGCGGTCGTCCTCACGACGGGGGTAGGACGGGCGGTCGCCACCGCGGTCATCGCGACGGAAGCCGCCGCCACCGCCGGCGGGACGCTCACCGCGGTCGTCCCGACGGAACGACGGACGGTCGCTGCCGCCGCGGTCGTCACGACGCGGGTAGGACGGACGGTCGCTGCCGCCCCGGTCGTCGCGGCGCGGGAAGGAGGGACGGTCGCTGCCGCCGCGGTCGTCGCGGCGCGGGTAGGACGGGCGGTCGCCGCCGCGGTCGTCACGCCCACCGCGGAAGCCACCGCGGTCGTCGTCACGGCGCGGGTAGGACGGACGGTCGCTGCCGCCCCGGTCGTCACGACGGGGGTAGGAGGGACGGTCGCCACCGCGGTCGTCGCGGCGGAAGCCGCCACCGCCGCCGGAGGGACGCTCACCGCGGTCATCGCGGCGCGGGAAGGACGGACGGTCCCCGCCACGGTCGTCACGGCGGAAACCGCCGCCACCGCCGGAGGGACGCCCACCGCGGTCGTCTTCACGACGGGGGTAGGACGGGCGGTCGCCACCGCGGTCATCGCGACGGAAACCGCCGCCACCGCTGCCGGCACCGGCCGGCCGGCCGCCGCGGTCGTCACGGCGGAAGCTGCCGCCGGCGCCGCCGGAGGGGCGGCCACCACGGTCGTCACGACGGAAGGGAGGACGGTCGCCACCACGGTCGTCACGGCCCCCGCGGTAGCCGCCCCTGTCACCGCCGTCGTTGCGCCGAGGCTCGCGCTCCGGACGATCGTCGGGAGAGTTGGACATGGGTGTGACTCCTGTCTTCGGGGTACCGCTAGTCATTCTCGCGCAACCAACCCATGGCCGCGCTTCGGCGTAATGAGGTCAAAAACAAAAAAGACCCCTGGTCCAGCGTTGAACGCTGGACCAGGGGTCCTTTGAAAGATTGTTCGGCGGCGTCCTACTCTCCCACAGGGTCCCCCCTGCAGTACCATCGGCGCTGAAAGGCTTAGCTTCCGGGTTCGGAATGTAACCGGGCGTTTCCCTAACGCTATGACCACCGAAACCCTATCGGTTTCGAGCGAACAAGCACACTTTGTAGTTGTGTTCCAGCTCTAGAAACCAGCAACTGTTCGTTGCTTCAGAACTAACACAGTGGACGCGAGCAACTGAGGACAAGCCCTCGGCCTATTAGTACCAGTCAGCTTCACCCGTTACCGGGCTTCCACATCTGGCCTATCAACCCAGTCGTCTACTGGGAGCCTTA
>NZ_JAEBEE010000008.1:0-526047 GCF_046548835.1 Streptomyces sp. cmx-4-9 | reverse complement strand
CCACCGAAATGGACGGGGTATCAACTTCTGGCGTTGATTTTTGGCACGCTGTTGAGTTCTCAAGGAACGGACGCTTCCTTTGTACTCACCCTCTCGGGCTTTCCTCCGGGCTTCGTTCTTCGTTTCCAACTCTACCAGATCATTTCCGCGCCGTTTCCGGTGTCGGATCTGAATTCGGTGACCGTTGGGGGTCTTTGCCTTTCGGCGTTCCACCACATTAGCGCTTATCCCTTGCGACTCATAATCGAGTCACCGGCCGGGAATTCGGGCATGCCGAATAAGACCCCGCCAAGGGTAAGTCGTAGGTGTTGGGTTGGCCGCTCCGGGGTCTGCTGATGGCAGTGGCCCGTTCAAGCGGCTCGGACTACGTTAGGCGTCCGCCAGGACCGAGTCAAGTTGAGCGGCGGCGCGGCGCATGGGCCCGGTACGGGCTCACCGTCGGGTCGTGCGTGATCCAGAAGCGGTACGGGTGGGCCGCTCCGGCCCCGCCCACTCCGGTGCGGGGACCGCTGCTGACCAGGTCGGCAGCGGTGGGGCTACCGGCGAGGAGCGACAGGGCGGACTCTGCGCCGGCGCAGAGGTCGGTGCCGTCGAGGGAGCGGTCCACGTCCAGGGCGGTGGCCAGACGGGCCGGTCCCTTGGCCAGTTCACTCGGTTTTCTGGCCGAGAGTCGGCGTTTGGCGGCCAGCTCGGCGCCCACCGTGATCTCCCCCGCGCGGATCAGGACCCCGCTCGCGTGGTCCGGTGGACCGCACACCAGGTTGAGGCTGAACCACATGCCGTAGATGAAGTAGACGTACGCGTGTCCGGGCGGGCCGAACATCGATGCGTTGCGGGCCGTGCGGCCGCGGTAGGCGTGGGAGCCCGGGTCCCGCTCCCCTTCGTAGGCCTCGACCTCGGTGATGCGCAGCTCCAGGGGGCCCTCCGCGGTGCGTCGCACCAGGGTGCGGCCGAGGAGGTCCGGGGCAACGGTGAGGACCGGGCGGTCGAAGAAGGAACGGGCCAGGGGCGTACGGTCGGGTCGCGCGCTCATCCGGTCGAGCGTAGTGGAACGCGCCCGCCTGCAACCGGGGCCTATGGTTCCGCGTTGGTAAGGGGTAGTCGCGGCGGCATGGCCGCCAGATCTTCAGATCCGTATCAGGGGAGTAAGAGCATGGGGTTCAGGAAGCTGTTCGCGAGCCTGGGTGCCGGTGGTGCCTCGGTGGACACCGTCATCACCGAGCCGAACGTCGTACCGGGCGGCATCGTCCAGGGTGAGGTCCGCATCCAGGGCGGGTCCGTGGAGCAGCAGATCGAGGGGCTGTCCGTCGGGTTGCAGGCACGGGTCGAGGTCGAGGGCGGCGACCAGGAGTACAAGCAGGACATCGTCTTCACCAAGCAGCGCCTCGGCGGTGCCTTCCAGGTGGCGGCGGGCGCGCTGCACGTGGTGCCCTTCGGCCTGGAGATCCCGGCGGAGACGCCGATCACCCACTTCGGCGGCCGGCACCTGCACGGGATGAACATCGGGGTGAGCACGGAGCTGGAGATCGCGCGTGCGGTGGACGCCGGCGACCTGGACTCGATCCATGTGCACCCGGTCCCGGCGCAGCAGGCGATCCTGGACGCCTTCCGGCAGCTCGGCTTCTCCTTCCGCAGCGCGGACATGGAGCGCGGGCACATCCGGGGCACGCGCCAGACGCTGCCCTTCTACCAGGAGATCGAGTTCCTGCCGCCGTCGCAGTACCGGGGCCTGAACCAGGTGGAGCTCACCTTCGTCTCGGACGGCCGGGAGATGGACGTGGTCCTGGAGATGGACAAGAAGCCGGGTCTGTTCAGCGAGGGCAGCGACACCTACCGCTGCTTCCAGGTGGGCCTGCAGTCGTACCAGGAGACCGACTGGGCGGCGTACCTGAACCAGTGGATCGCCTCGGTCGGCTCCCAGCGCAACTGGTTCTAGCCTCCTAGGCTCGGCAGGACGCACATCCGACATCAGGAGGGTCAGCAGTGACCGAGCAGAGCAGGGCGCCGCTTCCGCACGACTTCCATCCGCAGGTGCACGCCTTCAGCGTGGCGAGCGACGATCTGGTCGAGGGCGCGGATCTGGCCGACGCCCAGGTCAAGTCGGGCGGGGACCTGTCGCCGCAGCTGCGGTGGGAGGGGTTTCCGGAGGGCACGAAGAGTTTCGCCGTGACCTGCTTCGACCCGGATGCGCCGACCGGCAGCGGGTTCTGGCACTGGGTGCTCTTCGACGTGCCGGCCTCGGTCACCTCGCTGCCGGCCGGGGCGGGCAGCGGCTCGTTCGAGGGGCTGCCCGCCGGGGCGGTGCACGTGCGCAACGACTACGGGACGAAGGACTTCGGCGGGGCTGCGCCGCCGGCCGGGGAGCGGCACCGGTACGTGTTCACCGTGTATGCGGTGGACACGGAGAAGCTGGGTCCCGGTGAGGACGCGTCGCCTGCCGTCGTCGGGTTCAATCTGCGCTTCCACACGCTCGGCCGGGCGCAGCTGATCGGCGAGTACGAGGCTCCCCTCGGCTGATCGTTCGCAGAGCGTTTGCCCGGTCCTGGTCTAAAGACGGCCAGGACCGGGCATTTTTATTGCGTTGTCCCGCGTGGTGCGCGCGACCAGAGTGGTTGCGGGCACTGCCGCCAGGGTGGTCGCGGGCCTGCACACGGGAGGTGGGCGAGATGCGGGACACGCTGGTGCTGAATGCGAGCTTCGAGCCGCTGTCGACGGTGACGCTGAACCGGGCGGTGGTCCTGGTGCTGCAGGACAAGGCCGTGGTCGAACAGTCGCATCCCGAGCTGCGCGTACGTGCGGCCACCATGGAACTGCCGATGCCGCGAGTGATCAGACTGTGCCGGTACGTCCGGGTGCCCTTCCGAAGACATGCCCCCTGGTCACGGAGGGGGGTGCTGGTCCGGGACCAGCACCGGTGCGCGTACTGCGGGAAGCGCGCGACGACCGTGGACCACGTGCTGCCGCGGGCCCAGGGGGGCGGGGACACCTGGCTGAACACGGTGGCCTCCTGCGCCGAGGACAACCACCGCAAGGCGGCCCGTACTCCGGAGGAGGCGGGGATGCCGCTGCTGCGCAAGCCCTTCGTCCCGTCTCCGGCCGATGCGATGCTGCTGGCGCTGGGGTCGGCCGGGCGGGACGTGCTGCCGCAGTGGCTGGAGCGTTCGGCTTAAGGACGGGGTGCGGGGGCCCGCTGGGCGGCGTCGTGGCGTGGCGTCGTTCAGCGGACCAGCAGCTGGACGATGGCCAGGAGGCCGACCGTCACGATGACCCCGCGCAGGACGGTCGGGGAGAGCCGGCGGCCGACTTTCGCGCCGAGCTGCCCGCCGATGGTGGAGCCTGCGGCGATGAGCAGGACGGCCGTCCAGTCGAACTCGGCGACGAAGAGGAAGACGACGGCCGCGATGCCGTTCACCATGGCGGCGATGACGTTCTTGACGGCGTTGATGCGCTGGAGGTCGTCCTGGAGCAGCAGGCCCATCAGGCCGACGTAGAGCACGCCCTGGGCGGCCCCGAAGTAGCCTCCGTACGCGCTGGAGAGCAGCATGCCGCCCAGCAGTGCCGGTCCGCCGTCGGGGTGGCCCGGGTCGCCGCCGGCGGCGTCCTGGCGGCGGCGCAGTGCCGCGGCGAGCCGGGGCTGGAGCACGACCAGTACGAGGGCGAGTCCGATGAGGACGGGCACGATCGTGTCGAAGGAGTCGGACGGCAGGGTGAGGAGCAGGACGGCGCCCGCGAGTCCGCCGACGAGCGAGACCGAGCCGAGGCGCAGGACGCGGGCGCGCTGGCCGCGGAGCTCCTTGCGGTAGCCGATGGCTCCGCTGAGGGAACCGGGCACCAGGCCGAGGGTGTTGGACACGTTGGCGGTGACCGGCGGCAGGCCGGTGGCCAGCAGCACCGGGAAGGTGATGAGGGTGCCGGAGCCGACGATGGTGTTGATGGTGCCCGCGCCGATGCCGGCGGCGAAGACTCCCAGGGACTCCCAGAGGGACATCGAGAGCAGAGACATGGACGGAGCCATCCCCTTTGCATGAGTGGGTCGCCTCCCCGCCGTGAAGGTCGGGGGGCCCCACTGATCATGCAGGAGGGGCGGTGGGGTTCAGTCGATGGGGGGCTGTTCCCGGCGGTCGGCGGCTTCCTTGTCCCGTGCGGCCGGGATGCCGCCGCCGTCCTTGCCGGCGTTCTGCGGGTTGAAGCCGGACCCGCCGCCCATCGGGCCGAAGTTGCCCATGGCGCCGGAGAGGCCCTTGAGCGCGTCGCCGATCTCGCTCGGGACGATCCAGAGCTTGTTGGCGTCGCCCTCGGCGATCTTCGGCAGCATCTGGAGGTACTGGTAGGCGAGGAGCTTCTGGTCGGCGTCGCCCGCGTGGATGGACTCGAAGACCGTGCGGATGGCCTGTGCTTCGCCCTCGGCGCGCAGGGCCGCGGCCTTGGCGTCACCCTCGGCCCGCAGGATGGAGGACTGCTTCTCACCCTCGGCGCGCAGGATTTCGGACTGCCGTACGCCCTCGGCCTGGAGGATCGCGGCGCGCTTGTCGCGGTCGGCGCGCATCTGCTTCTCCATCGAGTCCTGGATGGAGGTCGGCGGCTCGATGGCCTTGAGCTCGACGCGGTTGACGCGGATGCCCCACTTGCCGGTGGCCTCGTCGAGGACTCCGCGCAGCGCCGCGTTGATCTCCTCACGGGAGGTCAGGGTCCGTTCCAGGTCCATGCCGCCGATGATGTTGCGGAGCGTGGTGACGGTGAGCTGCTCGATGGCCTGGATGTAGCTGGCCACTTCGTAGGTGGCCGCGCGGGCGTCGGTCACCTGGTAGTAGATGACGGTGTCGATGTTGACGACCAGGTTGTCCTGGGTGATCACCGGCTGCGGCGGGAAGGGGACGACCTGCTCGCGGAGGTCGATCCGGTTGCGGATCGAGTCGATGAACGGGACCACGATGTTGAGGCCCGCGTTGAGGGTGCGGGTGTAGCGGCCGAAGCGCTCGACGATGGCGGCGCTGGCCTGCGGGATCACCTGGATCGTCTTGACCAGGGCGATGAAGACCAGTACCACCAGGATGATCAGGACGATGATGATCGGTTGCATGCGGTTCCCCGTGCCCTTCCGGCTGTCTGTGCTGCCCCGTTGAACGGAGTCTCGCAGACCCGGGGCCCGCGAGCAGGCTGGTTGTCACATGACGACGGCGGTCGCCCCGTCGATCTCCACCACGTCGACGGACTGGCCCGGTTCGAAGCTGGTGTCCGCGTCGAGGGTGCGCGCCGACCAGATCTCGCCGGCCAGTTTGATGCGGCCCCCGCCGGCGTCGACCCGTTCGAGGACGAGGGCGCTGCGGCCCCTCAACGCGTCGATGCCGCTGCGGTGTTGCGGCCGCTGGTCGCGGTGGCGGTTGGCGAGCGGCCGTACCACGGCGATGAGTGCGACCGAGACGGTCGCGAAGACCAGGACCTGCGCCACGATTCCCCCGCCAAGGGCGGCCGTGACGGCGGCCAGTGCGGCGCCGGCCGCGAACATGCCGAACTCCGGCATGGCGGTGAGGACGAGGGGGATGCCCAGTCCGACCGCGCCGATCAGCCACCACACCCATGCGTCGATGTCGTCCACGTGGTCATGGTAGGTCGGCGGGGCCCGGTCGGGACAGGGTGCGGGGGCGCGTACTACCGCAGGGGCAGGCCCTGCGCGGTCCAGCGGTCGTTGCCGTTGCGCTCGACGACCAGCGGCAGGCCGAAGCAGAGCGAGAGGTTGCGCGAGGTCAGTTCGAGGTCGATCGGCCCGGCGGTGACCACCTTGCCCTGACGGATCATCAGGACGTGGGTGAATCCGGGGGCGATCTCCTCGACGTGGTGGGTGACCATCACCATGGACGGCGCGAGCGGGTCGCTGGCGAGGCGGCCGAGGCGGCGTACGAGGTCCTCGCGGCCGCCGAGGTCGAGACCGGCGGCGGGCTCGTCGAGGAGCAGCAGCTCGGGGTCGGTCATCAGGGCGCGGGCGATCAGGGTGCGCTTGCGCTCTCCCTCGGAGAGGGTGCCGAACTTCCGGTCGAGGTAGTCCGTCATGCCGAGGCGGTCGAGGAAGGCGCGGGCGCGCTGCTCGTCGATGTCCTCGTACTCCTCCTGCCAGGTCGCCGTCATGCCGTAGGCGGCGGTCAGCACGGTCTGCAGGACGGTCTGCCGCTTGGGGAGCTTGTCGGCCATCGCGATGCCGGCCACGCCGATGCGGGGGCGCAGCTCGAAGACGTCGACCCTGCCGAGGGTGCTGCCGAGGATGGTGGCCTCGCCCTTGGTGGGGAAGAGGTAGCTGGAGGCGAGGTTCAGCAGGGTGGTCTTGCCGGCGCCGTTGGGGCCGAGGATCACCCAGCGTTCGCCCTCCTTGACCGACCAGGAGACCTGGTCCACCAGAGCCCGGCCCTCGCGGACCACGGATACGTCCACCAGCTCCAGAACATCGCTCATGAGCGTGTTGTCACCCCTTGCAGTCACGGTTCTTGTGCGCCGGCAGGCGCAGCCCCAGGGGAAAACCTACGCCACTCGGGGAGGGGTCCGGGGCCGGGGCCCGGTGCCGGGCCGGATCCGTAAAGTGGGGGGATGCTTTTCGAACCACGTTCAGGGCGGCTGGCCGCCTGGGGGAACGCGCTGCTGGCCGGTCTGGTCTCGCCCGACGAGGCCGTGTTGTCGATCGTGGGCGAGGACGCCGTGCACCGGGTGGCGGGGCTGCCGGGTGAGGCGGGGCCCGTGGGGCTCACGTTGGCTCTGGGGCGGATGCGGTCGCTGGGGGTGACGGGGCTGCGGGTGGCGCTGCCGTCCCCCGGGCACCCGCTGGGGCTGAGCGGGCCGGCCGAGTTCAATGCGCGGGCGCTGGAGGCCGAGGAGGCCGTGGTGGCCGTCGGGGCGGCGCTGGGGCTGGTCCCGGAGGTCGCGGAGGCCGGGCCGGCGGGTGACGTGCACGTGTCGGTGACCTGGCACTGCCTGCCGGTACGGGAGGCTCCGCCGGCCGACGTGCCCTCGCTGGGCGAGGCGGAGCGGGAGCTGGCCGAGGCGCTGCGCGAGGCCACGGCGGCGCTGACCCGGCTGGACGTGGCGGGCTCCGGCCCGGTGGCGGAGGCGGCGCTGTCGGCGTACCGGGCGCGGGCGGAGGCGGGGCGGGAGGTCCTTGCGCCGGGGTACCCGCCGCGGGCGGTCCGGGTGCTGTCGCTGGCGCAGCGGGTGGACCTGCTGGTGTCGCTGGCGTACGAGAACGGGCACGGCGGGGCGGTGGCCGCCTCGGAGATGGCGGCGCGGGCGGAGGCGCTGCGCCCGGTGGAGCGGGTGGCACGGCGGGCGCTCGTCGCGGCGTACAACGCGGCGGTCGAGGAACGCGAACGGGACCGGTAGGCGGCGAGCCGGGCTTCGGCGGCGGGCCGGGCTTCGGCGCCGGGGGCCGGGCTTGTCGGCGGCCGGGCCGGGCTTCGGCGCCGGGCCGGGCTCGTCGGCGGCGGGGGCCGGGCTTGTCGGCGGCGGGCCGGGCTTCGGCGGCGGTGCGGGCTTGTCGGCGGCGGGGGCCGGGCTTGTCGGCGGCGGGGGCCGGGCCGGGCTTGTCGGCGGCGGGGCCGGCGCCGGGCTTGTCGGCGGCGGGGCCGGCGCCGGGCCGGGCTTGTCGGTGGCCGGGCCGGGCTTCGGCGGCGGGGGCCCCGCTTCCCGGGGAGAAGGGGGAGGCGGGGCCGTGGCCAGGGGGTCAGGCGTTTGCGCCGGTGTTGCCCCAGGCGCCGTTCAGCAGGCCGATCACGTTGACGGTGTTGCCCACCACGTTCACCGGGACGTTCACGGGGACCTGGAGCAGGTTCCCGGAGGCCACGCCGGGCGAGTGCAGGGCCTCGCCCTCCGCCGACGCACCGCCGTGCGCCGAGGAGACACCGGCGCCGGCGGCCAGCAGACCGCCCGCGATCATGGTGACGGTGGCGGCCTTCTTGAAGTTCTTCACGTTCTCTGTCCTCCAGTGCGTCTGCCGCGACCAGCCGTCGCAGCACGCCCTGGAGAACGGCCGCCCGGCCCCCGGGATACGCCATGTGGGCTACATACACCCGACCGTATGAATCTCAGATGATTCGCGGACGGGCCGGCTCAGTCCGCGATTCCGTGCCTGACCGCCCACAACGCAGCCTGGGTGCGGTCCGAGAGGTCCAGTTTCATCAGGATGTTCGAGACGTGGGTCTTGACCGTCTTCTCGGACAGGACGAGCGCCCGCGCGATCTCCCGGTTCGCCCGGCCGTCCGCGATGAGGGCGAGCACCTCCCGCTCCCGCTCGGTCAGCGAGCCGCTGCGGCCCGGTGCGGGACTGCGCTCCTCCTGGGCGAGCAGCACCTGCGCCACCTCCGGCTGGAGCAGTACGTGCCCTGCGTGGACGGAGCGGACGGCCCGGGCCAGGGCTTCGGGGGCGACGTCCTTGTAGAGGTATCCCGCGGCGCCGGCCCGCAGGGCCGGGACCACGGTCCGCTGCTCGGTGAAGCTGGTGACGATCAGCACCCGCGCCGGGTTCCCCAGCTCGCGCAGCCTGCGCAGCGCCTCGATGCCGTCGGTGCCCGGCATCGCGACGTCCATCAGGATCACGTCGGGCCGCAGCTCCTCGGCGCGGGCGACGCCCTCCTCACCGTCGGAGGCCTCGCCCACCACCTCGATGTCGTCCTGGACCTCCAGGAAGGTGCGCAGGCCGCGCCGGACCACCTGGTGGTCGTCGACCAGCAGGACGCGGACGGCGGGTGTGTCAGCCACCGGGGACCTCCATCTCGATCGTGGTGCCGCTGCCGGGCTCCGAGTGCACCGCGAGGCGGCCTCCGACGCCGTTCGCGCGGTCCCGCATGGAGACCAGGCCGAGGTGGCGGCCCGCCCGGCGGACGGTGCGCGGGTCGAAGCCGCAGCCGGAGTCGGCGACCTCCAGGAGGGCTCCGCCGCCGCGGGTGCGGGACAGCGCCACCTCGACGCGGTCCGCACCGGAGTGGCGCAGGGCGTTGTGGAGGGCTTCCTGGGCGACGCGGAGCACCGCCTCCTCCTGGGCCGCGGGCAGGGCCCGTACGCCGTCGCAGGTGAAGGTGACGTGGGCGGCATGGGCCCGGTCGAGGACCTGGACATGGGTGCGCAGGGTGGCGACCAGGCCGTCCTCGTCGAGCGCGGCGGGGCGCAGCTCGGTCACGGCGGCGCGCAGTTCGTCGGCCGCCTCCGCCGCGAGGGCGGCGACCTGCTGGAGCTCGTCCTTGGCGCGGGCCGGGTCGCGGTCGACGAGGGCGGCGGCGGCCTGGGCGGTCAGGCGCAGCGAGAAGAGCTTCTGGCTGACGGCGTCGTGCAGCTCGTGGGCGAGCCGGGAGCGCTCCTCGGCGATGGTGAGCTCGCGGCTGCGTTCGTAGAGCCGGGCGTTGGTGAGGGCGATGGCCGCGTGCTGGGCGAGGAGAGCGAGCAGTTCCTCGTCCTCCTCGGTGAAGCCGCAGCCGTCGCCGGGCGACGGGCAGCGCTTGTTGGCGAGGAAGAGCGCGCCGAGGGTCTCCTCGCCGTCGCGGATGGGGAGGCCGAGGAAGTCGGACATCTCCGGGTGGGCGGCGGGCCAGCCCTCGAAGCGGGGGTCCTTGCGTACGTCGGCCAGCCGCTGGGCGCCGTCCTGGTGGAGCATCGCGGCGAGGATGCCGTGCTGGCGGGGCAGGGGGCCGATCCGCCGCCACTGCTCCTCGCTGACGCCGTCGACGACGAACTGGGCGAAGCCCCCGTGGTCGTCCGGGACGCCCAGGGCCGCGTACTCGGCGTCCAGGAGCTCCCGCGCGCAGACCACGATCGTGCGCAGGACGTCACGGACCTCCAGTCGGCGGCTCATGGCGAGCAGCGCGCTGCTGACGGCGGCCAGGCCGCTGCGGGGTCGGTGCATGGCTTCACCGTACCCGCGGCGTTGACCTGCGGAATCGGTCCGCGGGCCTAGGTCGGGGCCTAGGACCAGGGGCCCGGGCGGGGTGGTCCCCCGGTGGCCGAGGCGGGGCCGCGGCGGTGTTCCCGGGCCGGGGCCGGACGTGTCCTCGCCGCCTCGCCGGGCCACCGGGCGGCGCTGGTCGCGGCGCGGGAGCCGGGCGGGCGGGCTGGACGGGCTGCGGGAGGCCTTCGAGGTCAACGGGGTGGCTCTGCCGGGGCTCGTCCAGCCGTCCCGATGGATGCCGAGGGGGGTCCGGCCGGCCCCGGCTCCGACGCGGCGGTCGTGGCGTACGGGACGAGGTGGGCGGCGACCTGGCGGCGGGGTTCCCGGCGGTGGAGGAGCCGCGGCTGCGGGTGGGGTGGGCGGGTCCGGGTCCGGTGCGGACGCGGACGACGGCGTCGGCGGAGCCGTTCGAGGGCCTGTCGGGGCCGGCGACGCCGAAGCAGACGGCTGCGGGGCTGCTGCGGCCGGTGGCCGAGCGGTTGCCAGCGGTTGCCGAGCGGGCGGTACACGGCCTGGGAAACGGCCGCGGGAGCCCTGCCGAGCCGGGCGGGGCCGTCCGATGGGCGGGGGCCGGGCAGGGGGCGGGCCCGGGGGCCGGGGACGGCCTGTGGGCGGGCGGGGGCACTGCGATCTGGACCCGGAAAGGGAGGGACTGTATATAACGGACATTCCACCGGGTCGCGCGGCCCGGAGCCGCCAACCGCTGCGGCGGACTGCCGGCCCGGCCGGCCGGGGACCGCGCGCCCGGGGAGCCCGCCGGGGCGGCCGTGGACCGGGCCGGCGGCGCCTGGACCTGGAGGAGCCCTCGGCGTAGGGACGGACCGGCCGTGGTGGGCCCGGCCCTCCCCGCCGGACGCGCCCGGGCTGCTGCGGGCGTACGGGAGGCCGATCCGGTACGCGGACACGGAGCGGGACCGGTCGCCGTCGGCGTACCAGACGGTCTTCGCTGTGCCGGGGCCGACGGCGCGGGGTCCGCGGAGATGCCGGGTGCCGGGCGGCCCATCACCGTCGCGCTCGTGGCGCGGTCCGGCGGGCCGCGGGGGCCGGGGGTGCAGTTCGCGCCGCCGACCCTGCACGCGGGGGTGGCCTCGCAGGTGGCCTCACAGGAAGGGCACGAGCCGCCGTACCCGGAGCGGTCCGTACGCGGTGCCGAGCGCCACGGCGCGGCTGGTGAACGCGACACGGGCGGCGGGCGGGCGGGTCCTGGCGGTGGGGACCGCGGCGGTGCGGACGACTGAGTCGGCCGTCGGGGCGGACGGCCGGGCCGCGCGGCGGACGGCTGGACCGACCCGGTGGCGGCGTCGGAGCGGGGGGGGGACGGGTCCGGGTGGTGGACGGGCTGCGGGCCGGGCTGCACGAGTCCGGGGCGTCCCGGCTCCTGGTGCCGGAGGCCGTGGCCGGGCGTAGTGCCGTGCGACTCGGGTATGCGGAGGCGGGGGCCAGGCTCTGCCTCCGGCACGAGTTCGGGGACGTCCGCCTCCTCCTCAGGGAGGAGGGCGATGACGCAACGCGTTGCACCGGCAACGGTTGGTGAAACCGTTACGCGCCCGATGTGAGCCCGCACATAGGACGCACGTCACTTACGAAGCCGCCTAGTGGACGGATAAAGGTCCCGTCAGCACCGGCGGGCGTAGCGCCGAGGCCGCAGACGCGGCCTCGGCGCCCGCGCGTGATCCACTAAGCAGGATCGTAGGTCACACCTTTGCCAGGCGATTTTGCCGCCGCTAAGAATTGCTCCCGTCGCACAGCGCCGCGGATCCCGGATCCGAGCGGCGCCTTCCTGCGGCTCCCGCTATTCGAAGAGGTTGCCCCGCCATGTCTGCTTCCCGCACCCCTGGTCACAGTCGTCTGACGAAGGCACACAAGCTGACCATCGCCGGCGTCGCCACGCTGAGCGCCGCCGCCGTCGCCTTCTCCGTGGTCCCGGCCGACTCCGCCGAGGCCGAGACGGTCGCCGTCGCCCCCGTCGCCTGGTCCCAGGCCGTCAACGGCGCGCAGGTCAAGCAGCTGCAGGGCCACCTCTCCGCACAGCAGGTCATAGCCGACGCCAACGCGAAGGCCGCCCAGGTCGCGGCGAAGGCCAAGGCCGACGCCGACGCCAAGGCGAAGGCGGCCGCCAAGGCCAAGGCCGAGGCCGCCGCGAAGAAGGACCGCGCGCAGAAGCAGGCCGCGAGCCGCTCCGCCGCCCGCACCCCCGTCTTCGCGAACAACCTGGACGGCTGGATCAAGGAAGCGCTCTTCATCATGAAGCGCGAGGGCATCCCGGGCACCTACGCCGGCATCCACCGCAACGTGATGCGCGAGTCCAGCGGCAACCCGATGGCGATCAACAACTGGGACATCAACGCCCAGAACGGCATCCCCAGCAAGGGCCTGCTCCAGGTCATCGCCCCGACCTTCAAGACGTACCACGTCAAGGGCACCAAGTTCGACCAGTACGACCCGGTCGCCAACATCGTCGCGGCCTGCAACTACGCGGCCGACCGCTACGGCTCGATGGACAACGTCAACAGCGCCTACTAGGCCGCGCCGCAGCGCAACCCGGCAGACCCAGCAGACCCCCCATGCGCCTCAGGGCGGCTACCGGAGTTCCGGCAGCCGCCCTGAGGCGTCGGTGCGTGCCGCGCGGTCGCGGCGGTCCGGCCCTGTGCCGGTGAGCTTTCCGTCGGGCTGCTTCCCGTCGGGATACGTGCCGTCGGGCTGCTTCCCGTCGGGATACGTGCCGTCGGGATACGTGCCGTTGGGATACGTGCCGTCGGGTTACTTGCCGGCGCGCATGACCTCGGGCTCGTGGCGGCGCAGCAGGCGCTGGACCAGGAACCCGCAGGCGATGCCGAGGAGCAGCAGGACGGTGATGTTCAGGCTCCACTGGCCGACCGTGGCGTCCCACAGGGGGTCGGTGTTGGTCGGGTTGTCGGCGTCCCACGGCGGCATGAGCACACCCAGGTTCAGCGTGGTGCCCGCGGCGGCGATGGCCCAGCGCGAGGGCATCAGCCAGGCGAACTGCTCCAGGCCCGGGGAGTCGTAGACCTGGAAGAGGATGCCGGTGAACACGACCTGGACGATCGCGAACATCACGAGCAGCGGCATGGTCTTCTCGGCGGTCTTCACCAGCGAGGAGATCACCAGGCCGAACATCATCGAGGTGAAGCCGAGGGCGATGACCGACAGGCAGATCTCCACGGCCGGCGGCATGATCAGACCCTCGACGGGCAGGTCGCGCGGGTAGAAGCCGATACCGCAGATGATCACGCCCTGGACGGCCGTGATGATGCCGAGGACGATCACCTTGGACATCAGGTACGCCGACCGGGACAGCCCGGTCGCGCGCTCGCGCTCGTAGATGACCCGTTCCTTGATGAGCTCTCGGACCGAGTTGGCGGCGCCGGAGAAGCACATGCCGACCGCGAGGATCAGCATGATCGTGCCCGCGTCGCCGTTGAAGCGGGACGGGGCCACCGGGGGCGCGAGGCCGAACTTCGCCGGGATGACGGTGGAGACCACGCCGAGCACCGCGGGCAGGATCAGCATGAGGCCGATGAAGCCCTTGTCGGAGGCGATCACCGAGGTGTAGCGGCGCATCAGGGTCCACAGCTGCGAGCCCCAGCCCTGGGGCTTCGGCGGGCGCATCTGCTGGGCGGGCGGCATGGAGACCGACTGCGGGGCGACGGAGTCGATGTCGGCGGCGTACAGCTGGTAGTGCTGCGAGCCCTTCCAGCGGCCGGCCCAGTCGTAGTCGCGGTAGTTCTCGAAGGCCGAGAACACGTCCGCCCACGTGGTGTAGCCGAAGAAGTTCAGCGCCTCGTCCGGCGGGCCGAAGTACGCGACCGAGCCGCCGGGGGCCATGACCAGCAGCTTGTCGCAGATGGCCAGCTCGGCCACCGAGTGGGTGACGACCAGCACGGTGCGGCCGTCGTCGGCGAGGCCGCGCAGCAGCTGCATGACGTCGCGGTCCATGCCCGGGTCGAGGCCGGAGGTCGGCTCGTCCAGGAAGATCAGCGAGGGCTTGGTGAGCAGCTCCAGAGCCACGGACACGCGCTTGCGCTGACCACCCGACAGCGCGGTGATCTTCTTGTCCTTGTGGATGTCGAGCTTGAGCTCGCGCAGCACCTCGTCGATGCGGGCGGCGCGCTCGGACTCGGCGGTGTCCCCGGGGAAGCGGAGCTTGGCCGCGTACTTCAGCGCCGTGCGGACGCGCAGCTCCTTGTGCAGGATGTCGTCCTGCGGGACCAGGCCGATGCGCTGGCGGAGCTCCGCGAACTGCTTGTACAGGTTGCGGTTGTCGTAGAGCACGTCGCCCTGGTTGGCGGGCCGGTAGCCGGTGAGCGCCTTGAGCAGGGTCGACTTGCCGGAGCCGGAGGGGCCGATGACGCCGATGAGCGACTTCTCCGGGACGCCGAAGGTGACGTCCTTGAGGATCTGCTTGCCGCCGTCGACCGTGACGGTGAGGTGGCGGGCCGAGAAGGAGACCTCGCCGGTGTCGACGAACTCCTCAAGGCGGTCGCCGATGATCCGGAACGTCGAGTGGCCGACGCCGACGATGTCGTTCGGACCGATCAGCGCGGTGCCGGACTTGGGCAGCGGCTGGCCGTTGACGTAAGTGCCGTTGTGGCTGCCGAGGTCGTGGATCTCGAAGCGGCCGCCGGGCATCGAGCGGAACTCGGCGTGGTGGCGGGAGACCTGGAGGTCGGACACGACCAGTTCGTTCTCCAGCGCACGGCCGATGCGCATGACGTTCCCCAGCGAGAGCTGGTGGAACGTGGTCGGGCTGCGGTCGCCGTAACCGGGCGCTCCGCCTTCGGCCGGGCGGGCGGCCGCGGGAGCGCCGCCCTGCTGGTGCGGTACCTGCGCGTGCGCGGGCTGCTGCTGTTGCTGCCAGGCCGGGGCCGGTTGCTGCGGCTGCTGCTGGGCCTGGGCCTGGTAGGCCGGAGCCTGGGCGTGCGGCTGTGCGTACGCCTGCGCCGAGGCCTGGGCCTGGGCGTGCTGGTGCTGCTGCTGCGGGGCCTGGGCGGGCGCCGCGGCGCCCGCCGGCGCGACGGGGTCCAGCCGCGGGCCGTCGGTGGCGTTGCCCAGGAAGACCGGCGTGCCGGGCACGAGTTCGGCCTGCTGGACCCGAGCCCCGTGCACGTACGTGCCGTTGGTGCTGCCGTGGTCCTCGATGCCCCAACCACGGCCGTTCCAGCTGACGGTGGCGTGCCGCCACGACACCCGCGCGTCGTCGATCACCACATCCCCCTGGGGATCGCGCCCCAGGGAGTACGACCTGGACGGATCAAGCGTCCAGGTCCTTCCGTTCAATTCCAGTACGAGTTCCGGCACTCCAGCCCCACTTAAGTCCCCCGAGAATCCCCCTGACGTCAGGGAGTCTAGGGATGGCGAACATCCGGGGGAACTATTTCAGGCCCGCGGCCACATGTGGAATCCGGGCCCGCCCGGGGGTCTGCGGGGGTCCGCGGGCGGGGTACGAAAGGCACCCGGAGAGTGCCATAGGCGGACTTCTCGCCCCGCCCGCCCCTGCGCGGCCGGACCGGCCGGACCGGCCGGTTCGGCTGGGGGCCGGGCGGGGGCCGTCGGGGGCTGCGGCGAGCCGGGGGTCGGGCGGGGGCCGGGCGGGTGCCGGGCGGGGGCCGGGCGGCTGCCGTCGGGGGCTGCGGCGGGCCGGGCCGGGTGCCGGGCGGGCGCGGCCCGGGGGCGGGGTGCCGGGCGGGCGCGGCCCAGGGGCCGGGCGGCCGGGGTCGGGGCGGCCGGGGGGCGGGCGGGCGCGGCCCGGGGGCGGGGTTTGCCGTCGGGGGCTGCGGCGAGACGGGCGGCGTGCCGGGCGGGCGCGGCCCAGGGGCGGGGGCCGCGCGGGGTCCGGGCGGTAGCCGTCGGGGGCTGCGGCGAGCCGGGCGGCGTGCCGGGCGGGCGCGGGCCGGGGGCGGGGCGGCCGGGGGCCAGGCGGGGTGCCGGGCGGCGTGCCAGCCGGGCGTGGCCGGGTGGGGTCCGCCGGGCGGGGCTTGGGCGCGGGCGGCTCCGTAGTGGGCGGCGGCCGTCCGGGGGCGGGGGCACGGTCCGCCGGTCCGGGCGCAGCCCTGCAGAACCGGCCCGGCCCAGCAGAGCGGCCCGGCCGCACGCAGCGGGCACGGCCCGGCGCGGCTCAGCCGAGGAAGCACGGGCCCAGCACGGCCCAACGGGCCCGGTCCGGCCCGGCGCGGCGCAGCCGAAAAGGCACGGGCCAACCAGTCAGGCCCAGCAGAGCGGCCCGGCCGGGCGCAGCGGACACGGCCCGGCCGGCTCAGCCGAGGAGGCACGGGCCCGGCCCAGCACAGCGGACACGGCCCAGCCCCGCGCATCGAGTACGGATCGGCGCGGCGCAGCCGAGAAGGCACGGGCCCAGCACGGCCCAACAGGCCCGGTCCGACCCGGCGCGGCGCAGCCGAAAAGGCACGGGCCCGGCCCAGCGCAACGGGCCCAGCCCCGGCCAAGCGAGCACGGCCCAACCCAGCAGAGCGGCCCGGCCAGGCCAGCGGGCACGGCCCGGCGCGGCTCAGCCGAGGAGGCACGAGCCCAGCGCAGCACAGCGGACACGGCCCAGCCCGGGCCGGCCCAGCAGAGCGGCCCGACCAGGCCAACAGGCCCGGCCCAGGCCCGGCCCGGCCCGGCGCAGCCGAGAGGCACGGGCCCGGCCCAGCGCAACGGGCCCAGCCCCGGCCAAGCGAGCACGGCCCAACCCAGCAGAGCGGCCCGGCCAGGCCAGCGGGCACGGCCCAGCGCGGCTCAGCCGAGGAAGCACCGGCCCGGCGCAGCACAGCGGACACGGCCCAGCCCGGGCCGGCCCAGCAGAGCGGCCCGACCAGGCCAACAGGCCCGGCCCAGGCCCGGCGCAGCCGAGAAGGCATGGGCCCAGCCCAACGGGCCCGGACCCGCCCAGCCCAACGGGCCCGGACCCGCCCCGTGGAGCGGCCCGGCGGGGCGGCGGGTGGGGCGGGGGGTGGGGTGGGTGGCGGCCCGTGGTGTCGGTCCTGGCCCGCGGCGCGGGGGCACGGCGGCTCGCTTCGTGGGCGGGGTGTCGTGGGAGATGTGGGGCACGTCGGGGCACTCGGTGTCCGCAGCCCGTTCCGGCCCCCGGCAGAATGGCTGTCGCACCTTCGTCCCCGCCCTGCCTCCCGGCTCCACCACCAGGACTGCAATGACGCACACAGATCACGCCGCGCCGGCCGAGACCGAGCGGCCGGCCCCGTCGCCGGGTCCGCGCAGCGCCGCCCGCAGAACCCGGCGGGCGCTGCGGCGCCGCCCGATATCCGGGCTGGTCTGGCTGCTGCCCGCGCTGGCGACCCTGGCCGCCGGGCTGTACCGGATCAGCACCCCGGTGCTCTGGCACGACGAGCTCGCCACCCTCACGGTGATCCGGCGGCCCCCGGGCGCCCTGCTGGACATGCTGCGCAACGTGGACGCCGTGCACGGCGCCTACTACCTGCTGATGCACTACTGGATCGGTTTCTTCGGCGAGTCCCCGGCGATGCTGCGGCTGCCGACCGTGCTGGCCATGGCCGTGGCAGCGGCGTGCGTGGCGCTGGCCGGCAGGCGGATGTTCGGCGCCCGCGCCGGGCTGACCGCCGGTCTGGTCTTCGCGCTGATCCCGGCCGTCACCCGGTACGCGCAGGAGGCCCGATCCTACGCCCTCGTCGTGCTGGTGGCGGCCGCGGCGCTGCTCCTGCTGCTGCGGGCCCTGGAACGGCCCGGCCCGGTGCGGTGGGCGTGCTACGGGGTGGCCGTGGCGGCGGCAGGCTACCTCCACCTGGTGTCGCTGGTCTTCCTCGGCGCCCACGCCGTCGGAGTGGCGCTGTACTGGTGGAAGGACCGCTCCAACCGGCGGATCCCGGTCGGCTTCTGCGTGGCGGCCGCCCTGGGGGTGGCCTCGACGTATCCGCTGATCAAGGTCGGTCAGGGGCAGGCGGGACGGCAGATCAGCTGGATCCCCAAGCCGACGCTGAGCGACCTGGCCGGGATCTGGCCGCAGATCTTCTCCAGCACGGTACTGGCCGCCGCGCTGTTCCTGGCCGCGGCCTTCGCCTGGGGCTCCGAGCGCCGGCTGTCCGCCCTCTTCGGCTCGGTCGCGGCGGTGCTGCCGGTGGTGGCGATCTGGGTGATCTCGCAGCGGGCGGACGTCTCGTACTTCATGCCGAAGTACCTGTTCTTCGTGCTGCCGGCCTGGGCGGTCATGGCCGGCGCCGGCATCGCCCTGGTCCGGGTGCGCGGGGTGGTGGCGGCCCTGCTGGTGATGGCCGTGATGGTGGTCCCGGACCACCTGACCCTGCACCGGCCGCTCTCGCACGCCGCGTACACCTATCCCGAGCCGGTGACCTGGTTCACGCCGCTGGACTACCGCAAGGCGGCCGGGATCGTCGCCGCCGGCCACCGGGCGGGCGACGCGGTGGCGTACGGCCAGCAGGGCCACAACGTGTGGTGGGGCGTGGACACCGGCGTCCGGTACTACCTGCCGGGCCGCATCGCGCTGCGCGACGTGTTCCTCGACCGGACCGGCGAGCAGCGCGACGACCTGTGGCCGACGCTGACGGCCGACCCGGCCGGGGCGCTGGACGCCGTCGCCGCGCCGCGGATCTGGCTGGTGTCCAAGGACGACGGCGGCGACCCCTTCACCACCCTCCCGCCCGAGCATGCGAAGGCCTTGCAGGACCGCTACGAGCGGACCTCGCTCAAGAAGGTCTCCGGGATCTCGGTCGCCCTGCTCGTCCGGCGCTGACCCCCCGGTCCGGAGGGTGGGACGGGGGTCCGGGTCCGGCGGCGGGGAAGATACGGTGAGAGCACCATGAGCGCTTCGCAGACCTCCGACGCCCCCACCCTCCTCGTCAAGATCTTCGGCAAGGACCGTCCCGGGATCACCGCCGGGCTGTTCGACACCCTTGCCGCCTACTCCGTCGACGTGGTCGACATCGAGCAGGTCGTCACCCGTGGCCGCATCGTGCTGTGCGCCCTGGTGACCCAGCCCGTCCCCGGTACCGAGGGCTCGCTGCGGGCGACCGTGCACAGCTGGGCCGAGTCCCTGAAGATGCAGGCCGAGATCCTTTCCGGCACCGGTGACAACCGGCCGCGCGGCAGCGGCCGGTCCCACGTCACCGTGCTCGGGCACCCGCTCACCGCGGAGTCCACGGCGGCCATCGCCGCCCAGATCACCTCGACCGGCGGCAACATCGACCGTATCTTCCGGCTCGCCAAGTACCCGGTGACGGCCGTGGAGTTCGCCGTGTCCGGCGTCGAGACGGAGGCGCTGCGCACGGCGCTGGCCACGGAGGCGGCGCACATCGGCGTGGACGTCGCCGTGGTCTCGGCGGGCCTGCACCGCCGGGCCCGGCGGCTGGTCGTCATGGACGTGGACTCCACGCTGATCCAGGACGAGGTCATCGAACTCTTCGCGGCGCACGCGGGCTGCGAGGCCGAGGTTGCCGCGGTCACCGAGCGGGCGATGCGCGGCGAGCTGGACTTCGAGCAGTCCCTGCACGCCCGGGTGGCACTGCTGGCGGGGCTGGACGCCTCCGTGGTGGACAAGGTCCGCTCGCAGGTGCAGCTGACCCCCGGCGCCCGGACCCTGATCCGCACCCTGAAGCGGCTGGGCTACCAGGTGGGTGTGGTCTCCGGCGGGTTCACGCAGGTCACCGACGACCTGCGGGAACGGTTGGGGCTGGACTTCGCCTCGGCCAACACCCTGGAGATCATCGACGGGAAGCTGACCGGCCGGGTCACCGGCGAGATCGTGGACCGGGCGGGCAAGGCCCGGCTGCTGCGGCGCTTCGCCGCGGAGGCCGGCGTACCGCTGGCCCAGACCGTGGCCGTCGGCGACGGCGCCAACGACCTGGACATGCTGAACGCGGCCGGGCTGGGCGTGGCCTTCAATGCGAAGCCGGTGGTGCGCAAGGCCGCGGACACCGCGGTGAACGTGCCGTTCCTGGACGCGGTGCTGTACCTGCTCGGGATCACGCGGGAAGAGGTGGAGGCCGCCGACCTGGTGTAAGCGGGCCGGATACGGGACGGGGCGGGCCCCGGCGGCCGGAAGGACTGCCGGGGCCCGCGCGTGTCCGTGCGTCGTGCGTCGTGAGCCGTGCGCTGTCCGCGGGCGGCGGGCTGCGGGCTGCGGGCCGGGATCCGCGCGGTCAGTGGTCCTTGGGGGTCCAGTAGTCCAGCAGCGTGCCGACGCCGTGCTCCAGGGACTTCCACGAGCCGGTGAAGGAGATGACGGCGAGGGCCGCGGTGGGGAACCCGGTACGGGTCATCCGCGCCAGGGTGTCGCCTTCGGCGCGGCCGCAGAGGGCGTCGGCGAGGGCGTGCATGCCGGGGTTGTGGCCGATGACGAGGAGGTCCGCGACGTCCTCGGAGGTCTCGTTCAGCAGGGCGATGAGCTCGCCGAGCGAGGCGTCGTACACCCGTTCCTCGTACGAGGTCCTGGGCCGGTGCGGCATTTCCTGGACGGCGAGCTTCCAGGTCTCGCGGGTGCGGGCGGCGGTGGAGCAGAGGGCCAGGTCGAAGGCGATGCCGGTGTCGGCGAGCTTCAGGCCGGCGGCCGGTGCGTCCTTGCGGCCGCGTTCCGCCAGGGGGCGGTCGTGATCGGGCACTTCGGGCCAGTCGGCCTTGGCGTGCCGGAGGAGGACGATCCTGCGGGGTGTGTCGGCGCTCATGGCTCCCAGCTTCGCATGGAACGGGCCATGGGGCTCAGGTGTTGGAGGGCCCCTGCCGGGGGGCCCGGCGTGCCCCGGCGGGTGCGGGATCAGCCGACGGCGCGCAGGAACTGCTGGGTGACGTGCAGGAGGCCGGCGGCTTCTCCGGGGGCGGCGTGCGCCTCGGCGGAGCCCGCGAGCAGGAGCAGCATGAGCCCGAAGCCGAGGGCGGGCAGGACCAGGGCCCACCAGTGCAGCCGGGGGTCGGCGCCGCTGCCTGCGCGGCTGCGGGGAGGGAGGGGCCGGGTGTGCGTGGGGGCCGACATGGCCGCCTCCGTGGGTGTGCGGGCGGGTTCGTGCTCGTTGTCTTCGAATCTATGGATCCGAAGGAGCCGTTCCCATCCGGGGCGCACCCCACTTCACCCTGAGCCCTGCCCCCTAGGGGTGGGTGGGGTTAACCCCACCCCGCCGCCTGCCGCTCCGCCGCCTTCAGGGGGAGGCGAGCGTGGCGATGACGGCGATGATCACGGTCACGGCGAGCATCGCGCCGAGGACGAGGCCGAGCTTCTTGCGGCCGTTCTGGGGGTTCGGTTCGAGTACGGGCGACATGCCGTTCAGTTTCGCATGCCGCATTCGTCCTCGATGGTGCGGTCCCGGCCCGCGAGGACGCCCAGCGCGATCTGCGGGACGAGCAGCCCCGCCATCAGGGCGAGCGGCAGGTCCCAGCCGCCGCTGTGCTGGTAGAGGGTGCCGATGAGCAGCGGGCCGGGGATGGAGATGAGGTAGCCGGTGCTCTGGGCGAAGGCGGACAGCTTGACGACCCCGGCCGGGGACTTGGCGCGCAGTCCGATCATGGTGATGACCAGGGGGAAGGCGCAGTTGGAGACGCCGAGCAGGAGGGCCCACGCCCAGGCGCCGCCGGCGGGGGCCAGGTAGAGGCCGGTGTAGCCCGCGAGGCCGAAGAGGCCGAGGGTGACGGCGATGAGGCCCTGGTTCTTCATCCGGCCCGCGAGGCCGGGGATCACGAAGGCGAGCGGGACACCCATGACCATGGTGACGGCGAGCAGGACGCCGGAGGTGGACGCGGAGACCCCGGCATCGCGGAAGATCTGCGGGAGCCAGCCCATGGTGATGTACGCGCCGGTGGCCTGGAGCCCGAAGTAGCAGGCCAGGGCCCAGGCGGTGCGGCTGCGGACGATCCGGGGCCCGGCGTCGGCGTGTGCGGGGCCGCGTACGGAGCCCGGTGCGTCCGGCTGCGCCGCCGCGGCGGCGCGTTCGGCGCGGCGGGAGGCCCGGGCGATGGGGACCCAGGGCAGGACGGCGGCTGCGGCGAGGAGGGCCCAGACGAGCAGGCCGGTGCGCCAGCTGCCGCCGAGGGCTGCGGTCAGGGGGACGGTGGCCGCGGCGGCGAGCGAGGTGCCCGCGGCGAGGGCCATCGAGTAGAGGCCGGTCATGGTGCCCACGCGGTCGGGGAAGTACCGCTTGACGATGACCGGGAGCAGCACGTTGGTCACGGCTATGCCGGCCAGGGAGAGGGCGCTGGCCGCGAGGAAGCCGGCGGCGTTCGAGGCGAAGGGCCGGACCAGCAGGCCGGTGGCGACGGCGGCCATGCCCGCGCAGACGACGGCGGCGGGGCCGAAGCGGCGGGAGAGCCGCGGGGCGGTGATGCCGAAGACGGCGAAGCACAGCGCGGGGACGGAGGTGATCAGTCCGGCGACGGTGCCGCTCATGCCGAGACCCGTGCGGGTCTCCTCGAAGAGGGCGCCGAGGCTGGTGATGGCGGGCCGCAGGTTGAGGGCGGCCAGCACGATCCCGACGAGCAGCACCGGGCCGAGCCACGTGGGGGCGACGTGGTCGGGCGGGGAGAGGGGCTGGTCGGCGCGGGTGCGACCGGCCTGCGGGCGGCTCATGGTCAGGATTTCTTCGTCGGACATCCAACCATCATAGAATCATGGGATGATTGGTTGTCCAGTTGCCCTCGAGAGGAACCCATGCCGCTGACCTCGCCACGGCGCTCCGCCCTCGTCGACCAGGTGATCGCCCAGCTGCGGAACCAGATCACCTCCGGCGAGTGGCCGGTCGGCTCGCGCATCCCCACCGAGCCGGAGCTGGTGGAGCTGCTCGGGGTCGCCCGCAACACCGTCCGCGAGGCGGTCCGGGCCCTCGCGCACAACGGGCTCCTGGACATCCGGCAGGGCTCGGGTACCTACGTGCTCGCCACCAGCGAGCTGGCCGGGGTGATGCACCGCCGTTTCGCCGGGGCGCAGCCGCGGCACATTGCGGAGCTGCGCTCGACCCTGGAGTCCTCGGCGGCCCGGCTGGCGGCTCAGCGGCGCACCGACCGGGACCTGGTCCAGCTGGACGCGCTGCTGGCGCGGCGCGAGAAGGCCTGGGCGGGCGGGGACGCGGAGGTGTTCGTGGCGGCCGACGTGAGCCTGCACATGGCCGTGGTGACGGCCTCGCACAACGAGGTGCTGATCGAGCTGTACGCGGACCTCGGGGACCTGGTGGCCGACTGGCTGCGCGCCGACGTCGGCGCCGAGCTGGACCCGGCCGCCCACCTGGACCACTCCCGGCTGATCGAGGCGATCCGGCGCGGGGACGGTGACGCGGCGGCCTCGGAGGCGGCCGGCTATCCGTTCGTCTGCCTGGGCCGGGACGCGCAGGAGCTCACGGGCGCCGGTGGCTGACCCAGGCGGAGCGGACTTCCTTCCAGCAGCGGCCGGTCAGGGCGACCCGGCCGGCCGGGTCGACGGCCACGGGGGCGGCGTCGGCGTCCACGTCCCACCAGCGGTCGCATTCCACGTGCAGCGTGACCAGGTCGGTCTCGGGATAGCTGTTGTGGCAGGACGCGATCACCTGGGACCCGGTGATCTCGGTGTCGCAGTCCGCGCCGAAGAGCTCCTGCCCGGCGGCCGGCGCGGGCCGTACGGGTGGTTCGGCGGGGATCTCCGCGAGGTCGACGACCGCCACGGCGGCTTCGGGGCCGTGCGCGGGCTCGTCCCCCGCGGACTGGGCGGCGGCCCCCGGGATCAGGAGTCCGGTCAGGACCACCGACGTGACCAGCAGCGATGCTGTCCGGCTCGGTCTCGCGCGCACTCCTACCTCCTCCCCGCAGGAGCCGGGAAGATCCCGACGTGGACAGTTTGCAGGCATCTGTCCTGGTTTTCGACTCGGGAACTCCCCGCCCGCCGGCGCACATGCGAGCGAACCGCCGGCCGCCCGGGGCCCTGACACGCCGAAGGCGGCGGCCGCGCCCCCCGGGGAGGGGGGGGCGCGGCCGCCGCCGTACGGATGCCGGGGCCGTCAGGCACCCATCGCGTGCAGACCGCCGTCCACGTGGACGATCTCGCCGGTGGTCTTGGGGAACCAGTCGGACAGCAGGGCCACGATGGCCCGGCCGGTCGGCTCCGGGTCGCTCATGTCCCAGTCCAGCATGGAGCGGGAGTTCCAGACCTCCGCGAGCTCGCCGAAGCCGGGGATGGACTTCGCGGCCATGGAACCGATCGGCCCGGCCGAGACCAGGTTGCAGCGGATGTTGTCCTTGCCCAGGTCACGGGCGAGGTAGCGGCTGGTGGCCTCCAGGGCCGCCTTGGCCGGGCCCATCCAGTCGTACTGCGGCCAGGCGAACTGCGCATCGAAGGTGAGGCCGACGATGGCCGCGCCCTCCGCCGGGAACAGCGGCTTGCAGGCCATGGCCAGCGACTTCAGCGAGAACGCCGAGACGTGCATGGCGGTGGCCACCGACTCGAACGGCGTGTTGAGGAAGTTGCCGCCGAGGGCGTCCTGCGGCGCGAAGCCGATCGAGTGCAGGACGCCGTCGAGGCCGCCGAGCTCCTCGCGGACCAGGCCCTCCAGTCGGGCCAGGTGCTCCTCGTTGGTGACGTCGAGCTCGATCACCTTGACCGGCTCGGGCAGCTTCTTGGCGATGCGCTCGGTCAGCGAGGGGCGCGGCCACGCGGTGAGGATGACCTCGGCGCCCTGCTCCTGGGCCAGCTTGGCGGCATGGAAGGCGATGGAGGACTCCATCAGCACACCCGTGATGAGGACGCGCTTGCCCTCGAGAATTCCACTCATGGTGATCAGTGACCCATGCCCAATCCGCCGTCGACGGGAATGACGGCTCCGGTGATGTACGCGGCGTCGTCGGACGCCAGGAAGCTGACGGCGGCCGCGATCTCCTCGGGCTGCGCGTAGCGGGCGAGCGGCACCTGGGCCACGATGCCCGCGCGCTGCTCCTCGGTGAGCACCTTCGTCATGTCGGTGTCCACGAAGCCGGGGGCGACGACGTTGAAGGTGATGTTGCGGGAGCCCAGCTCCCGGGCGAGCGAGCGGGCGAAGCCGACCAGGGCCGCCTTCGAGGCGGCGTAGTTGGCCTGCCCCGCCGAACCGAGGAGGCCGACGACCGAGGAGATTAGGACGACGCGGCCCTTCTTGGCACGGAGCATGCCGCGGTTCGCGCGCTTGACCACGCGGAAGGTGCCGGTGAGGTTGGTGTCGACGACCGAGGCGAAGTCCTCCTCGGACATCCGCATCAGCAGCGTGTCCTTGGTGATGCCGGCGTTGGCCACCAGCACCTCGACCGCGCCGTGCTTCTCCTCGATCTCCTTGTAGGCCTGCTCCACCTGCTCGGAGTCGGTGATGTCGCAGCGCACGGCCAGGACCCCCAGGGAGGTCAGGGCCTCCGGGGGCTCGCCGGACCGGTACGTGATCGCGACGTTGTCTCCGGCCTGCGCGAAGGCACGGGCGATGGCGAGGCCGATGCCCCGGTTTCCTCCGGTGACGAGAACCGAGCGGCTCAACGGATCACCCTTTCGCTCAGCGGTCTGAATACCAAAAACCTATAGGTCGCACTGCCCCTGCGGAGAATCGGGCTCCCACAGGGCCTTGCGACGGGCTCTGTCGAGTCCCTACAGAAAGATGTAGGCACAAGGGCCTCGAGCGCGACATGATCGGGGCGACCGGCCCCGACCCCGGGAGGACTTCCGTGCCCCATTCCATCGACGCGGCCTTCACCGCGCTGCCCCTGCGGGCGCTCGCCGACGCGGCGCTCGCCCGGGCGCGCGCGCTGGGCGCCGACCATGCCGACTTCCGGCTGGAGCGCATCCGCAGCGCCTCCTGGCGGCTGCGGGACGCCAAGCCCGCGGGCGGGTCCGACACCACCGACCTCGGATACGCGGTCCGGGTGGTGCACGGGGGCAGCTGGGGCTTCGCCTCCGGTGTGGACCTCACCATGGACGGCGCCGCCAAGGTGGCCTCCCAGGCCGTGGCCATGGCCAAGCTCTCGGCGCAGGTGATCAAGGCCGCCGGGTCCGACGAGCGGGTGGAGCTGGCCGACGAGCCGGTGCACGCGGACCGGACCTGGATCTCCGCCTACGAGGTGGACCCCTTCGAGGTGCCGGACGCGCAGAAGGCGGCGCTGCTCGCCGACTGGAGCGCGCGGCTGCTGGCGGCCGAGGGCGTCGCGCACGTGGACGCCTCGCTGCTCGCCGTGCACGAGAACAAGTTCTACGCCGATACCGCGGGCACCTCGACCACACAGCAGCGGGTGCGGATCCACCCGCAGCTCACCGCGGTCGCCGTGGACGCCGCCACCGGCGAGTTCGACTCCATGCGCACCATCGCCCCGCCCGCCGGACGCGGTTGGGAGTACCTGACCGGCACCGGCTGGGACTGGGACGCGGAGCTGGCGCAGATCCCCGACCTGCTCGCCGAGAAGATGCGGGCGCCGAGCGTCCGGTCCGGGCGCTACGACCTGGTCGTGGACCCCTCCAACCTGTGGCTCACCATCCACGAGTCCATCGGCCACGCCACCGAACTCGACCGGGCGCTCGGCTACGAGGCGGCGTACGCAGGCACCTCCTTCGCCACCTTCGACCAGCTGGGCAAGCTCAGGTACGGCTCGCCGATCATGAACGTGACGGGCGACCGGACCGCCGAGCACGGGCTGGCGACCGTCGGCTTCGACGACGAGGGCGTCGAGGCGCAGAGCTGGGACCTCGTCAAGGACGGCACTCTGGTCGGGTACCAGCTCGACCGGCGGATCGCGAAGCTGACCGGCCTCGGCCGCTCCAACGGGTGCGCGTACGCCGACTCCCCCGGGCACGTCCCGGTGCAGCGGATGGCGAACGTCTCGCTCCAGCCGGACCCGGGCGGGCTCTCCACGGAGGACCTGATCGGCGGGGTCGAGCGCGGGATCTACGTGGTCGGCGACCGCTCCTGGTCGATCGACATGCAGAGGTACAACTTCCAGTTCACCGGCCAGCGGTTCTTCCGCATCGAGAACGGCCGGCTGGCGGGGCAGCTGCGCGACGTGGCCTACCAGGCCACCACCACCGACTTCTGGGGCTCGATGGAGAAGCTCGGCGGTCCGCAGACCTACGTCCTGGGCGGCGCCTTCAACTGCGGCAAGGCGCAGCCGGGCCAGGTCGCGGCGGTCTCGCACGGCTGCCCGTCCGCCCTCTTCCGCGACGTGAACATCCTGAACACCACGCAGGAGGCCGGCCGATGAGCCGTACGCGACCCCACGAGATCGTCGAGCGGGCGCTCGAACTGTCCACCGCCGACGGCTGCGTCGTCATCGCCGACGAGGAGTCGAGCGCCAATCTGCGCTGGGCGGGCAACGCGCTCACCACGAACGGCGTGACCCGGGGCCGGACCCTGACGGTCATCGCCACGGTCGACGGCAGGGAGGGCACGGCCTCGGGGGTCGTCTCGCGCTCCGCCGTCACCGCGCAGGAGCTGGAGCCGCTGGTGAGGGCCGCCGAGGCGGCCGCCCGCGGGGCCGGCGCGGCGGAGGACGCCCAGCCGCTGGTGGTGGGCACCCCGGTCTCGCCCGACTTCACCGACGCCCCGGCGGAGACCTCCTCTGCGGTGTTCGCGGACTTCGCCCCGGCGCTCGGCGAGGCCTTCGCCCGGGCCCGCGCGGGCGGCCGGGAGCTGTACGGCTTCGCCCACCACGAGCTGGTGTCCACGTACGTGGGCACCTCGACGGGTCTGCGGCTGCGCCACGACCAGCCCACCGGCACCCTGGAGCTCAACGCCAAGTCCCCGGACCGGCAGCGCTCGGCCTGGGCCGGCCGCTCGACCCGGGACTTCAAGGACGTCGACCCGACCGCCCTGGACGCGGAGCTCGCGGTGCGCCTGGGCTGGGCCGAGCGCAGGATCGACCTGCCCGCCGGCCGGTACGAGACGCTGCTGCCCCCGACGGCCGTGGCCGACCTGCTGATCTACCAGATGTGGTCGGCGGCGGCCCGGGATGCCGTGGAGGGCCGTACGGTCTTCTCCCGGCCCGGCGGCGGCACCCGCGTCGGCGAGAAGCTCTCCGAGCTCCCGCTGACCCTGCGCAGCGACCCGAACGCGCCGGGGCTGGAGTCCGCCCCGTTCGTGATCGCCCACAGCTCCGGCGACGACGCCTCCGTCTTCGACAACGGCCTGCCGGTGCCGGTGACGGAGTGGATCCGCGACGGTGAGCTGAAGCGGCTGACCACGACCCGGCACAGCGCCGCACTGACCGGGCTGCCGCTCTCCCCCGGCTTCGGGAACCTGACCCTGGACGCGGGCGGGGAGAAGTCCCTGGAGGAGATGGTGGCCGCCACCGAGCGGGGGCTGCTGCTGACCTGCCTGTGGTACATCCGCGAGGTCGACCCGGCCACCCTGCTGCTCACGGGGCTGACCCGGGACGGCGTCTACCTGGTGGAGAACGGGCAGGTCGTGGGCGAGGTGAACAACTTCCGGTTCAACGAGTCCCCCGTGGACCTGCTGTCGCGGGCCTCGGAGGCCGGCCGGACGGAGAGGACCCTGCCGCGCGAGTGGAGCGACTGGTTCACCCGGGCCGCGATGCCGCCGCTGCGCATCCCGGACTTCAACATGAGCTCGGTCAGCAGGGGGGTCTGACCCGCCTAGACTGGGTCCGCATGCCGCCATCCCATCCGTAGAAGGAGCCGAGAAACCGTGACGGACATCGTCGACGAACTGAAGTGGCGCGGGCTCTTCGCCCAGTCCACCGACGAAGAAGCGCTGCGCAAGGCGTTCGCGGACGGTCCGGTCACCTTCTATTGCGGTTTCGACCCGACGGCGGCCTCGCTGCACGTGGGGCACCTGGTCCAGGTGCTCACCGTGCGCCGGCTCCAGCAGGCCGGCCACCGGCCGCTGGCGCTCGTCGGCGGGGCCACCGGTCAGATCGGCGACCCGCGGCCGACCGCGGAGCGCACGCTGAACGACCCGCAGACCGTGGCGAACTGGGTGGCGCGGCTGCGGACCCAGATCGAGCCGTTCCTGTCCTTCGAGGGCGAGAACGCGGCGGTCATGGTGAACAACCTGGACTGGACGGCGGGCCTGTCCGCCATCGAGTTCCTGCGCGACATCGGCAAGCACTTCCGCGTCAACAAGATGCTGACGAAGGACTCGGTCGCCCGCCGGCTGGAGTCCGACCAGGGCATCAGCTACACGGAGTTCAGCTACCAGCTGCTCCAGGGCATGGACTTCCTGGAGCTGTACCGGCGCTACGGCTGCGTGCTGCAGCAGGGCGGCTCCGACCAGTGGGGCAACCTCACGGCCGGCCTCGACCTGATCCACCGCCTGGAGCCGGACGCGCACGTGCACGCGCTGGCCACGCCGCTGATGGTCAAGGCGGACGGCACCAAGTTCGGCAAGTCCGAGAGCGGCGCCGTCTGGCTCGACCCGGAGATGACCACCCCGTACGCGTTCTACCAGTTCTGGCTGAACGTAGACGACCGGGACATCTCCACCTACATGCGCATCCTGTCCTTCGCGTCCCGCGAGGAGCTGGAGGAGCTGGAGGCGCAGACCGCCGAGCGGCCGCAGGCGCGCGCTGCCCAGCGGGCGCTGGCGCAGGAGCTGACGACGCTGGTGCACGGAGCCGACCAGTGCGCCGCCGTGATCGCCGCGTCGAAGGCGCTGTTCGGGCAGGGCGAGTTGGCGGACCTGGACGAGGCCACCCTGGCCGCGGCCCTGTCCGAGCTGCCGCACGCCCGGGTCGCGGAGGCCGGCCTGGTCGTGGACCTGCTGGCCGAGACGGGCCTGGTCGCCAGCAAGTCGGCCGCCCGCCGGACCGTGAAGGAGGGCGGGGCCTACGTGAACAACGTGAAGGTCACCGCCGAGGACGCGGTGCCCGCCGCGGAGGAACTGCTGCACGGCCGCTGGCTGGTGCTGCGCCGGGGCAAGAAGAACCTGGCCGCGGTCGAGGTCACGGGCTGATCCGTCGGCCCTGTGGGGAGCGCCGTCCGGCGCGGAACGGACGCACACCGGCGCGGGGGCCGGTACGGACGGCAGGTCCGTACCGGCCCCCGCGGCGTCGGGTGTCAGGCCCTGCGCCGGTTTCCTCTGAGCGCCATGTAGACCATGTCGCCGAGACCGACGATGAGGACCGCTCCGGCCAGTTGCAACAGGTGCCGGATCCAGTCGATGCCCTTGGTGTCGGCGACGCCGATCCAGGTGGCCACGGCATTGCCCAGGACGCTGCCGATGATGCCGAAGATCACCGTCAGCCACAGGGGCTGGTGCTGCTTGCCCGGCAGGATGGCCCGGGCGATGAGCCCGAGCACCAAACCGACGATGATCGCCCACAACCAGTGCATGTCGCCTCCTCCGGCGCAATGTGCGCATGTCAGGCCAGTCTCGGGCCGTGCTGCGCAGGGTGCATGTCGGACGGGGCCGTCCGGGGGACGCCGGCGGGGCGCACCCGTGGTGGGGCACCCCCTCTCCTGCCCGTGCGGGAGGCGGCGTACCGTGGTGGGGGTTCGGGCCGGTGAGTGCCCGGCGGGCGATCGGGTGGTGGAGCGTGCAGCGGACGAAGCGGCAGAAGCAAGCCGGGGCCGAGGTCTTCCGGATCACCGGGGCACGGATGGGTCTCGCCGAGGACGTGCGGGGACGCCAGCGCCGCTACGTCGTCTCGATGGTGATCCGGACCCTGTCGGTCATCGCGACCGTGGTGCTGTGGAACGTGGAACGGCACGTGGCGATCGTGACCCTGGTGGCGGGGGCGCTACTGCCGTACGTCGCCGTGGTCATCGCCAACGCGGGGCGGGAGTCGACTCCCACGCTGCCCTCCCACTTCGTCCCGGCGCCGGTCCGTCCGGCCCTGGGTGCGGGAAACCTCAAGAAAACCTCAGATCAATCATGAAGTTCCGGTGCACCGCACCGGGTCCTGCGTGACATACTGCCTACGCGCTCCGCATCCCCCGTCGGAGCGACGGACCGACGCCGGGCAGCTCCCCCCGTGGCTGCTCGGCGTCGCCCTTCCGGTCCAGGGCTTTAGGGTTGAGGCGTGACCTCCCCCGAATCCCCCGGATCCCATGACCTGCCCGGATCATCCGGTACCGACGTCCCCGTCTGCTCCGCCAAGGGCTGCCGCGACGCGGCCGTCTGGGTCCTGGCGTGGAACAACCCGAAGCTGCACGCGCCGGAGCGGCGCAAGACCTGGCTGGCCTGCGAGGAGCACCGGGAGGGCCTTGCGCAGTTCCTGGGCGTCCGCGGCTTCCTGAAGGACGTCGTGAAGCTGGGCGAGTGGGTCCCGCCGGAGGGCTCGGAAGGCACCTGAGCCCCGGCCGGGGCCGGGGCTCGCAGGGTGTCGGCGGCGGTCAGCCGCCGATCGCGGACATCGGGCGGTCGGGCTGCAGGAAGGCCGGGTCGTCCAGTCCGGAGCCCGCCTTCTTGCCCCACATCGCCACCTTCCACAGCCGGGCGATCTCCTCGTCCGGGGCGCCCGAGCGCAGGGCGGCCCGCAGGTCCGACTCCTCGGTGGCGAACAGGCAGGTGCGGATCTGGCCGTCGGCCGTGAGCCGCGTACGGTCGCAGGCGCCGCAGAACGGGCGGGTGACCGAGGCGATGACACCGACCCTGGCCGGGCCGCCGTCCACCACCCAGCGCTCGGCCGGGGCGGAGCCGCGCTCCTCGGCGCCTTCCTCGGTGAGGGTGAAGCGGGTGCGCAGCGAGGCGAGGATGTCACCGGCCGTGATCATGCCGTCGCGCTTCCAGCCGTGCTGGGCGTCCAGCGGCATCTGCTCGATGAAGCGGAGTTCGTACGCGTTCTCCACCGCCCAGGCCAGCAGGTCGGGGGCCTCGTCCTCGTTGAGGCCGGGCATCAGGACCGCGTTGACCTTGACGGGGGTCAGGCCTGCCTCGCGGGCGGCGGCCATCCCGTCGAGGACGTCCTGGTGGCGGTCGCGGCGGGTGAGGGTCTTGAAGACCTCGGGCCGCAGGGTGTCCAGGGAGACGTTGACCCGGTCCAGGCCCGCGGCCTTGAGGGCCTGCGCCGTGCGCTTGAGCCCGATGCCGTTGGTGGTGAGCGACATCCGGGGGCGGGGCTCCAGGGCCGCGCACTGCTCGACGATGCCGACCAGGCCCGGCCGCAGCAGCGGCTCGCCGCCGGTGAAGCGGACCTCGGTGATGCCGAGCCGGGTGACGGCGATGCGGATCAGCCGGACGATCTCCTCGTCCGTCAGCAGGTCGGACTTGCCGAGCCACTGCAGACCCTCCTCGGGCATGCAGTAGGTGCAGCGCAGATTGCACCGGTCGGTGAGTGAGACGCGCAGGTCAGTGGCCACGCGGCCGAAGGTGTCGAGAAGCACTGTGGCCCCCTCCCCTGTCCGGTTCTGTAGAGGTCGCCGCTCCCGCGGATCCGCGGATGCGCCCCTTTCGAGCCTACGCGACGCCCGCGGCATGCAGGGGTGCCCGAATGAACGAGACGTGGCGCGGCCGCATCGTAGGGAAGTACGACGCGGCCACGCACGGTGTTCGGATGATGTCGTGCCGGCTTCGTCAGTGTGCTCCGGTGCCGGTCAGCGAGCGGACCTCCAGCTCGGCGAACTTCGCGGGGTCCGCCTTCTCCTTGGACAGGACGGTTCCCAGCCAGCCGAGCAGGAAGCCGAGCGGGATGGAGATGATGCCGGGGTTCTCCAGGGGGAACCAGTAGAAGTCGGCGTCCTTGAACATCGAGGTGGGCTTGCCGGAGACGACCGGCGAGAACAGTACGAGGCCCACGGCCGAGATCAGGCCGCCGTAGATCGACCAGAGCGCGCCCCGGGTGGTGAAGCGCTTCCAGAAGAGGCTGTAGAGGATCGTCGGCAGGTTCGCGGAGGCCGCGACGGCGAAGGCGAGGGCGACCAGCCCGGCCACGTTCAGATCGCGGGCCAGGGCTCCGAGGCCGATGGCGACGGCGCCGATGACCACGGTGGACCAGCGGGCCGCGCGCACCTCCTCCTTCTCGGTGGCGTTGCCCTTGCGGATGACGTTCACGTACAGGTCGTGCGCGAAGGACGAGGAGGAGGCCAGGGTGAGGCCGGCGACCACCGCGAGGATGGTGGCGAAGGCGACCGCGGAGATCACCGCGAGCAGGATGGCGCCGCCGGTGGAGTCCGGGCCGCCGCCGATCTCCTGGGCGAGCAGCGGGGCCGCGGTGTTGCCCGCCTTGTTGGAGGCGAGGATGTCGGCCCGGTTGAGCAGGGCGGCGGCGCCGAAGCCGAGGGCGATGGTCATCAGGTAGAAGGCGCCGATGATGCCGATGGCCCAGTTCACGGACTTGCGGGCGGCCTTGGCGGTGGGGACGGTGTAGAAGCGGATCAGGATGTGCGGCAGGCCCGCGGTGCCGAGGACGAGGGCCAGGCCGAGGGAGATGAAGTCGAGCTTGGTCGTCCCGTCCTTGCCGTACTTCAGCCCGGGCTCCAGGAACTTGGCGCCCTGCCCGCTGTTCTCGGCGGCCTTGCCCAGCAGGTCGGAGACGTTGAAGTCGAACTCCAGCAGCACCATGAAGGTGATGAGCAGGGCGCCCGCGATGAGCAGCACCGCCTTGATCATCTGGACCCAGGTGGTGCCCTTCATACCGCCGATGGTCACGTAGACGATCATCAGGACGCCGACCAGCGCGACCACGGCCACCTTGCCGCCGTCGCTGGTGATCCCCAGCAGCAGGGAGACCAGTACGCCGGCGCCGGCCATCTGGGCGAGCAGATAGAAGATCGAGACCACGATGGTGGAGGTGCCCGCGGCGGTGCGGACGGGCCGTTGGCGCATCCGGTACGCGAGGACGTCGCCCATGGTGTAGCGGCCGGAGTTGCGCAGCGGCTCGGCGACGAGCAGCAGGGCGACCAGCCAGGCGACGAGGAAGCCGATGGAGTAGAGGAAGCCGTCGTAGCCGAAGAGGGCGATGGCGCCGGCGATGCCGAGGAAGGACGCGGCGGACATGTAGTCGCCGGAGATGGCCAGGCCGTTCTGGAAACCGGTGAACTGGCGGCCGCCCGCGTAGAAGTCGGCGGCGTCCTTCGTCTGGCGGCCGGCCCAGATCGTGATGATCAGCGTCGCCACGACGAACAGTCCGAAGAGGGTGATGATCAGCGGGCGGTGCTCGGTGGCGCCCGCCGCCAGCGTGGTCAGTGCGGCAGCAGAGCTCATTCGCCGGCCTCCATCCGCGCCTTGATGGCCGCGGCCTTCGGGTCGAGCCGGGCGGCCGCGTGCCGCGAGTACAGCCAGGCGATCAGGAAGGTCGTCGCGAACTGGGCGAGGCCGAGGACGAGGGCCACGTTGACGTTGCCGAAGAGCTTGGTCCCCATGAAGCCGCCGGCGTAGCTCGACAGCAGGACGTAGAGCAGGTACCAGGCGATGAAGGCCACGGTGAGGGGGAACGCGAAGGAGCGGTAGGAGCGGCGCAGTTCGGCGAATTCGGCGCTGCGCTGGACGGCTGCGAACTCCTCGGCCGTGGGGGCGGCCGGAGGTGTTCCCGCGCTGCCGGGGGGCGACGCTGCTTCGGTGGTCACGGGGGGCTCTCCTTGTGACGCGGGTGCGGTGGGGACTGCGGACAAAACAACCTCCGGGAGGGGACGGTGGCGCTGATCCCCCCCCTGTCAACGGCACGGCCGGCGTGTCGGGACGGTTCAACACCCGCTGATTCTTTAGGAACTGCTTTCTCGAACTGATGGCGCAGGAGGGAACACCGGCACTAGGTTCCCCATGTCATGAACCCGTCCGCCGTGACCGCGGTCCGGGCGGGTTCTTCTCAAGGATGATGTGGAGAACCCATGGCTCATCTGGGGTCACGTTCCGTCAACGGGCGCCGGCGCGCCCTCGCCGTTCCGGTCGGCCTGGCGCTCACCGCCTCGCTCTCCTTCCTGCCCTCCGCAGCGGCTTCCGCCGCCCCGGTGGGCAGCACGGCCGACGCGGTGACGGCCGCCAAGGCCGACCCCACCGGGCCCAAGCTGTCGTACGTGGCGAACCTGACCGCGTACGGCACGGTGAAGCAGGCGAAGAAGGCCATCGAGCGGGCCGGCGGAACGGTGGTGAAGGCCCACGACCAGATCGGGGTCGTCGTCGCCCATTCCCAGAACCCGGACTTCGCGAAGCAGCTGCGGGCCCAGCGCAGCCTGTTCGTGTCCGTCGGCGCCACCCGTACGGCCCCCCTGCAGAGCGTGCAGACCACCGAGGAGGGCACCACGCAGCAGCTGAGCGCGGCGGACGCCGCCAAGGCGGCGGCGGACGCGGCGCCCGGCCAGGAGCCGCTGGAGACCAACCAGTGGGACCTGCGCGCGATCAAGGCCGACCAGGCTCACAAGATCAACGATGGCAGCCGGGACGTCACGGTGGGCGTCATCGACACGGGTGTCGACGACACCCACCCCGATCTGGCGGCCAACTTCTCCGCGTCCCAGTCGGCCAACTGCGTCGGCGGCGTCGCGGACACCTCCGAGGGCGCCTGGCGCCCGTACGCCGACGGCAGCGACCACGGCACGCACGTGGCGGGCACCATCGCGGCCCCGCGCAACGGCGTCGGCGTCAGCGGTGTCGCCCCGGGCGTGCAGATCTCCGCGATCAAGGTGAGCGAGCCCGGGACCAGCCTCTTCTACACCGAGGCGGTCGTCTGCGGCTTCATGTTCGCCGCCGAGAAGGGGATCGAGGTGACCAACAACAGCTACTACGTCGACCCCTGGTACTTCGCCTGCAAGACGGACGACGACCAGAAGGCGCTGGTGGAGGCCCTCAGCCGGGCGAGCAAGTACGCCGAGCGCAAGGGCGTGCTGCAGGTGGCGGCGGCCGGCAACGAGAACTACGACCTGTCGGCCGACTCGATCACCGACGAGACCAGCCCGAACGACACCACCCCGGTGCCGCGCACCATCGACCCGCGGGTCTGCCTCGACGTGCCCACCCAGCTCCCGGGTCTCGTCACGGTGACCGCCACCGGCGACCAGGGCTTCAAGTCGTACTACTCCAGCTACGGCCTGGGCGTGGCGGACGTGGCGGCCCCCGGCGGCGACAAGTGGCAGGTCCCGGCCACCCCGGACGCCAACGGCCGCATACTGTCGACCCTCCCGGGCGGCGGCTACGGCTACAAGCAGGGCACCTCGATGGCCGCCCCGCACGTCGCGGGCGTCGCCGCACTGCTCAAGAGCGCGCACCCGTCGGCCACCCCGGCGCAGCTGCAGACCATGCTCAAGGGCCAGGCCGCCAGGACCGCCTGCCCGGCGCAGGTCTACGACGCCGCCGGCGTGCTGATAGACGCCACCACCTGCGAGAGCAAGTGGGGCCAGACCGGCTACTACGGGCACGGCGTGGTCGACGCGCTCAAGGCCGTGAAGAAGTAGCGAGGCGGTACGCACCACGGGTCCGCGCCACGCGTGCCCGCCACGCGTACCCGCCACGCGTACGCGTCAGGGCCGGGCGGGCCACCCCCCGTCCGGCCCCGTGCGTGTCCGGGGCGGCGTCAGGCCGCGCCGGTCAGGGCTTGATCAGCACCTTGAGGGCGCTGCGGTCGTCCATCGCGCGGTAGCCGTCCGGCACCTCGTCGAGGGACACGGCCCGGTCGAAGACGGGCGAGGGGTCGATCGCGCCGCTCAGCACGTCCGCCAGCAGCTCCGGGATGTAGGCGCGGACCGGGGCGACGCCGCCGCGCAGGGTGATGTTGCGGTCGAACATGACCCCGAGGTCGAGACCGGTGCCGCTGCCGTGCGGGACGCCGACGTAACCGACGGCCCCGCCGTCCCGGGTGATGTTCACGGCGGTGCGCATGGACTGCTCGGTGCCGACGGCCTCGATGACGGCGTGCGCGCCGCGGCCGCCGGTGAGTTCGCGGACGGCGGCCTCGGCGGCCTCCCCGCGCTCGGCGACGACCTCGGTGGCGCCGAAGAGCCGGGCGATGTCCGTACGGGCGGTGTGGCGGCCGAGGGCGATGATCCGCTCGGCGCCCAGGCGCCGGGCGGCGAGGACCCCGCACAGGCCGACCGCGCCGTCGCCGACGACGGCGACGGTGGAGCCCGCGCGCACGCCCGCGCCGAGCGCCGCGTGGTGGCCGGTGCCCATGACGTCGGACAGCGCGAGCAGGCCGGTCAGCAGGTGATCGTCGGAGACGGCCTCGGCCGGCAGTTTCACCAGGGTGCCGTCGGCGTGCGGGACGCGGACGGCCTCGCCCTGGCCGCCGTCATGGCCGACCGAGCCCCAGAAGCCGCCGTGGTCGCAGGAGGTGTACAGGCCCTCCGCGCAGTACGCGCAGGTGCCGTCGGACCACATGAAGGGGGCGACGACGAGGTCGCCGGAGCGCAGGCCGGACACCGCGGAGCCGGTCTCCTCGACGATGCCGAGGAACTCGTGGCCGATGCGCTGGCCGGGCTGGCGCGCGGCCTCGCCGCGGTAGGCCCACAGGTCGCTGCCGCAGATGCAGGCGCGCAGGACGCGGACGACGGCGTCCTCGGGACGCTGGATCGCAGCGTCGGGCACCTCCTCCACGCGGATGTCGCGCGGGGCGTGGATGACGGTGGCGCGCATGGTGGTGCAGTCCTCCGGCTCGGGGATCGGTCGGCCTGTTCGGCCGATGGCCGTCCTACGGTACGCCTGGTCTGCGCTCCGCCACTCCCGTGGCCAGCAGGTACTGGGCGGCCAGATAGGTGGCCATGACCCAGAAGTCCGGGCGCGGCAGCTGGGGCCACTCGGCGACGCCGGTGGCGATGAGCGTGTCGGAGAGCAGGAACAGCGCCCCGCCCGCCCCCGCCCGCAGCCCGAGAGCGCTGGAACGCAGGGCCACGGCGGTGAGCAGCAGGCTGTACCCGGCGACGGGGATGCGCAGGTCGGCCGGCAGGTCCGTCCACAGCAGGGCGACGGTGGTGACGAGGACGAGGGCGTAGCCGGCGGCGAGCAGCGGTCGGGCGCCGCCGCGGCCGAAGAGCACGAGGTAGCAGACGTGTCCGGCGGCGAAGGAGCCCATGCCGATCAGGAAGGCCGGTTCGGCGTCGAAGAGCAGGGCCAGGTCCCCGCCCCAGCCGAACAGCAGCGCGGCGACCAGCAGGCGGGGCGCGCCGCGGGCGATCACGTGGAGGACCAGCAGCGGCATCAGGAGGGGTTTGGCGAGGACGTGGCCGAGGTGCCAGTCGGCCAGCAGGGCGCCGAGGTCGGCGGCGGCGGCCACGGCGAAGGCCGCCAGGGCGGCCCGGGCGAGCCGGTCGCGGCCGGCCGCTGCGGCGGGCACGGCGGCCCAGGAGGGAACGGCAGGCCGGCCTTCCGGCGTGGCGGTGCTCATGGGGTGGTCTCCCGTACGGGGGGCAGCGCCTCGGCGGTGGCGGGGGCGGCCGGCATGGTGGCGGTGGCGGGGGCGACCGGCATGGTGGCGGGGGCCGGAGCGGCGGCCGAGGCGGCGGGGGCCGGGGGCTGCCAGCCGGGGCCGCCGAAGACCCGCCCGGCCCGCTCGCGCCAGTTCGCCGCGGCCCGGACGTCGCGGGCGATGGCGGCGTACTCGTGGGTGGCCACCCGCAGCGGGTTGTGGGTGTCGATGTTCTTGGTGAGCCCGTAGACGGGCCGCTCCGTCTCCCCCACCCAGGAGCCGAACATCCGGTCCCAGACGATCAGGATCCCGCCGAAGTTGCGGTCCAGGTAACCGCCTTGCGAGGCGTGGTGGACGCGGTGGTGGGAGGGGGTGTTGAAGACGTACTCGTAGACGCGGGGCAGCTTGCCGATGCGCTCGGTGTGCACCCAGAACTGGTAGAGGAGGTTGATGCCGTAGCAGAACGGGATCGCCGCGGGGTGCACGCCGAGAGCCACCATGGGCAGGTAGAACCACCAGGTGGTGGCGCTCGTCCAGGGCTGGCGCAGGGCGGTGGTGAGGTTGAACCGCCGGCTGCTGTGGTGGACCACGTGGCAGGCCCACAGGATGCGGATGACGTGGTGGCTGCGGTGCTGCCAGTAGTAGAGGAAGTCCTGGACGAGCAGCATCAACAGGGCCGTCCACCACAGGAACGGCACCCGCAGCGGGGTGAGTTCGTAGACCGCGGTGAAGACCGCGACGACCGGGATCTTCCACAGCAGGTCGAAGCCGATGCTGCCGAGCCCCATGGTGACGCTCGTGACGGCGTCCTTGCGGTCGTAGCCGGCTGCGTCCTCGTCGGGATGGAGCCGGTAGCTCACCACCTCCAGCACGGTGAGCAGCACGAAGGCCGGTATGGACCACAGCACGACATCGGGCAGGTTCGGCATGCCACGCACCATAGAGGCGGCCTCGGGGGCACCGCTAGGGGTTGTTACCGATCGGTATCCATCGGGGTTACCGACGGTTCGCACAAGGGGCGGGGGCCCCGTCCCGTGCGCCGGAGCGGCTCAGGCTGCGCAGGCCCTGAACCGGCCCGGCGGGGGCCCCTCACCAGACCCGGACCGAGCCCCCGCGGGCGAAGGCCGGGCTGGTGGCCCGGGGTGGGACCGCCGTCAGGGGTTCGGCGATCTCCGTGACCAGGGGGCCGTGCTTCGCCGCCACCGCGTCCAGCAGGTTCAGGTCGAAGCCGTAGACCCGGGCCGCGTTGCCGCCGACCATCGCCGCGACCTCCTCCCGCGGCAGGCCCGCGTACGCAATGCGCAGGCCCTCCCGGGAGTACGGGGTGGTGCCCTCGTCGTGGGGGTAGTCGCAGCCCCACATGATCTTGTCGAGGCCGATCCGCTCCCGCAGCGGGACCTCGTGGGGGCGCATGAAGCTGGCGCCCACGAAGCAGTTGTCCCGCCAGACCTCGCTCGGGCCCTTGCCCATGGCCTGCGCGAGGCCCGCGCCGAATTTGGACTCCGCGGTGTCCGAGGCGGCGACCAGGCGGCCGTGGTAGTAGTCCAGCATGTCCAGCACCCCGGGGATCCAGCCCGAGCCCTGCTCCGTCAGGACCAGCCTGAGGCCGGGGTGGCGGCGGAAGGCCCCGCCGAAGACGAGGTGCCACAGGGCGCGGTGGGAGAACCAGGTCGTCTCCACCATGAAGACGGCCCGCGCCGCCGGCTCGTCGCCGAGCGGCGGGGACGCCGAGCCGCCGTGGTGGTTGACCGGCACGTCCAGCTCGTCGCAGACCGCCCAGATGGGGTCGTAGGCCGCCGAGTACAGCTCCGGGACGGTCGAGCCGGGCGGGACGCCGGGCAGCAGGATGCCTCCCGTCAGGCCCGCCGCCCGGGTGCGGCGGATCTCCCCCACCGCCGCGTCCACGTCGTTCAGCAGGATCTGGGCCACCCCCGCCCGGCGGCCGGGCGCGTCCGCGCAGAAGTCCGCCAGCCAGCGGTTGTGGGCCTGGAGCCCGGCCCACCGCAACGCGTACTCCGCCGCCGTCGGGGGCTGGGCCATCAGGGAGGCCTTGGGGAAGAACGGCGGGATGGTGTTGGGGAAGACGACCTCGGCCACGATCCCGTCGGCCTCCAGCTCCGCCAGCCGCCGCGCCGAGTTCCAGTTGCGGTCCGCCGTGTCCGCGAGGAGGTCCTCGTACGGGTTCACGTACGAGGCGGCCCAGGCGTCGAACTCCTCGTGGTGGCGCTTCTCCAGGTACGGCCGGTAGTCCGGCAGGTCGGCGCCCGCGTGGCAGTCCGCCGAGATCACGGTGTAGCGGCCCTCGGTCACGGCGACACCCCCAGGACCGGGAAGTCGTTCCCGGTCAGCCAGTGCCGGCCCGTCTCGCGCGAGCGCGCCCAGGAGGCCTCCACCGCCGCCTGGTCGGCGGACTGGCCGAGTTCGGCCGGCGTGGGCCCGATGCGGCGGGCGATCGGGGCCAGCGTGCCGGTGTCGAAGCCGAAGGCCTCCGCCGCCGACAGACCGAGCATCCGCCGGGTCTCGGCGACCGGGATGTCGTGGAAGGTCCGGCGCAGCCAGTTCCGGGTGTCGGGCCAGGTGCCCTCGGGGTGCGGGAAGTCCGAGCCCCACAGGATGTTGTCCACACCGATCTCGTAGCGCTGGGCGAGTTCGCGGCGCTTGGTGTTGGTGGCGCAGACGAAGACCTGCCGGTCCAGGTACTCGCTCGGCGGCCGCTTCAGCTCGGCGAACGGGGACAGCTTCTTGCCGCCGTGCGCGCCGAGGTAGAGCCGGTCCATGAACCACAGCTGGTTCGGCAGCCACCAGCAGCCGGACTCCGCGACGCCGAACTTCAGGCCCGGGTGCCGCTCGAACACCCCCGACCAGAGCAGGAACCACAGCGGGCGGGCGGGCCACCAGGTGACCTCGGAGACGTAGATGCCGAGGTGGTCGCCGTACTCGTGGCGGGGCGCGGCTCCCGAATGGGTGAGGACCGGCATGGCCGTCTCGGCCGCCGCCGCCCAGACCGGGTCGTAGCGGCGGTCGTGGTACGGCGCCTTGTCCACCCACATCGAGGGGATCATCAGGGCGCCGAGCCCGGACTCCTTGGCGCGGTGGATCTCGGCGACGACCTTGTCCGGTTCGGCCGTGACGGGCAGCAGGGCCACCCCGCAGTGCCGCGCCGCGTCCTTGCCGTTCCCGGCGCCGACGAACTCCGCCAGCCAGCGGTTGTGCGCCTGTGCGCCCGCCATGCCCAGCTCGGGGTCCTGGTCGCCGGAGAGGCCCAGGCCCACCCCGAAGGGAGCGGCGGTCTGGCTGTCGACGGCGTCCGCGTCGGGGAAGACGACCTCGGCGGCGACCCCGTCCCCGTCGAGTTCCTTCAGGCGCCGGGCGATGTCCCAGCCGCCCTTGAGGCCCTCTTCGTGGTCGTGGAACCACTTCTCGGCGAAGGCCTCGTTGCGGATTCCGAGCCGGGTCGCCTCCGCACGGCGGGCGTCACGCCCGCCGAGGAACTCGTCGAAGGCGCGGTGGAAGCGGGAGTCCAGGTAGGGGCGGTACTGCTCGGTGGGCAGCCCTGCGTGGCAGTCGGAGGAGATGATCAGGTACGGCTCTTCGTACGGTATGTCACTCACTGCGTGGCTCCTCAGTCGAGGATGAAGCTTTCCAGGTAGGCGGGGTCGGCCCGGTCGAGCATCGACTGCGACCGGGCGCGGATCTGGCGGTCGCTGTGCTCGCTCGCCGGGAGCATCCAGAAGCGGTCGGCGCGGATGCCGTCGAGCACGTGCTCGGCGACCTCCTCGACCGGGGTGAAGTGCACCTCGCGGCCGGCCTGCCTCATCGCGGCCTCGTACTGGTCGAGGGTGCGGTACGGGGTCCTGCGCGGCCGCTGCTTCGCGTAGCGCTCGGGCCGGTTGCGGTGCGACTCCCACAGTCCGGTGCGCAGCATGTGCGGTCCGGGGAAGAGGACGGAGGCGCCGACGGGGGCGCCCTCCGCCTTGAGGTGGGCGTAGAGGGACTCGGTCATGGTGACCACGGCCGCCTTGGTGACGGCGTACACGGAGGCGGTCGGCAGGGGCGCGATGCCGCCGTCTGCGGAGGAGGTGTTGACGACGTGGCCCGGGCCGCCTGCCTCGATCATGCGCGGGACGAAGGCCTGGATCCCGTGGAAGACGCCCCACACGTTGACGGAGAAGGCCCATGCCCAGTCGTTCGGCTCGTGCTCCCACATGCGGCCCTCGGCGCCGGAGCCGACGCCCGCGTTGTTGCAGAGCACGTGCACGGCGCCGAAGGCCTCGTACGCGGCGTCGGCGAGGGAGGCGACCGAGTCGCGGTCGCTGACGTCGACGGTGCGGGCGAGGACCCGGGCGCCGTCCGCCGCCAGTTCTCCCGCGGCCTTGTGCAGGGCTCCCTCCTCGACGTCGGCGAGGACGACCTGCATCCCCTCGGCGGCGAAACGGCGGGCCATGGCGAGGCCGATGCCGCCGGCGGCCCCGGTGACGACGGCGACCTGTCCCGGTGCGATCCGCATCTCAGGCGCTCCCCTCGGGCGGCCCGTCCAGGATCTGCATCGGGTCGTCGTACCGCTGGTGGATGTAGGGGAGCAGGGCCTGGGCACTGACCCGTTCGACGGCCCGGCCCTTCTGGTCGGTGGTCTTCTCCCCGATGGTGATGTCCACGATCCGGCGTACGGGGAGGTCGGCGACCGGGTCGAACATCGACTCGCGCAGCACCACGTCCCCGGTGACGTGCTCCAGCCGGCGGACCTTCTCGTTGCGGGTGCAGTGCACGAGGACCGGGTCGGCCTCGAAGCCGGAACCGTCCACGGCGGGAAGGAACTTGAAGTAGAAGTCGGTCTTCGTGACGGGCTCGGGCAGCGGCAGCGCGCGGTCCACGGCTCCGCGCACCTCGACGAAGGCGATGCCGTGCCGGGCGAGGGCGGCGCGGACGACGAGGCCCTCGCGCTCGACGGTGACCTCGCCCAGTTTCTTGGGCTCGCCGAAGACCTCGCGGCCGCCGGTCAGTGCGCGCTCGTGGGTCATCGGCATGACCAGCGGGTACCAGCCCTCGACCTCGCCGTGCCGGGCGGCCACGGCCACCGAGCCGGCCCCGAGCGGGTATCCGGGCAGGTCCACCCGGCTGATGTTGGCCCGCACCAGGGGCCGTTCGGCGGGCTTCAGCGGGGGCGGCAGGACTGCCGCCACCACGTCGGGGTCGCTCTCCCAGACGGCGACGACCCCGGTGGACCAGATGTCGGGAAGCCGGGAGCTCTTCTCGCGCGACGCCGCGATCTCGGCCTCGGTGCGCGCTCCGTACCGTACGCGTGCCATGTATCGCACCACCCTTCGGTCGGTTCTGTAACACAGTTACACCGCGGTCGATGAAGGGTAAAGACCCTTGCACGCACCGAACTGACGCATCGACAGACGGGTGGTCGTCCGCCATGGCCAGATCCACGCTGACCCGCACGGAGGTCCTGGACGCCGCCGCGTCCCTGGTCAGACAGCACGGACCGGCCGCCCTCACGATGCGCAAGCTCGCCGCCGAGCTGGGCACCGCGGTCACGTCCATCTACTGGCACGTCGGGAACCGCGAGTCGCTGCTGGACGCCCTGGTCGAGCGGACCGTCGAGGAGATGGGTGCGATCCGGCCGGCCGGCCGGACCCCCGCGGAGCGGATCCTGTCGGTGGCGCGCGTGCTGCGCCGCGAGCTGCGCGCCCGCCCGCACCTGATCGCGATGGTCCACGAACGCGGGCTCACCGAGCGGATGTTCCTCCCCGCCCAACAGGCCCTCGTCCACGAGGTGCACGCCGCGGGGCTGCGCGGGGCGCGGGCGGCCGACGCCGTGCGCGCCGTCCAGTTCCAGGTCATCGGCTTCCTGCTGGTCGAGCGCAACCGCGAGCGCTCACCCGCCCAGTCTCCCGCCGAGAGCGAGCTCTGGGATCCGGCCGAGGCCCCCCACGACCCGCCCCTGGCCCGCGCCCTGGCCCGCCCGGCCGATCCGGAACGGCTCTTCCTGCTGTCCGTCCGGGCCCTCGTGCACTCCCTGCTCCCGCCGGCCGCGCCGGCCGCGACGGCCGCGCGTACCCGGTGAGCCACCGCGGCCACGGCTGTCGGTCGGGGCCGATATCCTCTGTGACCATGCTCGACGACCGTACGACCGCAGAGACGATGTGGCCGGCCGCGTACCCACAGGGGTACGCGGTCGTCGACGTGGAGACCACCGGGCTCGCTCGCGACGACCGGATCATCTCCGCCGCCGTCTACCGGCTCGACGCCCGGGGCAACGTGGAAGACCACTGGTACACCCTCGTCAACCCGCAGCGGGACCCGGGGCCGGTGTGGATCCACGGCCTGACGACCGATGTGCTCCAGGATGCGCCGCTCTTCAAGGACATCGCAGGGGAGTTCGCCGGCCGGCTCGCCGACCGGGTGCTGGTCGCGCACAACGCCATCTTCGACTGGCAGATGATCGCCCGGGAGTACGCGAGGGCCGCCGAGACCGCGCCGGTCCGTCAGCGGCTGTGCACCATCGCCCTGTCGAAGGAGCTGGACCTGCCGCTGCCCAACCACAAGCTGGAGTCGCTCGCCGCGCACTTCGGCGTGGTCCAGCAGCGGGCACACCACGCGCTCGACGACGCACGGGTGCTGGCGGAGGCCTTCCGCCCGTCGCTGCACGCCGCCGCGCGGGACGGCGTACGGCTGCCGCTGCTGGAGTGCCGGCCGCTGACCGAGTGGTCGGACTCCCCCGTCACCCCGCGGATCGGCCAGCAGGCCTCGTACCGGGGCGGCGGCTGGCGGCCCTCGCGCAAGCGGCCGCCCTGCCCGCACCCCAACCCGGGGCGCTTCGAGGACGGCACGCCGCTCAAGCAGGGGATGCGGATCGCCTTCTCCGGTGACACCTCGGTCGACCGGGAGCTGTTGGAGGACCGTGCGGTGGAGGCGGGCCTGCACATCGCGACGAGCGTGTCGCGGCTCACCAGCCTCCTGGTGACGAACGACCCCGACTCGGCGACCTCCAAGACGGTCAAGGCGAAGTCCTTCGGTACGCCCGTCGTCGACGAGGCGGCCTTCACGCAGTTGCTGCGGGACGTGGCGCCGGCCGGGGACCTGACCGGGAGCCGGTCCGGGCAGCGGGCCGCGGACGGAGCACAGGAGCAGGGCGGGCTCCGGGACGGACGGCAGGCGGAGCTGCCCGACGGACCGCCCTGCGAGCCACGGGGCGGACTCCGGGACGGACGGCAGGAGGAGCTGTTCGAGGAGCTGCCCGGCGCACTGCACGACGGCCGCGGGGACGGACCGCAGGGCGCCTAGTGCCGTGACCGGAGCGGTGCACCGGAGCGCGGCACCAGGTCGTCTCTTCCGGATCGTGTCGGCTCTGCCCGGGGCGGCCGCGTTGCGCCGGGCGGGTGCAGGCGCGGCGACTCACCCCGGTGGATCTTGTTCCGGTCGGCCGGGGTGCGCAGCATGCGGCGCATGGCACGTTGCGAGGTCTGCGGAAACGATTACGGCATGTCCTTCGAGGTGCACGCGCAGGGCGCCGTGCATGTCTTCGACTGCTTCTCCTGCGCCATCCACCGCATGGCGCCCATCTGCGAGCACTGCCGGGTCCAGATCATCGGGCAGGGCGTCGAGGTCGAGGGGCAGTGGTTCTGCGGGGCGCACTGCGCCCGGGCGGAGGGGAAGGTGGGCATCAAGGACCACGCCTGACCGGTCCGGCCCGCCGGCGCGCACGGCCCGCCGCGCGGAGCCCCGTACCCGATCACCTGTCCACCGGCCCCGGACGGCCACCCGGCCGCCGGGGCCGACCCGGCGGGGGGTACCGTCGTGGGCGTGTACCGCTTTGTGCTGACCCGGCAGTGGGTGTGCCTCACCCTCGTCGCCCTCGCCATCGTCCCCGCGATGATCAAGCTGGGGTTCTGGCAGTTCCACCGCCACGAGCACCGGGTCGCGCAGAACCAGCTGATCGAGAACAGCCTGCGGGCCGAGCCCGCCCCCATGGCCGGGCTCACCTCGCCGGGCCACGTGGTCCCGCGCTCCGACTACTGGCGCGCCGTCACCGCGACCGGCACGTACGACTCCGCGCACGAGGTGGTCGTGCGGATGCGGACCTCGGTCGACGACAAGGTCGGCTTCCACGTGGTGACCCCGCTCGTCCTGGCCGACGGCCGGGCGGTCCTCGTCAACCGCGGCTGGGTGCCGGGCGGGGACGACCCGCGCGCGTACCCGCCGGTGCCGCCCGCCCCCACCGGCGAGGTCACGGTCACCGGCCGGCTGAAGGCCGACGAGACCAGCGGCGGCAGCGGCATCAAGGACCGCAAGGGCCTCCCGGAACGCCAGGTCATGCTGATCAACAGCGGGCAGCAGGCCCGGTTCGCGGGCCGGCCCGTCCTCGGCGGCTACCTGGAACTCACCTCCCCCGTCCCGCCGGACGGCAGTCCCGAACCGGTCGCCGAGCCCGACCACGACTCGATCGGCCCGCACATGGCGTACGCCGTCCAGTGGTGGCTGTTCACGGCCGCGGTCCCGGTGGGCTGGATCGTGCTGGTGCGGCGGGAGAAGCGCGAACGCGAGGAGGCGGCGGCCGCATCCGCCGAGCGGGAGCCGGCGACGGCGGCGTAGCGTGTCGGCATGGATCTTGGACTGAAGGACCGTGTCTACATCGTCACCGGGGCCACCCGCGGCCTCGGCTTCGCCGCAGCCCGCGAACTGACCTCCGACGGCGCCCGGGTCGTGGTGACGGGCCGCGACGGGAAGCGGGCGGCGGACGCCGCCGCCTCCCTGGGCGCCGGTGCGGTCGGCGTGGCCGCCGACAACGCCGACCCGGAGGCGGCCGCACGGCTTGTCGCCACCGCCCGCGAACGCTTCGGCCGCCTGGACGGCATCCTCATCAGCGTCGGCGGCCCGCCGCCGGGGCTGGCCGCGGACAATACCGACGAGCAGTGGACGGCGGCCTTCGAGTCGGTCTTCCTGGGCGCGGTCCGGCTGGCCCGGGCGGCTGCGGCCGAACTGGGCGAGGGCGGGGTCATCGGCTTCGTCCTGTCGGGCTCGGTGCACGAGCCGATCCCGGGCCTGACCGTCTCCAACGGCCTGCGGCCCGGGCTGGCGGGCTTCGCGAAGTCCCTGTCGGTGGACCTCGGCCCGCGCGGTATCCGGGTGGTGGGCCTGCTGCCGGCCCGCATCGACACCGACCGGGTCCGCGAGCTGGACGCGCTGTCGGGGGACGCGGCCGCCGCCCGCGCCGGCAACGAGTCCCGCATCCCGCTGCGGCGCTACGGCGCTCCGGAGGAGTTCGGCCGGGCGGCGGCCTTCCTGCTCTCGCCCGCGGCCTCGTACCTGACGGGTGTGATGCTGCCGGTCGACGGGGGCCACCGGCACGGCTTCTGACCGGCCGCCCGACGGCCGGCCCACCCAGGGCCGGCCCACCCAAGGCCGGCCCACACGGTGGCCGGCCGCGCGACGGCAGGACCGGACTGCGGTAGGACCGGACTGCGGCCCGGCGCCCGGGCTTCCCGCCGGGCCGGGTTCAGGTGACGCGCCGGGCCCGGTGGGACGCCACGCGCAGGCGGGCCTCCGCCACAAGGCCGGGGAGGCCCGTGGAACCGCGGGCGTGCTCCAGGACCGGGCCCGCCAGTGCGGCCAGGACATCGGCCGGCACGGCGTGCGGTTCCAGCTCCAGCGCGATCCGCAGCGCGGGGGCCCCGCGCCGGCCGCGCAGTACGGCCCGGCTGCCGGCCACCCCGTCCAGGGCTCCGGCCTCGGCGGCCACCGCCTCCTCCAGGGCCCGGCCGCGCAGCACGGCACAGGCACCGTCGCCGGTGTCGACGTCCACCGCGGCCAGTCTCGGCCGCCGCAGCTGGGACAGCAGCCACCACAGGGCCAGCAGGACGCACAGCCCGAGGCCCGCCGCCACGGCCCACCACCACCAGCCCTCGGCGTGCCAGTGGGCGCGCCGGGTCTGCGCCGCGAGCAGCGGCTCGTGCCGGCCGCCCAGCGGCCACCGGGCGGTGAGGACCGCGAGCCCGGCGGTCAGCAGGACCAGGCCGGTCAGGGCCAGCAGGACCCGGTTCCACGTTCCGAGCTTCCCGGTCATCGCCTCATCCCTTCCCCTCGGCGGTTCGGGTGACCCGTACGCGGGTCCGCGGCGGGTGCGCGAGGCCCAGTTCCGCGATGCCGACGGCGAGCACCTCGTCCAGGTCGGCCCGTACGTCGTCCAGTTCGCGGAAGTGCGAGGCCGCCCGCACCGCGACGCGCGAACGGCTCATCCGCACCCGCGCCGAGCGCACCCCCGCCACCTCCATGGCCCGGTCCCGCAGCACCTGCGCGGCGGCCTTGCGGCTGATCCCGGCCCGCAGGAGGCCGGCGTCCGGGGCGGGGGGCCGCATCGGCAGGATGGTGCGGAGCCCGGGGGTGAGCGCCAGGAGCAGGAGCAGCAGGCCGGCCGCGGCGAGGAGGCCGGCGCCGATCTGCACCGGGAGGTCGGCCGGGGTCCGGCCGTCGAGCTGCCGGGCCAGTTCGCGGCGCCAGCGCATGCCGGGGCGTCCGGCGCGCACGGCGGCCAGGTCGTAGAGGAACAGCCCGGCCACGACGAGCACCAGGAGCGCGGTGAGGGCGGCCGGGATCCGCCGGGCGGAACGCATCCGGCGCACCCGGCGGGGCGTGCCGCCGGGGTCCGGGCCGGGGGGCGGGGGCGCGGTGGGGGCGGGGGTGCTCACCGCAGCCGCCGGTCCCGCCCCGCGGCGGGCCGCGCGGGCGAGCGGTGCAGGTGTTCGATGTCGATGTCCACCTCGGGCACCTGCATGCCCGCCCCCTCCTCGATGCGCCGGACGACCTGGCGGCGTACGGCGGCGCACTGGGCGGCGAGGTCGCCGGGGTAGGCGAGTTCCAGGCTCACCCGGACCCGCGCGATGTCGTGGTGGACGGTCACGGTGGCGTGCGGGGGGCCACCCGGCCCGGCGCCGGCCACCTCCCGCGCGGCCTGGGCCGCGATCTTGGCGACCACCCGGTCGGTGATGCGGGTGGCACCCCGTTCGGCGGCGGGCACCTTGGGCGGGACGGGCCGGGGGGACGTCATCGCGGTCTCACCGTCGCCGGTCGTCACGGATGCCCCTGTCCCCTCGGTCTCCCCGGTCACGGGGGCGGAACAGGACGCCCGGTTCCAGGTCCCCGTCCAGGAACCGGCCCAGGACGAAGCCGACGGCGCCGAGCGCCGCCACCAGCAGGAAGGCTCCGAAGCCGCCGAAGTACCCGGCGAATCCCAGTGCCATGCCGGCCACCAGGCCGACGACCGACATGCTCATCCGGGCTCCTCACAGTGGGGCGGGGACAGGGCGGGCGGGGACGGGGCGGGCGGGGACGGGTGGCGGCCGGGCCGCCGGAGGGTGGGAGGCGTCACGGAGGTCACTGGAGCCGTGACTCCGGCTCCTCTTCGTCCTCCTCGTCGGGCAGCTTGACGTCGCTGACCGCGATGTTGACCTCGACGACTTCCAGGCCGGTCATCCGTTCCACGGCCGAGACCACGTTTTCCCGGACCACCCGGGCCACCTCCCGGATCGACACGCCGTAGTCGACGACGATCTCCAGGTCGAGCGCCGTCTGGACCTCGCCGACCTCGGCCTTGACCCCACGGGTGACGGAGGCCCGCTGGGCACCGGGGACGCGGTCGCGGACGGCACCGAAGGTGCGGGAGAGGCCGCTTCCGCTGCCCATGGCGTGCACGCCGACGACCTCGCGGGCGGCCAGCCCGGCGATCTTCTCGACCACCCCGTCGGCAATGGTCGTGCGGCCCCGGTCGCCGGGGGTCTTCCCGGGTCCTCCTGCTGCGGATTCGGTCATCGCATGTCCTTTAGAGAAGGAAGGCGCCTTGAGGAGTCGGGAGCCTCGCCGAGGGAGGCGCACCCCGCGCCGTACGGACTCCCGACCACACTAAGCGCACGGCGCGGCCCTCGCCCGGGGACTACGCCGGACGGCCGGACCCGCGGGCGCCCGCCCCGGTTCGGCCCGGTCATGCCGAAGCCCCGCGTCCGGTGCGGACGCGGGGCTCAAGGGGCTCACGGGGCTCACGGGGCTCACGGGGCGCAGGCGCGCCGCCCGGCGGCTCGTGCCGGGGCGCGGTGGCTGCGACGACCGGGTCGTCTCTTGCGGATCGTGTCGGGGCCCGCCCCGCCCGGCAGAGGCGCCCTAGTCGGAGAGGCCTGCCAGGTCCCGCAGGCGGCGGGCCTGGGCGGCGCGCTCGGCGGCGCGCTGCTCGTCGTACGACCGGGAGGCGGCGCCGCGCAGCAGCGCCTTGGTCTCGACCACGGCGTCGCGCGGCGGCGCCAGCAGGGCGGCGGCGAGGTCCTGGACGGCCGCGTCGAGCTCGGCGGCGGGCACGACGAGGTTGGCGAGGCCGATCCGCTCGGCCTCCTCGGCGTGCACGAAGCGGCCCGTCACGCAGATCTCCAGCGCGCGGGCGTAGCCGACCAGGGAGGTCAGGGGCTGGGTGCCGGTCAGGTCCGGGACGAGACCGAGGCTGGTCTCGCGCATGGCGAACTGCACGTCGTCCGCCACCACGCGCAGGTCGCACGCGAGCGCGAGCTGGAAGCCGGCGCCGATCGCGTGCCCCTGCACGGCGGCGACGGTGATGAGGTCATGGCGCCGCCACCAGGTGAAAGCCTCCTGGTACTCGGCGATGGTGGAGTCGAGCTCCTCGTCCCCGCCGCGCGCCAGGTCGAGGAAGGACGGCTCGCCCTCGAAGCCTTCGGGGGTGAAGGCCTGGCGGTCCAGCCCCGCGGAGAAGGACGCGCCCTCGCCGCGCAGCACCACGACCCGGACGGAGCCCGGCAACAACCTTCCGGCCTCCGCCAAAGCCCGCCAGAGCGCAGGGGATTGAGCGTTTCGCTTGGCCGGATTGGTCAGTGTCACCGTGGCGACCGAGTCGTCGACGGTGAGCCGTACGCCGTCCTTGTCGAGCAGAGCCATCTGTATGCCTCCGGTTGTGCGGTCGGCCGCGGACCGGCCTAAGTGACTGCACAGTAACCACCCGGCCGGCCGGGAAGCCGACCGGGGGGCACCGAAGGAACCGTTGGGACAGGTGAAGACGGTGGAGCGGTTGGGACGGTTGGCCCGGGGTCAGGCCGTAGCCGCCTTCTTGCCGCGCGTCGCGCCACCGCGGCCGCGCAGCGATACCCCGGACTCACTGAGCATCCGGTGGACGAATCCGTAGGACCGGCCGGTCTCTTCGGCCAGCGCCCGGATACTCGCACCGGAGTCGTACTTCTTCTTCAGGTCTGCCGCGAGCTTGTCGCGCGCGGCGCCGGTTACCCGGCTGCCCTTCTTCAGAGTCTCGGCCACCCGTGCCTCCTCGTGGGAAGTGCGCTCTGGACTTCTCATGATCACCCCTCCCACGCTTCCTGGCCACCCATTCAGCAAGGTCGGTGCAACCGCATTTCTCAAGCCGTGGACACCCGAGCAGAACGGAATCTTCTCTTCCGCTGCATGACCTCCGTCACACTCCTCCCCCGCTCCGATGAATCACCAGGTCAGCGGCCGGGTGCCGGATGCACCACGGCCCCGGTCGCACGCCCTCGCGGGCGCGGCCGGGGCCGTGGTGGAGCGCGCAACGGTACGAGACCGTCTCACTCAGATGATGGATCACGTCTGAGCCGAATGATCCATAAGGAACTGGATCATCGTGCGGGGGCCGGTCAGGCGAGGGCGACGAGGTCCCGGTAGTCCGGTCCCCAGAGGTCCTCCACGCCGTCCGGCAGCAGGATGATCCGCTCCGGCTCCAGGGCCTCCACCGCGCCCTCGTCGTGCGTGACGAGGATGACGGCGCCCTTGTACGTGCGCAGCGCGCCGAGGATCTCCTCGCGGCTGGCCGGGTCGAGGTTGTTCGTGGGCTCGTCGAGCAGCAGCACGTTCGCGGAGGAGACCACCAGCGTGGCCAGGGCCAGTCGGGTCTTCTCCCCGCCGGAGAGCACCCCGGCGGGCTTGTCCACGTCGTCCCCGGAGAACAGGAAGGAGCCGAGGGTCTTGCGTACGGCGACCAGGTCCAGGTCGGGCGCGGAGGACCGCATGTTCTCCAGGACCGTGCGCTCGGGGTCCAGGGTCTCGTGCTCCTGGGCGTAATAGCCGAGTTTGAGGCCGTGGCCGGGGACGACCGTGCCGGTGTCCGGCTTCTCGGTGCCCGAGAGCAGGCGCAGCAACGTGGTCTTGCCGGCGCCGTTGAGGCCGAGGATGACCACCCGGGAGCCCTTGTCGATGGCCAGGTCGACGTCGGTGAAGATCTCCAGCGATCCGTACGACTTCGACAGGCCCTCGGCGGTCAGCGGGGTCTTGCCACAGGGCGCCGGGTCCGGGAAGCGGAGCTTGGCGACCTTGTCGGAGACGCGGACGGCGTCCAGGCCGGCGAGCAGCCGGTCGGCGCGCTTGGCCATGTTCTGGGCGGCGACGGTCTTGGTGGCCTTGGCGCGCATCTTGTCGGCCTGCGAGTTCAGGGCCGCGGCCTTCTTCTCCGCGTTCTGGCGCTCGCGCTTGCGGCGCTTCTCGTCGGCCTCGCGCTGCTGCTGGTAGAGCTTCCAGCCCATGTTGTAGACGTCGATCTGGGCGCGGTTGGCGTCCAGGTAGAAGACCTTGTTCACGACCGTCTCGACCAGGTCGACGTCGTGGGAGATCACGATGAAGCCGCCGCGGTAGTTCTTCAGGTAGTCGCGCAGCCACACGATGGAGTCGGCGTCCAGGTGGTTGGTCGGCTCGTCGAGGAGCAGGGTGTCGGCGTCCGAGAAGAGGATGCGGGCGAGCTCGACGCGGCGGCGCTGACCGCCGGACAGGGTGTGCAGCGGCTGGCCGAGCACCCGGTCGGGCAGGCCGAGGGCGGCCGAGATGGTCGCGGCCTCGGACTCGGCGGCGTAACCGCCCTTGGTCAGGAACTCGGTCTCCTGGCGCTCGTACTGCCGCAGCGCCTTCTCGCGGGTGGCGCCGGAGCCGGTGGAGATGCGCTCCTCGTTCATCCGCATCTTCTTCAGCAGGACGTCGAGCCCGCGGGCGGACAGGATCCGGTCGCGGGCCAGCACGTCGAGGTCCCCGGTGCGGGGGTCCTGCGGGAGGTAGCCGACCTCGCCGGAGCGGGCGATGGAGCCGGCGGCGGGCTGGCCCTCGCCCGCGAGGCACTTGGTGAGGGTGGTCTTGCCCGCTCCGTTGCGGCCGACGAGGCCGATGCGGTCGCCCTTGGCGACGCGGAAGGAGGCGGACTCGATGAGGATGCGGGCGCCGGCGCGCAGCTCGACGCCGGTGGCGGTGATCACGGAAATACTCCAGGGCGGTGGGGACGGCGGAAGGGGGGCAGGACGCGAAGCTTCTACGCCGCTAATCCGCGAGGAGATTTGCCATGACAGACATTCTACCGGGGCTGCGCAACTACTTGCCGGGCTGCGGGGTACCCGTGCGATGGCCCCGGCCGCACCCTCCGCGTCCCCCGTACGGCCCAGCGGGCCCACGGGCGGGCCGGGGGGCGTGCCGGGATGAATGGGTCGATACTCGCCGCAAGGCGGACCACGAGGATGCGAGGGCGGTGCGGGATGCAGTTCGACGACAACGCCAATCTGGACACGTCCGAGGTCAAGGACGTACGCGGGAGCCGCGTCCCGGGCGGGAGGGCCACGATCGGCGGCGGGATCATCGGCTTCGTCGCGCTGGTGCTGGGGCTGCTGTTCGGTGTGGGGCCGGACCAGCTGGGCCTGTCCTCCGGGGACCAGGAGCCCGACCCGGCGGCTTCCTCGGTGACCCAGGTGCAGCAGGCCTGCCGGACGGGCCAGGACGCGAACGCACGGGAGGACTGCCGGCTGGTCGCGGTGGTCAACAGCACCCAGGACTTCTGGAGGCAGGAGCTCACCCGCCGCGGGGGCCGGTACTCCCCGGCGTCCACGGTCTTCTTCACCGGCCGGGTGAGCACCGCCTGCGGCGCGGCCACCGCGGCGGTCGGCCCCTTCTACTGCCCCGGCGACCGGCAGGTCTACCTCGACCTGGGCTTCTTCGACGACCTGCGGACGAAGTTCGGCGCGACCGGCGGCCCCTTCGCGCAGGCGTACGTGGTCGCCCACGAGTACGGGCACCACATCCAGAACCTGACGGGCACCCTCCAGCGGTCCCAGGACGGCCGGCAGGGCGCGGACAGCAACGCGGTCAAGGTGGAGCTGCAGGCCGACTGCTACGCCGGGGTGTGGGCGCGCAACGCGACGCGGACCCCGGACGAGTCCACGGGCCGGCCGCTGATCACCAGCCTGACCGACCAGGACATCAAGGACGGGCTGGACGCGGCGGCGGCGGTCGGCGACGACCGGATCCAGGAGAAGTTCCAGGGCCGGGTGACCCCGGAGTCCTGGACGCACGGATCGGCCGAGCAGCGCCAACAGTGGTTCTACCAGGGCTACCGGACGGGCGACATGGCCCAGTGCAACACCTTCCGCTGAGGGCCGGCCGCGGCTGCCATGCTGTGCCGTGGGCCACAGGCACGGCACCGGCACGAGAAGGAGTGATGGCCATGGCAGGCGTTCCGTCCATCTGTCCGACCCTGCTCTACCGCGATGCGGCGGCGGCGATCAAGCTGCTGACGGAGGCGTTCGGCTTCACCCGGTCCGCCGTCTACGAAGGGGAAGACGGCACGGTCATGCACGCCGAGCTGTGGTACGGCGACGGCGCGGTGATGCTCGGCAGCAAGGGCCGGGGCGGGCTCTTCGACCAGGCCATGGAGGGCGCCGGCCCGGCGGGGGTCTACGTGGTGGTCGACGACGTGGACGCCCACCACCGCAGGGCCGTCGAGCACGGCGTGGAGATCCTGATGGCGCCCGCCGACCAGGAGTACGGCTCCCGCGACTACATGGCCCGGGACGGCGAGGGCAACATCTGGAGCTTCGGGACGTACGCCCCGCAGGGCCAGTAGGGGCGCGCCCGGCCCCGGGGCCGGACCTCGCCGCGGGCGCCCCGGCCGCCGGGGCGCCCGCGGGTGGTTCAGACCCCGCCGGTGTGGACCTGGAAGGCGGCCCGGCGGACCGCCTTGGCCAGGGCCGGGTCCGGGTGGGCGGCGGCCAGCGCGACCAGGACCTGCACGGTGCGCGGGTGCCCGACCGCCCGTACCTCGTCCAGCAGCCGGGGGACGGTGGTGCGGACGGCGGAGTCCAGATGGCGGGCCAGCAGCTCGGCTTCGCCGTGGTCGGCGATGGCGGCCGCGGTGTCCACCCAGAGCCAGGTCGACTCCTCCGCGGTGAGGACCTCCTGGGCCTCGTCGGGGTCGACCCCGTCGTGCTCGGCGAGCCACAGCAGGGCGTAGGGGCGCAGGGTGGGTTCGCGCACGGCGGCGCGCACCTCGGGCTCGGCGGGGGCGCCCACGACGCGGAGGGCTTCGAAGGCCAGGCCGCGCAGCAGTGCGTCCTCGCCCCGGGCGGCGTGCAGCAGCTCGCTGACGGCGTGGCCGACGGGCCGGGCGGCGAGCCAGGCCCGGTACTCGGCGCGGGCCGGGCCGGGAGTCAGCCGGGCGCAGCCGTGCAGCATGGCGGCGGCGGACTGCTCGATGTTCCCCGCGGGGCTCTGCGCGGCGACGCAGATCTGCTCGAGCTTGACCCACACGGCCCAGCTGCCGAGCGGGGTGAGTGCGGCCTGCGCGGGGCCGAGGGTGACGGCGTCCACGGCGGCGAGTCCGCCGAGTGCCCAGCGCAGCAGCCGGGCCAGGGGTACGGGGGGCGCGGCGGGACCGGCCGGGGCGCCGGACGCCGGCTGCGCGGCAGCCGCGGCCTGCGGGGCCTCGGCGGTGGGGCGGGCCTCCTGCTGCGGGAGGCCTTCGTAGGGCACCTCGCAGCGTTCGTCGCGCAGTTCGGTGACCCGCTGCCCGAGCAGGTCCAGCAGGTCGGGGACGGTCACGGGGCCGGCCGACAGCTGGAGCAGGGACAGCAGCTGGGGCATGGCCTCGACCACCTCGGCGACGACCGCGGGCGCGATGTCCGCGGGCGCCGGGTGGACCAGCGACCAGGCGTCGAAGAGGGCGACCCAGCCGCGCAGGACCGCGGTGTCGTCGCGGTCCCAGGCGCGCAGCCGCCAGCCGGGCCGGGCGTGGCCGCCGTGCACCTCGACGAGTCCGGCGAGGCGGGCGCGGTCCCAGCCGACCCGGATCTGGCCGTGCGTCAGGCGGAGTTCCTCCGCGGCCCGTTCGACGTCGGCGGCGGGCAGGGCGCCCGCCGGTGCGGGGCGGCCCCCGTCCCCGGCGCCGAGGTTGCGCTCGGCCCAGCGGGTCAGGCGTACGGCGTCGGCCAGCGAGGCCCGGGCCCGGTTCGCGAGGTCCGCCGTGGCGGGCGTGCCGGCCGGAGGCCGCGGGGCCGTCCTGGTACGCCGGTCGGTCACCGCCTTGCGGGCCGCCGCTACGGAACGCGGGGAGACGAGTCGGAGTCTGGAGTCGCGAGCCAACTGCTCATCAGGCTTTCGGGACGTCACGGAAGCAGTCTCGCCCGTCACTGGCCGAAAGCCCAAACGGAACCGGCGGCTTCTGCCGGCGGAGGGGTCACAGACCTGGACAAGCCGCCCGCCCGCCCCCGGTCCGGCACACCGCCTTCACCGGTGACGGGCCTTCACCGGTGACGGGTCTTCACATGAGGGGGGTGAGGAAGCGGCGCAGGGCCTCCTCGTACCCGTCGGGGTCGGCGTTCCACATCGCGCCGTGCCCGGCTCCGCGCACGGTGTGCAGGGTGACGAGGTCGGGTCGGGCGGCGGCGAGCCGGCGGGAGGGCTCCCAGGGGGCGAGCGTGTCGTCGGGGCCGTGCACGATCAGGACGGGCATCCGCAGGCCGGCCGGGTCGGCGCCCGGGGGCCGCCGGTCGGCGCGCAGCCCGGCCCGGCCCTCGGCGGCGCGCACGGCGAGCGGCAGGACGGCGGCCGGGGTCCGGCGGGCCGCGGCGAGCCCGCGCAGGGTGGCGTGCCAGTCGAGCACGGGCGAGTCGAGGACCAGCCCGGCGATCCGGCCGGCGAGCGCCGAGCGCTCGGCGGCGTGCAGGGCCATGGTGGCGCCGGTGGACCAGCCGTGGAGGATCACGCGCCGGGCGCCGTACCGCAGGGCGTAGCGGATGGCGGCGTCCAGGTCCCGCCACTCGGACTCGCCGAGGTGACCGAGGCGGTCCGGGGAGGCGGGGGCGCCGAGGTCGCCCCGGTAGGCCAGGTCGAGGACGGGCAGCCGGTGGCGGTGCAGGAAGGGCATGACGACCATCGGGTGCTCGCGGGTGGCGCCGAGCCCGTGCACGGTGATCACCCAGGTGTCCCGGGCCGCGGGCACGAACCAGGCGGGCAGGGCACCGAGCTCCCCGGGCACGTCCACGTCGGCGTGGTCGAGCCCGAGGGCGGTGCGCGGGTTGCCGAGGTGCACCTGGGGCGTGAGGGTGACGCGGGTGCCGGGGTCGAGGCTGCCGTGGCTGACGGAGAGCAGGCTGCGCACGACGGTGTCGGGCCCGTGCGGGGCGTCGGTGAGGACGGGTCCGACGGCGGCGTGCACCCCCGGGGCGTCCAGGCCGTGGACCCCGGGCCGCAGGGAGCCGAGCGAGCGGGTCAGGGTGACCCGGCCGTCCCCGGCGGCGTGGACGCTGAGGCGGTGGCTGCCGGGCAGGGGCCTGCCGGGTTCGGGCCGCAGGGCGGCGTCGGCGGCGTACCGGCCGGCCGCGACCGCGGCGGCGCCGGCACCCACGAGGGCGGTGAGGACGGCCGCTGCCGTCGCTGTGGCGGTACGCACGGCTCCAGTGTCGGGGCGGGGGCTCCGGCGGGCCACCGGAGGGCGCCGTTCCACCCGGTGCGGGCGGGGAGTGATCCGCGTCTCTTTCCGGGCCCGGGGCCGGGGCCGGGGAGACCGGGCGCCCCGTACGGAAGGGACCGTTCACCCGGCTTTGACGTGCATTAATCGCCAGATCTGCGGCAGAATCGGGACGAAGGTCCCGATTGACCGGGAGCCCAGTACACCGATCGGCCCGTGTCAGTTCATCTTCCGTTCATCCAGGTTGCCTACGGTCGCCGAGCCACTGACGTCACACAGAAGCCTGGGTAAATGGAGCACATAACGCTTCTCCTCGGGATCGTGATCATCACCGCTCTCGTGTTCGACTTCACGAACGGTTTCCACGACACGGCCAACGCGATGGCCACCACCATCTCGACCGGCGCCCTCAAGCCCAAGACGGCGGTGGCCATGTCCGCCGTGCTCAACCTCGTCGGCGCGTTCATGTCCGTGGAGGTCGCCAAGACGATCTCCAAGGGCCTCGTCAACGAGGAAGGCATCCAGCCAGAGGTGATCTTCGCCGCCCTGGTCGGAGCGATCCTCTGGAACCTCGTCACCTGGCTGGTCGGCCTGCCCTCCAGCTCCTCCCACGCCCTGATGGGCGGCCTGATCGGTGCCGCGGTCGCTTCCGCCGGCATCGGCGCCGTCAACGGCAGCGTGGTGGTCACCAAGGTCCTGATCCCCGCGATCGCCGCGCCGATCGTGGCCGGTGTGGCCGCCATGCTCGCCACCAAGGTCACGTACCGGCTGGGCCGCCAGGTCGGCGAGAAGACCTCGGCCAAGGGCTACCGCGCCGGCCAGATCGCCTCCGCCGGCCTGGTCTCCCTCGCGCACGGCACCAACGACGCGCAGAAGACGATGGGCATCATCACCCTGGCGCTCGTCGCCGGGAACGCCCTGCCGGCCGGTGCCAACCCGCCGGTCTGGGTCATCGTCTCCGCCGGCATGGCCATCGCGATGGGCACCTACCTCGGCGGCTGGCGCATCATCCGCACCATGGGCTCGGGCCTGACCGACCTCCAGCCGCAGCAGGGCTTCGCCGCCCAGACCTCGGCCGCGAGCGTCATCCTGGCCTCCTCCACCCTCGGCTTCTCCCTCTCCACCACCCACGCGTGCTCCGGCGCCGTGATGGGCTCGGGCCTGGGACGCAAGGGCGGTGTGGTCCGCTGGTCCACCGCCAGCCGCATGTTCATCGCCTGGGGCCTGACCCTGCCGGCCGCCGCCCTCGTCGCCGCCGGTGCCGAACTGGTCATGCGCACCGGCGACGTCGGCGTCGCCGCCGTCGCGGTCTTCCTGGTCGCGTCCTGCTTCGCCATCTGGGTCGTCTCCCGCCGCCAGGTCGTCGACCACCACAACGTGAACGACGTCCCGCCGGCCGCCACCGAGGACGCGGGCGTCGTCACCACGGCCATGGCCGCCGTCACCGTCCCGCCGACCGCAGCCGCCGCCGCCTCGGCCGACGAGGACCTGCGGGCCACCATCCCGGCCGCGACGGCGGCCCCGGCGACCCCGGCGTCCTCCGCCGCAGCGGTCTGACCCCGAGAACGACAGAGGTATCCGCGCATGAAGATCGACTGGGCAGCACTCGGCTCCGTCTTCGGAGTCAGCCTCTCCGCCACCGTCGCCCTCGTGGCCCTGTTCACCCTGGGCCTGGTGGGCCTGTCCAAGCACGAGGCCCAGGCCGAGCAGGGCGGCGCCGCCACCCTGGCCCGCAGCGGCGCCTACGTCTGCTTCGCGCTCGTCGCGGCGGCCGTGGGGTACGGGATCTACCTGATCGTCGCCTGACCGGCCGCGCTGCGGCGGGCGGGTGCCAAGGCTCCCTCCGGGATCTTCCCGGAGGGAGCCTTCGCGTACGCCGCCGCAGGTCAACGGCGAGTTGACGGCATTCGCGCCGCGTGGTGGACTGCCCGGGCCATTACGGCGGCATGGAGAGGAAGTCCGGTGCGAATCCGGCGCGGTCCCGCCACTGTCACCGGGGAGCGCGCGCTGCGGTCCCCGGGAGCCAGGAACTCTCGCCGCCGGTCACGTCGAACCAGGGCGCGGACCCTGAGTGAGGACATACCTGCACCATGCGTGCCGACCGCGTCTTCGCGTACGGCGCCACGGCGGGCCTGATCGGCGACCGGATCCTCGGGGATCCGCGCCGGGGCCATCCCGTGGCCGCCTTCGGACGAGCCGCCGCCGCCGTCGAACGCGCCCTGTGGCGCGACGACCGCGCCCGCGGCGCCCTGCACACCCTGATATGCGCCGGGGGCGCCGCCGCCGTGGGCCTGCTGGGCTCGCGCGCCGTGCGCAGCCGGCCCCCGGCGGCCCGCGTGGCCCTGACCGCCGCCGCGACCTGGGCCGTGGTGGGGGGCACCTCGCTCGGGCGGGAGGCCCGCGCCATCGGCGGCGCCCTCGCCGCCGGGGACGCCGAGGTGGCCCGGGAGCGGCTGCCGCACCTGTGCGGACGCGATCCGCAGGCCCTGGACGAGCAGCAGATGGCCCGGGCCGTCGTGGAGTCCGTCGCGGAGAACACCTCCGACGCCGTGGTGGGGGCTCTGGTCTGGGGAGCCGTCGCCGGGGTCCCCGGCCTGCTCGCCTTCCGCGCGGTGAACACCCTGGACGCGATGGTCGGCCACAAGACGCCCCGCCACCTGCGCTACGGCTGGGCCTCCGCCCGGCTCGACGACCTGGCCGGCTGGCCCGGCGCCCGGCTGACCGCCCTCGCGGCGGTCGTGGCCGGACCCGACCGGGCGGGTGCCGTACGGGCCTGGCGGGCGGACGCCGCACGGCACCCCAGCCCGAACGCCGGTCCCGTGGAGGCCTCCTTCGCCGGTGCGCTCGGCGTACGGCTGGGCGGCACCCTCGCCTACGGCGGGCGGGTCGAGCACCGGGCGGTGCTCAACGGCGGGGCGGGGCGGCCGGTGGAGGTCGCGGACATCGAACGCGCGGTGCGGCTGTCGCGGCAGGTGACCTGGCTGGCACTGGGGGCCTGCGCGGCGGTCCGGCTGCTGGTCTCCCGTACGGGCACGAGGAAGGGGCGGCGCGGATGAGCGGCGCGAAGCGCGGCGGCGGACTGCTCGTCGCCGGGACCACGTCGGACGCGGGCAAGAGCGTGGTCACGGCGGGCATCTGCCGCTGGCTGGCCCGGAGCGGCGTGAAGGTGGCGCCGTTCAAGGCGCAGAACATGTCGCTGAACTCGTTCGTGACGCGGGAGGGCGCCGAGATCGGGCGCGCCCAGGCCATGCAGGCGCAGGCCGCCCGCGTGGAGCCGACCGCACTGATGAACCCGGTGCTGCTGAAGCCCGGCAGCGACCGCAGCAGCCAGGTGGTGCTGCTGGGCAGGCCGGTGGGCGAGATGAGCGCCCGCGGCTACCACGGGGGGCGGCAGGAGCAGCTCCTCGGCATCGTCACGGACTGCCTCGACCAGCTGCGGGGCACGTATGACGCCGTGATCTGCGAAGGGGCGGGCAGTCCGGCCGAGATCAACCTGCGCCGGACCGACATCGTGAACATGGGCATCGCGCGGGCCGCGCGCTTCCCGGTGGTCGTGGTCGGGGACATCGACCGGGGCGGGGTCTTCGCGTCCTTCTTCGGGACGACGGCGCTGCTCTCGCCCGAGGACCAGTCGCTGATCGCCGGGTACCTGGTCAACAAGTTCCGCGGTGACGTCTCGCTGCTGGAGCCGGGGATGGAGATGCTGCGCGGCCTGACGGGCCGGGCCACCTACGGGGTGCTGCCCTTCCGGCACGGGCTGGGCATCGACGAGGAGGACGGGCTGCGGGTCTCGCTGCGCGGGGCCGTGCGCGAGTCGGTGGTGGCCCCGCCGGTCGGCGAGGACGTGCTGCGGGTCGCGGTGTGCGCGGTCCCGCTGATGTCGAACTTCACCGACGTCGACGCGCTCGCGGCCGAACCGGGGGTCGTGGTGCGGTTCGTGGACCGTGCCGAGGAGCTGGCCGACGCGGACCTGGTCGTCGTACCGGGCACGCGCGGGACAGTGAAGGCCCTGGCCTGGCTGCGCGAACGCGGTCTCGCGGACGCGCTGCTGCGGCGGGCGGCCGAAGGACGCCCGGTGCTCGGCATCTGCGGCGGCTTCCAACTGCTGGGCGGGCACATCGAGGACGAGGTCGAGTCGAAGGCCGGCTCCGTGGCCGGTCTCGGACTGCTGCCCGTGCGCGTCCGCTTCGCGGTGGACAAGACCCTGGCCCGGCCGGTGGGTTCGGCCCTGGGCGAGGAGGTCGCGGGGTACGAGATCCACCACGGCGTGGCCGAAGTGCTGGACGGCGAACCGTTCCTGGACGGATGCCGGGTCGGCGCGGTCTGGGGCACGCACTGGCACGGCTCCCTGGAGTCGGACGGCTTCCGCCGGGCGTTCCTGCGCGAGGTGGCCGCGGCGGCCGGACGGCGCTTCGTCCCGGCGCCCGACACCTCCTTCGGGGTGCTGCGCGAGGAGCAGTTGGACCTGCTGGGCGACCTGGTCGAGGAGCACGCCGACACCGGCGCCCTGCTGCGGCTGATCGAGGGCGGGGCCCCGGCGGGTCTGCCCTTCCTGCCGCCGGGCGCCCCGTGACCGGGCCGGTCCCGGCGCGCCGGGCAGGCGCGGCCCGGTCGGACGGCCGGTCCGCGGGAGCGCGCCCCCGCCCGGGCGGGGAGCGCGGGGGCGGCCGGCGCGTGAGCGCGGCTTCCGCGGGAACACCCCCGCACGGGCGGGATGCACACGGCACTTTTTCCACAGTCGAACCGCGGAGGCGGGTGCGCCAGCACCCGCCCCTCGAAGGAGTGATCGGTTCATGAGCAGCACACCCTTCCCCTTCACCGCTGTCGTCGGCCAGGGCGACCTGCGGCTCGCGCTGCTGCTGAACGCCGTGAGCCCGGCGGTCGGCGGTGTGCTCGTGCGCGGCGAGAAGGGGACCGCGAAGTCCACCGCCGTGCGTGCGCTGTCGGCGCTGCTGCCGCAGGTGGACGTCGTCCCCGGCTGCCGCTTCTCCTGCGCCCCGGGCGCGCCGGACCCGGCCTGCCCGGACGGCCCGCACGAGGCCGGCCCCGGCACCGGGCGGCCGGCCCGGATGGTGGAGCTGCCGGTGGGCGCCTCCGAGGACCGCCTGGTCGGCGCCCTCGACATCGAACGGGCCCTGGCGGAGGGCGTGAAGTCCTTCGAGCCGGGCCTGCTGGCCGACGCCCACCGCGGGATCCTGTACGTCGACGAGGTCAACCTGCTCCACGACCACCTGGTCGACCTGCTCCTGGACGCCGCAGCGATGGGCTCCTCGTACGTCGAGCGCGAGGGCGTGTCGGTGCGCCACGCGGCCCGCTTCCTGCTCGTCGGGACGATGAACCCGGAGGAGGGCGAGCTGCGCCCGCAGCTCCTGGACCGGTTCGGGCTGACCGTGGAGGTCGCCGCCTCCCGCGAGCCCGCCCAGCGGGTCGAGGTGGTGCGCCGCCGGCTCGCCTACGAGGACGACCCGGCCGCCTTCGCGGGCCGCTGGGCCGAGGAGGAACGCGCCGTGCGGGCCCGGGTGGTGGCGGCGCGGGCGCTGCTGCCGCAGGTCCGGCTCGGGGACGGCGCGCTGCTGCAGATCGCGGCGGCCTGCGCGGGCTTCGAGGTCGACGGGATGCGGGCGGACATCGTGATGGCCCGGACGGCGACCGCACTGGCCGCCTGGGCCGGACGGACCGAGGTGGTCAAGGCGGACGTGCGGCAGGCCGCGCTGCTGGCGCTCCCCCACCGGCGGCGCCGCAACCCCTTCGACGCGCCGGGCCTGGACGAGGACCTCCTCGACCGCATCCTGGACGGCTTCCCCGACGAGGAGCCGGAGCCCGACCCGGACCCCCGGCCGGACCCGGAGCCGGAGGGCCCCGGCGACGGCGGCCCCGAGGGCGGCCCGCCGGAGGGCGGGCCCGGCGGCGGCCCCGGTGGGACTCCCCCGCAGCGGGACGGCGCCGACGCCCCCGAGGACGGGCGGCAGGCCGGACCGGAGGAGGCTCCGCAGGCTCCCGAGCCGCAGCCCTCCGCGCAGGGCGCGGGGGGCACCGGGCCCGAGCAGGCCGCCGTACGGGCCGCCGCGCCGTTCCGGACCAAGGTGCTGAGCGTGCCGGGCCTCGGCGAGGGCGCGGCCGGGCGGCGCTCGCGCGCCCGCACCGCGCACGGCCGCACCACCGGCGCCCAGCGCCCCCGCGGGCAGTTGACGAAGCTGCACCTGGCGGCCACCGTGCACGCGGCCGCCCCGCACCAGATGGTCCGCGGGCGCAGCGGGCGCGGCCTGGTCGTGCGCTCGGGCGACCTGCGGCAGGCGACCCGGGAGGGCCGCGAGGGCAACCTCGTGCTGTTCCTCGTGGACGCCTCCGGCTCCATGGCCGCCCGGCAGCGCATGAGCGCCGTCAAGGGGGCCGTGCTGTCCCTGCTGCTGGACGCCTACCAGCGCCGCGACAAGGTCGGTCTGGTCACCTTCCGGGGGGCCGGCGCCGAGCTGGCGCTGCCGCCCACCTCCTCCGTGGACGCGGCCGCGTCCCGGCTGGAGCAGCTGCCGACCGGCGGCCGCACCCCGCTGGCCGCCGGACTGCTGAAGGCCCGCGAGGTGCTGCGCGTCGAGCGGCTTCGGGACCCGAGCCGGCGCCCGCTGCTGGTGGTGGTCACCGACGGCCGGGCCACCTCGGCCGGGACCCTCGGCGGGGATCCGCGCGCCCTCTCGGCGCGCAGTGCCCGGCTGCTGGCCTCGGAGGGGGTCACCTCGGTGGTGGTGGACTGCGAGTCCGGGCCGGTCCGGCTGGGGCTGGCCGGGGTGCTCGCCGCCGACCTCGGCGGGCCTGCCGTCACGCTCGACGGGCTGCGGGCCGACTCGCTGGCCGGGCTCGTGAAGAACGTACGTACCTCAGTGACATCTCCCGCTCCGCTCAGCACCCCCAGGAGGGCCGCGTAATGCCGCAGGGACAGCCGTCCGTCGTTCCGGACGACGGACTCACGACGCGCCAGCGCCGCAACCGCCCGCTCGTCTTCGTCCACACCGGTCCCGGCAAGGGCAAGTCGACGGCGGCCTTCGGGCTGGCGCTGCGCGCCTGGAACCAGGGCTGGCCGATCGGGGTGTTCCAGTTCGTCAAGTCGGCGAAGTGGAAGGTCGGCGAGGAGAACGCGCTGAAGGTGCTCGGCGCCTCCGGCGAGGGCGGCAGCGTCGTCTGGCACAAGATGGGCGAGGGCTGGTCCTGGGTCCAGCGGGACGCCCAGCTCGACAACGAGCAGGCGGCCAAGGAGGGCTGGGAGCAGGTCAAGCGCGACCTGGCCGCCGAGACCCACCGGCTGTACGTGCTGGACGAGTTCGCGTACCCGATGCACTGGGGCTGGATCGACGTGGACGAGGTCGTCGAGGTGCTGCGCGAGCGCCCCGGCACCCAGCACGTGGTGATCACCGGGCGCAACGCTCCCGACAAACTGGTGGAGTTCGCGGACCTGGTCACCGAGATGACCAAGGTCAAGCACCCGATGGACGCCGGCCAGAAGGGCCAGAGGGGCATCGAGTGGTGACCTCGCTCACCCTGCCGCGGCTGGTCGTCGCCGCCCCGTCCTCCGGGAGCGGCAAGACCACCGTGGCCACGGGCCTGATGGCGGCCTTCGCGGAGCGCGGCCTCGCCGTGTCCCCGCACAAGGCCGGGCCCGACTACATCGACCCGGGCTACCACGCGCTGGCCACCGGCCGCCCGGGCCGCAACCTGGACGCCTTCATGTGCGGTCCGGAGCTGGTCGGCCCGCTCTTCGCGCACGGCGCGGCGGGCTGCGACCTGGCCGTGGTCGAGGGGGTGATGGGGCTCTACGACGGCGCCGCCGGGCGGGGCGAGCTCGCCTCGACCGCGCACGTCGCGAAGTTGCTGCGGGCTCCGGTGGTGCTGGTCGTCGACGCCTCCTCGCAGTCGCGTTCGGTGGCCGCGCTGGTGCACGGCTTCGCCTCCTTCGACCCGCAGGTGCGCCTCGGCGGCGTGATCTTGAACAAGGTGGGCTCCGACCGGCACGAGGCGATGCTGCGCGAGGCGCTGGAGGAGGCCGGGATGCCGGTGCTCGGCGTCCTGCGGCGGGCTCCGCAGGTCGCCGCGCCCTCACGGCACCTGGGTCTGGTCCCGGTCGCCGAGCGGCGGGCCGACGCCCTGGACGCCGTGGCGGCCCTGGCGGAGCAGGTCCGGGCCGGGTGCGACCTGGAGGCCCTGCTGGCGCTGGCCCGTACCGCTCCGCCGCTCGACTGTGCGCCGTGGTCGGCGCAGGCCGCCCTCGGCGGCCCCCGGGAGGCGCAGGGCCGGGCCGGGCGGTCCCGGCCGGTCGTCGCCGTCGCGGGCGGGGCCGCCTTCACGTTCTCGTACGCCGAGCACGCGGAGCTGCTGGCCGCGGCGGGCGCGCAGGTGGTCACCTTCGATCCGCTGCGCGACGAGGCCCTGCCGGAGGGCACCCGCGGACTGGTGATCGGCGGCGGGTTCCCCGAGGTGTACGCGCCCGAGCTGTCCGCGAACGACCCGCTGCGCAAGGCGGTCGCGGCGTTCGCCGCGGACGGCGGCCCGGTGGCCGCCGAGTGCGCCGGGCTGCTGTACCTGGCCCGCTCGCTGGACGGGAAGCCGATGTGCGGGGTCCTGGACGCCGAGGCGCGGATGTCGGAGCGGCTCACGCTGGGCTACCGCGAGGCGGTGGCGGTGTCGGACAGCGCGCTCGCGGTGGCCGGCACCCGGCTGCGCGGGCACGAGTTCCACCGGACGGTCGTCGAGCCGGCCGCCGGGGCCGCGCCGGCCTGGGGCTTCGTGCATCCGGAGCGGCGCGTGGAGGGCTTCGTACGGCAGGGCGTGCACGCGAGCTATCTGCACACGCACTGGGCGGCGGAGCCGTCGGTGGCCCGCCGGTTCGTGGAGACGGCGGCGGCCCGGCCGTGAGATCAGTCGGCGATGCCCACCACCAGCCAGATCCCGGCCACCCCGCCCACCGTGCACATCAGCGTGGACAGGGCCGGGTGTTCGTGGTGCGCCTCGGGGAGGATCTCGGCGGCGGCCAGGTAGAGCAGGACCCCGCCGAAGAAGCCCAGATACGCTCCGAGCGGTTCCTCCGGAAGGGTGAACAGCAGAGTGGACGCCGCGCCCACGACCGGGGCGAGCGCGTCCGCGAACAGCATCATCAGGGCCTTGCGGCGGGCATTGCCGTACAGGCTGGTCAGCGTGTACGTGTTGAACCCGTCGGCGAAGTCGTGGGTGATGACGGCCAGCGCCACGGCGACGCCCATGCCGCCGCCCACCTGGAAGGCCGCGCCCAGGGCCACGCCGTCGGCGAGGCTGTGGCCGACCATCGCGGCGGCCGCGGCCAGGCCGACCTGCGGGGCGCGGGCGCCGTCCTCGGCCCCGTGCGCGGCCTGGCGCACGGCGAGCATGCGTTCCGCCACGTGCGCGACGAGGAACCCGGACACGAACAGCAGCAGGGCCAGCGGGACCCCGAACACCTCGTCGCCCGCGGCGTGCAGGGCCTCGGGGAGCAGGTCGAGGCCGACGACGCCGAGCATCAGCCCGCCGGCCAGGCCCAGCACGAGGTGGCGGCGGTCGGTGACGCGCTGCGCCGTCCATCCGCCCGCCAGGGTCATCAGGAACGCGCCCAGCGCCACGATCACGGCCATGTGCCCCTGGATACCGACTCCGCGGCCCGCGTGCACGTCCGCGCGCGGGTGGCGGCATGCACAGTGTTGACGACCGGCCGGTGACGGTGACGACGGAGGGAGGACTCCCGGTGGGTGAGTACGGGACGCGGCTGGTGGTCGGGGTGGGCGGACGCGCGGGGGTTTCCGTGGCGGAGGTCTGCGCCCTGGTCGAGGAGACGCTGCAGGGCGCCGGGCTGGCCCCGGACTCGGTGACCGCCTTGGCGACGGTGGAGGCCAAGGCGGGCGAGGCCGGGATCATGGCAGCGGCGAAACGTTTCGGCGTGCCGTTGCTCAGCTATCCCGCGGCGGAACTGGCCGCGATCACGGTGCCGCACCCCTCCGAGGGCGTGCACGAGGCCGCCGGCACGGCCTCGGTGGCCGAGGCGGCCGCCCTGGCCGGGGGCGGGGAGCTGCTGGTGCCCAAGCGGCGCTCGCTCGCGGCGACCTGCGCGGTGGCCACGGTGGCCGCGCACGATCTGCGCCACCACGGGGACGCGGAGGTCGTGGACGCGGGCGCCGGCCTGGTCGACCTCGCGGTCAACGTACGGGCGGACACGCCCCCGGCCTGGCTCCGGCAGCGGATCGCGGACAGCCTGGCGGACCTGGCCGCCTACCCCGACGGGCGCGCCGCCCGGGCGGCGGTGGCCGCGCGGCACGGGCTGCCGGTCGGGCGGGTGCTGCTGACCGCCGGGGCCGCGGAGGCCTTCGTCCTGATCGCGCGGGCCCTGGGCGCCGTGCATCCGGTGGTGGTGCACCCGCAGTTCACCGAGCCCGAGGCGGCGCTGCGGGACGCGGGGCACCGGGTGGACCGGGTGGTGCTGCGGGCGGAGGACGGCTTCCGGCTGGACCCGGCGGCGGTGCCCGAGGAGGCGGACCTGGTGGTGGTCGGCAACCCGACCAACCCGACCTCCGTCCTGCACCCGGCGGCCGACCTCGCCGCGCTGGCCCGCCCTGGCCGCATCCTGGTGGTGGACGAGGCCTTCATGGACGCGGTACCGGGCGAACGGGAGGCGCTGGCCGGCCGCACCGACCTGCCGGGGCTGGTGGTCCTGCGGAGCCTGACGAAGACCTGGGGGCTGGCGGGGCTGCGGATCGGCTACGTGCTGGCCGAACCCGCGGTGATCGCGAAGCTGGCGGCGGCCCAGCCGCTGTGGCCGGTGTCGACCCCGGCGCTGGTGGCCGCCGAGGCCTGCGTGGCCCCGGCCGCGCTGGCCGAGGCGGAGCTGGCCGCCCGGCGGATCGCGCTGGACCGGGAGCACCTGCTGGCCGGGCTCGCGGAGTTCGAGGAGGTGCGGGTGGCGGGGACCGCGCAGGGCCCCTTCGTCCTGATCCAGGTCGCGGCCGCCGCCGAGGTGCGCACCCGGCTGCGCGCCCTGGGCTTCGCGGTCCGCCGCGGGGACACCTTCCCGGGCCTGGACCCCACCTGGCTGCGCCTGGCGGTGCGCGACCGCGGCACCACGGGCCGCCTCCTGCAGGCCCTGGACCACGCCCTCGCCCTCACCGCCCGGTAGGCGCCCGCCGGTTCGCCCGGACGGGCGCCTACGATGGCGGGTCGGCGGGGGCCCGCGGACGGCCCCCGCACACGGGCACGTCGTACCGGGGGTCGGGGAAATGAAGCCATCCGTCAGGACAGGCGCCGCAGTGGCCTCGGTGGCCCTGGTGGCCGGGGGGATCCTCGCCCTGCCGAAGCTGCTGGAGCACGGCGTCCCCGTCGCGGAGCAGCGGCTGGGCGCGAAGCCGGGGGCGGCGGGGACCGACCGGCCGGACGCGGCCGGGGCCGCGCCCGCCGGGAAGCCGTTCACCCTGGTGGCGACCGGGGACGTCATCCCGTACCCCTCGATCGTCCAGCAGGCCGCGCAGGACGCCGGGAAGGCCGGGGAGTACGACTTCAGGAAGATACTCGCGGGGGTCAAACCCCTGGTGTCCGCCGCCGACCTGGCGATATGCCACCACGAGATACCGTACGGGCGCCCCGGCGGCCCCTACACCGGCTATCCCGCCTTCAAGGCCCCCCACCAGCTGGCCGACGCCCTGCGCGACGCCGGGTACGACAGCTGCTCCACCGCCTCCAACCACACCCTCGACGACGGCTACGACGGCCTCGCCCGCACCCTCGACCACCTGGACCGGGTCGGTCTCGCGCACGTCGGGTCCGCCCGCAGCGCGCAGGAGGCGCAGGCACCCGCTCGGATGTCGGCGGGCGGCGCGCAGGTCGCCCAGCTCTCGTACACCTACGGGACCAACGGCATCCCGCTCCCCCCGGACAAGCCGTGGGCGGTGAACCTGGTCGACCGGGACCGGATCATCGCCGACGCCCGCGCCGCCCGGGCGGGCGGCGCGAACGTGGTGGTCCTCAGCATCCACTGGGGAACCGAGTGGCAGACCGCCCCGGACCAGCAGCAGCGCGAGCTGGCGCAGGCGCTGACCGCCTCCCGCTCGGCGGACGGGCTCCCCGACATCGACCTGGTCATCGGGACGCACAACCACGTGCCGCAGCCTTACGAGAAGGTCAACGGCACCTGGGTGGTCTTCGGCATGGGCGACCAGATCGCCAGCTTCGTCCCCGCCGACAAGCTGCGCGGCAACCAGTCCTCCGTCCCCCGCTTCACCTTCGCCCCGGCGGCTGCCCACCCGGGCCGCTGGGAGGTGGTGAAGGCCGAATACCTCACGCAGCAGTCGGAGACGGGGCCGCCCTTCCGCGTCGTCTGCGCGTCCTGCGCCGCCTCGGACGGCGCCCTCCCCCAGGCCCGGAGGTCCGCGTACGCCCGCATCGACCGGCAGGTCACCGAGGCCGTGATGTCCCGCGGGGCCGCTGCCCAGGGCCTGGTGCACGCGGACCGCTGACCGGCCGCCCCCGCCCCGGTGCGCAGGGGATGGCGGCGGCTACGCCTTGCTGCGCCGGGTCACGACCAGGGCGCCCGCGCCGATCCCGAGCAGGAGCAGGGCCCCGCCGGTGACGTAGGGGGTCAGCGAACCGCCGCCCGTCTCGGCCAGGTTGGCGGCCGCGGGGGCGCCCGCACCGGCCCCGCCGGGCGACCCGGCCACCGTCTGCGGTGCGACGCCCGGCTTCGCCGGCCCGCTGGGCGCCGGGCCCGACGGGGTTTCGCAGGTGGCCTCCGCGAGCACGACCTCGCCCTCGACCTGCGCCACGTTCAGGTTGAGCGGATTCAGCGACACCTTCAGCCGCAGGGCCGCCGCCGCGGCCGTGGTGGACGTGGTCTGCGTACCGGACAGCTCCAGGGTGACCTGGCCGACGCCCGGGACGTCGAGCCGGGTGGGACCGCCCGCCGACAGGGTGACCTTCTTGCCCAGCGCGGTCACCGTCCCCAGGACGTTCGAGGTGGCCACCGGCTTCTTGCCGGCCTCGCAGACGGCCTTGGAGGTGACCTTCTCCACCTCCACCAGGGAGAGCGCGGGCAGACCGGGCACGTGCACCCGGGCCTTGACCAGGTTGGCCTCCGCCTGGGCCCGGCTGCGGTCCGCGGTGGCCTTGGAGGTGGCCGCATCGGCTTTCAGGACGTGGACCGGCGTGCCGTTCTCGACCCCGTCCAGGGTGACGGTCAGCGCCGTCTTCTCGGCGGTCGCCGGTGCGCTGACCTCGTTGAGGGTGGTCTTCAGCGGGACGTGCACGGTCTTGTTGAGCAGGCCCACGTCCAGGCCGGTGCGCAGGACGACGGCGCCGGCCCTGCCCTCGCTGCCGGCGCCGCCGCCTCCCGTGGCGAAGGCGGGCGGAGCCGTGAGCAGGGCGACCGCCCCCGTGGCGAGCAGGGCGGCCGCGGGCATGCGGAAGGTGTTGCTGTTCAAGATGGTGGAACCCCCGGGGAGATGGGTGCCGTCGCCCCGCCGATGGGGGACATCGCGAGCGCCGACGGTCCGGACCCGGGAATCTTTACGCACTGAGAGTGAACGGGGGTCCACCCGGCGTGAGTTCACCCGTAAGGGTGGTTTCCATGCACATATTCGAATCACCGCGCCTCACGAGGAACGCGAGTTCCCTGCTGCCTCCGTCCGTCCCCGACACGGGCATGCACAACGACCGGCGGGCCCCGATGTCACCGTGGCGTCAACTCGGGCCAGGCCGAAGGGGTCCAGGCCGGCGGACCCGGGCCGGCGCCCTCCTGCCGTCCGCCGCCCGGCGGCCTCACGCGGGCGGCCTCAGGCCCGCACCACACCGTTCACGACGACGCGCAGCGGCTGCGCGAGCGTCCGCACGTCCGCCCGCGGGTCGCTGCCGTAGACCACCAGGTCGGCCGGGGCCCCCTCGGTGAGTCCCGGCCGGCCCAGCCAGGCGCGGGCCGCCCAGGTCGTCGCCGACAGGGCCTCCAGCGGGGGGAACCCGGCCTTCACCAGCTCCGCGACCTCGGCGGCGACCAGGCCGTGCGGCAGGGAACCGCCCGCGTCGGTGCCCACGTACACGGCGATGCCCGCGTCGCGGGCCGCGCGGACGGTGTCGTGGCGCCGCTCGTGGAGCCGACGCATGTGGGCGGACCAGCGCGGGAACTTCGCCTCCCCGCCCGCCGCCATCTTCGGGAACGTCGCGATGTTCACCAGGGTCGGGACGATCGCGACCCCGCGCTCCGCGAAGAGCGGGATGGTGTCCTCGGTGAGGCCGGTGGCGTGCTCGATGCAGTCGATGCCCGCTTCGACCAGGTCGCGCAGCGAGTCCTCCGCGAAGCAGTGCGCGGTGACCCGGGCGCCCAGGCGGTGCGCCTCGGCGATGGCGGCCTCCACCTCGGTGCGCGGCCAGCAGGGGGCGAGGTCGCCGATCCTGCGGTCGATCCAGTCCCCGACGAGCTTCACCCAGCCGTCGCCGCGCACGGCCTCGCGGGCCACGTGGGCGACCAGTTCGGCGGGCTCGATCTCGTGGGCGTAGTTGCGGATGTAGCGGCGGGTCCGGGCGATGTGCCGGCCCGCCCGGATGATCTTCGGCAGGTCGTCGCGCCCGTCGATCCAGCGGGTGTCGGAGGGGGATCCCGCATCGCGGATCAGCAGGGTGCCGGCGTCGCGGTCGGCGAGGGCCTGCCGTTCGGCCGTCCCGGCGTCGACCGGTCCGTGCGCGTCCAGCCCCACGTGGCAGTGCGCGTCGACCAGGCCGGGCAGCACCCAGCCCGCCACCGTGGTGATGTCCCGGGCGCCCGGCGGGCGCGCGTAGGAGATCCGGCCCCCGACCACCCAGAGCTCGTCGCGGACCTCGTCGGGCCCGACCAGCACCCGCCCCTTCACGTGCAGTACGCCGCGCCCGCCGGCCGGGCCGCCTGCGCCGGCCGCGCCGTTCCCGTCGCTCAGATCGCTCATGGCCGCACTGTACGGGCGTGCTCGGTAGGCTCTGCGGGTAGCCCCGGACGAAGAGAGCACCACCGTGACCCACCCCTTCCTTGACCTCCCGCCCCTCACCGCGGAGCGTTTCGCGTCGATCGAGCGGGGGGTGGCGGGCCTGCTGTCCACCCGCCAGGACGTGGTCATCACCCAGGGCGAGGCCCTGCTCCCGCTGGAGGGCTGCATCCGCTCGGGCGCACGGCCCGGTTCGACGGCCCTGAACGTGGTCACCGGGCCCTACGGGACCACGTTCGGCAACTGGCTGCGGGACTGCGGGGCGGCCGTGGTGGACCTCCAGGTCCCCTTCGACACGGCGGTGACGGCCGATCAGGTGGCCGGCGCCCTGGCCGCGCACCCGCAGATCGACTTCGTCTCGCTGGTCCACGCGGAGGCCGCCACCGGCAACACCAACCCGGTCGCCGCCATCGGCGACGTCGTACGGGAGCACGGCGCCCTGTTCATGCTGGACGCGGTGGCCTCGGTGGCGGCCGAGCCGCTGCTGCCGGACGCGTGGGGCGTGGACCTGTGCGTGATCGGCGCGCAGAAGGCGATGGGCGGCCCTGCCGGGGTGTCGGCGGTGTCGGTCTCCGCGCGCGCGTGGGAGCGGTTCGCCGCGAACCCGGCGGCTCCGCGGCGCTCCTACCTGTCCCTGCTGGACTGGAAGGAGCGCTGGATCGACGGCGGACGCACCACGCTGCTGCACGCCCCGGCGCAGCTGGAGATGCTCGCCCTGGAGGCCTGCCTGGACCGGATCGCCGCCGAGGGGCCGGCGTCGGTGCTGGCCCGCCACGCGGCCGCCGCGGCGGCGACCCGGGCGGGCGCGCAGGCGCTGGGCCTCGCCCCGTACGTGGGCCGGGTGGCGGAGGCCGCCCCGGTGGCCACCACCCTGCGCGTACCGAAGGCCTCGCTGGTCGCGGCCGAGGCGCTGGCCGCCGACCCGTCCGTGCCCCTGGCGGCCGGGGGCGGGGCGCTGGCCGGGGAGATGGTCCGGGTCAACCACTACGGCTCCGCGGCGGCCCTCGGCGTGGTCCAGGACTGCCTGCGGGCCCTGGCCGCGGCACTGGCCGTGCCCGCCGGAGAAACCGAGGCGGCCCTGGCCGCGGCGGAGTCCGCCTGGGCGGACACCCTGAGCTGACGGCGCCGCCCACGCCAACGCCCGCGCCCGGCGGCGCCCGGGCCTGGCGGCGCCCGGGCCTAGCGGCGTCCCGGCCCGGCGGCGCCCGGGCCGACCGGGCCGACCGGGGCGCCCGGGGCGACCGGGGCGATCGGCGGTGCCCTGGGCGGGGCGGATGGGCCGGCCGGCGGGCGCCCTGGCGAAGCGGGCTCAGCCGGCGAGCCGGGCCGTCCGGCGGGCGTCCGGGCCTGGCGGCGCCCGGGCCGACCGAGGCGCCCGGGCCGACGGAGACGCCCGGGCCCGGCGGCGTCCGGGCCGACCGAGGCGCCCGGGCGATCGGCGGTGCCCTGGGCGGGGCGGGTGGGTCGGGTGGCGGGCGCCCTGGCGGGGTGTGGTCAGCCGGCGAGCCGAGCCGACCGGCGGGCGCCCGGGCCCGGCGGCGTCCGGGCCGCCCGAGGCGCCCGAGGCGCCCGGGCCAGGCGGCGCCCGGGGCGGGGCGGACGGGCCGGCCGGCGGGCCCCCTGGCGGGGCGGGCTCAGCCGGCGAGCCGAGCCGACCAGCGGGCGCCCGAGCCCGGCGGCGCCCGGGCCGACCGAGGCGCCCGGGCGATCGGCGGTGCCCCGGGCGGGGCGGGTGGGTCGGGTGGCGGGGGGCGGGTTCAGCCGGCGAGCCGGGCCGTCCGGCGGGCGTCCGGGCCTGGCGGCGCCCGGGCCTAGCGGCGTCCCGGCCCGGCGGCGTCCGGGCCGACCGAGGCGCCCGGGGCGGGGCGGATGGGCCGGCGGCGGGCGCCCTGGCGGGGCGGGCTCAGCCGGCGAGCCGGGCCGTCCGGCGGGCGTCCGGGCCTCGCGGCGCCCGGGCCTAGCGGCGTCCCGGCCCGGCGGCGCCCGGGCCGACCGGGGCGCCCGGGGCGACCGAGGCCCCCGGGCCTGGCGGCGTCCGGGCCTGGCGGCGTCCGGGCCTGGCGGCGTCCGGGGCCGGCGGCGTCCGGGGCATCGGCGGTGCCCCGGGCGGGGCGGGTGGGTCGGGTGGCGGGCGCCCTGGCGGGGTGGGGTCAGCCGGCGAGGGCGTCCAGCAGGCGGTCGACGTCCGCCTCGGTGGTGTAGAGGTGGAACGAGGCCCGCAGGGCGCCGGCGCGGGCGGCCGTGGCGATCCCCGCCTCCAGCAGGGCGGGCTGGCGCCCCGCCAGACCCGGTACGGCGACGATCGGCGACCCACCGGGCACGGGCTCGTGGCCCAGGCGGGCCAGCCCCGCCCGGTAGCGGGCGGCGAGGGCGGTGCCGTGGGCGTGCACCGCCCCGATGCCGATCCGTTCCAGCAGGGCCAGCGAGGCCTCGGCCGCGTAGTACGGGAGGAAGGCCGGCGACTCGTCGAACCTCCTTGCCCCGCGCGCCAGTTGCACCATCGGCCCGTAGGTGGCCTCATGCGGCACCTCCGCGGCCACCCAGCCGGCGTGCAGCGGGGTCAGGCCTTCCTGGGCCTCCTCCGAGACGGTCAGGTAGGAGGCTCCGCGGGAGCCGAGGAGCCACTTGTACCCCGCGGCGACCGTGTAGTCGTAGGGCGAGGCGTCGAAGGGCAGCCAGCCCGCCGCCTGGGTCACGTCCACCAGCATCCGCGCCCCGTACCGGAGCGTCGCGGCGCGCACCGCGGCGAGGTCCGCGAGGCGTCCGTCGGCGGACTGTACGGCGCTCAGCGCGACCAGGGCGGTACCGGGTCCGACGCCCTCGGCCACGGCCTCCAGCGGGACGAAGCGGACCTTGAGGTCGCCGCGGACCACGAACGGGTTGATCACCGAGGCGAAATCCCCCTCAGGGCACAGGACTTCGGCGCCGGGGGGCAGGGCGGCCGCGACGAGCCCCACGTGCGTGGCCACCGCGGAGCCGAGGGCCACCCGCTGCACGTCCACCCCGACCAGCCGGGCGTAGGCCGCCCGGACCCGGTCCACGCGGTCGAAGTCGCCGTGCCCGGCGGGGACTCCGGCGCCGGCGGCCTCGGCCAGCTCCCGTACGGCCGCGACGGCGGAACGCGGCAGGAGCCCCGCCGTCGCGGTGTTGAGGTAGGTGGTGGCATGCGTGAACTCCGCACGGACCGCGTCGATGAGGGAGAGATCCATGCCGTCCACTCTGCTGCAGGAACGGCCCGCAGTCCACGGACCGCGGGCCGGACCCGGCTGGTTCAGGACTGCGGTACCGCGCACGCCCCGTCGCTCCCGCAGGCCCCGGCCGCCGACTGCTCCACGGGCTCGCGGCCGGCCCACGCCTGTTCCAGGGCCCGGGTGAACACCTCGGCGGGCTGGCCGCCGGAGATCCCGTAGCGGCGGTCGAGGACGAAGAACGGCACGGCGCGGGCCCCGAGCTCGGCGGCCTCCTGCTCGTCCGCCCGGACCTCGGCGGCATAGGCGGAGCCGTCGGCGAGGACGGTGCGGGCCTCCGCCTCGTCCAGGCCGGCCTCGACGGCGAGGGCGATCAGCACCTCGGGGTCGAAGACGGAGCGCTCCTCGCCGAAGTTGGCCCGGTAGGCGAGGTCGAGCAGGTGCTCCTGGCGGCCGCGGGCGGCCGCCAGGTGCAGCAGGCGGTGGATGTCGAAGGTGTTGCCGTGGTCGCGCCCCTCGGTGCGGTAGGGCAGCCCTTCGGCGCGGGCGCTGCCGGCGACGTGCTCCTCCATGCCGCGCGCCTCGTCGAGGGTGCGGCCGTACTTCGCCGCGAGCATCTCCACAACGGGCACCGGGGAGGTGCGGGGGGCGTCCGGGTCGAGCTCGAAGGACCGGAAGACGACCTCCACCTCGTCGCGGTGCGCGAACGCGGACAGGCCCTGGGTGAAACGGGCCTTGCCGATGTAGCACCACGGGCAGGCGATGTCGCTCCAGATCTCGACGCGCATGATCCTTCTTCTCTCCGGTTCCGGCGGAATGAGACGGTTCCTCATTCAACGACCGGTGCAACCAGCCGGAGCCCCGTCTCATTCCCCGGACGCTTCCCCCTCACCGGACGGCTCCGGCACCGTCAGCCACAGGGTGCGGTGGGAACCGGAGCCGGGGGTGGCCGGGTCGGGGCGCCAGCCGTGGGCGGCGTAGAACGCCTGGGCGCGGAGGTTCTTCTCGTAGACCTCCAGGCGGACCCGCCGGATGCCGGCGCGGCGCCAGGCGTCCAGGCAGGCCGCGTGCAGGGCCGCGCCAATGCCGCGGCGCCAGTGCGCCGGATCGACGTGCAGCTGGGTGAGGGTGGTCTCGCCGCGCTCGGTGCGGAAGGCGGCGACCCCGGCGAGCTGCCCGTCCTGCTCGGCGCACAGCACCCCACCGTCCGCGGCGGACCGTGCGACGGCCCGGGACCAGCCCTCGCGGGTCCGCCCCACTTCGCCCTCTCCCGCGTAGTCCTGCTCGGGGAGGTGCCCCCGGTAATAGGTGGCGCGCGCCCGCGCGTGCAGGGTGGCTATGGCATCGAGGTCTGCGGGCTGCGCGGTTCTGATCATGGGAAGGGGAACGCGCCGGGGGCACCGGCGGTTCCCGGGCCCCCCGAGGCGCCGTCCGCGCGGCTACTTCTTCAGCCAGGCCGCCATCATCTTCTGGGCGATCGGGGCCGCCAGCCTGCCGCCACCGATCTCGGAGCGGTCGGTGTCGGAGTTCTCGATCACGACGGCCACCGCGATCTGTTTGCCGTTCAGCTTCCCGTACGAGGTGAACCAGGCGAGCGGGTCCAGGCTGTTCTTGACGCCGCGCTGGGCGGTGCCGGTCTTGCCGCCCACCTCGGCGCCCGCCACCTGGGCCGGCTTGCCGCCGCCCTCGGAGGCGACCGTACGCATCGCGTCCCGGACCATGGAGGCGGTCTTCTCCTTCATGACCTGCCGGGACGCGGGGTCCTTGAAGCTCTCCAGCACGTCCCCGTTGGCGTCGGTGACCTCGGAGACCATGTGCGGGGCGACGAGTTTGCCGCCGTTCTCGATCGCGGCCGTGACCATCGCCATCTGGAGCGGGGTCGCCTGCACGTCGAACTGGCCGATTCCGGTCTGTGCGACCTGGTCGATCGACATCTTCGCCGAGGGGTACTTGCTGCTCGGGCTGGTGCGCACCGGGGTGTCGATCTCGGTGTTGAAGCCGAGCTTCTCGGCCGTCGCCCGCATCTTGTCCTGGCCGAGCTTCGACGCCAGCTCCGCGAAGACGTTGTTGCAGGACAGCTTAAGGGCGGTCCGCGCGGACACATTGTTGCAGGCCGGGGTGCGGGCCTCGCTGGGCAGCGGGGTCCGGGTGCCGGGGATCGTGTACGGGTCCGCGACGCCGGTCGCCTGGTCGAGGTCGGTGACCAGGCCGTTCTCGATCGCTGCGACCAGGGTGACCAGTTTGAAGGTGGAACCGGGCGCCTGCGGCTTGCGCAGCGCCACGTTCTCCATGGCCTTGCCCTGGTCGGCGGACAGCTCCTCCCAGGCAGCGGTGTCGTTGGCGCCGGCGATCCGGCCGGGGTCGAAGGAGGGGTTGTTGACGACCGCGAGGATCTCCCCCGTCGCCGGGTCCAGGGCCACGGCGGCGCCCTGCTTGCCCTGCAGGGCGTCGTAGGCCGCCTTCTGTACGTCCTTGTCGATGGTGGTCAGCACGTTGCCGGGGGCGGCCCGCTTGTTGGTGAGCATGTCCATCATGGTCTTCAGCCGGCTGTCGGAGCCGTTGAGCACGTTCTTGTAGACGCCCTCCAGCATGCTCGTGCCGAAGGCCTGGGAACTGAAGCCGGTGACCGGCGCGTACAGCGGCCCGTCCACATAGGTCCGCTTGTAGCCGAAGTCCTTTCCGCCCGTCTTCGTCGAGCCCGTGATCGCCTCCCCGCCCACGATGATGTTGCCCAGCGGGTTCTCGTACTGCCCGATGAGGTTCCGCCGGTTGTGCTTGTCGTCTGCGAGGGCCTGGCCTTGGTATGCCTGCACCCAGGTGACGCGGACCAGCAGGGCCAGCACCAGAAGCAGACAGAAGACCGACGCACGCCTGATCGTCTTGTTCATCCCCCGGAAAGACGTCCCGGCGGCCCCGGGCGTTCCGCTCTGCCCCGATTGTGGCGGGCTTCTCAGCTTTTCTTCATGAACCCCGCCTCAGCCGTGGGGTGGTCGGCAGCATCGGCGTGGTCGGTGGCCGGGGGATGGTCGGTGGCCGGGGGATGGTCGGCCCGGGAACTGTTCGCGTGCTCCGTGTGGTCATGGATCAACGGTCCCGTGCCCGCCGCCCCGCCACCTCCCCCGCGCCGGGGAGCCGCCTCCCCCGCGCGGGGGAGGAGCCACGCCCTCCACCGCCGCACCTGCACCGCTCACGCAGTCCGCACAGAGCCCACGCAGCCCACGCAGCCCGCGCAGTCCGCGCGCCCCGGGGGCCGCCCTCCGCGCCGCCTCACATGCGCCGCGTCACCACCGACAACCGGTCCCGCGCCGCGAACAGGGCCGCTTTGATAACCTGTTCGTGCCCCGGTGTCAGCCGTGCCACCGGCACCGAGCAGCTCACCGCGTCCCGCGCGGGCGTCCGGTACGGCACGGCCACGCCGAAGCAGCGCAGCCCGAGGGTGTTCTCCTCCCGGTCGACCGCGTACCCCTGCTCCCGTACCAGCGCCAGCTCCTCGACGAGCTGGTCCCGGTCGGTGACGGTGTGGTGGGTGACGGCCTCCAGACGGCGCGGCAGCAGGCGCCGCACCTCCTCGTCCGTGTGCGTGGCCAGCAGTGCCTTGCCGAGCGCGGTCGAGTGCACGGGCAGCCGCCGCCCGACCCGGGTGAAGGGCCGCAGGTGGTGCCGGGACTGCCGGGTGGCCAGGTACACCACGCTCGTCCCGTCCAGTCTGGCGAGGTGGATGGTCTCGGTCGTGTCGTCGGAGAGCCGGTCCAGGGTGGGCCGGGCCGCGGCGACCACCTCGTCACCGTCGATGTAGGAGCTCCCGACCAGCAGCGCCCGCACCCCGATGCCGTACCGCGTGCCCGTCGTGTCCGTCTCCACCCAGCCCAGGTCCACCAGCGTGCGCAGCAGCATGTACAGGCTGGACTTGGGCAGCGCCAGGTCGTTCTGGATGTCCGCGAGGCTGTGCAGCCCGGGGCGGGCCGCGAAGTGCTCCAGCAGCAGGACCGTGCGCACCGCCGATTTGACCGGCGCCGCCGCGCTGGGGCCCTCCGGCTCGGTCGTCGTCATTCCCTTTGCTCTCCTTCTGCTCGCCCGGCTCGCCCCTTGTCACGCGCAGGACGTCGAAATAGAGTCCCCGGCAGACGTGATCATTCACCCACCGGAACGGCGTTCAGAATACTGAACGATCCAGGAGGCAGCGGGCCATGACGGCGACACCAGTCTGGAGTGTGGACCCCCGCACCGGAAGGCAGCGGGAGCAGGTTGCGGCCCAGGCCACACCCCAGGAGGTGGACGGAGCCGTGCGTGCGGCGGCGGCGGCCCGCGCCGCGCTGGCCGACGCTCCCGGCCGCGCCGCCTTCCTGCGCGCGGCCGCCACCCTGCTCGACGAGGCCGGCTCCGACGTCGTCGCGGCCGCCGACGCCGAGACGGCGCTCGGCCCGGGCCGGCTCACCGGGGAACTGGCCCGTACCACCGGTCAGCTGCGCTCCTTCGCCGACGCCGTGGACGAAGGGGCCTACCTCGACGTCCGCATCGACCGCGCCGACCCCTCCCTCAGCCCGCCCCGCCCCGAACTGCGCCGCTACAAGGTGCCGCTGGGCGTGGTCGCGGTCTATGCCGCCTCCAACTTCCCGCTGGCCTTCTCCGTGCCGGGCGGGGACACCGCGAGCGCCCTCGCCGCGGGCTGCCCTGTGGTGGTCAAGGCGCACCCGGACCACCCGGCGACCTCGGAGCTGTGCGCCTCGCTGCTGCGCCGGGCAGCGGTGTCCTGCGGGCTCCCGGCCGACGTGCTGGCCGTGGTGCACGGGTTCGACGCGGGGCTGGAGCTCATCCGGCACCCGCTGGTGGCCGCTGCCGGATTCACCGGTTCCGTGCGGGGCGGCCGGGCCCTCTTCGATGCGGCCGCCGCCCGGCCGGTGCCCATCCCCTTCCACGGCGAACTGGGCTCGCTCAACCCCGTCGTGGTCACCCCGGCCGCCGCCGCCGAACGGGCTGCGGAGATCGGCGCCGGGCTCGCGGGCGCGGTCACCCTGGGCGTGGGCCAGTTCTGTGTGAAACCCGGACTGGTCCTCGTCCCCGAGGGCGCGGAGGGCGACCTGCTCGCCGAGGCCCTGGCCAAGGCGCTCGGGGAGACCGAGCCGGGGGTGCTGCTCGACCACCGGATGCGGGAGGACTTCGTCGCCGGCGTGCGGGAGCGGGCCGCCCTGCCGGGCGTCCGTGCGCCCGTCACCCCGGGCTCCGGCGGGGAGCACACCGTCCGCGCGGGCTTCCTGACGGTGGCGGCCCGCACCCTCCTGGCGGGCGGCCGGTACGCCCTGCTGCTGGAGGAGTGCTTCGGCCCCGTCACCGTGGTCGTGCGGTACGCGGACCAGGCCGAGGCCGCGGCGGTCCTCGGGCTGCTGCCCGGCAACCTGAGCGCCACCCTCCAGTTGTCGGGCGCCGAGACCGGGGGCGCGCCGGGCCCGGCCGCCGAACTGCTCGCCCGGGTCACCGGACTGGCCGGCCGGATCGTGGTCAACGGCTGGCCGACCGGGGTCGCCGTCGCCCCGGCCCAGCACCACGGCGGCCCGTATCCGGCGGCCACCTCGCACTCCACCTCGGTCGGCGGCACAGCTATCGAGCGGTGGCTGCGGCCGGTGGCCTACCAGTCGGTCCCGGACGCGCTCCTTCCGGAGGAGCTGCGCGAGGCCAACCCGAGGGGGCTGCCGCGCCGGGTGACGGGCGGCCCCACCGGGAGCTGAGCCAGGGCCCGGCCCCGGCCCCCGGGTGCAGGAGCGGGGCGCGGGGCCCGGCCGGGGTAATTCCGTTGCCCGCCGCACCCCGGCCGGGCAGGCTGCCGCCATGCCGAAACCCCACGGATTCTCGTACGACGTACGCGCCGACCGTACCGTCGTCATCACCCACCTCGGCCGCGCCGCGGGCACCCTGCGCGGGGGCCGGGCCGACAAGTTCCTGGCCGAGGTGGAGTCGGGCGACGCCCAGCTGGTGATGGCCCGCTGGACCGGGGCGTACAAGTTCGGCAACGAGCGCACGGCCAGGAACCACCCGCGCAACCGGCGCTGAGACCGCCGCCGGACCCCCGTGCCGCCGTCCGGGAAATCTCCGGCGAGGGTAAGGGAACGGCAAAGCACCTCCGGTCGTTCTCCGGGCATGACCGCTATGACCCCTGGTTCCAATCTGCCGCTCAATGCCGTCCGGGTGACGGTGGACGTGGCTGCTCCGGTGCGGCTCGACGTATCGGGACTCCTCCTCACGGCAGACGGCAAGGTGCGTTCCGATGCCGACTTCATCTTCTACAACCAGCCGTCCGGGCCCGGTGTCAGCCACCGGTCGGGCGGCGGTTCCGCGCCGGACTCGATCACGGTGGACACCGCTGCGGTGCCGCCCGGCATCGAGCGGATCGTGGTCACGGCGAGCCCGGACGCGGCCGGGCAGAGCTTCCAGGGCATCGAGCCCACCGCCACGGTCCGCAATGCGGACGGCGGCGCGGTGATCGCCACGTTCACTCCGCCGCAGCTGGGCAGCGAGACGGCCCTCGTCGTGGTCGAGGTGTACCTGCGCGGCGGCGTGTGGAAGGTGCGCGCGGTCGGCCAGGGGTACGCGAACGGCCTGGCGGGCATCGCCACCGACTTCGGCGTCTCGGTGGACGAGGAGCCGGCCGCGGCTCCGGCCGCTCCCGCGCCGGTGGCCCCGCCGGTCCCCCCGGCCCCGCCCGCCCCGCCGTCCGCCCCGCCGGTCTCCCCCTGGCTCGGCGGTGCCACGGCGTCCGCCCCGGCCGCGCCGGCCCCCGCGGCCCCCGCGCCGGCCGCCGCACCCCTGGGCGCCGGGAAGATCAACCTGGACAAGGGCCGGGTCAGCCTCCAGAAGAACCAGACCGTCTCCCTGGTCAAGGGCGGCCGCCCGCTGCTCTCCCAGGTCAAGATGGGCCTGGGCTGGGAGCCCGCGTTCCGCGGCAAGGACATCGACCTCGACGCCTCCGTCATCGCGTACGGCCCGCAGCGCAACCACCTGGACAGCTGCTACTTCGGCAAGCTGTCCATCCTGAACGGCGCCGTCAAGCACTCCGGCGACAACCTTACCGGGGAGGGCGCCGGGGACGACGAGGTGATCGTCGTGGACCTCGGCCGGCTGCCCGCGGACGCCACCGGCCTGGTCTTCACGGTCAACTCCTTCTCCGGCCAGAAGTTCACCGAAGTGGCCAAGGCGTACTGCCGCCTGATCGACGCGGCGAGCGGCGAGGAGCTGGTGCGCTTCGACCTCACGGGCGCCGAACCGCAGACCGGCGTGATGATGGCCAAGCTCATCAAGCAGTTCACCGGCGAGTGGGAGATGACGGCCATGGGCGACTTTGTGAAGTCCCGCACAGTGCGGGGCATGGTCAAGCCCGCTTCCCAGGCTCTCTGAGCAGGTGGGCGGGCACGTACCGCCACGGCGCCCCGGAGCGGGTGATGGATGCCACCCGTCATCCGCACGTGGCTGTCAGTGCCCGCCCGTAGCCTGGGAGCATGCATCAGACACTCCGGCCCGCGGGACCCGCGCGCCCGTCCGCCGCAGAGGCGAACGAGGCGATCAGGCACCTCGTCGAAACCCGGGTGGACGACGAATGGCCTTCCGACGCGTACGAATTCCTGCTCGCGGAGTGGGCCACCGCCAGCCACTCGGAGACCTCCCCCGCCCAGTGACGCCCCGCGGCGCGACGTGCGCGGTCAGCGCGCGCGCCGCCAGGGACCGGTGACGGCCAGCATGATCCCGGGGTCCTGGATGTTGGCGTACAGCGTCCGCCCGTCCGGAGAGAAGCAGACTCCGGTGAACTCGGAGAACTCCGGTTCCTCGGCCGTGCCGATGTTCAGCTCGTTGCGCGCCAGCGGATAGGTGCGGCCCGATGCGGTCGCACCGAACAGGTGCTGGAGGCCCGAGCCGTCCTCGGCGATGACGAGGCCGCCGTAGGGCGACACCGTGATGTTGTCGGGTCCGTCGTAACCGCCTTCTGCCGCGGGGTCGGCGTTCACTCCGATGAGGACGGTGAGCCGGACCGTGCGCCGCTTGGGGTCGTAGAACCACACCTGGCCGTCGTGCGCGGCGCCCGGGCTCTCCTCACGGGCATAGGAGGAGACGAAGTACGCTCCGCCGTCGGCCCACCACATGCCCTCCAGCTTGCGCCCCCGGGTCACGCCGCCCGCCCCGAACTGCCGGCGCACCGATACGGTCCGGGCGTCGCGGTCCGGCACGTCCACCCAGTCGACCCCGTAGACGGTGCCGGTCCTGGTCGCGCGCGACAGGTCGTCGACGAGCCGGCCGGAGCTGTCGAAGCACTTCGCGGCCTGGAGCACGCCGGCGTCCGCCGCGAGGGTGCGCAGCCGGCCGCGCCCGTGGTGGAAGCCGCGCGGCGGAGTCCAGCGGTACAGCAGCCCGTTCGGGCCGGAGGCGTCCTCGGTCAGGTACGCGTGGCCCTGGCGGGGGTCGATGACCACGGCCTCGTGGTCGTAGCGCCCGAAGGCCTTGACCGGCTGCGGGTCGCGGTTGGCGCGGCGGTCGTGCGGGTCGACCTCGAACACGTAGCCGTGGTCCTTGGTCATGCCGTTCTTGCCCGCGAGGTCCGAGTTCTCCTCGCAGGTCAGCCAGGTGCCCCAGGGGGTGGAGCCGCCCGCGCAGTTGGTGGACGTACCGGCGATGCCCACCCATTCGGCGACCTCGCCGCCGTGCCGGACCTCGACGACCGTGCAACCGCCCGCGGCCGCCGGGTCGTAGACGAGGCCCTCGGTGAGCGGGACGGGGCGGGCCCAGTTCTCCCGTCGACCCTTCAGCTCGTGGTTGTTGACGAGGAGGGTGACCCCGCGCGGGCCCGCGAAGGCGGCCGTGCCGTCGTGGTGGGACGGGGTGCTCTCGCCGGACTCCAGCGTGGTCACCCCGCTGTGGGTGAGGACGCGGTAGCGGAACCCGGCGGGCAGCGCAAGCAGTCCGGCCGGGTCGGGCAGCAGCGGGCCGTAGCCCGGGTCGCGGGGCCGGCCGTGCCCGTCGCGCCGCACGTCCTCCTCGGCCGCCAGCGCTCCGGGGGCGGTGGCGAGGGCGCCGACCGTCCCGGTGAGTGCGACGCCCGCGCCGGCCAGGACGGTTCGGGCGGTGAAGTCTCTTCGGCTGAGCGGCATCGGGTCTCCAGGGGTGGGGAGGTGGTGCGCCTGTCGTGCGGTCGTCGGCGCACACGCTCCCGCCCGCACGTGAACGGCGGCTGAACTACCCACGAAGGAAAGGCCTCTTGCACGCGAGGGACGGAATGGCCAAGTCCGCCCCAGGAACGGCGCGTTGTCGACGGCCGCCCCGGACCGGGCGCCGGTGTCCGCGCACCGCCGCCCGACCACCGCCGCCCGGCCACTGGCCACCGGCCACCGGCCACCGGCCATCGATCACCGGCCACCGACCACCGGTCAGGAAGGGCTTCCCGGCCACGGCCGGCGCGAACGCGCCTTGAACGCGGCCTTGCGCGCCTCCTTCGCCGCCTTCTTGTCCGGGTGCAGCCGGCCCATGGCCTCCAGCACGTACGCCGTCGCCGGGTGCTCCACCCGCCAGACCTGCTCGAAGAAGCCCGAGTGGTGGGCCGTGAGCGTCTCCATCAGGAGCGGCAGCTCCTGCGTCTCCCCGTCCGCAGCCAGCTGCGCCGCGATGGTGTCGACGGTCAGCCAGAACACCATCGCCGGATCCGGCGCCGGGACCTCGGCCGCCCCGCGCTCGGCCAGCCAGACCCGGGCCAGGCCGCCCAGTTCGGCGTCGTCCAGTACACCGCGGACCGACGGCTCGGCCTCCGGCCCGGCCGTGGCGAGGGCCTGCTGGCAGCGCAGCCGGCGCAGCGGGGCGCCCTCGTCGTCGCCGCGCGCCGCGGCCAGCAGTTCGGCGACGGCGGCGGCCGGCTCGCGGCCCGCCATCCACTGCTCGATCTCGGCCTGGGCGGCGCTCTCGGGGTACACCGCGACCGCGTCGAGCAGGGCGTCGGCCCCCTTGTCGGCGAGTTCACCGACGGCCGGCGCCTCGACACCGGCCTCCAGCATCCGGGCGCGGACCCCGTACAGACCGAGGGGGGTCAGCCGGACCATGCCGTACCGGGAGACGTCCTCCTCATCGGTCGGCGAGGCCGCACCCGCGGCGGGCGGCTCCTCGGCCTCCGCCATCAGCTCCTCGTCGACGGGCCGGAACTCCACCAGCCCGATCGGCTCCAGCTGCCGGAACTGGTCGTCCAGGCGCATCATCGCGTCCGAGACCTGCTCCAGCACGGCGTCGGTGGGCTCGCCCATGCCCTCGGGCACGACCATCGACGCGGCCAGCACGGGCAGCGGAACGGGAGCGTCCGCCGCTCCGCCCTCGGCGACGGTGAGCAGGTAGAGGTTGGCGAGCACCCCGTCGAGGAAGTCGGCCTCCCGGCGCGGGTTCCAGTCCAGCTGGTCGAAGTCGATCTCGCCGCCCTCGTCCAGGGCGTCGACGAGGTCCTCCAGGTCGGGTACGGCGGCGTCGGCGAGCACGGTGTCCACCGCGGCCAGCCACAGGTCGAGCACGTCCGCCGGCGTCCCGCCCGCCACCACGGCCAGGTCCTCGCCGGGGGCGGCGGTGCCGAACTGCGGCTCCCCGGCCTCCCCCGCGTCCTCCTCGGGTTCGGTGACGTCGACGAGGCCGCTGTCGACGGCCACCCGCCAGGCCTGGGCGGCGTATGCCGTGGAGTCCGGGTCGGCGGCGTCGAGGCCGAGCACGGAAGCCGCCTCGGGGAGCTGGTCGGCGACGAGTTCACCGCCGGTGTCGACGCGGGTGGCGGGTCCCGCCCAGCGGGCCAGCCGCACGGCGCGGGCGAACAGCGGGGCGACGAGGGCGTCGCGGGCCAGTTCCGCATCGGAGTGCAGCCGGACCGGCGGCAGCGAGGGGTGCGGCTCTGCGGACATGGGGTGGTTCTCCTCGCGGACGCGGTGGGGCGTTGAGGCCTGGGACGGGGGCCGGGGCGTTGTGGTGACGGCCTTTCGGCGCCCCAGCGTAGACGCATTTCGGGCGCTCCCGCCGGGGCATCCCCCTTGGTTCATCCCACAGTCAGCCGCCGTCTTCCCTGGAGACCTTGACAACTTTGCCGGTCACACAGGAAATTGACGCGCGTAGACATGTGGCACGGCGTCCGGGGGACGCCGATCGCACCGATCGCGGTGCCATATGCCCCATGTGTACGACGTGCTCCGCCCGCAGGACCTGCACCACCTGCACCCCGTACCGCATCCGCACGACGGTGCAGGACCCGCACGACCCGCGAGACCCGCACCGCGCGTATGACCCGCACCACACCGCTCCCCCATCCCTCACCCTCACACCGGAGTTCCTGACCATGCGCTCCTCGCATCCCCGTTCCGCCGCCGTCGCGGCCCTCGTCGCCACCGCCCTGGCCACCGGCCTGCTCGTGGGCTCCGCCGACGCGGCCGAGGGCTCCGCCTCCGCCGATCCGGTCCGCATCCACGACATCCAGGGCACCACCCGGATATCCCCGCTGAACGGCCGGCAGGTCGCCGACGTCGAGGGCATCGTGACGGGCGTGCGGACCTACGGCTCGCGCGGCTTCTGGATCCAGGACCCGGACGCCGACGACGACGCGGCCACCAGCGAGGGCGTGTTCGTCTTCACCAACGCCGTCCCGACCGTCGCCGTGGGCGACGCCGTCAAGGTCTCCGGCACGGTCGGCGAGTACGTCCCCGGCGGCGCCGCCTCCGGCAACCAGTCGGTGACCCAGATCTCCAAGCCCGTCGTCACCGCGGTCTCCTCGGGCAACCCCCTGCCCGAGGCCGCCGCGATCAACGAGTACACCGTGCCCGCCGCGTACGCCCCGGCCGGCGACCCGGCCGCCGGCGGCAGCATCAACGGCCTGGCCCTGGAGCCCTCGCGGCACGCCCTGGACTTCTACGAGTCCCTTGAGGGCATGAACGTCAGGATCGGAACCTCGCGCGTCGTCGGCGCCACCGACCCGTACGCCGAGCTGTGGGTCACGGTCAAGGGCTGGGAGAACACCGCCAAGCGCGGCGGCACGGTCTACGGCTCCTACGAGTCCCAGAACACCGGCCGCCTCCAGATCCAGCAGCTCGCCCCCCTCGCGCAGCAGCCCTTCCCGGTGGCCAACGTCGGCGACAAGCTGACCGGCACCACCGAAGGCCCGCTGGACTTCAACCAGTTCGGCGGCTACACCCTGGTGGCCCGCACCCTCGGTACGGTCAAAGCGGGTACCCTCGCCCCCGAGAAGACCAAGGCGCAGGCGGCGAACGAGCTCGCGGTGGCCACGTACAACGTGGAGAACCTCGACCCGACCGACCCGCAGGAGAAGTTCGACGCGCTGGCGAAGGCCGTCGTCGAGAACCTCGCCTCCCCCGACGTCCTCGCCCTGGAGGAGATCCAGGACGACAACGGCGCGAAGAACGACGGCACCGTCTCCGCCGGGCAGACCCTCGCCAAGTTCACCGCGGCGATCGCGGCGGCGGGCGGCCCCTCCTACCAGTGGCGCACCGTCGACCCGGAGGACAAGAAGGACGGCGGTGAGCCCGGCGGCAACATCCGCCAGGTCTTCCTCTTCAACCCGGCGCGGGTCTCCTTCACCGAGCGCGCCCCGGGCGACGCGGTGACGGCGACCGGTGTGGTGCAGGAGAACGGCAAGGCCGCCCTGACCCACTCCCCCGGCCGGGTGGACCCCGCCAACCCGGCGTGGGCGGACAGCCGCAAGCCGCTGGCCGGCGAGTTCGTCTTCCGCGGCAAGACGGTCTTCGTGATCGCCAACCACTTCGGCTCCAAGGGCGGGGACGAGGGCCTGGTCTCGCACCACCAGCCGCCGGTCCGCTCCTCGGAGGCCAAGCGGCTGCTCCAGGCGCAGGCCGTGAACGGCTTCGTGAAGGACATCCTGGCCGTCCAGAAGAACGCGAACGTCCTGGTCCTCGGCGACATCAACGACTTCGAGTTCTCCGCGACGACGGACGCGCTGGCGGACGGCGAGGCCCTGTACCCGGCGGTCAAGTCGCTGCCGAAGTCCGAGCGCTACTCGTACGTGTACCAGGGCAACGCCCAGGTGCTGGACCAGATCCTGACCAGCCCCGCCATCAAGCAGTTCAGCTACGACAGCGTCCACATCAACGCGGAGTTCGCGAACCAGAACAGCGACCACGACCCGCAGGTGCTGCGCTTCCGCCCGTAGCCCCCTGAACCGCAAAGGGCCCGGCCGCCGTCCCGGCCGGGCCCTCTGCCATGCTCCCGGCCACGATCCTGCGCCCCGCCGGCCGACGGGGCCCGGGACGTGGATCCGGCGAGGTGGGGACTTCCGGCCCTGGCGTGAGGATCCCCACACAACCTCACCGGACCGGCCCGTTGTGGTGTTGAGTGTCCCCACGCCCGATCCCGTCCGGCTCGTACCGCCCGCACTCCCCGGAGGACCGCGTGTTCCCCTCCATCTCGCTCGCCCAGGAAATCGGCCTCGCCGTCCTGCTCGTCGCCACGCTCGTCTGGGTCGTCGGACTGGGCCACATGCTGTGGGACAGCCGCTTCCACCACCCGCAGCCCGGCGCCTTCGAGGGCCTCTGGGTGATCCCGGCCCAGCGCGGCTCCGCGGCCCACCCGATGGAGTCGGTGGAGCTCAGCGAGGCCGAGCAGCAGGCCTTCGCCGACGTCGTCCGCTCCCTGCCTCTGCGCTGAAGCGCGCGCGTCGCGCGGACCCGCACGCGCAGGCGCCCTCCGGCCCCTGGCGGGGCGGGAGGGCGCGGTGCGGCCGGACCCGGGGGTCAGTTGTGGCTGTGCAGGACCTCGTTCAGGCCGCCCCAGACCGCGTTGTTCGGGCGGGCCTCGACGGCCCCGGTCACCGAGTTGCGGCGGAAGAGGATGTTGTCGGCGCCCGAGAGCTCCAGGGCCTTGACGATCTGGCCGTCCGGCAGGGTGACGCGGGTGCCCGCGGTCACGTACAGGCCGGCCTCGACGATGCACTCGTCGCCCAGGGCGATGCCCACGCCGGCCTCCGCGCCGACCAGGCAGCGCTCCCCGATCGAGATGATCTGCTTGCCGCCGCCCGACAGGGTGCCCATGGTGGAGGCGCCGCCGCCGATGTCGGAGCCGTCGCCGACGACGACGCCCGCGGAGATGCGGCCCTCGACCATCGAGGTGCCGAGCGTGCCCGCGTTGAAGTTGACGAAGCCCTCGTGCATGACGGTGGTGCCCTCGGCGAGGTGCGCGCCGAGGCGGACGCGGTCGGCGTCGGCGATGCGCACCCCCTGGGGGGCGACGTAGTCCGTCATCCGCGGGAACTTGTCGACCGAGGTGACCTGGAGGTGCAGGCCCTCGGCGCGCGCGTTGAGGCGGACGGTCTCCAGCTGGTCGACCGCGACCGGGCCGAGCGAGGTCCAGGCCACGTTGGTCAGCAGGCCGAAGACCCCGTCGAGGTTCTGGCCGTGCGGCTTGACCAGCCGGTGGCTGAGCAGGTGCAGGCGCAGGTACGCGTCGTGCGCGTCCAGCGGCTTGTCCTCCAGCGAGGAGATCACCGTGCGGACGGCCACGACCTCGACGCCGCGCACCGCGTCCGAGCCGATCGCCTTCGGCGCGGTGGCGCCCAGCAGTTCGACGGCCTGGTCGGCGGTGAGCCGCTCGGTGCCGGCCGGGCCGGGCTCGGCGACCAGCCGGGGGGCGGGGAACCAGGTGTCGAGGACGGTGCCGTCGGCGGTGAGGGTGGCAAGGCCGGCGGCGACGGCGCCGGTGGTACGCGTAGCAGTCATGCCTGAAACCTAACCGGCGACGGCCTGACCTTGCCAACCGGTCTCATGTGCCGGTCGCACCGCGTGTCGCTCCCCCGGAGCCGCCGCGTCCGCCTCCGCGCCCCCCGCCGGTCCGGCCGCTGCCGCGTCCGCCTCCACACCCACCGCCGGTCCGGCCGCTCCCGCGTCCGCCGCCGCGCCCACCGCCGGTCCGGCCCCGCCCCCCGGGAGCCGGGAGGCCCACAGGACCGCCGCCCCGGCTCCGGCGGCCAGCAGCGCGCACAGCGGCCAGAGCAGCCCGGGCGCCGCGGAGTACAGCGCTCCGCCCAGCGGCGGGCCGAGGACGACACCGCTGACCGAGACCCCGGCGTACAGGCTCTGGAAGCGGCCGGCGGCGTGCTCGGGCGCCTGGTCGGCGACGTAGGCGGTGGCGGTGGTCTTGTACAGGATCTCGCCCAGGCTCAGCAGCACCATCATCAGCACGGCCCCCGCGATCCCCGCCCCGAGCAGCAGCGCCGCGTACCCGGCCCCGACCAGCACCAGCCCGGTGCCGATCACGGGCAGCGCGGGCCGGGCGCGCAGCGCGACCGCGGCGGGCAGTTCCAGCAGGAGGATGATCCCGCCGTTGAGGGCGATGACCAGGCCGAACGCCCGCGCGTCCAGGCCCTGGTCGGCGAGGTAGACCGGGAACACCCCGTACTGCTGGCGGTAGACGAGGTCGGCGGCCAGGATCGCGCCGAGGAGCACCAGTACGGCGGGCCGGGCCCGCAGGGCGCTGCGGATGCCGGGGGCGCCGCGGCCCCGACCCCCGTCCGGGGCCGCGGCGGGTCTGCGGGGGGCGCCCCGCGCCGGGACCACCCGGGCGGTCCACAGGGCGAAGAACAGGGTGCCGAGGCCGTCGGCGACGAAGAGCCAGTCGTACGAGAGCCCGGTCGCGACCAGCGCCCCGACGGGCGGGCCGAGGGTGAAGCCGCCGTTGGAGACGCAGCGCACGACGGCGAAGGCCGGGCGCCGGGCACCCTCCGGGACGGTGACGGCGACGAGCGAGGCGTTCGCGGCCCGCACCACGCCGGAGGCGTACTGGGCCAGGGGCAGGGCCGCGTACAGCAGCGGTGTCGCCAGCAGCGGCAGGGCCGTCAGGGCGAGCCCGCCGAGCGCGGAGGCGGCGAGGAGGACCCGGCGGTGGCCGAAGCGGTCGCCGTACCAGCCGCCGGTGAAGTTCCCGGCGACCAGGCCGACGCCGCCGATACCGGTGACCAGGCCCGCCTCGGCGGTGCCGAGGCCGCGCGGCCCGGTCAGGTACAGGAAGACGAAGACGAAGGTGAAGCTGACGAGGGCGTTGACGAAGACCCCCGCAGCCAGCAGCCAGACCGTTCTCGGTACGTCCTTGAAGCCCTGCAGCACATCCGTCTCCCCCGTGCGACCCCGGCCGGTTTCCTGTCAGTTCCTTTTGGGAACGGACTATGTCAGCATGACAGCCTGGGGTCAACGGACAAAGGAGTGCCATGGCCCAGCGCACGCCCCTCGGCGACGCGGACTGCTCCATCGCCCAGGCCCTCGACGTCGTCGGCGACTGGTGGACGATGCTGCTCGTCCGCGACGCCGCGCGCGGCCTGCGCCGCTTCGAGGAGTTCCAGCGCGAGCTGGGGCTGTCCCGGAAGGTGCTGTCCGAACGGCTGAAGCTGCTGGTCGAGGCAGGGGTGCTGACGCGCGAGCCGTACCAGGAGCGCCCGGTGCGGCACGAGTACCGGCTGACCCCGCGCGGGCGGGGGCTGCTGCCGGTCCTGGTGGCCCTCCAGGACTGGGGCGACACCTGGATCCTGGGAGACGGCGGAATGACGGCGACGACGGACGAGGCCTCGCGGGAGGCGCAGCGGGTCCACGCACTGCGCGGTACGCGGCTGCCCGAACTGCTGCTGCCGGACCGGTCCGGCGCACTGCGCGATCCGGTGGCGGACTCCCCCTTCACCGTCCTGTACTGCTTCCCGGCCGCGTACGCGGACGCCGGCGCCTACCCCCCGGGCTGGGCCGGCATTCCGGGCGCCAGGGGCTGCACCTTCGAGTCGTGCACCTACCGCGACCAGCTCGCGCTGTTCACGGCGGCGGGGGCGACGGTGCACGGGGTCTCGACGCAGCGGCCCGACGAGCAGCGGGAGTTCGCCCGGAAGGAGGGCCTGCGCTTCCCCCTGCTCTCGGACGCCGGCCTCGCCCTGACGACGGCGCTGCGGCTGCCGACCTTCCGCGCGGCCGGGGTGAGCCGGCTCAAGCGCCTGACCCTGGTGGTCGACCGCGAGCGGACGGTGCGCGAGGTGCTCTACCCCATCCAGGACATCGAGGCGAGCGTCACGGCGGCCCTGGCGGCGGTCCGCGCCGCACCCGCCCCCTGAGGAGCGGCCCGGCCCGGCACTCAGCCCCCTTGTGGACCGGGGTGCGCCGCGCACCCCGGGAGGGCCTTGCCGGTCAGAGGGTGAACCAGGCCGAGCGGGCCTTCTTCCACTCCGCGTGCGTCAGGTCCTTGGCCTCGGCGCCGTCCCCGTACAGGTCGGCGGAGCCGCTGTCGGTGATCAGCTGTACCCGGGCGCCGGGCGCCGTGAGGTCGGGCACGTCCACGAGGGCCTCCCAGCCGCCGGGGTCCGTGGTGGGCAGGTCGGCCCGCTTCACCGGGGCGTGGCCCGGGACGCCGTCCCACTGGAAGAGCGCGTACGGGTCGGAGTTGTCGTCGGCGGCCCAGGAGCCGGCCAGGACCAGGTACTGGCCGGCTGCGTTCTTGCGCAGGTCGCGCACGGCGAGCCCGCCGAGGTCGAGTTCGATGCCCGCCCCGAAGACCGCCCGGGCCCCGGTGGAGAGCACCTTGTCGAAGTTGGTGACCGGCACGACCAGCGCCTTGCCGCCGCGCACGGCCGGGGCCAGGGGGGCGCGGAAGCCCAGGTAGGCGGTGGTGGTGGAGCCCGGAGCGAACTCCAGGCCCTCCACGTTGAACCCGTCGATCTGCTTGGGCGCCTCCCCCTGCGCGGTGCCCGCGGCGAAGCCGTACGTGTTCCCGTTCGCCGTGTCCCAGGCCACCAGGTCCTCGCGGAGCTTCTTGTACGAGCGGCCGTACGCCAGCTGCGCAGCGGCTCCCGAACCACTGACGGTGGTGGTGAACACCGTGTTGCGGGGCGCCTTGTACTCGCCGTCCTTGTTGTTGCCGAGCGAGCCGGTCCAGTAGACGGTGTCGCCGATCCGGGTCGCCGCCTCGATGTCCACCTCCTTGCCGACACCGAGCTGCGAGCTGAAGTCCCAGGTCTTCACCGGCCCGCCTGAGCGGGAGCGGTCGTACAGGCGCAGCACATTGGACTCGTCGTCGGCGACGACGGCGTACCCGCCGCCCACATCGACGGCGGCGGAGGCATCGGCGGACCCGGTGAGGTAGCGGGCGTCGGCCGGGTTCTGCACGGCGGCCGACGCCGCGTAGGAGAGGGTCTTGGTGGCGGTCTTGCCGCCGAGTCCGGTCACCTTGACGGTGAGGTCGGTGTGACCGCGCCCGCGGGCGGCGACGGCCAGCCGGCGCACCGCTCCGGCGCCGGTCACCGTGACGTCCCCGGTCCCGGCGACCGAGGTCCTGCTGGACGCGGAGGCGCTGACGGCCAGCGAAGACGCGTCGGCTCCGCTCTGCCCCACGGTCACGTTCACGGTGGGGTCCCCGACCCCGCCGACGGCTCCGGACAGGTACGCCGCCGACAGCGCGATGGTGGGCGTCCCGTACGACACGGCCTGTGCGGGCCCGGCCAGCCCGGCGGCCAGCAGTGCGGCGACCCCTACGGCCCCCGAGGCGAAGCGAACGGTCACGGCTGTTCCTCTCGTGTATCCGCCACGGCGTGACGGCCGACGAGCAGCCTGGAGCCCGCACCCCAACGTCCGGTGCACGGACCGGGTACACGGGGCGAACAGCGCGGAAGGCCCCCGGCAGGAGTGCCGGGGGCCTTCTCACACCGGTCGCGGACGCGGGTCACGAGCCGGGTCGCCGACCCGGTCGCGGACGCAGCGCGCGGGCGCAGGTCTCAGACGTTGAAGCCGAGGGCGCGCAGCTGCTCGCGGCCGTCGTCCGTGATCTTGTCCGGGCCCCACGGCGGCATCCACACCCAGTTGATGCGGAGCTCGTTGACGATGCCGTCGGTCGCCGACTTCGCCTGGTCCTCGATGACGTCGGTCAGCGGGCAGGCCGCCGAGGTCAGCGTCATGTCCAGGGTGGCGATGTTCGCGTCGTCGACGTGGATCCCGTAGATCAGGCCCAGGTTCACGACGTCGATGCCCAGCTCGGGGTCGACCACGTCGTAGAGGGCCTCGCGGACCTCTCCCTCGGTGGCCGGCTTGATCGACGCCTCGGGCGTCGCGTTCTCGGTCATGCCGTCTTCCTCTCCGCGTCGCCCAGAGCCTGGGCCGTCGCGTCCTTCCAGGCCATCCAGCTCAGCAGAGCACACTTCACGCGCGCGGGATACTTGGAGACACCGGCGAACGCGATGGCGTCCTCCAGCACCTCCTCCATCGCCTCGTCGGGTTCGACCTTGCCCTTGGACTGCATCAGCTCCAGGAACACGGCCTGGATCTTCTGCGCCTCGGCGAGCTCCTTGCCCACGAGCAGCTCGTTCAGCACGGACGCGCTGGCCTGGCTGATCGAGCAGCCCTGGCCCTCGTACGAGACGTCGGTGAGCGTCTCCCCGTCGTACTTCACGCGCAGCGTGATCTCGTCACCGCACGTCGGGTTGACGTGGTGCACCTCGGCATCGCCGTCGCGCAGGCCGCGCCCGTGCGGGTGCTTGTAGTGGTCCAGGATCAATTCCTGGTACATCGAATCCAGTTTCACTGCTTCGTCGCCCTCGCCGTCAGCCGAAGAAGTTCCGTACGTGCTCCAGCCCGTCGACGAGTGCGTCGACCTCGGCCGGAGAGGAGTACAGATAGAAAGACGCTCGCGTGGTCGCCGGAATTCCGTACCGCAGGCAGACCGGGCGTGCGCAGTGGTGGCCCACGCGGACGGCGATGCCCTGCTCGTCCAGGACCTGGCCCACGTCGTGCGGGTGGATGTCGCCCAGGACGAAGGAGATCGCGGCTCCGCGGTCCTCGGCCGTGGTGGGGCCGATGATCCGCAGGTCGGGCACCTCGGAGAGGCGCTTGACCGCGTACTCCGTGATCGCGTGCTCGTGCGCGGCGATCTTGTCCATGCCGATCGCGCTCAGGTAGTCCACGGCCGCGCCGAGGCCGACGGCCTGGGCAATCGGGGGGGTTCCCGCCTCGAACTTGTACGGCGCCGGGGCGTACGTCGAGGAGTGCATCGACACGGTCTCGATCATCTCGCCGCCGCCGAGGAACGGGGGCAGGTCCTCCAGCAGCTCCTGGCGGCCCCACAGCACGCCGATGCCGGTCGGGCCGCACATCTTGTGACCGGTGAAGGCCACGAAGTCGGCGCCGAGCGCCTGGACGTCCAGCGGCATGTGCGGAGCGGCCTGCGAGGCGTCGATCAGCACCAGCGCGCCGACGTCCTGGGCGCGCCGGACGATCGCCTCGACCGGGTTGACCGTGCCCAGGATGTTGGAGACCAGCGTGAAGGAGACGATCTTCGTCTTCTCCGTGATGACCTCTTCAATGGTGGACAGGTCGAGCCGGCCGTCGTCGGTGAGGCCGAACCACTTCAGCTTCGCGCCGGTGCGCTGCGAGAGCAGCTGCCACGGGACGATGTTGGAGTGGTGCTCCATCTCCGTGATGGCGATCTCGGTGTCGCGGTCGACGCGGTAGGGCTCGTCGGCCCAGCCGAGCATGTTCGCGACCAGGTTGAGCGACTCCGAGGCGTTCTTGGTGAAGATCACCTCGTCGCGGCTCGGCGCGTTGATGAACGCGGCGACCTTGTCGCGCGCGCCTTCGTACAGCGCCGTGGCCTCCTCGGCGAGCACGTGCACACCGCGGTGCACGTTGGCGTTGTGCCGCTCGTAGTAATCGTTCAGCGCATCGAGCACCTGGCGCGGCTTCTGGGAGGTCGCCGCGTTGTCCAGATAAACGATCTTCTTCCCGTCGTGGACCACGCGATCCAGCAGGGGGAAGTCCTTGCGGATCGCCTCGATGTCGAGGAGGCCGGGCAGCTGTGTCACGCGGTCGCGCCACCCTTCACGTACTTGTCGTAACCCTCGGCCTCCAGCTGGTCGGCCAGCTCGGCGCCGCCGGACTCGGCGATGCGGCCGTTCGCGAACACGTGCACGAAGTCGGGCTTGATGTAGCGCAGGATGCGCGTGTAGTGGGTGATCAGCAGGGTGCCGACCTCGCCGCCCTCGCGCACCCGGTTGACGCCCTCGGAGACGACGCGCAGGGCGTCGACGTCCAGGCCGGAGTCCGTCTCGTCGAGGATCGCGATCTTCGGCTTGAGGAGCTCCAGCTGGAGGATCTCGTGGCGCTTCTTCTCACCGCCGGAGAAGCCCTCGTTGACGTTGCGCTCGGCGAAGGCCGGGTCCATCTGCAGCTGCTCCATCGCCGCCTTGACCTCCTTCACCCAGGTGCGCAGCTTCGGCGCCTCGCCGCGGATGGCGGTGGCGGAGGTGCGCAGGAAGTTGGAGACCGAGACGCCGGGGACCTCGACCGGGTACTGCATGGCGAGGAAGACGCCGGCACGGGCGCGCTCGTCGACGGACATCTCGAGGACGTCCTCGCCGTCGAGGGTCACGGTGCCACCGGTGATGGTGTACTTCGGGTGACCGGCCAGGGAGTAGGCCAGGGTGGACTTGCCGGAGCCGTTCGGACCCATGATGGCGTGCGTCTCACCCTGCTTGACGGTGAGGTCGACGCCCTTGAGGATCTCGCGGGCGCCGTTCTCGGCCTCGACGGAGACGTGCAGGTCGTGGATTTCAAGCGTTGCCATGGATACCTCAGGACTCCTGGGTGAGGGAGACGAGCACGTCGTCCCCTTCGATCTTTACGGGGTATACGGGAACGGGGCGCGTCGCGGGCAGGCCCGAGGGCTTGCCGGTGCGCAGGTCGAAGGCCGACCCGTGCAGCCAGCACTCGATCATGCAGTCCTCGACCTCGCCCTCCGAGAGGGAGACGTTCGCGTGCGAGCAGATGTCCTTGATCGCGAACACCTCCCCGCCGGTGGAGACGATGGACACCGGCGTGCCGTCGACGTCCACCCGCTTGGGGGTGTCCGCCTCCAGCTCGCTCAGCGCACAGACCTTGACGTACGTCATCAGACGGAGCCCTGGAGCTCGGTCTCGATCTTGGTGAGCAGGCGCTCCTCGATGTCGTCGACACCGATCTGCTGGACGAGCTCGGCGAAGAAGCCGCGCACGACCAGCCGGCGGGCCTCATCGGCCGGGATGCCGCGGGCCTGGAGGTAGAAGAGCTGCTCGTCGTCGAAGCGGCCGGTCGCGGAGGCGTGGCCGGCGCCGACGATCTCGCCGGTCTCGATCTCCAGGTTCGGCACCGAGTCGACCCGCGCACCGTCCGTGAGGACGAGGTTGCGGTTCATCTCGTAGGTGTCGGTGCCCTCGGCGGTCTTCTGGATGAGCACGTCGCCGATCCAGACGGCGTGGGCGTCCTGGCCCTGGAGCGCGCCCTTGTAGACGACGTGCGAGGTGCAGTGCGGGGCCATGTGGTCGACGAGGAGGCGGTGCTCCTGGTGCTGGCCCTGGTCCGTGAAGTACAGGCCGAGGAGCTCGGCCGCGCCGCCGGGGCCCGCGTAGCTGACGCGCGGGTGCAGCCGGACGAGGTCGCCGCCGAAGGTGATGACCACGGACTTGAAGGTGGCGTCGCGGCCGACCAGGGCATTGTGCTGCGAGGTGTGGACCGCGGTGTCGTCCCAGTCCTGCACGGACACGAAGGTCACCTTGGCACCGTCGCCGACGAGGATGTCGACGTTGGCGGCGCGCACGCCGTCACCGGTGTGGTCGATCACGATGATCGCCTTGGCGAAGGGCTTGATGTCGAAGACGGTGTGGCCGAAGGTCGTGCCGCCCTCTCCGTGCAGGGCCACGCGGATCGGTTCGGCGAGCACGGTCTCCTTGGCCACGGTGACGACCGTGGCCTTGGCGAACGCGGAGAAGGCCTGGGCGGCGACCCGGTCGACGGGGGTGCCGGCCTTGCCGATCCGCTCGTCGCCGCGCTCCACGGACTCGACGGTGACCCCTTCGGGGGCGTCGATCTGTGCCTTCATCGTGCCGTCGGCGACCGCGGTGCCGTCGTGCAGGCCCCTGAGTCGGGCGAGCGGCGTGAAGCGCCACTCCTCCTCACGGCCGTTCGGCACGGGGAAGTCGGCCACGTCGAAGGACGGGGGCGCGCTCATCCGGGTGGCGACGGTGGACTCTGCGGCCACCGCGATCGAGCCGGCGGTGGTGGAGCCCGCCGGAATGTTCTGAGCCTCAGCCATGGCTGTCGTGTTGCTCGCTCTCTTAAAAAGCACTGCCTCTTAAAAGCACTGCCTGCGTCGAAGATGGTGCTGCGGTGCGGGTGGGCCGGGACTAGCCGACCGAGCCCTCCATCTGCAGTTCGATCAGCCGGTTCAGCTCCAGCGCGTACTCCATCGGCAGCTCCTTCGCGATCGGCTCGACGAAGCCGCGCACGATCATGGCCATGGCCTCGAACTCGGTCAGGCCGCGGGCCATCAGGTAGAAGAGCTGGTCGTCGGAGACCTTGGAGACGGTCGCCTCGTGGCCCATCGTCACGTCGTCCTCGCGGACGTCCACGTAGGGGTACGTGTCCGAGCGGGAGATGGTGTCGACGAGCAGGGCGTCGCAGAGCACGTTGGACTTGGAGCCGTGCGCACCCTCGCCGATCTCGACGAGACCGCGGTAGGAGGTGCGGCCGCCGCCTCGCGCCACCGACTTGGAGACGATGTTCGAGGAGGTGTTCGGCGCCATGTGCACCATCTTGGAGCCGGCGTCCTGGTGCTGGCCCTCGCCCGCGAAGGCGATGGACAGGGTCTCGCCCTTGGCGTGCTCGCCCATCAGGTAGACGGCCGGGTACTTCATGGTGACCTTGGAGCCGATGTTGCCGTCGATCCACTCCATGGTCGCGCCCTCGTACGCCACGGCGCGCTTGGTGACCAGGTTGTAGACGTTGTTCGACCAGTTCTGGATCGTCGTGTAGCGGCAGCGGCCGCCCTTCTTCACGATGATCTCGACCACGGCGCTGTGCAGCGAGTCCGAGGAGTAGATCGGGGCGGTGCAGCCCTCGACGTAGTGGACGTAGGCGTCCTCGTCGACGATGATCAGCGTCCGCTCGAACTGGCCCATGTTCTCCGTGTTGATGCGGAAGTAGGCCTGGAGCGGGATGTCCACGCGGACACCCTTGGGGACGTAGATGAACGATCCGCCGGACCACACCGCGGTGTTCAGCGACGCGAACTTGTTGTCGCCGACCGGGATGACCGTGCCGAAGTACTCCTGGAAGAGCTCCGGGTGCTCCTTGAGCGCGGTGTCGGTGTCGAGGAAGATGACGCCCTGCTCCTCCAGGTCCTCGCGGATCTGGTGGTAGACGACCTCGGACTCGTACTGGGCCGCGACACCGGCGACGAGGCGCTGCTTCTCCGCCTCGGGGATGCCGAGCTTGTCGTACGTGTTCTTGATGTCCTCCGGCAGGTCCTCCCACGAAGCGGCCTGCTTCTCGGTGGAGCGCACGAAGTACTTGATGTTGTTGAAGTCGATGCCGGAGAGGTCGGAGCCCCAGTTCGGCATGGGCTTGCGGTCGAACAGCTTGAGGCCCTTGAGGCGGAGGTTCAGCATCCACTCCGGCTCGGACTTCTTCGCCGAGATGTCGCGGACGACTTCCTCGGACAGACCCCGCTTGGCAGCGGCGCCGGCCGCGTCGGAGTCGGCCCAGCCGTATTCGTAGGTGCCCAGGCCATCGAGCTCAGGGTGAGCAGTCTCCGTGGTCATGCGGGGTTCCTCCCGGCCGTACTTGCAGATGCTGGTGTGTCGGTCTGTGCGGCGCTCGCGCTGCGCGGAATGAAGGTGGTGCACACCCCGTCGCCGTGGGCGATCGTGGCGAGGCGCTGCACGTGCGTCCCCAGCAGGCGGGAGAAGACCTCGGTCTCCGCCTCGCAGAGCTGGGGGAACTGCTCGGCCACATGGGCGACCGGGCAGTGGTGCTGACAGAGCTGTTCGCCGCTGTGCGGACCGGGAGCGCTCTTCGCCGTAGCAGCGTACCCGTCCGTGGTCAATGCCCGGGCGAGGGCCTCCGTGCGGTGCTCCGGAGGGGATGCCTCGACGGCTTCCCGGTACCCCTGCGCCTGCGCTTCCATCCGCGCCCTGGCGAAAGCGGCGACGGCTGCCTCGCCCTGTTCCCCGCCGCCCACGGACTGCGCGATCCAGCGCAGGGCGTCCGCGGCGAGGGTGTCGTAGGACTGGTCGAAGGCGTCGCGGCCGCAGTCGGTGAGCTCGAAGACCTTCGCGGGCCGGCCCCGGGTGCGCGCGCCGTAGACGCGCTGCTCGCGGGAGGCGACGACGTCGTCGGCGACGAGCGTGTCGAGGTGGCGGCGGACGGCGGCCTGGGTGAGGCCGAGCCGCGCGGCGAGGTCGGCGACGGTGGACGGACCGTGGTCCAGGATGGAGCGCGCGACCCGGTTGCGGGTGGACCGCTCCCCGGTCGCGAGTTCCCCCTGGGGGGCCTCGGTCTGCCGTTCGCCGTATTTCACAACACCATTGTTGCGTAAATAGCCGAGCCCCGACAAGCCGTGACGGAGGCCACGCCGGGTGGCCTCCATCACTAAGGGTTACCTTATCTGTCTACGGAGAGTAATCCGGAGGGGAGCGCTCCGCATTCTCGCCACGACCCCCCGGTGAACCCGTACACCGCGCCCACCAGCAGACCTCCGCCCCCGCCGGTCCCCGGGGCGACGACGTACGGGGTCCTTGCGAGGTCACCGAAACCGGCTGATCCTTCCGGGGACGCCCGGCCTGAAAACGGACATGTCCGCCGCCCCGTGCTCGAAACTTCGTGCACAACCGGGTCCGTGACCCTTCGACCCCGGGACCGAGGGCCCCCCGTACCGCTCCGTAGACTTGCCCCCCATGAGCAACGACCCCGCCGTGGAGATCCGCGGACTGGTGAAGCGGTACCGCCCCGTCCCGCACCGGCCGGCGGTGGACGGCCTGGACCTCACCGTCCGGCGGGCCTCCGTCACCGCGGTCCTCGGCCCCAACGGCGCGGGCAAGACCACCACGGTGGAGACCTGCGAGGGCTACCACCGCCCCGACGCCGGGACCGTCCGGGTACTCGGCCTCGACCCGGTCGCCCAGGCCGCGGCCCTGCGCCCGCGCGTCGGGGTGATGCTGCAGTCCGGCGGGGTCTACTCCGGCGCCCGCGCCGTCGAGATGCTCCACCACATGGCCAGGCTTTACGCGGACCCGCTGGACGTGGACGCGCTGGTGGACCGCCTCGGCCTCGGCGGCTGCGGCCGGACCCCCTACCGCAGGCTGTCCGGGGGCCAGCAGCAGCGCCTCGCCCTCGCCATGGCCGTGGTCGGCCGCCCCGAGCTGGTCTTCCTGGACGAGCCCACCGCCGGCCTGGACCCGCAGGCCCGCCGGGCGACCTGGGACCTCGTCCGGGAACTGCGCGCCGACGGGGTCACCGTCGTGCTCACCACCCACCACATGGACGAGGCCGAGCAGCTCGCCGACGAGGTCGCCATCGTGGACGCCGGCCGGGTCATCGCCCACGGCAGCCCCGAGCAGCTGTGCCGCGGCGGCGCCGAGAACACCCTGCGCTTCACCGGCCGCCCCGCCCTCGACCTCGCCTCCCTGCTGAAGGCGCTCCCCGACGGCACCCAGGCCGCCGAGCTCACCCCCGGGGCCTACCGGGTCACCGGGGACGTCCACCCGCAGCTCCTGGCCACCGTCACCTCCTGGTGCGCCCAGCACGGCGTCATGCCGGACACCCTCTCGGTGGAGCGGCACACCCTCGAAGACGTCTTCCTGGAACTCACGGGCAAGGAGCTGCGCGCATGAGCGCCGGTACGTTCACCCCCCGGCCCGGGGCCGCCCCGGTCTCCCGGATGATCCTCGCGCAGACGGCCCTGGAGACCCGGATGCTGCTGCGCAACGGCGAGCAGTTGCTGCTGACCGTGGTCATCCCGGCCCTGCTGCTGACCCTGTTCTCCACCGTGGACATCCTCGACACGGGCGAGGGGAAGCCGGTCGACTTCCTCGCCCCCGGCGTCCTGGCCCTGGCCGTGATGTCCACCGCCTTCACCGGCCAGGCCATCGCCACCGGCTTCGACCGCCGCTACGGGGTCCTCAAGCGGCTCGGGGCCTCCCCGCTGCCCCGCTGGGCGCTGATGGCGGCCAAGACCCTGTCGGTGCTGGTCACCGAGGTGCTCCAGGTCGCCCTGCTCACGGTGATCGCCCTGGGGCTGGGCTGGTCCCCGCAGGGCAGCCCGCTGTCGGTCGCCCTGCTGCTCCTGCTGGGCACCACGGCCTTCTCGGGGCTGGGGCTGCTGATGGCCGGCACCCTCAAGGCGGAGGTCACCCTGGCCGCCGCCAACATGGTCTTCCTGCTCCTGCTGGTCGGCGGCGGGGTGATCGTGCCCCTGGAGAAGTTCCCGGAGGCCGCCCGGAGCGTCCTCGGGCTGCTGCCCATCACGGCCCTGTCCGACGGCCTGCGCGAGGTGCTCCAGCACGGGGCCGCGCTGCCCTGGCAGGACGCCGCCGTGCTGGCGGTCTGGGCCGTACTCGGGCTGGGCGCCGCCGCGCGGCTGTTCCGCTGGGAATGAAACCCTTCCGCTGAGGTCGGCCTTCCCGCGACTATGAACGCCTCACCCAGAGGTGCGCGGACCACGACGCCGGGGGGCGGACATGGCGGAGCGAGAGGCAGTTCTTCGGCTGGACGACCAGTGGGCGCAGGTCCGCTCCGGCGCCGTGCCCGCCGGCCCCGGGGAGCGCGAACGGCTGCTGGAGGAGCTGATCAGCGCTCTGCGCGGCTGGCCGGCCGACCCCGAGTGCACCGCCCTGCTGGGGCTGCGGCTGGCGGACCGCGCCGCACTGCGCTTCGCCGCGGGCGACCGGGCGGGCGCCCTCGCCACGATCGAGGAGGCGCTGCGCCATGCCGAGCGGGCGGCCCCGTACGCACCCGACTTCGCCCGCTGGTACGCCCGCGGGCTGATCAACCACGGGGTGTGGCTGGCCTGGCCGCTCAGCGACGGGGCCCGGCTGCCGCGGCACCCGCTGGGCCCGGCGGCCTCCGAGGGGCCCAGCGCCATGGAGCGCGCCGCGGGCGAGCGGGCCCGGGACCTGACCCTGGCCGCCGTCGAGGTGTGGGCGGGGCTGGACCCGCGCGAGCCGGTCAACCGGAGGGGGCTGGCCCAGGCCAAGGTGTTCCTCGGGGACCGGCTCGCGGAGCTGGGCTTCGCCGAGGAGGCGGTGGCCTGGGCCGTCGACGCCGAGGCCGACTTCCGGCAGCTGCTCCTCGCGGACCCCGGCGGGCAGGACTCCGCGGAGACCGAGGAGGCCCTCGACCACATCGGGCGCCAGCTGGAACTGCGCCTGCGGTTCCTGGACTTCGACGCCCTGGCCGGCCTGCGCGGCCGGGGTCTGCTGCCCGAACGCCTGCTGCCCCGGGCCGTGGTGGCGGCCCGGATCCAGGGGGCGCCGGAGTCCGCGATCGCCGTCCGGCTGGGACTGGAGCCCGAGCAGGTGCGCACGATGCTGGAGGTGACGCCCTGGCGCGCGGTGTGGCGCGTGGAGGTCCGCGGACCTGACGGCCTGTGGGACGTACCGGGTCATTCCTGGCACAACTTCGCGGACGTGCGGAACAGGACGGCGGAGGAGGCGGGGGACGCCCTGGTGCGCGGTTTCGCGCAGTCGCCGGACTGCCCCCGCGACGGGCGCCCTTGGCGGGTGCGCGTGTGGTGGCACGAGGAGGGCGACCCCGCGGGTGCCCGCTTCCGGCGGACCGTCGGCCCTGCGGGCACCCCCTCGTGAAAGATTGCACAAGGCTCCGCATACGATGGACGCCGTGTTCAACCCATGTGCTTACCTCGCCGCCCGCTGGACCCCGTCACCCCGGACCGTCCGGCGCGCTGCACTCGCCGCGCTCGTGATGAGCGTGGCCATCGTCGTCACCGGGGGCGCGGTGCGGCTGACCGGATCCGGTCTCGGCTGCGACACCTGGCCCAAGTGCACCGATGACAGCCTGATCGCGACCCGGGCCCAGGGCTTCCACGGCGCCATCGAGTTCGGCAACCGGATGCTGACCTACGTGCTGTCCGGTGCGGTGGGCTGGTTCATCCTCGCCGCCCGTTCGGCCAAGCCGTGGCGGCATGCGCTGACCCGGCTCGGATGGCTCCAGTTCCTCGTCGTCCTGGGCAATGCCGTCCTCGGCGGCATCACCGTCATGACGGGCCTGAACCCGTACAGCGTGGCGGGGCACTTCCTGCTCGCCACCTCGCTGATCGCGGTCACCACCGTCAGCTGGCAGCGCACCGCCGAGGGCGACGCCGCCCCGAGGCCGCGGGTGCCGGGCCCGGTGCGCAGACTCTCCTGGGCGCTGATCGCGGCCACTCTGGTACTGATCGCCGCGGGCACCGTGGTGACGGGTTCGGGGCCGCATGCGGGCGACAGCAGCGAGATCCGGCGGATGCCCTTCGACTGGGCCGCCACGGCCCATGTGCACGCCATCGCCGCCTGGGCGGTCTGCGCGCTCGCCGTCGCCATGTGGCTGGTGCTGCGGGTGGTCGACGCCCCCGCCGATACCCGCAGCCGCGCCCGCGACCTGCTGGTCGTCCTGCTCGCCCAGGGCGCCGTGGGCTACGTGCAGTACGCCACCGAGCTCCCCGAGGTGCTCGTCGCCGCCCACATGCTCGGCTCCTGCCTGGTGTGGGTCGCGGTGCTGCGGCTCGCACTGAGCCTGCGCGAGCGGCCCGCCGCCCCGGCGGCGGTCCCGGCCCAGGCCGACCCGCAGCTCTCCGCGGTCTGACCGGTCGCGGCTGCGCTGAGCCGGCGGGCCGGGCCGCCGGCCGGCTCAGCCGCCCTCGTCGAGCCGGTAGACGCGGCGGGCATTGCCCGCGGCGAGCAGGCCCGCCACCCGGTCGGCGTCCCGCCAGGACCAGGCTCCGTCCGCGACCCAGCCGCCCAGCACCCGGCCCAGCGCCTCGCGGAAGACGAGGGCGCCCACCGCGTGCAGTTCGGGCAGGCGCGCCCCGCCGCTGGAGAACAGCAGCTTCCCGAACGGCGCGAGCTCCAGCAGCTCCGCCAGTGCCCCCGCGGCCCCCGACCCGGTCTGCCCCAGGGCCGCCCCCACGTCGGCGTGGACGTGCGGGAAGGCCGCGGCCAGCCGCGCGGCCTCCCGGTGGTCCCCTGGGTACGGGTGCCGGCCGAGCAGCACCACACGCGTGCCGAGTCCCTCCGTGGCCCGCAGGAAGTCGACCAGCAGCGCCGGCCCGGCCGGGTCGGGCGGCATCCCGGGCAGCGCCGGGCCGGTGTGCAGCTGCAGGGGCAGCCCGGACGCCACCGCGCTCCACAGCAGGTGCCGCAGCAGTACGGGGTCCCGCAGGGCACCGCCCCGGGGCCGGCGGGCCAGCCACCGCCCGGCCGCGCCGCGCACCTCCCCGGGACCGGGCGGTTCGGCCGCGAGGGCCGGGGCGGCGGCGCGGCCGGTCCCGCTGCCGACGGTGAAGGCCACGGCCGCGCCCGCGGCCGCGTAGACCGCGCCGGCCAGGTTGGCGAGGAAGGCCGCCACCGTCCCGGAGGTGTCGGCGACCTGCTCGGCCAGCGGTTCGAGCCGGACCACCTCGAAGGCCTCGGCATCCGCGGCCAGGGAGAGCTCCTTGGGCCCGGTGAGCTCCTCCCCCGGCGCCCCCGCGTCCACCAGGTAGGCGGCGACCCCGGAGCCCCGCAGCAGCCGGCGGGCGGACTCGGCCGCGCCCAGCTCGCGGCGCCGGGCCAGGTAGCGGGCGGGGGCGCAGTGCGGCTCCAGCCCCAGCAGCGGCGGGCACCAGCGGCGCACCGCGAAGCCGGTCTGCGTGTCGAACAGCGTGGTACCCGCGGCGGGCGGGCCGGCCGAGCGGACCAGCTGGGCCTCGAAGGTGCCCAGGCCCAGCTCCGTACGGAGCACTCCGTGGCAGTGCTGGTCCACCAGGGGCGGCGTTTCGATCATCCGGGCATCCCGTTGCGGACGTGAGGAAGGGGCTTCCACGCGTCCTAACGGGTGAGCGGGGTGTGAGGTGTTGCTCGCGCTGTTGACCGAGAACCCCCGGCCGGGGGACCTCCGGCGGCCCGCTGCTCCGTCGGCCGCCCGGCCCGGACGGCGGTGGGGGCGGTACCGGAAGGGGGCCGGGCCGTCTCCTGCGGATCGCGCCGGGGCCTAGGCGGCCGGGTTCGCGGGGCCGCCGATCTGGATGCCCGCCATGCGGGTCCACTCGTACGGGCCGGTGCGCACGCGCGCCGCCAGCTCCCCGTCGAACTCCTCGTGGAGGGTGAGGCCGGCCTTCTCGGCGGCCAGCCGCGCGGTCTCGTGGGTCGGGGCGACCAGGTCGCCCCAGGCGCCGTCCGTGCCCACGAGGACGATCCGGGTGCCGGCCTGGCCGATGTGGGCGAGGTGGCCGTCGGCGCCGCCGTGCTCCTTGGCGAAAGCGCCGATCCGCTTGGCCAGCTTCGCGGCCGTGCGGTCCTGCGTCGGGTCGGCGGTGGTCTGTGCGGTGTCCGCGTTCTCTGCCATGGACGGCATGCTACCGGCGAGTAATCAGTGGAGGAAGGGATCCACGGCCACCGCCACGAACAGCAGCGACACATAGGTGATCGACCAGTGGAACAGCCGCATCTCCTTGAGCTTCGCGCCCGTCACGCCCGACTTGGCCCGGGCGTGCAGCGCGTGCGCCTCCCACAGCCACCAGCCGCCGGCCAGCAGCGCGACCGAGGTGTAGAACCAGCCGGTGTACCCCAGCGGGGTCAGCAGCAGCGAGACCGCCACCATCACCCAGCTGTAGAGGACGATCTGGCGCGCCACGACCCGGTTGCCCGCGACGACCGGCAGCATCGGCACGCCGACCCGCGCGTAGTCGTCCTTGACCTTCATCGACAGCGGCCAGTAGTGCGGCGGCGTCCAGAAGAAGATGACGAGGAAGAGGATGACCGCGGCCCAGGAGACCTCGTTCTTCACCGCCGACCAGCCGATGAGGACCGGCATGCAGCCCGCGATGCCGCCCCAGACGATGTTCTGCGCGGTACGCCGCTTCAGCAGCATCGTGTAGACCACGACGTAGAAGAGGAGCGCGCCGAGGGCCAGCGCGGCCGACAGCCAGTTGATCAGCAGGCCGAAGAAGAGGGTGGAGACCACGGCCAGGGTGATGCCGAAGGCGAGGCATTCGCGCGGGCTGACCATGCCCGTCACCAGCGGGCGCTGCGCGGTGCGGTCCATCAGCGCGTCGATGTCGCGGTCGATGTACATGTTCAGCGCGTTGGCGCCGCCCGCGGAGAGGTAGCCGCCGAAGCAGGTCGCGAGGACCAGCCACAGCGACGGAACACCCTCCTCGGCCAGGAACATCACCGGCACTGTGGTGATCAGCAGAAGTTCGATGATCCGCGGCTTGGTCAATGCCACGAAAGCCATGACCCGGGACCCGAGCGGCCGGTGACCGGGGCTCGTCCCGAGCACCCCCGCTGGACGGGATTCGACGGCCGTCACACGCACCCCTGAGAGAGAATCCAGCAAGCTCCGACGCGGACCGTTCAGAACATGAAGGCCCGGTAAAGGCTTGCGCGTACCACGCCACTCTAGACGTTGCACTTGTATGGCCCTGCGCGGGGGTCGCTTCGTGTTGGGCCGTTCGCCCGCCCGCGACGGCGCGGGCCGACGGCCCGTGCACCGCTGACGGATCGTGGGCGGCGGCGGCCGGGTGCGTGGACCGCGGTCCGGCGGGCAGGTGAACAGGGGCTGCCGACGCGGTGACGGACCGTGGACACTCGAATAGCTGCACGCCGTCACGGGGGTAGGCTCGGAATCGCGCCGGTGCACCGTTCGTCACCGGGAACAGACATGTGGAGAGGAGCCCTGACCAACGGTGAGCACCAAGCCGACCACCACAGAGCTCGAGTGGACCGAACTGGACCAGCGGGCCGTCGACACCGCCCGCATCCTGGCCGCTGACGCGGTCCAGAAGGTCGGAAACGGCCACCCCGGCACGGCGATGAGTTTGGCCCCCGCCGCGTACACCCTCTTCCAGAAGGTGATGCGGCACGACCCGTCGGACCCCGAGTGGGTCGGCCGCGACCGCTTCGTGCTCTCCGCGGGGCACTCGTCCCTCACCCTTTACACCCAGCTGTACCTCGGCGGGTTCGGGCTGGAGCTGGAGGACCTCGAAGCCTTCCGCACCTGGGGTTCCAAGACCCCCGGCCACCCCGAGTACGGCCACACCAAGGCGGTCGAGACCACCACGGGCCCGCTGGGGCAGGGCATCGCCAACGCGGTGGGCATGGCCATGGCCTCCCGCTACGAGCGCGGCCTCTTCGACCCGCAGGCCCCCGAGGGCACCTCGCCGTTCGACCACATGATCTACGCGATCGCGGGCGACGGCTGCCTCCAGGAGGGCATCTCGCACGAGGCGTCCGCGCTGGCCGGCCACCAGAAGCTGGGCAACCTGGTCCTGCTGTGGGACGACAACCACATCTCCATCGAGGGCGACACGGAGACGGCCGTCTCCGAGGACACCCTCAAGCGCTACGAGGCGTACGGCTGGCACGTGCAGCGCGTCGCGCCCCAGGAGAGCGGCGACCTCGACCCGAAGGCACTGTACGAGGCCCTGCAGGCGGCCAAGGCCGAGACCGGGCGGCCGTCCTTCATCGCGGCCCGCTCGATCATCGCCTGGCCCGCCCCGGACGCCCAGGGCACCGAGGCCGCGCACGGCTCGGCCCTCGGCGACGACGAGGTCGCGGCCACCAAGCGCGTCCTCGGCTTCGACCCGGAGAAGAGCTTCGACGTCTCCGACGAGGTCATCGCGCACACCCGCAAGGCCCTCGACCGCGGCCGCGACGCCCGCGCCGCCTGGGAGAAGGACTTCTCCGCCTGGCGCACCGCCAACCCGGAGCGCGCCGCCGAGTTCGACCGCATCAACGCCAACGAGCTGCCCGCCGGCTGGGAGGACCACCTCCCGGCCTTCGAGACCGGCAAGGCCGTCGCGACCCGCGCCGCCTCCGGCAAGGTGCTCCAGGCACTGGGCGCGGTCATCCCGGAGCTGTGGGGCGGCTCGGCCGACCTGGCCGGTTCCAACAACACCACCATCGACAAGGAATCCTCGTTCCTGCCGGTGGGCAACCCGCTGCCGGAGGCCGACCCGTACGGCCGCACCATCCACTTCGGCATCCGCGAGCACGCCATGGCCGCGGCCATGAACGGCATCGCCCTGCACGGACACACCCGCATCTACGGCGGCACCTTCCTGGTGTTCTCCGACTACATGCGCAACGCCGTGCGCCTCTCCGCCCTGATGCACGTGCCGGTCACCTACGTGTGGACGCACGACTCCATCGGCCTCGGCGAGGACGGCCCGACCCACCAGCCCGTCGAGCACCTCGCCTCGCTGCGCGCCATCCCGGGCCTGAACCTGGTCCGCCCGGCCGACGCGAACGAGACGACCATCGCCTGGCGCGAGATCCTCAGGCGCCACACCAAGGTCTACGGCAAGGGTGCTCCGCACGGTCTGGCGCTCACCCGCCAGGGCGTGCCCACCTACGACCGCAACGAGGACGCCGCCAAGGGCGGTTACGTGCTGTTCGAGGCGGCGGGCCCCGACGGCTCGGCCGTCGAACCCCAGGTCCTCCTCATCGGCACCGGCTCCGAGGTGCACGTGGCCGTGGAGGCCCGTGAGCAGCTCCAGGCCGACGGGATCCCCACGCGCGTGGTCTCGATGCCGTCCGTGGAGTGGTTCGAGGAGCAGGACCAGGCATACAAGGACAGCGTCCTGCCGCCCTCCGTCAGGGCGCGCGTCGCGGTCGAGGCGGGCATCGGCCTGACCTGGTACCGCTACGTGGGCGACGCGGGCCGGATCGTCTCGCTGGAGCACTTCGGTGCCTCGGCCGACGCGAAGGTGCTGTTCCGCGAGTTCGGGTTCACCCCCGAGAACGTGAAGGCCGCCGCCCACGAATCCCTCGCCGCCGCCGCCCGCTGACGCCGGTACTACACCAGTAGGAGATGCAATTCCCATGACAGACGCACTCAAGCGCCTCTCCGACGAGGGCGTGGCGATCTGGCTGGACGACCTGTCGCGCAAGCGCATCACGTCCGGCAACCTGGCCGAGCTGATCGACCAGTCGCACGTGGTCGGTGTCACCACCAACCCGTCGATCTTCCAGAAGGCCATCAGCCAGGGCGACGGCTACGACCAGCAGCTGGCCGACCTCGCGGCCCGCAGGGTGACCGTCGAGGAGGCCATCCGCATGATCACGACGGCGGACGTCCGCGACGCCGCCGACATCCTGCGCCCGGTCTACGACCGCACCGACGGCCAGGACGGCCGGGTGTCCATCGAGGTCGACCCCCGGCTGGCCCACAACACTGCGGCGACCCTCGCCGAGGCCAAGCAGCTCGCCTGGCTGGTGGACCGGCCGAACACGCTCATCAAGATCCCGGCGACCGAGGCCGGCCTGCCGGCCATCACCGAGGTCATCGGCCGGGGCATCAGCGTCAACGTCACGCTGATCTTCTCGCTGGAGCGCTACCGCAAGGTCATGGACGCCTACCTGGCGGGCCTGGAGAAGGCCAAGGCCGCCGGCCTGGACCTCTCCCTGATCCACTCGGTCGCCTCCTTCTTCGTGTCCCGCGTGGACAGCGAGATCGACAAGCGCCTGGACGCCGTCGGCACCGACGAGGCCAAGGCCCTCAAGGGCAAGGCGGCCCTCGCCAACGCCCGTCTGGCCTACGAGGCGTACGAGGAGGTCTTCTCCTCCGACCGCTGGGCCGCCCTGGAGCGGGTCGGCGCCAACAAGCAGCGTCCGCTGTGGGCCTCGACCGGAGTCAAGGACCCGGCGTACAAGGACACCCTGTACGTGGTCGACCTGGTCGCCCCGAACACGGTGAACACCATGCCGGAGGCCACCCTGGAGGCCACCGCCGACCACGGCCAGGTCACCGGCGACACCGTCCGCGGCAGCTACGCGCAGGCCCGCGCCGAGCTCGATGCGGTCGCGAAGCTGGGCATCTCGTACGACGATGTGGTGCAGCTGCTGGAGGACGAGGGCGTCGAGAAGTTCGAGGCGTCCTGGAACGACCTGCTGAAGTCCACCGAGGCGGAGCTTGAGCGCCTTGCCCCCACGGAGGCCTGAACACTTTGTCTGTGAACGGAGCGAACCCGCTTCGTGACGCACAGGACCGGCGGCTCCCGCGTATCGCGGGGCCGTCCGGCCTGGTCATTTTCGGCGTTACGGGTGACCTGTCGCGCAAGAAGCTGATGCCGGCCGTCTACGACCTGGCCAACCGCGGCCTGCTGCCGCCGGGCTTCTCCCTGATCGGCTTCGCCCGGCGGGAGTGGGAGCACGAGGACTTCGCCACGGAGGTGTACGAGGCGGTCAAGCAGCACGCGCGCACGCCCTTCCGCGAGGAGGTCTGGCAGCAGCTGGTGCAGGGCTGCCGCTTCGTGCAGGGCGACTTCGACGACGACGCGGCCTTCGAGACCCTGAAGGCCACCATCGAGGAGCTGGACAAGGCGCAGGGCACGGGCGGCAACTTCGCCTTCTACCTGTCCGTCCCGCCCAAGTTCTTCCCCAAGGTGGTCCAGCAGCTCAAGGACCACGGGCTGGCCCAGAAGGAGGGCTCCTGGCGGCGCGCCGTCATCGAGAAGCCCTTCGGCCACGACCTGAAGAGCGCCGAGGAGCTCAACAAGGTCGTCCACGAGGTCTTCCCCCGTGACGAGGTCTTCCGTATCGACCACTACCTCGGCAAGGAGACCGTCCAGAACATCCTGGCGCTCCGCTTCGCGAACACCATGTTCGAGCCGATCTGGAACCGGTCGTACGTCGACCACGTGCAGATCACCATGGCCGAGGACATCGGCATCGGCGGCCGGGCCGGGTACTACGACGGCATCGGCGCGGCCCGCGACGTCATCCAGAACCACCTGCTGCAGCTGCTGGCGCTCACCGCGATGGAGGAGCCCGGCTCCTTCCACCCGAAGGCGCTGGTGGCCGAGAAGCTCAAGGTGCTGACCGCGGTGGAGCTGCCGGAGGACCTCGGCAAGCACACCGTGCGCGGCCAGTACTCGGCGGCCTGGCAGGGCGGCGAGAAGGTCGTCGGGTACCTCGAAGAGGACGGCATCGACCCCAAGTCGAAGACCGACACCTATGCGGCCGTCCGCCTGGAGATCAACAACCGCCGCTGGGCGGGCGTCCCGTTCTACCTGCGGACGGGCAAGCGCCTGGGCCGGCGGGTGACCGAGATCGCGGTGGTCTTCAAGCGGGCCCCCTATCTGCCCTTCGAGTCGGGTGCGACCGAGGAGCTGGGGCAGAACGCCCTGGTCATCCGGGTCCAGCCGGACGAGGGCGTGACGGTCCGGTTCGGTTCGAAGGTCCCGGGCACCTCCATGGAGGTCCGGGACGTCACGATGGACTTCGCCTACGGCGAGTCCTTCACGGAGTCGAGCCCCGAGGCGTACGAACGGCTCATCCTCGACGTGCTCCTCGGCGACGCGAACCTCTTCCCGCGCCACCAGGAAGTGGAGCTGTCCTGGAACATCCTCGACCCCATCGAGGAGTACTGGGACAAGCACGGCAAGCCCGCGCAGTACCCGGCGGGCACCTGGGGCCCGGTCGAGGCGGACGAGATGCTCGCACGAGACGGACGGAGCTGGCGCCGGCCATGAAGATCGACCTCACGGAGACCACTTCCAGCAAGATCAACGCGGCGATGGTGCAGGCGCGCCGGGACGTCGGCACGCCGGCCATCGGCATGGTCCTCACCCTCGTGATCGTGACCGACGAGGAGAACGCGTACGACGCGCTCAAGTCGGCCAACGACGCGTCCCACGAGCACCCTTCGCGGATCCTGGTCGTCGTCAAGCGGATCAGCCGCTCGCCGCGCAGCCGCCGCGACGCCCGCCTCGACGCGGAAGTCCGTGTCGGGGCGGACTCCGGCAGCGGTGAGACGGTCGTGCTGCGCCTGCACGGCGAGCTGGTCGACCACGCCCAGTCGGTGGTCCTGCCCCTGCTCCTGCCGGACGCCCCCGTGGTCGTCTGGTGGCCGGACGCCTCTCCCGCGGACCTCGCGGGCGATCCGCTGGGAGCGTTGGGGCAGCGCCGGATCACGGACACGTACTCCAGCGAGGACCCGATCGGGAAGCTCGGCAAGCGGGCCGCCGCCTACGCCCCCGGGGACACGGACCTGTCCTGGACCCGGATCACGCCGTGGCGCTCCATGCTCGCGGCAGCCCTGGACCAGCAGTCCTACTCGGTCGGTTCGGCGAGCGTCGAGGGCGAGGCGGACAATCCGAGCTGCGAACTGCTGGCCATGTGGCTGGCGGACCGGCTCCAGGTCCCCGTCAAGCGCACCGTCTCCGAGGGCCCGGGCCTCACCGCCGTGCGCCTGGAGACCGAGGGCGGCGAGATCGTCCTGGACCGCGCGGACGGCGCCCTCGCCACGCTGTGCATGCCGGGTCAGCCCGACCGGGCGGTGGCGCTCAAGCGCCGCGACACGGCGGAGCTGCTCGCGGAGGAGCTGCGCCGGCTGGACCCGGACAACACCTACGAGTCCGCGCTGAAGTTCGGCGTGGCGAAGCTGGCCGCGCACCCGCGCGGGACCGCCGGGGACGGCGCCGCCGCCCCGGGCGGCGCGCCGGCGGCCGAGGGCGGTGCACCGGCCGGGAAGGCCGCCGCACCGAAGCCGGCCAAGAAGGCCTCGGCCAAGTAGCACCGACCGCTGCGCGGGGCGGGGGGCCCGGCTCCCCCGTCCCGCGCAGCGGCGCATCCGGCACCATCCGCACGACGCAGAAGGCGGCAGCACATGGGTATGACGACTCCCCAGGTCGTCGTCCACCGGGACAAGGAGCTGATGGCGCAGGCCACGGCGGCCCGGCTGATCACCAGGATCGTCGACGCGCAGGCCGCCCGCGGCGCCGCGTCGGTGGTCCTCACCGGCGGCCGCAACGGCAACGGCCTGCTGGCGGCGCTGGCCGCCGCCCCGGCCCGGGACGCGGTCGACTGGTCGCGGCTGGACCTGTGGTGGGGTGACGAGCGCTACGTGCCCGCGGACGACCCCGAACGCAACCACGTGCAGGCCCGTGAGGCGCTGCTGGACCGGGTGGCGGTGGACCCCGCGCGGGTGCACGCCATGCCCGCCTCCGACGGCCCGTACGGCGCCGACGTGGACGCGGCGGCCGCGTCGTACGCGGCGGAACTGGCCCGGGCGGCCCGGCCCGAGGACCACGGCCCGGTCCCCTCGTTCGACGTGCTCATGCTGGGTGTGGGCCCGGATACGCACGTGGCCTCCCTCTTCCCCGAGCACCCGGCCTCCCGCGAGACCGAGCGCACGGTGGTCGGCGTACACGGCGCCCCGAAGCCCCCGCCGACCCGGATCTCGCTGACCCTCCCGGCCATCCGGGCCGCCCGCGAGGTGTGGCTGCTGGCGGCGGGCGAGGACAAGGCCGGCGCCGTGGCCATCGCGCTGGGCGGCGCGGGCGGGGTGCAGGCCCCGGCGGCGGAGGCCCGCGGCCGCGCCCGCACCCTGTGGCTGCTCGACCGGGCGGCCGCGGCCCGGCTGCCCGCGGAGCTGTACCCGGCGGCCTCGGCCTGAGGCCGAACGGCACGGCGCCCCGCACCTTCCGGTGCGGGGCGCCGTGCCGCTTTTTGGGGTCAGCCGCGGCCGCGGAGCTCGCGGTAGCGGGCCACCAGGGCCTTCGTCGAGGGGTCCAGGCCGGGGACGTCCGCGCCCTCCGTCAGGGCGGGCTCGATCCGCTTGGCGAGGACCTTGCCGAGCTCGACGCCCCACTGGTCGAAGGAGTCGATGTTCCAGACGGCCCCCTGGACGAACACCTTGTGCTCGTAGAGGGCGATCAGCTGTCCGAGCACGGCCGGGGTGAGCTCGGCGGCCAGGATCGTGGTGGTCGGGTGGTTGCCGCGGAAGGTCTTGTGCGGGACCAGTTCCTCGGGGACGCCCTCCGCCCGGACCTCGTCCGGGGTCTTGCCGAAGGCCAGCGCCTGGGTCTGGGCGAAGAAGTTCGCCATCAGCAGGTCGTGCTGGGCCGCCAGCGCGGGCGACAGCTCCCCCACCGGCTCGGCGAAGCCGATGAAGTCCGCCGGGATCACCCGGGTGCCCTGGTGGATGAGCTGGTAGTAGGCGTGCTGCCCGTTGGTGCCGGGCGTGCCCCACACCACCGGGCCGGTCTGCCACTCGACCGGGTCGCCCTGGCGGTCGACGGACTTGCCGTTGGACTCCATGTCCAGCTGCTGCAGGTACGCCGTGAAGCGGGACAGGTAGTGGCTGTACGGGAGGACCGCGTGCGACTGCGCGTCGAAGAACCCGATGTACCAGATTCCCAACAGCCCCATCAGCAGCGGGGCGTTCTCCTGCGGCGGCGCCGTGCGGAAGTGCCGGTCCATGGTGGCGAAACCGTCGAGCATCTCGCGGAACGCCGCCGGACCGATCGCGATCATCAGCGAGAGCCCGATGGCGGAGTCGAAGGAGTAGCGGCCGCCGACCCAGTCCCAGAACTCGAACATGTTGTCCGGATCGATGCCGAAGCCGGTCACCTTCTCCGCGTTGGTGGACAGGGCCACGAAGTGCCGGGCCACCGCCTTGGTGTCGCCGCCGAGTCCGGCGAGCAGCCACTCGCGCGCCGAGGTGGCATTGGTGATGGTCTCGATGGTGGTGAAGGTCTTGGAGGCGATGATGAACAGCGTCCGGGCCGGGTCCAGGTCCCGCAGCGCCTCGTGCAGGTCCGCGCCGTCGACGTTGGAGACGAAGCGCAGGGTCAGGCCGCGGTCGGTGAAGGCGCGCAGCGCCTCGTACGCCATCGCCGGACCGAGGTCGGAGCCGCCGATGCCGATGTTGACGACGCTGGTGATGCGCTCGCCGGTGGAGCCGGTCCACTCGCCCGAGCGGACCCGGTCGGCGAAGCCGGCCATCTTGTCGAGGACGGCGTGCACCTCGGGGACGACGTTCTCGCCGTCGACCTCGACGTCCGCGTCCGCGGGGGCCCGCAGGGCGGTGTGCAGGACCGCCCGGCCCTCCGTCGTGTTGATTTTCTCGCCGCGGAACATGGCCTCGCGCAGCTCCGCCACGCCGGTGGCCTCGGCGAGTTCGCGCAGCAGCGTCAGCGTCTCGTCGGTGACGAGGTGCTTGGAGTAGTCGATGTGCAGGTCCCCGACCTGCAGGGTGTACCCGGTGCCGCGGCCCGGCCGGGCCTCGAACAGCTCCCGCAGATGCGTCTGCCCGAATTCCTCCCGGTGCTTGCCCAGTGCCTGCCACTGCGGCGTCCGGTTGAGCTTCGTACGTCCCTCTGCGTTCATCTCCGACATCAACCCACTTCTTCCGTCCTGTCGTGCCCCGCCGGGCTCCAACTTAAAGGATCAGAAGCGCCTGTGCCGTAGCGGCGCATGCGGCGCGGTCCGCCATGCAGAGGGCCCGGTCTCGCAGGAAGGGAATTCCTGCGGGACCGGGCCCCAAGTCGGCTGCTGGCCGGGAGTGTTCAGATCTCGCCGCGGAGTTTGGCGAGGGCCTCGGCGAGGATCGCCTCGCCGTCGGCGTCCGTTCGCCGCTCCCGTACGTACGCCAAGTGGGTCTTGTACGGCTCGGTGCGGGGCGGCGCCGGCGGGTTGTCCCGGTCCTGGCCGGCCGGGAACCCGCACCGCGGGCAGTCCCAGTTGTCCGGCACCTGCGCGTCGCTGGCGAAGCTCGGCTGCGTCTCGTGCCCGTTCGAGCACCAGAAGGAGATGCGCAGGCGGGGCGCGGACTCGCCGCGCTCGGCCTCGCCCATCGGCCCCGCTCCGACCCGGCTACCACGGATCGCGTTGCCACTTGCCACGGTCGTAACTCCCTGCGTGATGGTGCCGCAAAGCGTGCGTGGAATGTCCGCTGCGGGCGCCCGGCTCCACGTCCGGCCCAACTCGCCTGCAGCGAACGGAGGGACCGGCCCCGCAGTGACGGGAAGCAGAGTGCATCGTTCCGCGACCGGGGCGCCGAACCTCATGATAGGCCGGGCGGAGCCGGCCAGTCCGCCGGAATGGCCAGAACGGTCAGCCGGCGGACTTGTTCAGCAGTCCGAGCGCCACGATGCAGGCGAACCAGAGCAGACCGACGACGACGGTGATCCGGTCCAGGTTGCGTTCGGCGACGGAGGAGCCGCCGACCGAGGACTGCATGCCGCCGCCGAACATGTCGGAAAGGCCGCCGCCCTTGCCCTTGTGCATCAGCACGAGCAGCATCAGCAGGGCGCTGAAGACGATCAGGGCGATCGAGAACCCCATAATCACGGCTGATTCCTACTTTCTGGCTTTCTGGCTTTCCGGCTTCGCTCTATGTGCGCGGGGGCCAGCGGCTGGTGGTTCAGCCTCTGGCCCCCGCAAGGGTACGACGGATCCGTCCTACCGCATACTCACAGCCCGTCGTAGCAGGACTGCGGAACGCTCCTACTGGTCGCGGAAACGGACGATCTTGACGAACTCGTCCGCGTCCAGCGCCGCGCCGCCGATCAGCGCGCCGTCGACGTCGGGCTGGGCCATGATCGCCGCGATGTTGCCGGACTTGACCGAGCCGCCGTACTGGATGCGGACCTTGTCGGCCAGCTCCTGGGAGTACAGCTCCGCGAGGCGGCCGCGGATCGCCCCGCAGACCTCCTGGGCGTCCTCGGGGGTGGCGACCTCGCCGGTGCCGATCGCCCAGACGGGTTCGTACGCGATCACGATGGACTCGACCTGCTCGGCCGGGACGTCCTTGAGGCCGCCGTCGACCTGCTGGAGCGTGTGGTCGACCTGCCGGCCGGCCTTGCGGACCTCCAGGCCCTCGCCGACGCAGAGGATCGGGGTGATCCCGTGCCGGTAGGCGGCCTTGACCTTGGCGTTGCAGACCTCGTCGGTCTCGGCGTGGTACTGGCGGCGCTCGCTGTGCCCGACGGCCACGAAGGTGCACTTCAGCTTGGCCAGCATGGCGCCGGAGATCTCGCCGGTGTAGGCGCCGGAGTCCTGCGCGGAGATGTCCTGGGCGCCGTACTTGACCTGCAGCTTGTCGCCGTCGACCAGCGTCTGCACCGAACGCAGGTCGGTGAAGGGCGGCAGGACGGCGACCTCGACGGCGTCGTAGTCCTTGTCCGTGAGCGCGAAGGCGAGCTTCTGGACGTGGGCGATGGCCTCCAGGTGGTTGAGGTTCATCTTCCAGTTGCCCGCCATGAGCGGGGTGCGGGTGTCAGCAGCAGACATGCGGGTTCAGCCCTCCAGGGCGGCGAGTCCGGGGAGCGTCTTGCCCTCGAGGTATTCGAGGGAGGCGCCGCCACCGGTGGAAATGTGTCCGAAAGCGTTCTCGTCGAAGCCCAGGATGCGGACCGCGGCAGCGCTGTCGCCGCCACCGACCACGGTGAAGGCGCTGCTGTCGACGAGGGCCTGCGCGATGGCGGAGGTACCGCCCGCGTAGTCGGGGTGCTCGAAGACGCCGACCGGACCGTTCCAGAAGACGGTCTTGGCGTCGGCGATCTTGGACGCGTAGAGCTTGCGCGTCTCGGGGCCGATGTCCAGGCCCTCCTTGGTCTCCGGGATCGCGTCGGCGGCGACGGTCTCGAAGTCGGCCGGGGCCTTGGTCTTGAGGTCGGGGAACTCGGCGGAGACGAGGACGTCCACCGGCAGGACCAGCTCGACGCCGGTCTCCTCGGCGCGCTTCATGTACTCCTTGACGACGTCCACCTGGTCCTTCTGGAGCAGGGAGATGCCGACCTCGTGGCCCTGGGCGTGGAGGAAGGTGTACGCCATGCCGCCGCCGATGAGGATGCGGTCGGCCTTGCCGAGGAGCTCGTCGATCACGGCGAGCTTGTCGGAGACCTTGGCGCCGCCGAGGACGACCACGTACGGCCGCTCGACCTCGTCGGTCAGCTTCTTCAGCACGCCGACCTCGGTGGCGATGAGGTAGCCGGCCACGTGCGGGAGGCACGCCGGGAGGTCGAAGACCGAGGCGTGCTTGCGGTGGACCGCGCCGAAGCCGTCGCCGACGTAGACGTCGGCCAGCTCGGCGAGCTGGTCCGCGAAGGCGCCGCGCTCGGCGTCGTCCTTGGAGGTCTCGCCCGCGTTGAAGCGCAGGTTCTCGATGACGGCGACCTGGCCGTCGGCGAGGGCGGCGACGGTCTCCTTGGCGGAGGCGCCCACGGTGTCGGTGGCGAAGGCGACGTCGGTGCCCAGCAGCTCGCCGAGGCGGGCGGCGGCCGGAGCGAGGGAGAACTCCGGCTCGGCCCCGGTGCCCTTGGGGCGGCCCAGGTGCGAGGCGACGACCACGCGGGCGCCGGCTTCGGCGAGCTTCGCGACGGTCGGCTGGACGGCGCGGATGCGGCCGTCGTCGGTGATGGTGGTCGTGCCCTTGGCGAACGGGACGTTGAGGTCCGCGCGGACGAAGACCCGCTTGCCCTTGACGCCCTCGGCGAGCAGTTCGTCGATCGTCTTCATGTGTTCCTACTCCTTGTCAGCCCTTCACCCTGGGCGAGGAAGGGAGAACGAGACAAGCAACAGGGCCCGTGCGGCGCTTCGTCGCGCTGCCCGGACCCTGTGCTCACATCGTGGTGCCTTGCCTTAGACCTCGTGTTGCGAGAAGCCGCGCGACCTCAGAGCCGGCCGCCGACGAAGACCGTGAGGTCCACGAGGCGGTTGGAGTAGCCCCACTCGTTGTCGTACCAGCCGATGACCTTGACGCTCTTGCCCTGGACCATGGTCAGGGAGGAGTCGAAGGTGCAGGACGCGGGCCAGTTGACGATGTCGGAGGAGACGATCGCGTCCTCGGTGTAGTCGAGGATGCCCTTGAGCTGGCCCTCCGCGGCCTTCTGGAAGGCGGCGTTGACCTCGTCGCGGGTGACTTCGCGCTCCAGCTCGATGACGAGGTCGGTCACGGAACCGGTCGGGACCGGGACGCGCATCGCGATGCCGTCGAGCTTGCCCGCGAGCTCCGGGATCACCAGCGCGGTGGCCTTGGCGGCACCGGTGGTGGTCGGGATGATGTTCTCGGCGGCGGCGCGGGCGCGGCGCAGGTCCGAGTGCGGGAAGTCCAGGATGCGCTGGTCGTTCGTGTAGGCGTGGACCGTCGTCATCATGCCCTTGACGATGCCGAAGTTCTCCAGGAGGACCTTGGCCATCGGCGCCACGCAGTTGGTGGTGCAGGAGGCGTTGGAGATGACGTGGTGCTGGGCCGCGTCGTACTTGTCCTGGTTGACGCCCATCACGATCGTGATGTCCTCGTCCTTGGCCGGAGCCGAGATGAGGACCTTCTTCGCGCCGGCCGCGATGTGCTTGGCGGCGTCGGCCTTCTTGGTGAAGATGCCGGTCGACTCGATGACGATGTCGGCGCCCAGCTCGCCCCAGGGGAGGTTCGCGGGGTCGCGCTCGGCGAAGGTCTTGAAGGTGTTGCCGGCGACCGTGATGGTGTCTGCGGTGTGGGAGACCTCGGCCTTGAGGCGGCCCAGGATGGTGTCGTACTTGAGCAGGTGCACCAGGGTCGCGTTGTCAGTCAGGTCGTTGACACCGACGATCTCGATGTCCGCTCCCTGCTCAAGGAGCGCCCGGAAGTAGTTGCGGCCAATGCGGCCAAAACCGTTGATGCCTACGCGGATCGTCACGAACCGATCTCCTCGTTGGTGCGCCGGTCAGTGCGCCGGCGAGCTGTATGGGATGTCCCCGACCGCTTACGACCCTACCTCTCCGTGAGCTTGGGAGTGACATCGGCCGGGGCCTGACACGCCCCCTTGCCCGCGCGGGACGCCCGGACAAGGGGGCTGCGGGACCTTGTGCCCCGTCACTGAGGGTGAGTAACGGGAGGGCCGCTGATCAGCGGTTCAGTGTCCGCAGCGCCTTACCGACGAGTAGGGCGCGGTCTCCGGCGGCCGGCAGGTGCTCCAGGCCGAAGCCCAGCAGCACCGTGTCACGCGTAGTGACCGAGGCGTAGGACCTGAACAGTTCGCCGGTGCGGGACCAGTCGCCCGGAACTTCGGGACTTCCGGCAGGCGCGCCCTGCGCGGCCCAGGTGCCCAGCCCGCTCTCGAAGCCCTCCGTCTCGCGGTCGGCGCCGCCGACGTCCAGCCGGACCTGGTCCGCGAAGACCCCCCGGCCGCCCGAGCCGGGGTCGGTGACGTAGGACAACGAGACCTCCACGCTGCGGCCCGCGTAGGCGCTGAGGTCGAAGGAGACCTGCTTCCAGCCCCCGGAGGAGCCCGTGAAGCTGTTCCAGGCGCCGCTGCTGCCCTGCGGGGTGCAGCCGTCGGGGCCGAGCGTCAGGTAGCGGCCCAGGAACGGGTGGTCGTTCAGGAGGAACCCGGCCGCGCACTCCTCGGGTACGGCGGCGCTGGTCAGCCCGCCGGCCTCCGGCAGCGTGGTCCAGTCGTCCCCGCCGGCCGTACGGGCCTCCAGGACGGCGTGGTCGTAGCCCTCCTCGGTGTTCCAGTTCAGGGCTGCCTCCAGCTTCGGCCGGTCGGCGGCCGTGACCCCGGTGAGGTCGAGGGTGCGGGTCAGCCGCTGCCAGTCGTCGTCCTGGTGCAGGGCCGCGGCCATTCCGGCGCCCGCGTAGGGGGCGTACGGGTTCACGGTCCCCGTGTACTGGCCGGCCTGCGCACTCGTGAACTGCGGGAACTGCGCGGGGGCCAGGGTCTCGGAGGTCACCGTGTAGGCCCCGGGGGCGTTCAGCGGGTTGTCCGCGGCGCCCGCGAGGGCTCCCCGGGCTCCGGCCAGGGCTCCGGCGCCGGTGAAACCGGTGGCTCCGCTGCCGCTCGTTCGACCGTAGGCGCCGAGCCAGTACTGGCTGAAGTCATTGGTCACGGCCGGGCCGACCTGGGCGTTGCCGCCGGCCAGTTCTCCCGCCTCGATCAGCTTGCCGCCCTCGTTGAGGAAGGCGCGCAGGGCCAGCTGGGTGTCGCCGCCGGGGGTCTTGGCCCCCGTGTAGTGCACGGCCGTACGGAAGTGGGACAGCACGCCGAGGGGGTGCGGCGCCCCCTGCGCGGCGACGTCCCAGACGGCCGCCGGCTTCCCGTTGGCGCGCAGGGCGTCGGTGTACATCCCGGCGTGCCGGGCCGGTGCCCCCTCCTCCGCGACCACCAGCACGTCCGCGCGCGGTCGCTCGGCCACCGTGTACGTGAAGTGCTCGCTGGAGACCTGGCGGCCCGAGCGGTCGCGGCCGGTGAACCAGACCTCGACCCGGTCACCGGGGCGGGCGCCGCCGATGTCGGCGCGGTACTCGTCGAACCAGTTGTTGTCCTCGCCGCCGTAGACCTCGCCGCCCTTCCAGGCCTTGAGCTCCTCGTCGTGCGTACGGCCGCCGTTGATCCGGAAGTTGAGCTCCTTGTCGCGCAGCGCCTTGCGGGCCGTGACGGAGACCTCCTGGTCCTCACCGCGGGCGGCATAGGAGGTGGTGAAGGGGTCGAGGGTGAAGTCCACGGCGCTCAGGCCCACGGAGGAGGCCGGCCGGTCGGGGCGCGCGGCGCTCTCGCCGACGGACAGGGCGAAGGCGACGTTCTTGGCGAACTCCGCCTGGATGAGCTTCTCGTCGTCGGGGAAGTTGAAGCCGGAGGCGCAGTCCTCGGGCTTCCACCGGTCGTCCGGGTCGCTCTGCGAGGCCGTCTGGCAGGTGGTCATCTCCGGTGTGAACATCATGGTGCCGTGCGTGTTGGAGGCGTGCCCGTCGGCCTCGCCGTTGGTGGTGTAGAGCTCGGAGGAGACCTGCGGGTGGTAACCGGGGACGGCCGGGTTCTCCGGGGTTCCGGCGAGCGCCTCGTAGGCCACGTCGTCAGGGGTGGGGGTGGCCACCTGCCAGCCCACTCCGTAGAGCAGCAGCTCGGCGGCGGAGTGGTAGTTGACGGCGTACTCGAAGCCGATCCGCTTCTCGAAGCGGTCCAGGGCGACCGTCTCCGGTTCGGACTGCGCGGCGGGACCGCGGTAGGTCTCGCTGGAGGGGTTGGGCGAGGACCCCTCGTTGTCGTAGCCCCACTTGTAGGCGAAGTTCCGGTTGAGGTCGACGCCGTCCGCGGTGGTGACCGCGCCGTCGCCGTCGTTGTCGCGCAGGTTCTTGCGCCACAGCCGCCGGCCGTCGGGGGCGTGCGTGTAGTCGTACCCGTCGGGGTTGGCGGAGAGCAGGAACCACAGCTCGGTGGAGTCCACCAGGCTGGTGATCCGCGGGTCCTTGCCGTAGTTGTCGATCGTGTGGTGCATCAGCCGCCGGGTCATCTCGGGGGTGATCCACTCCCGGGCGTGCTGGTTGGACATGTACAGCACGGACGGCTTGCCGCCGTCCTTGGCCCTGCGGGCGTCCTTGCTGACCTTGAGGGCGAGTATGTCCTTGCCCTGCACGGTCTTGCCGAGGGAGACGACCTTGGTGAGCGCGGGGTGCTCCTGCGCGGTCCGCAGGATCTCCTCCTGGAGGCCGCCCTTGCCGCTGTAGGGGCGGAAGACCCCGTCGCCGGCGGCCCGGGAGCGGGCCGCGGCCCCGGCGGGCACCGTGCGTTCGGCGAGCGTGACGCCCTGCGCCGCGAGCTTCGCCGCCTGGTCGCCGGTGAGGAACAGCTCGACCTCGGCCGTCCCGGTGTCGGGGGCGCGCTCGGAGAGTTCGTGGGCGTCCTGGCCGAGTGCCAGGACGAGCGGGACCTGCTCCTTGGTGAGGTCGGCTTCGTAGACCCGCACCTCGTCGGCGCCCGGGGCGCTCGGGGCGGGCCGTGCCTGGGCCGCGGCGGGTAGTGCGGCGAGTGTGCTTGCGAAGACGAGTGCGCTTGCGGCGAGGATCGATCTCGCGCGGTGCCTCATGTGCCCCCCTGGGCGTCGTCTGCCACGAAAGCGTTCGGACGACAGGCTCACGACCACCCATGCCCATGTCAATGGGGCCTGCCGCAAGGGGTCCGCACGAGTGATCGTGCGGACCCCTTGCGGCGTACGGGTTCACCGGCGTACGGGCACTGCGGTGCGGCTATCCGGCCATGTTGTCGGCCATCTCCTCGCTGAGGTCGAGGTTCGACTCCGTGCCCGGGATGCCGAGGTCCTGGGCCCGCTTGTCGGCCATGGCCAGCAGGCGCCGGATCCGGCCGGCGACCGCGTCCTTGGTCAGCGGCGGGTCGGCGAGCGCGCCCAGCTCCTCCAGGGAGGCCTGCTTGTGCTCCATGCGCAGCCGGCCGGCCGCGGCGAGGTGCTCGGGGACCTCCTCGCCGAGGATCTCCAGCGCGCGCTGCACGCGGGCGCCGGCCGCCACGGCCGCCCGCGCCGAGCGGCGCAGGTTGGCGTCGTCGAAGTTGGCGAGCCGGTTGGCGGTGGCGCGCACCTCGCGCCGCATCCGCCGCTCCTCCCAGGCCAGCACCGACTCGTGGGCGCCCAGGCGCGTCAGCAGCGCGCCGATCGCGTCACCGTCGCGGACGACCACCCGGTCCACCCCGCGGACCTCGCGCGCCTTGGCCGCGATGGAGAGCCTGCGGGCGGCGCCCACCAAGGCCAGGGCGGCTTCCGGTCCGGGGCAGGTGACCTCCAGGGAGGAGGACCGGCCCGGTTCGGTGAGCGAGCCGTGGGCCAGGAAGGCACCGCGCCAGGCCGCCTCCGCATCGCAGGTGGCACCGGAGACCACCTGCGGGGGCAGGCCCCGGATGGGGCGGCCCCGGCCGTCCACGAGACCGGTCTGGCGGGCCAGCTGGTCGCCGCCGGCCACCACCCGGACCACGTACCTGCTGCCGCGGCGCAGACCGCCCGGGGCCATCACCACGAGGTCGGAGGAGTGCCCGAAGATCTCCAGGATGTCCTTGCGCAGGCGCCGGGCGGCAATTCCGGTGTCCAGCTCCGCCTCGATGACGATCCGGCCGCTCACCAGGTGGAGGCCGCCCGCGAACCGAAGGATCGCCGAGACCTCCGCCTTCCTGCAGCAGGTCCGGGTGACGGGAAGGCGCGAGATCTCGTCCTTCACCGCGGGCGTCATCGCCATGGGCCGATCCTTCCATGCATCCGAAAAATACGGTCGTACGCGGCGGCAAGCAGCTCCGGATCATGCTTCGGAGAGCCGTCTTCCCTGGCCACGGGCGCCAGCTCGATCGCGGCGCCGAACCGTTTGGCGGCATCGGCGAGGGATTCGCGGTCGGGCACGGCGGCCTCGTCGGCCAACACCACGTCCAGGGCGAGTTTAGGGGCGTGTCGGGCCAAAACCTCCAAATGACGCTGCGGAGAGAACCCCTCTGTTTCGCCCGGCTGCGGAGCGAGGTTCAGCGACAGGACCCGCCGGGCCTTCGTCTGCACCAGCGCGTCGAGCAGTTCCGGCACCAGCAGGTGCGGGATGACCGAGGAGAACCAGGACCCCGGTCCGAGCACCACCCAGTCGGCGTCCAGTACGGCGGCGACGGCCTCGGGCACGGCCGGCGGGTCGCTGGGCACGACCTGCACGGACAGCACCTCGCCGGGCGTCAGGGCCACCGTGGCCTGCCCCCGGACGGTGTCCACGTCCTCCGGGCGGTCCGGGTCGTGGCCCTTGACCAGGGCCTGGAGCTCCAGGGGCACCGCCGACATCGGCAGCACCCGGCCCTGCGCACCGAGCAGCCGACCGACGAGGTCCAGGGCCTGGACGGGATCGCCGAGCTGCTCCCACAGGGCGACGATCAGCAGGTTGCCGACGGCGTGCCCGTGCAGGTCGCCCTGGGACTGGAAGCGGTGCTGGATGACCCGGGCCCAGGTCTGGCCCCAGTCGTCGTCCCCGCACAGTGCGGCCAGCGCCTTGCGCAGGTCGCCGGGCGGCAGCACGCCGAGCTCCTCCCGGAGCCGGCCGCTGGAGCCGCCGTCGTCGGCGACGGTGACCACGGCGGTGAGGTCACCGGTGATGCGGCGCAGCGCGGCGAGGGAGGCCGACAGGCCCTGGCCGCCGCCGAGGGCGACCACCTTGGGCGCGGCGCCGCGCCGGCGGCCGGAACGGCTCGCGCCGTCCTCGCCCCGTCCCGGGGTGAGGCGGCGCAGGCGGCTCAGCCGGGTGGTCCGTGCGGTCACTCGCGCCCCATGTCCCGGTGGACGACGACGGTCTCGACTCCCTCGGAGGCGAGGCGGGCGGCGAGCTTCTCGGACATGGCCACACTGCGGTGCTTGCCGCCCGTGCAGCCGACCGCGATGGTCACGTACCGCTTGCCCTCGCGCCGGTAGCCGGTGGCGATGAGCTGGAGCAGCTCGGTGTAGCGGTCGAGGAACTCCTTGGCGCCGGGCTGGCTGAAGACGTACCCCGACACCTCCTCGTTGAGCCCGGTGAAGGGGCGCAGCTCCGGCACCCAGTGCGGGTTGGGGATGAAGCGGCAGTCGACGACGAGGTCCGCGTCGACCGGGAGGCCGTACTTGTAGCCGAAGGACATGACGGTCGCCCGCAGCTCGGGCTCCTCGTCCCCGGCGAACTGGGCGTCCATCTTGGCGCGCAGCTCGTGCACGTTCAGGCTGGAGGTGTCGATCACCAGGTCGGCGTCGCCGCGCAGCTCGCGCAGCAGGTCCCGCTCGGCGGCGATGCCGTCGGTGATCCGGCCGTCGCCCTGGAGGGGGTGCGGGCGGCGGACCGACTCGAAGCGGCGTACGAGGGCGTCGTCGGAGGACTCCAGGAAGACGATGCGCCGGGTGACGCCCTTGCTGTCGAGGTCCGCCAGGGACTCGCGCAGGGCGTCGAAGAACTGCCGGCCGCGGACGTCGACGACCACGGCGATCCGCGCCACGTTGCCCTGCGAGCGGGCGCCGAGCTCCACCATGGTGGGGATCAGCGCCGGCGGGAGGTTGTCGACGACGAACCAGCCGAGGTCCTCCAGACACTTGGCCGCGGTACTGCGTCCGGCCCCGGACATCCCGGAGATGATCACCAGCTCGGGGATGGCCGCCTCGGCGGTCTCACCGGGCTCCACTGTCGTGCCCGTACTCACCTGTGCTCCGTCTCGGTCGTGCGTGGTCTCGTGCTCGGTCATTGCTCGGTCCCCCGTTCGGACGATGCTCCCGCGGGCGCGGGGGTCTCATCCTCAATGATCTCTCCCGTGGCCGTGTTGACGGCAGGGCCGGCGGGAACCGCCCCGGCGAGGGCAGCGGCCACGGTCTCGGCCGTCTTGCGCCCTATGCCGGGGACCTCGCAGATCTGGTCGATTGTCGCCTGCCTCAGCTTCTTCACCGAACCGAAGTGCTTCACCAGGGCCTGCTTGCGGCTCTCCCCGAGGCCGGGCACCTCGTCCAGCGGGCCGGACCGCAGGCGCTTGCCGCGCTTGTTGCGCTGGTACTGGATGGCGAACCGGTGGGCTTCGTCACGGACCCGCTGGAGCAGGTACAGGCCCTCGCTGCTGCGGGGCAGGACGACGGGATCGTCCTCGCCGGGCACCCAGACCTCCTCCAGCCGCTTGGCGAGGCCGCACACGGCCACGTCGTCGACACCCAGCTCCTCCAGGGCCCGCTGGGCGGCGGCGACCTGCGGCTGTCCGCCGTCGACCACGACGAGCTGCGGCGGGTACGCGAAGCGGCGCGGCCGCCCGTCGTCCTCCGCGAGCGGCTCCTCGCCGTCCTCGGGCGCCCACTCCCCCGTCTTGAGCTTCTCCTGGAGGTAGCGGCGGAAGCGCCGGGAGACCACCTCGTGCATGGACCGGACGTCGTCCTGCCCCTCGAAGCCCTTGATCTGGAAGCGCCGGTACTCGCTCTTGCGGGCGAGACCGTCCTCGAAGACGACCATGGAGGCCACCACGTCCTCGCCCTGCAGGTGCGAGATGTCGAAGCACTCGATGCGCAGCGGGGCGCCGTCCAGCTCCAGGGCCTCGGCGATCTCCTCCAGGGCCCGGGAGCGGGTGGTCAGGTCGCTGGCGCGCTTGGTCTTGTGCAGGGCGAGGGAGTGCTGCGCGTTGCGGTGGACCGTCTCCATCAGGGCCTTCTTGTCGCCGCGCTGCGGGATGCGCAGGCTGACCTGCGAGCCGCGCCGTTCGGCGAGCCACTGGCTGAGGGCCGGGCTGTCCTCGGGGAGCGCCGGGACCAGCACCTCCTTGGGGACGGCCTCGCCCTTCTCCTCCCCGTACAGCTGCTGGAGGGCGTGCTCGACGAGCCCGGCGGTGTCCACGGCCTCGACCTTGTCGGTGACCCAGCCGCGCTGGCCGCGGACCCGGCCGCCGCGGACGTGGAAGATCTGCACGGCCGCTTCGAGCTCGTCCTCGGCGACCGCGACCAGGTCGGCGTCGGTGGCGTCGGCGAGGACGACGGCGTTCTTCTCCATGGCCCGGCGCAGGGCCCCCATGTCGTCGCGCAGCCGGGCGGCCTTCTCGTACTCCATCTCCTCGGCGGCCTCGTGCATCCGGCGTTCGAGCCGGGAGAGGTAGGTGCCGGTGCGGCCGGCCATGAAGTCGCAGAAGTCCTCGGCGAGTTCGCGGTGCTCCTCGGGGGTGACGCGGCCCACGCACGGCGCGGAGCACTTGCCGATGTAGCCGAGCAGGCACGGGCGGCCGATCTGCGCGGAGCGCTTGAACACGCCGGCGGAGCAGGTCCGCACCGGGAAGACCCGGAGCATCAGGTCCACGGTCTCGCGGATGGCCCAGGCGTGTCCGTACGGACCGAAGTAGCGCACGCCCTTCTTCTTCGGGCCGCGCATGACCTGGACGCGCGGGTACTGCTCGTTGAGGGTGACGGCGAGCGAGGGGTAGCTCTTGTCGTCGCGGTACTTGACGTTGAACCGGGGGTCGTACTCCTTGATCCAGGAGTACTCCAGCTGGAGCGCCTCGACCTCGGTGGAGACCACGGTCCACTCGACGGAGGCGGCCGTGGTCACCATCGTGGCGGTACGGGGGTGCAGTCCGGCGACGTCCTGGAAGTAGCTGGCCAGGCGCTGACGCAGGCTCTTGGCCTTCCCGACGTAGATCACCCGGCGGTGCTCGTCGCGGAATCGGTAGACCCCCGGGGAGTCGGGGATCTGACCCGGCTTGGGGCGGTAGCTGGAAGGGTCGGCCATGCCGTCCACCCTACTGGCGCGGACCGACAGCCCGCCGTACCCGTCGCCCCGGCGGCGGCCCCGGCGCCCACGGCGCGGCCCGGTCCCCGCCGGGGGCCGGGCCGCGCGTGCGGGTCGGTCAGGCCGGGCCCCCCGGGGCGGCGGCGCGGCGGCGGCGCAGGACCAGCAGTCCGGCCCCGCCGAGCGCGAGCGCCCCGGCTCCGCCGGCCAGCAGGGGCGCCGGCGGGCCGGTGTCCCGGCCGGTGTCCTGCGGGCCGGGTTCCGCGAAGCCGCCGGCCGTGCCGCGGCGGTCGTACGCGGAGCCGGGCAGCTTGTCCCCGTAGTCCGCGGCCACCCGGGCCCGGTACGCGGCGAGGGTGGTGCCGCCGGCGCCCACGGCCTGTACCGCGTCCTCGTCGAGCGGCAGCACCTGCGCTCCCCCGGCCACGTACCAGGCGTCGATCTGGGGCTCCCGGAAGACGGTCCCGCCCGGCAGCCGGGCGGCGCCGAGCTGCGCATAGCGGAACTCGTCGTCGCCGGTCGCGATGTTCACCACCTGCCAGCCGGCCTCGGTGCGCGCGGTCCACAGCGCGGCCTGCTGCCCGTCGGAGGAGACCGCCTTGCTGGCGAGGAACTCCAGGCGGGCCACCGGCGCCCCGGCCTTCCCCGCGACGAACTCCGGGGACAGGTGGTGGACCGGGACGGCTTCGCCCTCGATGCGGGGTTGTGCGGCGGCCGCGGAGACCCTGCCCTCCCGGGCGAAGAACCGGGACAGCGTGGCGAGGGCGGCGGGCGCCCCGGCGGCCTCCGAGGCGGCGGCCCGGACCTCCGCGGTGGCGGCCTGCGGCTGCGGTACGGGTGCGGCCGGGGCGGCCTGCGCCTGCGGGGCGAGGCCGAGCAGGGCGGTCGCGGCGAGGAGCGCCGCGGTGGCGGTGACGCGCGGGTCCATGGCGCTCACGCCCCGATCCGGTAGAGGGAGTGGGTCCAGGAGAAGGTGCTGTTGTTGACGTACCAGGCGTGGGAGGCCCAGTTGTAGCGGCTGCTGGAGGGCCAGGGATCGCCCCAGTAGACCCAGCTGTTGGCGGTGTCGTAGCCGTAGAGGACGTGCATGTGGCCGCCGCCGTTCGACCACTGGATGCGGGTCTCGACCGGGCGGTCGGCGTTGATCTCGCTCTGGACGGTGGAGTACTGGAGCCAGCCGTTCACGTAGGAGCCGGAGTTGATGCCGGCCCAGCGCAGGCCGGTCTGGACGTTGCCGAGGGTGGCCTGGTTGTTGGGGCAGTCGTAGCCCTGCTGGCGGTTGAAGGCGGCATTGCAGAACTGGTTCTGGCTGTAGGTGCGGCCGAACCAGGTGGCGATGGTGTTGCCGCCCGCGGCCCAGCACCAGTTGGTCTTCGCCTGCGCCTGCATGGTGATGTCGAGACGTTTGGCGGCGAGCGCCGCCCGGGCGGTGTCCGGGCCGGCCTCGGCGGCGGTGGCGGGGCCGGCGCCGGACAGGGCCAGGAGCAGGGTCGTGAGGAAGGCGGCCAGGGAAAGCCGCCGGTTTCGGTTGCGCATCGCGTTCCTCCCGAGGTGGGGAGTGTGGGGGTGGAGGAGCGCGTCCGGACGCTGTGCAGGAGCATCAGGGTGTTGTCGCGATCAGGTCAACCCGCTTCAATACGCGGTGGCGCCGCAGTGTGAACGGTGGGGACTGCGGTGTGAACGGTGGCTGCGGTTCCATCTGGTCCTCCCGCTCCCCGGCGTGATCCCCCCGCTCCGCCGCGAGTGAACGTTCACAGAGGAGTCGCCATGGCGCCGACCGGGGACACGGCAGGCCCGCGCGGCGCGGCGGGCGCGGGCGGCGCGGCGGGCGCGGGCGGCGCGGCGGGCGCGGGCGGCGCGGCGGGCGCGGGCGCGGGCGGCGCGGCGGGCGGCGGCGGCGCAAGCGCGGGCGGTCCGACCGAGCTCGGCCGGCTGCTCAGCGGCGGTCCCTTCCACCTCGCCCTGCGCGCGGCCCTGGCGGCCCGCGGCCTGCCCCTGCACCGCGTGCAGCACCGGCTCGCGGCCCGCGGCATCAAGGTCGGCGTCACCAGCCTCAGTTACTGGCAGCAGGGGGCCCGCCGCCCCCGGCACGCCGAATCCCTCCGGGCCGTCCGCGCACTGGAGCAGATCCTGGACCTGCCGGAGGGCTCCCTGCTGCGCCTGCTGGCCGCCCCGGAGCCGGACGCCGGTCCGGCCCGGCCCGCGGCCCGCCGCTACCGGACGCTGGTGCACGCGGGCGGGGTGGTGGAGCGGCTGCTGGAGGCCATGGACCTCCCGCCGGACGGGGGCCTGCACTCGGTCGGCCACCACGAACGGGTCCGCATCGGCCCGGCCGGCGAACTGCGCGGCCGCGACTCGCAGCAGATCGTGCGGGCCCACCGCGACGGCGTCGACCGCTACCTCGCCGTCCACCACGGCGACCCGGGCTGTGACCCGTCCCGCGTGCAGGTGACGGCGTACGAGAACTGCCGCACCGGCCGGGTGCGGTGCCACCGGGAGACCGGGATGGTGGTCGCGGAGCTGCTCTTCGACGCCCGGCTGCGCCGCGGGGACACGTACGTCTTCGGCTACGGCGTCGAGGACGGCACGGGCGCGCGCAGCACCGAGTACGTGCGCGGCTTCAACTACGCCGGCGGCCAGTACATGCTCCAGGTCCGCTTCGACGAGGCGGCGCTGCCGGTGCGCTGCCTGCGGTTCGCCCGGACCGGACCGGGCGCTCCGCGCACCGGCCTCGCGGACCTGACCCCCAGCGGCCGGCACCGGGCGGTGCACCTGGTCGAGCGGGAGGTGCGGCGCGGGCTCCTCGGGATCACCTGGGACTGGGCCTGAGCGGGTGCGCCGCCCGGTTCGGGCGCACGGTCCCGGTGCGCCCGGGGCCGTTCAGCCCGCGATGAGGTTGCCGTTCTCGACCCGCACCGGGACGGCCGGCAGCGCCTCGGTGGCCGGGCCGCGCAGCACCTTGCCGGTGGCCGCGTCGAAGCGGCTGCCGTGGCAGGGGCAGTTGCCCTCGCCCTCGTCGATCGTGTCCAGGACGCACCCCGCGTGGGTGCACTGGGCGCTGAACGCCTTGTACTCGCCCTGCGCCGGGCAGCTGACGATCAGCTTCCGCTCCCGGTAGAGCTTCGCGCCGCCCACCGGAACCTCGGCGGCGGCCCCGAGCTCCACCGGGGCGGTGGGCGTCGCCGGGGTGCCGCCGCCGCTGTCGGTGGCGGTGGAGCAGGCGGTGAGCGCCGCTCCGGCTCCCGCGGCCCCCGCGAGCGCGGCGGCGCCCCGCAGGACGGTGCGGCGGGCGGGGGACGGCGACGCGGGCATGGGGTTCTCCTGGACGGAAGGGACGGACGGCACGGACGGGCGGGGCCGGTCCTCCCGACGATACCGCCGCCGGATGGGGTACCTTCCCCCGCGTGATCGTCGTCGGTGGAGAAGCCCTGATCGACCTCGTGCCCGTGGCGCGGCCGCCGGGCGCCCTGCTGCCGCGCCCGGGCGGCGGACCGTACAACACCGCACTGGCGCTGGGGCGGCTCGGCGCGGAGGTGGCCTTCTGCTCCCGGGTCTCGGCGGACGGCTTCGGGGAGACCCTGCTGGCCGGGTTGCGGGCGGCCGGCGTGGACCTGTCGCTGGTGCAGCGCGGACCGGAGCCGACCACCCTCGCCGTCCCCTCGCTGGGACCGGACGGCTCGGCCTCCTACGGCTTCTACGCCGAGGGCACCGCGGACCGGCTGTTCACCCTGCCGCCCGCGCTGCCGCCGGGCGCCCGGGCCCTCGGTCTCGGCACCTGCTCGCTGGTGCTGGAGCCGGGCGCGAGCGCGTACGAGGCCCTGCTGCGCCGGGAGTCGCGGCGCGGGCTGCTGACCCTGCTGGATCCCAACATCCGCCCCGCGCTGATCGCGGACCCCGCCGCCTACCGGGCCCGCTTCCTGAGCCGCCTGCTGCCGTACGCGAACGTCCTGAAGCTGTCGGAGGAGGACGCGCGCTGGCTGGGCGGCGGGGTACGGGACTGGCTGGCGGCGGGGCCGTCGGCGGTGGTGCTGACCCGGGGCGGGGACGGCCTGACGGTGTGGACCCGCGAGGGGGCGGAGCATTCGGTGGCGGCCCGCCGGGTGGCCGTGGCGGACACGATCGGGGCGGGCGACACCGTCAACGCCGCTCTGCTGCACCGGCTTTCGGCCGACCCGGGCGGACCGGTGGACTGGCCGGAGGTCCTGCGGCACGCCGCGCACGCGGCAGCCGTGACCTGCAGCCGGGCGGGTGCGGAGCCGCCGTACGCAGCCGAACTGGCCGACTGACGGGGCGAGCCGGCGAGCAGCCCGGCTGCCGGTGGCCGAGGCGGCGGGCCGGCGGCCGGGGCGGCCGAGGGACGGGACGGCCGGGGCGGCTGCCGGGGGTCGAGCCGGATCCTGCTGCGGCTCCGCCGGGGCCTGAGAGACTCGCCGCCATGAAACTCACCGTATTCGGGGCCACGGGCGGCGTGGGCCGGGAGGTCGTCACTCAGGCGCTGGCCGCGGGCCACGAGGTGACGGCCGTCGTCCGCGACCCGGCCCGGCTGGCCGCGGTCCCCCACGACCGGCTCCGGGTGGCGGTCGTACGCGACCTGACGGACGCGCAAGCGCTCGTGCACGTGCTGGAGGGACGCGACGCGGTGGTCTCGGCCCTGGGCTCGGCCAACAACCGGCAGGCCAAGGCGGCTCCGGTGACGGGCCCGGCGCTGCGGGCGGTCCTCGCCGCGATGGACCGGGCGGGGGTGACCCGGCTGGCGGCCGTCAGCGCGGCGCCGGTCGGCCCGGACGTGCCGGGGGAGGACTTCTTCGCGCGTGCCGTGTTCCTCCCGGTCCTGCGGCGGGTCCTGCGGGACCTGTACGCGGACCTGGCGGTCATGGAGGCCGCCCTCGCCGCCAGCACGGCGCGGTGGACGGTGGTCCGCCCGCCGCGCCTGCTGAACCGCCCCGGTACGGGCACCTACCGGCGCGTGGTCGGCGGCAACGTCCCGGGCGGCCGCACGATCCCCCGCGCGGACGTGGCCCACGCCCTCCTGGCCGCCCTGGACGACCCGTCCACCGTCTGCCGGGCGGTGGGCGTCGCCACCTGAGGCACGGGCTCGTTCCGCCGCGGGGCGGACCCGGTGTACGGCGCCGGGGTGGTCACCGTTCGTCATGGGCGCGTCACGGAACCGCCACAGCGGTGTGCGGCGGGAACCTGCTGGGGGCAGGGGACCGTGTCCCTGCCTGCGAGTGCCGGTGCGGAACCGGTCCTGAGCCTCGGGAGCACCCATGCAGTACACAGCAGGCATCGGCCGGAGCGCGGCTGCCCTGGCGACGGCCCTGGCGGCCGCGGCCGTGATGACGGGCTGCACGCCGACCGGGGACACCGGCGGGGCCGGCGCCCCTGCCGCACCGCCCGCGGCCTCGCAGCCGGCCGGGCCCACGCCCACCGGTGGCGGGTCGCCCTCGGGCGGTGCTTCGCCGGGCGGGGCCGGGGGCGTGACGAAGAAGCCCTGCACGGCCGGGGCCGTCAAGGTCTCCGAGGGGCACCAGGCCGACGTCCGTCCGCCGGGCACCGGAACCGGGGCCGCGGTCGTCTCCGTCACCAACACCTCCGCGGCCCCCTGCACGGTGTCCGGGGACCCGACGGTCGCGGCGGCGGGCAACGGCTCGCCGGAGAAGAACAAGCCGCTGGCCACCACCCACACCGGTCCGGCCGCCGCCGAGGTCCTGCTGGCCCCGGGCGCCCGCGCCTGGACCAAACTCACCTTCGTCCAGGTCCAGGGCGAGGCGGACGGCTACTGCGCCTCCGGCGCCACCCCGGCCTCCCACCCGACGCTGGTCATCGGCGCGGGCGCCGCCGGGAAGCACCAGATCGCCATGGACGACGGGGTGTTCGCCTTCTGTGACGACCGGGTGACCGTCACCGCCTGGTCCTCCGCCAAGCCGTCCTGACGCCCTGACCGGCGACCCCGGCGGACGGGCGACCACGACGGCCGGACGGCGACCACGACGGCCGGACGGCAACCCCGGCGGACGGGCGAGGGGCCCGGCGGACGGCCGGGCCCCTCGCTGTCGGGCGCCGTGCGACGGCTACGCCTTGCGGGCCCGGGTGGCCTTCTTCGCCGGGGCGGCCTTCTTCGCGGCGGCCGCCGCCGTCTTCGCCGGGGCGGCACTCCGCTTGGCCGCGGCCGTCTTGGCGGTGGCCGCCTTCCTGGCCGGGGCCTTCTTCGCCGCGGTCCGCGCCGGGGGCGCACCCGCGTCGGAGACCCGGTCGGCGCCGAGGATGTCCCGCAGGAACTTGCCGGTGTGGCTCGCCCCGACCGAGGCGACCTGCTCCGGCGTGCCCTCGGCCACGACCAGTCCGCCGCCGTAGCCGCCTTCCGGACCCATGTCGATGACCCAGTCCGCGGTCTTGACGACATCCAGGTTGTGCTCGATGACGATCACCGAGTTGCCCTTGTCCACCAGCCCCGACAGCACCTTGATCAGCTTCGAGATGTCCTCGAAGTGCAGGCCGGTCGTCGGCTCGTCCAGGACGTACACCGTCCGGCCCGTCGAGCGCTTCTGGAGTTCCGAGGCCAGCTTCACGCGCTGCGCCTCGCCGCCCGACAGGGTCGGCGCCGACTGGCCGAGGCGGACGTAGCCCAGCCCCACCTCGTTCAGCGTCCGCAGGTGGCGCGCGATGGTCGGCACCGCCTCGAAGAAGTCCAGCGCCTCCTCGATCGGCATGTTCAGGACCTCGGCGATGGACTTGCCCTTGTAGTGGACCTCCAGCGTCTCCCGGTTGTACCGGTCGCCATGGCAGACCTCGCAGGGGACGTAGACGTCCGGCAGGAAGTTCATCTCGATCTTGATCGTGCCGTCGCCGGAGCAGTTCTCGCACCGGCCCCCCTTCACGTTGAAGGAGAAGCGGCCCGGCAGGTAGCCGCGCACCTTCGCCTCCATGGTCTCCGCGAAGAGCCGGCGCACGTGGTCGAAGACGCCCGTGTACGTCGCCGGGTTGGACCGGGGCGTCCGGCCGATCGGCGACTGGTCGACGTGGACCACCTTGTCGACCAGGTCGTCCCCGTCGACCCGGGTGTGGCGGCCGGGCACCGAGCGGGCGCCGTTGAGCTCGCGCGCCAGGTGCGTGTAGAGGATGTCGTTGACCAGCGTCGACTTTCCGGACCCGGAGACGCCGGTGACCGCGGTGAGCACGCCCAGCGGGAAGGACACGTCGATGTCCCGCAGGTTGTTCTCCTTGGCCCCGTGGACGGTCAGCTTCCGCTCACCGTTCACGGGCCTGCGCACGTCCGGGATGGCGATGGACCGCTTGCCCGAGAGGTACTGGCCGGTCATCGACTCGGTGTTCTTCAGCAGCTCCTTCAGCGAACCGCTGTGCACCACCTTGCCGCCGTGCTCGCCGGCGCCCGGGCCGATGTCCACGATCCAGTCGGCGACCTTGATGGTGTCCTCGTCGTGCTCGACCACGATGAGCGTGTTGCCCATGTCCCGCAGCCGGACCAGGGTCTCGATCAGCCGGTGGTTGTCCCGCTGGTGCAGGCCGATGGAGGGCTCGTCGAGGACGTAGAGCACGCCGACCAGGCCGGAGCCGATCTGCGTGGCCAGCCGGATGCGCTGGGCCTCCCCGCCCGAGAGGGTGCCGGCGGCGCGGTTGAGGGAGAGGTAGTCCAGGCCGACGTCCACGAGGAACCGCAGTCGTTCGTTGACCTCCTTGAGCACCCGCTCGGCGATCTTCTTGTCACGGGCGTCCAGGCGCATGCGCCCCAGGAAGTCCGCGCACTCGCTGATCGACATCGCGGCCACCTCGGCGATGGACTTCTCCATCACCGTCACCGCGAGGACGATCGGCTTCAGCCGGGTGCCCTGGCAGGTGGGGCAGGGCACCTCGCGCATGTAGCCCTCGAAGCGCTCGCGGCTGGCGTCGCTCTCCGACTCCGAGTGGCGCCGCTTGACGAAGGGCACGGCGCCCTCGAAGGCGGTCGTGTAGGCCCGCTCACGGCCGTACCGGTTGCGGTAGCGGACCTCGATCTGCGTCTTGTGCCCGTAGAGCAGGGCCTTCTTCGCCCGCAGGGGCAGCCCGGCCCACGGGATGTCGGTGCGGAAGCCCAGTTCGCCCGCGAGCGCACCGATCAGCCGCTGGAAGTAGTCCTTGGTGTGGCCGAGCGACCACGGGGAGACCGCGCCCTCGTCGAGGGACTTCTCCTCGTCGGGAATGATCAGGTCCGGGTCCACCTCCATGCGCGTGCCGATGCCGGTGCACTCGGGGCAGGCGCCGAAGGGCGAGTTGAAGGAGAAGGAGCGCGGCTCCAGCTCCTCGAAGGACAGGTCGTCGTACGGGCAGTAGAGGTGCTCGGAGAACATCCGCTCACGCTCGGGGTCGTCCTCGGCGAGGTCGACGAAGTCCAGGATGACCATGCCGCCGGAGAGGCCGAGGGCGGTCTCCACCGAGTCGGTGAGCCGGCGCTTGGCGCTGTCCTTGACCGTGAGGCGGTCGATGACCACCTCGATGGTGTGCTTCTCCTGCTTCTTCAGCGTCGGCGGCTCGGAGAGCTGGACGGTCTCGCCGTCCACCCGGGCCCGGCTGTAGCCCTTGGTCTGCAGGTCGGCGAAGAGGTCGACGAACTCCCCCTTGCGCTCGCGCACCAGCGGCGAGAGCACCTGGAAGCGGCTCCCCTCGGGGAGGGCGAGCACCTTGTCCACGATGGCCTGCGGCGACTGGCGCGAGATGGGGCGGCTGCACTCGGGGCAGTGCGGCTTGCCGATGCGGGCGAACAGCAGGCGGAGGTAGTCGTAGACCTCGGTGATGGTGCCCACGGTCGAGCGCGGGTTGCGCGAGGTCGACTTCTGGTCGATCGAGACGGCCGGGGAGAGGCCCTCGATGAAGTCGACGTCGGGCTTGTCCATCTGCCCGAGGAACTGGCGGGCGTACGACGAGAGCGACTCGACGTAGCGGCGCTGGCCCTCGGCGAAGATCGTGTCGAAGGCCAGGGAGGACTTGCCCGACCCGGAGAGTCCGGTGAAGACGATGAGTGAGTCGCGGGGCAGGTCGAGCGAGACGTTCTTCAGGTTGTGCTCGCGAGCGCCACGAACGATGAGACGGTCGGTCACGCCGGTCCGCACCTTTCTTGAGAGAGCGGGGGCACGGGCCCCCGTCCCAGGGTATGGGGGGCGCCGCTGCAATGGTCTGGGTCGATGGACTTCCGAGCGTATAGCACGCACATTCGAATTACGGCACTCCGCGGACGGCTTCACCCGATCGTGTGGCCGAAGGCCCCGCGCACTAGGCTCGGAGCCATGACTGATCATGTGCACGACCTGCGATCGGTACGTGAGGCCACGGACCGACTGCTGACCGCTGTCGGAAAACTGGACAACGCCGCCCTGGCCGGGGAGTCACACCTTCCCGGCTGGAGCCGCGGGCACGTCCTGGCGCACCTCGCACGCAATGCGGACGCGCTCGTCAACGTCTTCGAGGGCCGCCCCATGTACGCGAGCGCCGCCGCGCGCGACGCGGACATCGCCCGGGACGCCGGGCGGCCTCTTGAAGAACACCTGGCGGACCTCCGTGATTCCGGGGCCCGCTTTTCCGCCACCACCGAGCAGGACCAGGACTGGTCCCGCACGGTCGAGCTGCGCAACGGGGTCACCGACCTGGCCTCGAACGTGCCCTTCCGCCGCTGGGTCGAGGTCGCCCTGCACCACGTCGACCTGGACATCGGCTACGGGCTCGGCGACCTGCCCCGGGAGTTCACGGAGCGCGAGACCACCTTCCTCGCCGACCGGTGGTCCGGGCGCCCGGAGGTCCCGCCGGTGACCCTGCGGGCGCACGGCTCCGAGCGGGTCTGGCACACCGGCGGCTCCGAGGGCGCCCCGGTCGTCCTCGCCGGCAGCCCGGAGGACCTGCTCGGCTGGCTGGCCGGCCGCGGCCGCAAGGGCGCCGGCCTCACGGTCGAGGCGGGCGACGGACTGCCCGTCCTCCCCCCGCTCTGAGGGGCGTCCCGGCGATCGGCCGGGCCGACCGGCACCACCACCCCCAGCGGCCCCGACACCCTTAGGATCACAGACATGACGTACAGCGGAGCGGTCAAGGTCGGCGGTCCGGCCGACGTGCACGAACTCGCGGACCTGATGATTTCCAAGGTCGCGGTGGGCTCGATGAACAACAACGCCTACCTGCTGCGCTGCCGGGCCACCGGCAAGCAGCTGCTGATCGACGCGGCGGCGGACGCGGACGCGCTGCTGGCCCTGATCGGGGACGACGGCATCGAGTCGGTCGTCACCACCCACCGGCACGGCGACCACTGGGGCGCCCTGCAGGACGTGGTCGAGGCCACGGGCGCGACCACCTACGCGGGCGAGCACGACGCCGAGGGCATCCCGGTCAAGACCGACGTGCCGGTCGCCGACGGGGACACCGTGCGCGTGGGCCGGGTCGAGCTGACCGCGCGCCACCTGGTCGGCCACACGCCCGGCTCGATCGCCCTGGTCTACGACGACCCGCACGGGCACCCGCACGTGTTCACCGGGGACTGCCTGTTCCCGGGCGGCGTGGGGAACACCTGGGGCGACCCGGAGGCCTTCGCCTCGCTGGTCGACGACGTCCAGCACAAGCTCTTCGAGCAGCTGCCGGACGAGGCCTGGGTGTACCCCGGCCACGGCAACGACACCAGCATCGGCGCCGAGCGGCCGCACCTGGCCGAATGGCGCGAGCGCGGCTGGTAGCACGGGGACCGCGCCCCGCACCGCGTCAACGCGCGGTGCGCGGTGCACTCCTTCCGGTCATGGCGGCGCAAACGCACCTCCTGACAGCCGGGGAACGGGTATTTGCTGCTCCATGCACCAAGATCCTTCCCCGGCCCCGGTCCTCTCCCGGGCCCCGGGCCGCCCCGCCCCCGCTCCGCCCGGGATGCTGCGCCTCGCCTCGGCCTCGCTCGCCGGGACCGCCATCGAGTTCTACGACTTCTTCGTCTACGGAACGGCCGCCGCCCTCGTGCTCGGCCCGCTCTTCTTCCCCTCCTTCTCCCCGCTCGCCGGGACCCTCGCCGCTTTCGGCACTTTCGGCGTGGGCTTCCTCGCCCGCCCGCTGGGCTCGGCCCTCTTCGGCCACATCGGCGACCGCCACGGGCGGCGCCCGGTCCTGCTGGGCTCGCTGCTGCTGACCGGTCTGGCCACGGTCGCCGTCGGCTGCGTGCCGACGTACGCCGCGATCGGTACGGCCGCGCCGGCCCTGCTGCTCCTGCTGCGCTTCCTCCAGGGGCTGGGCCTCGGCGGCGAATGGGGCGGGGCGGTGCTGCTGACCGCCGAGCACGCCCCCGAGCGGCGCCGCGGACTGTGGTCGAGCTTTCCGCAGATCGGCCCGTCGGTGGGGTTCCTGCTGGCCAACGGCATCGTCCTCGCCCTGTCCGCCGCGCTGAGCGACGCCCAGTTCCGCTCCTGGGGCTGGCGGGTCCCGTTCTGGGCGGCGGGGCTGCTGGCCCTCGCCGGGCTGTGGCTGCGCCGCTCGGTGGAGGAGACCCCCCCGTTCCGCGCGCTGGCCGGCGCCGGCCGCCGGGCCGAGGCCCCGCTGGCCGAAGTGGTGCGCGGCCACTGGCGGCTGCTCCTGCTGACCGGCGGGGCGCTCGCGGTGGGGTACGCGGTGTTCTACGCGGTCACCACCTGGTCCCTCGCGTACGCCACCGAGCGCCTCGGGCTGGGCCGCACGGTGGTCCTGGCCTGCGTCATGGGCGCGGTCGCCCTGAAGGGGCTGGTGACCCCGCTGGTGGCGGTGCTGGGTGACCGCCACGGCAGGCGGCCGCTGTGCCTGGCCGGCTGCACGGCCTGCGCGGTGTGGATGTTCCCGCTGGTGGCGCTGCTGAGCACGGGCGATCCCGTGCTGATGACGCTGGGCTTCGTCGGGGCGCTGCTGGGCATGGTGACGATGTTCGCGGTGGTGGGTGCGTACCTGCCGGAGCTCTACCCCGCGCGGATCCGCTGCACGGGCGCGGCCGTGGGCTACAACCTGGGCGGCGTGCTGGGCGGGGCGCTGACCCCGGTCGTGGCGACGGCGCTGGCGGCGGGTTCCGGCCCGCCGTGGAGCGTGGCCGGGTACCTGACGGCGGTGGCGCTGTGCAGCCTGGGCTGTTTCGCGCTGCTCCCCGAGACGAACCCGCGGATCGTGCGCCGGCGGCCGGGTCCCGGGGCGGGTACGGCAACGGCCGCGGACGCCGGAGCGGGGGCGGCCGCGGAGGCCGCCCCCGCCCGGGGGGTGTCCGGGTGAGCGTCCCGTCAGGCGTCGATGCTCTCGGGGCGCTCGTCGGCGGCCTCGGCCGCCGCCTGCTTCTTGGAGGCGACGAGACTGGTGATCGTGGTGATCACCAGGACGCCGCAGATGACGCCGAGGGAGACCGGGATGGAGATCACCGGGACGTGCACCCCGGACTCGTGGAGGGCGTGCAGCACCAGCTTGACGCCGATGAAGCCGAGGATGATCGAGAGGCCGTAGCTGAGGTGGACCAGCTTCTTGAGCAGGCCGCCGATGAGGAAGTACAGCTGGCGCAGGCCCATCAGCGCGAAGGCGTTGGCGGTGAAGACGATGTACGGGTCCTGGGTGAGGCCGAAGATCGCGGGGATCGAGTCCAGGGCGAACAGCACGTCGGTGGTGCCGATGGCCAGCATGACCACCATCAGCGGGGTCAGGACGCGCTTGCCGTTGCTCCGGATGAAGAGCTTGGTGCCGTGGTACCGGTCGGCGACGCCGAACTTCTTCTCGACGGACTTCAGGAGGCGGTTCTCCTCGAACTCCTCGTCGTCCTCGTCCTTGCGGGCCTCCTGGATCAGCTTCCAGGCGGTGTAGATCAGGAAGGCGCCGAAGAGGTAGAAGACCCAGGAGAAGCTGGCGATGATGGCCGCGCCGGCCGCGATGAAGATCGCGCGCAGTACCAGGGCGATGAGCACGCCCACCAGCAGGACGCGCTGCTGGAGGTGGGAGGGCACCGCGAACTTCGCCATGATCAGGACGAAGACGAAGAGGTTGTCGACGCTCAGGGACTTCTCGGTGATGAAGCCGGCGAAGAACTCCTGGGAGGCCTGGCCGTTGCCGAAGAACCACAGGCCGAGGCCGAAGAGTCCGGCGAGGGCGATCCAGACGACCGTCCAGGTGCCCGCTTCCTTGATCGATACGTCGTGGGGTTTGCGGCCGATGAAGAAATCGGCGCCGATGAGGAGGGACAGACCGAGAATGGTCAGCGCCCACAGGGTCCAGGAAACTTCCACGGTAAACACGCCTCCGGCGGATGGCTCAGCACATCGTCAGCGTCATCGCTGCCGGAGGTCTCTTCCACCCGGGCGGCCTGGAGGCCGTGGGCCGACGCCCCGGGACCGGGTGCGTGTCGTAGCACCGCAAGGGTCCGTATTGACGGGAACGCCGTAGCAGGAAAGCAGGAATACTCCCCTCCGCACGACACAGCCTACCCGGGGAAGGCCCGTTGGGTAAAGGGAATGCCAAGGACTGGTCAGCGGCAGGTCATCCGGCTGCCGCCGACCGTCCCGGTCAGCGGCGCCGTCGGGCCTGCGCGATCCGCTCCAGGGCCTGCTCCAGGACCCGGCTGCCCTGCGGGGGCAGATCCGGCTCGAAGGTCCAGGCGTGGCCGACCCAGGGGTCGGCGAGATGGTTGTCCGGGACCGGGGACAGCCGCATCAGCGAGCGCCACAGCGGGTCCAGCAGCGGCCCGTACGCCGAGGCCTCGTCGCGGTCCGCGACCATCAGGAGGTGCACGCCGACCGCCGCGCCCTCGTCGGCCAGGTAGCGCAGTCGGGTGACGGCCCGGTCGTCGAACCCGTGCGGGAAGTCGTGCACGATCAGCAGCTGCTCGGCCGTGTCCACGTCCGGCGGCAGGTCCTCGGGGGCGCCGGCCCGCAGCGCCATCTGGACGAGGTCCACCCGGCGGGTCAGCGCCGCCAGGGTCTGGGTGACCCCGGCGGCCCCGGCGGCGGGCGGCCCGGCCAGCACCCCGGCGCGTACCAGCGGCGCCAGGGAGGCGGCCCCCGCTCCGGCGGCGTCGATCACATGGACGGAGAACCGGTCGCCGGGATGGACGGCCAGCAGCCGTACCGCGAGCGCGACGGCCATGTCCATGGCGGCCCGGCGCAGCCGGTCGGTGTCCATGGTCATCGCGGCCTCGGAGCCGGTGCGCCCGTTGTCGATCCACAGGCCGCGCTCCAGCGGCACCCGGACCAGCATCGGGATGCGCAGGGCGGGCCGCTCGGGCAGGTGCAGGTCGCCCAGCCGCACGGCGAGCGGCCCCTCCTCGGGGATCCGGTGGCCGTGCCAGACGGGATTGTCCCAGCGGGCGTACGAGGCCGGCAGCGCGGGCTCGACCACCCCGCATTCGGCGGTCAGCTGGGCGAGGTCCCGGTCGAGGACGGCCTGGGCCTGTCCGACGAGTTCGTCGCGCCGGGCCCGGGCGGTGTCACGGGCCGCATGGCCGGAGCCGCCCAGGCGGTGGCGCGGGTCGGACAGCGCCTCGTCGAGCTCGCGGTCCCTGCGGGAGTCGGCGAACTCCACGGCGCTGCGGTAGGCGGCGACCGAGCGGGCCATGTCCTCGAACATGCCCCACACCTGGTTGTAGAGCCGCTCCTCCATGGACCAGCCGGAGGCGTCCCCGGCGACGGGCACCGGGGGTCGGCCGGGCTCCGGCGCCGGAGCGGCCGGCGCGGGCTCGGGCGGCTCGGTGCTGGTGCGGCGGCGGCGCGGGTGCGCGTAGCTGATGGTGGGCGGGGATCCGGCGCCCTCGCCGGCGGGACCGGGCGCCCCGGGGTACGGGGCCGCGGGGACGGGCAGCGGGTCCGGCGGGACGGGCGGGGCCACGGGGGCGGCCGCTGCGTCCTGCGGGGCGCGCAGCCCGTGCGGGACGGTGGGTGCGGCGCCCGTGGGCAGCGCTGCGAGGGTGAGGTCCCCGGACGGCGTGAGCCCGGTGGCGGTGGCGGCGAGTTCGGCGGCGGCCGGGGCGGGCAGGCCCGCGTCCGCGAGCAGTGCGGACAGGCCGCCGGCGTAGCCCTGTCCCACGGCGCGGACCTTCCAGGCGCCCTGGCGCCGGTACAGCTCCAGGGCTATCACCGCGGTCTCGGCTTCCAGCCCGGTCAGGGTGTAGCCGGCCAGCTCGGCGCCGTCCGGGCCGGCCACGGACACGTACGAGGCGGCGACCTCGCCGAAGCGTGCCGGGCCGCCGGGCGGCAGGACGAGCAGCACCCCGACCCGGTGCACGGCCGCCTCGACCGCGTCGAGGTCGACGGCGATCCGGTGCTGCCGGGCCACCGCCTCCGGCACCTGGAGGCCCGGCAGCTGCCGGGCGCCGGGATGGGCCACCGCGGCCGGGCCGGGAAGCCGGCCGTCGTCGTCGAAGGCCGAGGCCAGGGCGAGCACGGGCGTGCCCGCCGAGACCCTGACCTCCACCCTGCTGTGGGACACGGGGTGGTTCTGCCCCCGGACCAGTTCGGCCGTCATCGTGCAGCCCTCCCCCGTGCTTTCTTCTCTTGTTCCGTACGTCCTACAGGTGCGGCAGGATCGACGGCATCAGGTCCTGGAACGTCCGGCCGTTGGCCGGGTTGCCGAGGGCCGTCATCTGCCAGCCCGCACCGGCACGGTGCACCTTCGCCATGATCTGCGCCGTGTACTGGCCGCCGCCGTCGAGGGTGTAGCGGGCCAGTTCCTGGCCGTTGGTCTCGTCGACGATGCGGCAGAACGCGTTCTGCACCTCCTGGAACGTCTGGCCGGTGAAGGAGTTCACCGTGAAGACGATCTGGTCGATGTGCACCGGCACGCGCTGCAGGTCGACGAGGATCGACTCGTCGTCCCCGCCCTGGCCCGCGCCTCCGACGAGGTTGTCGCCGGTGTGCCGGACCGAGCCGTCGTCGCTCTGCAGGTGCCGGAAGAACACGACGTCCACGGGCTGCTTGTCGGCGAACAGCACCGCCGAGGCGTCCAGGTCGATCTCACGGGTCCGCGAACCGAACAGCCCGCGGCGCTTCGCGGCCTGCCAGCCGAGGCCCATCCGGACCGCGGTCAGCGTCCCCCCGTCCGCCTTCTGCAGACTGATGGCCTGACCCTTGGTCATGTTGACCGTCACGTACTGTCCCCTCTCCATAGCCCGCCCCTGTTAACGGGCGCGCAGCATGTACCTGCGGCTGAGGCACAACCCTACTGACCCGGTTCCGGTCAGGCGAGGCCCGCTTCCTTCATCTGTCGCAGCTCCTTCTTGAGCTCGCCCACCTCGTCGCGGATCCGGGCCGCCACCTCGAACTGCAACTCGGCGGCAGCGCCGCGCATCCGCTCGGTCATCTGCTCGATGAGCGCGGCCAGTTCCGCGGCGGGCCGGTCGGTGAGCACCTCGGCGGCGGCTGCACCCCTGGCACCCTTGGCGCCCTTCGCACCCTTGCCCGCGGCCGCCTTGCCGCCCAGCGCGGGGACCGGGGCCTTCGCGGCCTTGCCGTCCTTGCCCTGCCGGTAACCGGTGCCGAGCAGCTGCTCGGTGTCGAGTTCCTCGCGGGCGATGGTGGCCACGATGTCGTTGATCTTCTTGCGCAGCGGCTGCGGATCGATCCCGTTGGCCGTGTTGTAGGCGACCTGCTTCTCGCGGCGCCGGTTCGTCTCCTCGATGGCCTTCTCCATCGCCGGCGTCATCTTGTCCGCGTACATGTGGACCTCGCCCGACACGTTGCGCGCCGCGCGGCCGATGGTCTGGATCAGCGAGGTCCCGGAACGCAGGAAGCCCTCCTTGTCGGCGTCGAGGATCGCCACCAGGGACACCTCGGGCAGGTCGAGGCCCTCGCGCAGCAGGTTGATGCCGACCAGGACGTCGTACTCGCCGGCCCGCAGCTCGCGCAGCAGCTCGATGCGGCGCAGCGTGTCCACGTCGCTGTGCAGGTAGCGGACCTGGATGCCGAGTTCGAGGAAGTAGTCCGTGAGGTCCTCGGCCATCTTCTTGGTGAGGGTGGTGACCAGGACCCGCTCGTCCTTCTCCACCCGCCGGCGGATCTCGTGCACCAGGTCGTCGATCTGGCCCTCGGTGGGCTTGACGACGACCTCGGGGTCGATGAGGCCGGTGGGGCGGATGATCTGCTCGACGAAGCCGTCGCCGCGCGAGAGCTCGTACTTGCCGGGGGTGGCCGAGAGGTAGACGGTCTGGCCGATCCGCTCCTGGAACTCCTCCCACTTCAGCGGCCGGTTGTCGAGCGCCGACGGCAGCCGGAATCCGTGGTCGACCAGGGTCCGCTTGCGCGAGGCGTCGCCCTCGTACATGGCGCCGATCTGCGGCACGGTGACGTGCGACTCGTCGATGACCAGGAGGAAGTCCTCGGGGAAGTAGTCGATGAGCGTGTTGGGCGCGGAGCCCCGCTCGCGGTCGTCCATGTGCAGCGAGTAGTTCTCGATGCCGGAGCAGGACCCGATCTGGCGCATCATCTCCAGGTCGTAGGTGGTGCGCATGCGCAGCCGCTGGGCCTCCAGCATCTTGCCCTGCTTCTCCAGCTCCGCGAGGCGCTCGGCCAGCTCGGCCTCGATGCCGCGGACCGCCTTCTCCATCCGCTCGGGACCGGCGACGTAGTGGCTGGCCGGGAAGACGTACAGCTCGCGGTCGTCGCTGATCACCTCGCCGGTCAGCGGGTGCAGGGTGGAGAGGGCCTCGATCTCGTCGCCGAACATCTCGATGCGGACGGCCAGTTCCTCGTAGACCGGGAAGATCTCGATGGTGTCGCCGCGCACCCGGAAGGTGCCCCGGGTGAAGGCCACGTCGTTGCGCGTGTACTGGATGTCGACGAAGCGGCGCAGCAGCTGGTCCCGGTCGACCTCGTCGCCGATCTTGAGCGAGACCATCCGGTCCACGTACTCCTGCGGGGTGCCGAGGCCGTAGATGCAGGACACCGAGGCGACGACGATCACATCGCGCCGGGTGAGCAGCGAGTTCGTCGCGGAGTGCCGCAGCCGCTCCACCTCCTCGTTGATCGAGGAGTCCTTCTCGATGTAGGTGTCCGACTGCGGTACGTAGGCCTCGGGCTGGTAGTAGTCGTAGTACGAGACGAAGTACTCGACGGCGTTGTTCGGCAGCAGCTCACGGAACTCGTTCGCCAGCTGGGCGGCGAGGGTCTTGTTGGGCGCCATGACCAGGGTGGGCCGCTGGAGCTTCTCGATCATCCAGGCGGTGGTCGCCGACTTGCCGGTGCCGGTCGCACCGAGCAGGACGACATCCTTCTCACCTGCACGGATGCGCTTCTCCAGCTCGGCGATGGCCGCCGGCTGGTCGCCGCTGGGCTGGTAGGGGCTGACGACCTCGAAAGGCGCCACCGTGCGTTCGATCTTCGATACGGGCCGCATGCCTCCACCGTACGACCCCCCACTGACACTCACGCGCGCCGACGGCCCCCGCGCCGGGTCCGGCGGGTCGCGCCCCCGTGGACCGGGCCGGGCGGATCTCATTCGTTCTGGTCCGTTTGTCGTAGTTCGGTGGCGGCCCGGTGATCTTCAACCCCATGATCGCGGTGCAGGCTCCCCGGTGAGGTGCCCCGCCGCAACGTCTGTCGTTCCGCACATGCCTGACGCAGGACCAGGGCTCACGACCCGAGGAGAACGCACATGTACGTCGTCCGACCCGCCGCAGCGGCAGCCGCCGCCTTCACCGCCCTGCTGGGCTTCACCTGCACCGTGCTCGGCTCCACAGCCGCCTCCGCCTCCGCCGGGGGCCCGCTGGACGGGCTGTCGGGACCCGTCGTGTACGCCCACCGGGGAGCCTCGGCGTACGCCCCGGAGAACACCCTTGCCTCGATCGACCTCGCCGTGCGGCTGGGCTTCCGCTGGGTGGAGAACGACGTCCAGCGCACCCGGGACGGCGAACTGGTCGTGATCCACGACGACACCCTGGCCCGGACCACGAACGTGGAGCAGCTGTTCCCGGACCGCTCCCCCTGGAAGGTCAAGGACTTCACGGCCGCGGAGATCGCCCGGCTGGATGCGGGCAGCTGGTTCGGAGCGGAGTTCGCCGGGGCCCGGGTGCCGACCCTGCGCCAGTACATGGTCCGCGTGCAGCGCAACCAGCAGCGGCTGCTCCTGGAGATCAAGAAGCCGGAGCTCTACCCCGGGATCGAGAAGCAGACCCTGGAACTGCTGCAGGAGACCGGCTGGCTCGACGAGCGCCACGTCTCCCAGCGGCTGGTCGTCCAGAGCTTCAGCGCCGACAGCGTACGCATCGTGCACCAGCTGCGCCCGGACCTGGTGACGGCCTTCCTGGGCACGCCGAAGGTGGCGGACCTCCCCCGGTACGCGCAGTTCACCGACCGGATCAACCCGTGGCACACCACGATCACGGCGGAGTGGGTCGCCGCGGTGCACGGCCTGCTGGGGGCGCACGGCAGGGCCATGGAGGTGGACACCTGGATCGTGGACGACGCGACGACCGCCCGGAAGGTCGCCGGGATGGGCGTGGACGGGATCATCACCAATGCGCCCGACGTGGTCCAGGAGGCCGTCGGCGGCTTCTGACGGCCCCGCGGCGCGGCCCCGGCAGCCCACCGGCAGCCCCGGCCGGGGCGGGGGCTGCCGGTGGGGGCGGGGGCCGGGCCGGGCCGGCCGGGCCTGTCGGTGGGGGGTCGTACGGTGGACGCGTGGACAGCACCGAGCGGCCCCGCGGGCCGCACCTCGAATGGACCGTCGTCCCCAGCGGCATCGGCCCCCTGCTCCTGGCCGCGACCCCCGAGGGACTGGTCCAGGTGGGCTTCCACGCCGGGCCGGACCGGGTCGACTCCCTGATCGGCGCGCTCGTCTCGCGGCTCGGCGCCGACGCCCGGCGCCCCGAGCCGGGCCAGGAGGTGCTGCTGGCCGAGCCCGTGCGCCAGCTGGCCGCCTACTTCGCCGGGTCGCTGCGCCGCTTCGAGCTCCCGCTGGACTGGCGGCTCAGCTCCGGCTTCAACCGGCAGGTGCTCCGGGAACTGGACCGCTCCGTGCCGTACGGGGCGGTCGTCGGCTACGGCGAGCTGGCCGCCCGTGTCGGCCGGCCCGGCGCGGCCCAGGCGGTGGGCAGCGCCATGGGGTCGAACCCGCTGCCCCTGGTCGTGGCCTGCCACCGGGTCGTGGAGAACGACGGCGGGATCGGCGGGTTCGGCGGCGGGGTCGAGACCAAGCGGATCCTGCTCGCCCTGGAGGGCGTCCTCCCGCAACCGCTGTTCTGACCCGGCGGCCGCCGCCCTGACCCGCCCGCCGCCGCCCTGACCCGCTCGCCGCCGTCCCGGCCGCGAGCCGCCGTCCCGGTCGCCGCCAACCGCCGTCCCGGCCCGCGAGCCGCCGCCCCGGTCCGCCGCCGGGGCGGCGGCGCCCCCCGGCGCCCGCTCCGGGCCCGTGACCGCCGGGTATCGCCCTGCGGCGGGGGGTGGGAAACTGCCGCGGTGACCACTGCCGCTGCCGTCCCAGACCCTGCCGCCGCCCCCCGCACCGCGTCCGACCGCGCCGCCGCCCGCTCCTGTCCGGGGTGGGCCGCGTGAGCGCCTCGCCGGCCACCGGCCGCCGCCCGGCGGCGGAGATATCCGCCGACGACCTGCCCCGGCTGCGGAGGCGTACCTCCGCGGTACTGATCGCGAGCCAGATCCTCGGCGGGCTCGGCGTGCCCATCAGCATCGCCCTGGCCCCGGTGCTGGCGACGGAGGTCAGCGGCACCGAGGCCGTGTCGGGGTTCGCTTCCACCGCCGCGGTGATCGGCACCGCCGTGGTCTCGCTCCCGCTCGCCGCCCTGATGACCGCCCGCGGGCGCCGGCCGGGGCTGGTGCTGGCCTACGCGATCGGCGCGGCGGGCGCCTGCCTGGTGGTGCTGGCCGCCACGATCGGGAACTTCCCGCTGCTGCTGCTCGGCATGGCCGCCTTCGGCGCCGCCTCCTCCGCGAACCTGCAGTCCCGGTTCGCCGCCGCCGACCTCGCGGCCCCGGACCGCCGGGCCCGGGCGATCTCGCTGGTGGTGTGGGCCTCGACCATCGGCGCGGTGCTCGGACCCAACCTGTCCGCCCCGGCCAGCCGGAGCTTCGCCGGCACCTCGATCCCCCAGACGGCCGGCCCCTTCGTCTGGGCCGGGGCCGTCTTCCTGCTGACCGGCACGCTGATCGCGGTATTCCTGCGGCCGGATCCCCTGCTGACCGCCCGGGCCCTCGCCGCCCCCGCGGACCGGGCCCGTGAGGGACGGTCGCTGCGGGCCGGGTTCGCCGCCGTCAAGGCGTCCCCGCGGGCCCGGCTCGCCCTGCTGACCGTCGCGGTGACCCACACCACCATGGTCTCGATCATGGTCATGACCCCGATGGACCTCGGCCACCACGGGGCCGGGCTGGAGCTCGTCGGCCTGGTGATCAGCGGTCACATCGCCGGGATGTTCGCCTTCTCCCCGCTGATGGGGTGGCTTGCGGACCGCCTGGGCCGGCTGTCCGTCATCGGCCTCGCCGCCGGGCTGCTGTCCGTCGCCGCCCTGCTCGCCGGCACCGCCGGGCCGAACCACGGCCAGACCGCGGCCGGCCTGTTCCTGCTCGGCCTGGGCTGGTCCGCCGGGATGGTGTCCGGTTCGGCGCTGCTGACCGATTCGGTGCCGCAGCCCGCGCGGGCAGCCGTCCAGGGCCTCGGCGACCTGACCATGAACACCGCGGCCGGACTGGGCGGCGCGTCCGCGGGGCTGGTCATGTCCCAGGCGGGCTACGGGTGGCTGAACGCCATCGGGGCCGCGCTGCTGCTGCCGATGGCGGCGCTCGCGCTGTTCACCTCGCGCCGCCACCCGGCGCCCGCGCAGCCCGCTCCCGCGCCGGACGCGCCGGACGCTGCCGCGCCGGCGGCCCCCGCCTCGTCTTCCGCTTCCGTTTCCCCCTCCGCTTCCCCGTCCCCGTCCCCTTCCCCGTCCCCGTCCCCGTCCGTGGACGGTGTCACGGACAGGTGAGGTGGTAGGCCTTGCGGAGGGTCTCGTGCACGGTCCAGGTGGTCCGGTCGCCCTCCCTGAGGACGCAGGCGGAACCGGGGCCGACCTCCAGGGTCGCGCCCCCCTCGACCTCGATGGTGGCCCGCCCGCTGACCACCACGAACAGTTCGTCGGCCTCGGTGTCGGTGACCACTCCCGGGGTGATCTGCCAGATCCCGCGGACCTGCCTCCCGTCCGGGGACTCCCACAGCACCTTGCCCGTCACCACCGGCTCGCCGGCGACCACCTGCGCCGGATCGAGCTCCTCCACCTCCAGTTCGGCGTCCGGGACCGCCATGACGGAGACGGCGAAGGAGGGGGCGGCGGCGCTGCGGTCACGGGTGCTCATGAGCCGCACCCTAGTCCGCGCCGCCCGCCCGGCGCGGTGGCCACAACGTCCAGCGGTGCCGGTCCGCACGGGGCACCCTGTCCAGCCCGGGCCACGCCGCGGCCGTCGCGCGGCGGGTTCCGGGTGGCGGGGGCCGGGCGGCGGGTTCCGGACAGGCCGGGGCGGGTGGGGCGGAGGGGAGTTTGGCGACCGGGATCCCGTGCCATGGATGGGGACATGTCACAGCACACAGCAACCGGTTCCCGGTCCGGCGGTCCCGTCGTCCTGTCGGAGGAGGTCCGCGAGGCACTGGACCGGCGGCAGCCCGTCGTGGCCCTGGAGTCGACGATCCTCACGCACGGCTTGCCCCGGCCCCGCAACCTGGCGGTGGGCGAGGAACTGGAGGCCCTGGTCCGGGCGGAGGGCGCCGTCCCGGCCACCGTCGCGGTGCTGGACGGGGTCCCGTACGCCGGGCTCGACAAGGCCCGGCTGGAGCGGATCGCGGGCGGCGAGGGCGTGCGCAAGCTCGGCCACCGGGACCTGGCCCCCGCCCTGGCGGCAGGGGCGACCGGGGCGACCACGGTCTCCGCGACGGCCTTCCTGGCGGCGCGGGCCGGGCTGCGGGTCTTCGCCACGGGCGGGCTGGGCGGGGTGCACCGGGAGTGGGCGCAGACCCAGGACGAGTCGGCGGACCTGGCGCTCCTGGCCCGGACGCGGATCACGGTGGTGTGCGCCGGGGTGAAGTCCATCCTGGACGTGCCGGCCACCCTCCAGCGGCTGGAGACGCTGGGGGTGGGGGTGCTGGGGTACCGCACGCGCCGGTTCCCGGGCTTCTACCTGGCGGACTCCGGGGAGCCGGTGGACTGGACCGTGGAGCACCCCGAGGAGGTGGCGGCGGTGATGTCCGCCCAGGACGCGCTCGGCGGACCGGAGTCGGCGCTGCTGGTGGCCAATCCGGTGGCCCGTTCCGAACAGCTCGATCCGGCCCTCCACGACCGCGTGCTGGCGCAGGCCCTCGCGGCCTGCCGGGAGCAGGGGGTCACCGGGCAGGCGGTGACCCCGTTCCTGCTGGGGTTCCTGGTGCGGGCGACGGAGGGGGCCTCGCTGGAGGCGAACCTGGCGGCCGTACGGGGGAACGTGCGGCTCGGGGCCCGGATCGCGGGGGCCTGGGCGGCTCGGGCATGACCGCGGCGGGGGCGCTGCTGGTCGTCGGCGACGTGGTGACGGACGTGGTGGCGGTGCACCAGGAGCCACTGGCCCCGGCCACCGACACCCCCGCCCGCATCCGGACCCTGCCGGGCGGCGCGGGGGCGAACGCGGCCTGCTGGGCGGCCCGTACGGGGACTGCGGAGGTGCGCCTCCTCGCCCGGGTGGGCACCGGCTCCGCGCAGTGGCACGAGCAGGCGCTGGCGGCTGCGGGGGTGCAGCCGCGGCTGGTGCTCGACGCCCAGGAGCCCACCGGGACGGTGGTGGCGCTGGTCGGCCGGGACGCGGAGCGGACCTTCCTGACCGACAGCGGGGCCGCCCTGCGGCTCTCCCCCGCCGACTGGGCGCCCGAACTGCTGGACGGCGCCGCCCACCTGCACCTCTCCGGCTACCTGTTCTTCGCCGACAGCAGCAGGGAGCTGGCCCTGCTCGCGCTGCGGGCCGCCCGGGCCCGGGGGGTGCCGGTGAGCGTGGACCCCGCCTCGGCCGGGTTCCTGCGCGTGCTGGGCCCCCGGCGCTTCCTCGACTGCGTCGCGGGGGCGGAGGTCCTGCTGCCCAACGAGGAGGAGGCGCGGCTGCTGGCCGGGCTGCCGGAGCGGGCGGGGGTGCGGCGGGCGGCGGCGGAGCTGAGCCTGCGGGTGCCGCTGGTGGTGGTGACCCGGGGCGCGGCCGGGGCGCTGGTCGCCGAGGCGGGCGGGGTGACGGCCGAGGTCGCCGCGGAGCCGGCCGTGGCGGTGGACTCCACCGGCGCCGGGGACGCCTTCACCGGCGGGTTCCTCGCGGCGAGGCTGGCGGGAGCGGCCCCGGCGGCCGCGGCCCGTGCGGGCTGCCGGGCGGCGGCTTCGGCGGTCGCCCGGCTGGGCGGCAGGCCGTAGGAGGCCTCCGGCCGGGCGGGGGGCCTCCGGCCGGGCGGGCCGTTCCCGGCGGGCGGGTTCAGGTGCGGATGCCGGTCCACGCCGGGTGGCGCGGGTCGTCGGCGCGGACCACCGCGTCGGCGGTCGCGGCGGGGTCGGTCTCGGCCTCGTAGCGGGCGAAGGCGGGCAGCGTCCAGCGGGCGGACTCCTCGGTGCGGCGGGCGAGGGCCGCGGGCGAGAGCCGGACGTGGACGCAGAGGTCGAAGGGGAACCAGTGCCCCATCAGCAGCGGGCCGTGCACGAGCAGGACGCCGCCGGGCGGGAGCGGGGCGTAGGGGCTGCGGGTGGCGCGGTCGGTCACCGGGTCCCACAGGTCGGGCAGCACCCGCCCGGTGCCGCCGGGGTCCGTCGGGCCGAACACCTCGCGCCAGAGCGCGGCGGTGTCGTACCAGCCGCCGAGGTAGGACTCCACGTCCTCGCGGCCGAACTCGTAGCGCAGGGAGGCCGGGCGCAGGAAGCCCTCGGCCGGGACCACCAGGACCGCCCGGCCCCGTCGCCGGAGTTCCTCCGCGAGGTGTCCCGCGAGCACCCCGGTGTCGGCGGCGGGCGCGCCGTCGATGCCGGCCCGCTGCCAGACGGCCTCCCCGTCGGCGGGCCGGTGGTCGTCGAGGTGGCCGGCGAGCCGCTCGGCCATCCGCTGCCAGGTGATCGCTTCCAGGTGCACCCGCCCATTGTCAGTGGTGGCGCCTAGCTTTTCCCCTGAGGGACCGCCGGCGGACACGGGCCGGCGGCCCGGCTTTCGGGGAGGGGTCGGTCATGGCTCGGGAGACGACGTACCTGGAGCTGTCGCAGGACGGCGGCGGCGCGCACAAGTTCTACGAGGTGACGGTGGACGGCACCGCCGTCTCCGTCCGGTACGGGCGCATCGGCGCGGACGGCGCGGTGCAGAGCTCCTCCTTCCCGTCCGCCGAGAAGGCCCGGGCCGCCGCCGCGAAGAAGGTCGGGGAGAAGATCCGCAAGGGGTACGCTCCCGCGGTGCGCGGCGGGCGTGCGGCGCGGTCGGTGACCCGCCGCCAGGTCACGGCGGCCCCGTCGACGGCCCGCGCGGTGGCCCCCGTGCTGTGGCGCTTTCGCACCGGTTCCTCGGCTTTCGGGATCCACGTGGACGAGGACCGCTGCTGGGTCGGCAACCAGGCGGGCGACGTGTACACCCTGAGCCACGGCGGTGAGGTGCTGGCCCGCTACTCCCTGCCGGACGGGGTGAAATGCCTGGTGGCGGACGAGTTCTGGATCTATGCGGGCTGTGACGACGGCACGGTGTACGACCTGTCCTCGAAGGTGCCGTTCGGGGCCTACGACATCGCGCCGGACGTGGACATCTTCTGGCTCGACATCCACGAGGGCGTGCTGAACGTGTCGGACCGCAGCGGGGGGCTGACGGTCATCGACCACGAGGACGAGTTCCAGTGGTCGCGGCGCTCTCCAGGCTCCCAGGCCTGGATGGTGCGGGCGGACGCCGATGCGGTTTACCACGGGCACAGCGGCGGGGTCACGGCCTACGCACCGGACGGGGGCGGGGAGTTGTGGCACACGGCGACCGACGGCCCGGTGCTGTTCGGCTGGCAGGAGGAGCATGCGGTGTACGCGGGCACCGGGCGCAACACGGTGCAGCGGCTGTCGAAGGCGACGGGTGCGGTGGAGGCCGGCTACCGGTGCGACGCGGCCGTGTACGCGTGCGCGACCTCGCCGGACGGCCGGCACGTGTTCGCGGGCGACCTGGCCTCCTCGGTGTACTGCTTCGACGCCGACGGGCGGCGGCTGTGGAAGCTGGGCACCGGTGGCGGGGCCGCGCTGTCGATGCAGTACCTGGACGAGCGGCTGTACCTGGTGACGACGGACGGTTCGCTGGTCTGCGTGGACGCGAGCGAGGGGGCCATCGCGGCGGCCCAGCAGGGTTCGGTGCCGGCCGCGCTGGACGTGAAGTCGGCTGCGGCGCTGCCCGTGTTCACCCCGGCGGCCTCGGCCGCGGCGGTGGCGACGGTCTCGGTGGCCGCGGCGCCCGCCGGCGGCGTGGTGGTGGAGTGCGTGCAGCAGGGCGGCCGGCTGCGGGTGCAGGTGGTGTCGACCGGGTTCGAGCCGTCGTGGAACGTGCAGTTCCCGCTCGGGATCCGGGAGCCCGGCGCCCGGTACGTCGTGGACGGGCTGCACGCCGCGTCGGGCGGCTTCTACCGGGTGCGCGGGGAGATCCGCCGGCTGGTGTGAGCCGGTGCGGGCCGCGCGGGGGGCCGGGGCGCTCAGCCGGCGTGCTCGCGGCACACCGCGGGGGTGGCACCGCAGGGGGCCGGGACGGGTATGGAGAAGGGGGCGCGCTCGGGGAGCGCGGGAGTCACGTACAGCACGACGGGTTCGGTGCCGAGGTTGTGGCCCAGGTGGACGTGGCCGCTGCCCGCGGGTTCCACGAAGCGGGTCCCGGTCGTGTGGACCTCCACCGTGCGGTCGTGCAGGACGCGCGTCAGCGTCCCCGCCAGGACGACGGCGTCGAGCCGGACCCGGTGGTAGTGCCAGCCCGTGCAGCTGCCGGGCGCCATGACGATCTCCCGTCCGCGCGGGATCCGCGCGATGCGCGCCCTCGCCGGTCGTACCGTCGCCTGCTGTCCACCCATGTGCCCCTCCTCGGTGGACTCCTGCCGCGGCCCACCCGTCACACCGTAGAAGGCCACCCCGCCATCGAGGAAGAGTTGACGAAACCTCAACCCGCCCTTCCGACCAGGTGATATGAGGTCCGATCGGCGGTATCACCCCTGTATGAGCCTGGTCGTCTTCGAATCGGCGAAGCAGATCCACTGCGCGGAGTGCCGGCGGGGCCCACTGCGGCACCTGGTGCGCGAGGCGGGCGTTCCGCGCTGCCTCGACTGTGCGGACCTCGGGCACCTGGTGTACCTGCCGCGCGGCGACGCGGCCCTCACCCGCCGCGCCCGGGAGGGGAGTTCGCTGTCGGCCGTCGTCGTGCGCTTCGACCGGCGGCGCCACCGCCACGAGCGCCGGGGGATCCTCGTCGAGGACGCGGCCCTGGCCCGGGCGGAGCGGGCCTGCCTGGCGGACGCCGAGGCGCGGGCCCGGCGCAGGGAGCGCGACCGGCTGCGCAGGGCCGCGCAGGACGTCCGCTTCACGGCGGCCTTCGCCGCCGCGGTCGTGCGGCTCTACCCCGGGTGTCCGGCCGAGCGGGCGGTGGCGATCGCCGCCCACGCCTCGGTGCGCGGCAGCGGCCGGGTGGGGCGCAGCGCGGCCGGCCGGGCCCTGGACGAGCAGGCGGTGGCGTACGCGGTCCGGGCGGCCGTGCGGCACACCGACACCGCCTACGACTCCCTGCTCATGGCCGGCGTCCCCCGGTTCGCGGCCCGTGCCCGGATCGCCCCGCAGATCGAGGCCGTCCTGGACGCCTGGCGCCGCACGCCGCCGGGCGGCTGACCGCCGTACCTGCTACGCGGCGGGGCGGAAGCGGCGGTAGAGGAGGGCTCCGCCGAGCAGCAGGGCGCCGCCACCGGGCAGCAGGTAGCCGAGGGCGTCGGCTCCGGTGTGGGCGAGGGCCCCCGTGTGGCGCGGCGGGGCAGGCGGTGCGGGCGGGACCACGACCGGCTCCTCCTCGACGGGCGGCCGGACAGGCTGGACCGGCTGGACCGGCGGCTTCGCCCCGCTGGGCACCTCGCCGTTGACGGAGGTGTTGCCGCTGGAGGTGTTGCCGATGCCGACGACGCTCACCGCGTTCCCACTGACGTTCAGCGGGAGCTGGACCGGGAGTTGGAGCCCGTTTCCGGAGAGCAGTCCGGGTGAACCCTTTCCGCGTGCGTCGGCCGTGGCGCCGCCGCCGTTGCCCGAGACGGCGCTCCCGCCCGCCCGCGACGACGGGGCCGACTGCTGCGCCGTGTTCGCCCCGCCGTGCGCACCTGCGCCGGGCGCCCCGTTGGCGCAGCGGTTCCCGGCGGCGGAGTTGAGCAGGCCGATGACGCTGACGGTGTTCCCGCACACGTTCACCGGGGTGTGCACGGGCAGTTGCACCAGGTTCCCGGCCAGCAGGCCGGGCGAGTTCTCGGCCGCGGCGCCCGCCTCCGCATCGGCGTAGGCGAGTCCGCTCACACCCACGACCGCCAGACCACCTCCCGCAACCACCGCCGCGATCAGACCATTCCGACGACTGTGAAGCATCAGATTTCCTGCCTTCCGCAAAGTTCACGGGTGTTGGGCCCGCACCGGAGACAACGCCTTGAACCCGTTCGGGTTATAGGGGCGGGGGATATTTCACTCCAACGGGTAAGGGGTATGGCCTGGTGCATGACTGCTCGCCCGCTGCTCCTCCTCGATGTGGACGGCCCCTTGAATCCGTTCCGGTCCCTCTCCGCCGGCCTGCGCGGGTACACCAGCCACCGGATGCACCCGGACGTGTGGCTGTCGTACCGCGACCCGGCCTCCCGCAGCGCACGCCGCGGCGCCCGGGTGCGCCTCCACCCCTCCCACGGGGCCCGGCTGCTCGCACTGCCCTTCGAACTCGCCTGGGCCACGGCCTGGACGCACCAGGCCAACACGCTGATCGCCCCGCACATCGGCCTGCCGGGCAACCTCCCCGTCGTCGACTGGCCGGAGCTGTTCGCCCGCGATCCGGAGGGCCTCTCCTGGAAGACCCGGCCCCTCGTCGCCTGGGCGGCCGGCCGTCCCTTCGCCTGGGTCGACGACATGATCACGCCGCGGGACCGGGCCTGGGTCGCGGCCCACCACCCGTCCCCGGCGCTGCTGCTGCGGATCCGTCCCCGGCACGGCCTGCGCGAGCGCGACTTCACCGCCTTGACGCGCTGGGCGGACGGGATCAGCCCCGCAGGGCGGTGACCGGGTCCGGGCAGGGCCGTCCCGTGGGCCACCAGTCCTCGTCGCCGGGACGGGACTCGTAGGCGTACCAGAGGCCGTCGCGGCCCAGCCGCAGCTGCCGGGTGCCGCAGCTGAGGCGGTTGCGTGCGGGACGGAAGGACCCGCGGCCGGCCGCGATCAGCGCCGGCCGGGCCCGGTCGAAGGGGCCCGCCGGCGGGTCCCAGGGCTCTTCCAGGGCCGCGAGCGCCGCGCGGCCGCCCTGGCGCCAGGCCGCGGCGGCCCGGGCGAGGTCGGTGGTGCTGCGGCCGGTGGCGCGGGCCAGGTCGCGGTAGAGGACGCGGGCCGCTCCGGTGAGGCCGGCCGTCGGATGAGCGGAGGCCAGCCGGACGGCGTCCTGCCAGAGGCTCAGCCCGGCGAGCGGGTCCTCGGCAGTGGCCAGCAGGGCGAGGGCTCGGGCCGCGGCGTCGGAGGCGAGCTGGTCCAGGGCCAGCGGATCCGGTCCGGCGGGGTCGGCCGGGTACGCCGGCGGGAGCCCGGCCGCGGCGGGCACGGGCAGCGGCGCGGGCAGCGGGGGCAGAGCGGTCCGGGCGAGCGCCGCGCGGGCCGGCACCCCCGGGAACCCGGGTGCGGACCGGGGACGCTCCCGCGCGGCATGGGCGGCGTTGCGCCGGGTGAGCTCTTCGAGCAGCTCCCGCTCGCCGCGGCCGCGCACCAGCAGCAGGACGAACGGGTCCTCGTCCAGCAGCCGGGCCGTGCGGTAGCAGAGGGCCGCGGCGTGCTTGCAGGGCGGACGGGCCGGGTCCGGGCAGGAGCAGCGCGCGAGGAGCTCACCGGCCGCGGGCAGGACCTGCCCGGCGAGGCTCTGCGGGACCTCCCGCTCCAGCAGGGCCGCGAGCGAGGCGGGTTCGGCGGCGACCGCCTCCAGCAGGACGCTCCACTCGTCGTCCGCGAACGCGGGCAGGATGAGTTCGGTGCGGTAGGGGCGGGGGCGGCTGCCCCGTACGTACGCCACGATCCGGCCCGGGGTGACGGTGACCGCGTCGACGTGGCCTCCGGCCGCGTAGGCCCGCCCCCGGTCGAGGCGGGCGCCGTCGCGGGAGGCCTGCTCCAGGGCCGCCGTCCAGGCCCGGCCCCACCAGCTCGCCGCCTGCGCCCCCGCGGGCACGGCCTCGAAGGTGCGGCGGCGGTCGTCCTTCGCCGTGATCACGCGGTCCTCCGCAGGGAGACGAGGTCGGCCAGCTCGCGGTCGCCCAGCTCGGTCAGCGCCGACTCGCCCGAGCCGAGGACGGCATCGGCCAGCGCCCGCTTGGCCTCCAGCATCTCGGCGATCCGGTCCTCGACGGTGCCCTCGGCGACGATCCGGTGGACCTGCACGGGCTGGGTCTGCCCGATCCGGTAGGCCCGGTCGGTGGCCTGCTCCTCGACCGCCGGGTTCCACCAGCGGTCGAAGTGGACGACGTGGCCCGCCCGGGTCAGGTTCAGCCCGGTGCCCGCGGCCTTCAGCGACAGCAGGAACACGGGGACCTCGCCCGCCTGGAAGCGGTCCACCAGCTCCTCCCGGCGCGGCACCGGTGTCCCGCCGTGCAGGAACTGGTGGGAGATCCCCCGGTCCGCGAGGTGCCGCTCGATGAGCCGGCCCATCGTCACGTACTGGGTGAAGACCAGCACCGAGCCGCCCTCGGCGAGGATGGTGTCCAGCAGCTCGTCCAGCAGGGCGAGTTTGCCCGAGCGGTGCGCGATCCGCGGCCGCTCCTCCTTCAGGTACTGCGCGGGGTGGTTGCAGATCTGCTTGAGCGAGGCCAGCAACTTCATGATCATGCCGCGCCGCTCGATCCCCTCGCTCGCCTCGATCACCGCCATCGCCTCGTCCACCGCGGCCTGGTAGAGCGAGGCCTGCTCGCGGGTCAGGGAGACCGGATGGTCCGTTTCCGTCTTGGGCGGCAGCTCGGGCGCGATGCCGGGGTCGGACTTCTTGCGTCGCAGCAGGAACGGCCGTACGAGCGCGGCCAGTCGGGCCACCGCCGCCTCGTTGCCCCCGTCCTCCTCCTGCTGGTGCTCCACCGGGCGGGCGTGCCGGGCCCGGAAGGCGGTGAGCGGCCCCAGCAGCCCCGGGGTCGTCCAGTCGAGCAGGGCCCACAGCTCGGAGAGGTTGTTCTCCACCGGGGTCCCGGTCAGCGCGACCCGGGCGGGTGCCGGGATCGTGCGGAGCGCCTTCGCGGTCGCCGAGTGCGGGTTCTTGACGTGCTGCGCCTCATCGGCGACGACCATGCCCCAGGCCTGCCCGGCGAGCTCGGGGGCGGCCGCCCGCATCGTGCCGTACGTGGTGAGGACGAAGCCGCCGGGCGGCCCCTCCAGACTCCGGGCGGCGCCGTGGAAGCGCCGTACGGGCGTGCCCGGCGCGAACCTCTCGATCTCCCGCTGCCAGTTGCCCAGCAGGGACGCCGGGCACACGACGAGCGTCGGCTCGGCGCGGTTCCGGTGCAGGTGCAGGGCGATCAGGGTGACCGTCTTGCCCAGCCCCATGTCGTCGGCGAGGCAGCCGCCCAGCCCCAGGGAGGTCATCAGGTCCAGCCAGGCCAGGCCGCGGGCCTGGTAGTCCCGCAGGGTGGCCTTCAGCGCGGCCGGCTGCGGCAGCGGGGCCGGCTCCCGCGTCAGCCGCTCCCGGAGTGCGGCCAGCGCGCCGACGGGAACGGCCTCGACGGGCTCCCCGTCCACCTCCGCGGTGCCCGACAGGGCCACGGCCAGGGCGTCCACCGGGTCCAACAGTCCCAGCTCCCGTTTGCGCGCCTTGCGCACCAGCGCGGGATCGACCCGCACCCACTGGTCCCGCAGCCGCACGACGGGCCGGTGCGCCTGGGCCAGGGCGTCCATCTCGCCCGGCGTGAGCCGGTCCCCGCCGAGGGCCAGCTCCCAGGAGAAGGCGAAGAGCTGCCCGGCGTCGAAGAAGGCCGTGCCGTCGGTGGCCGACCCGGGCGCCGTGGAGCGGACGACGGCGGTCGCCGACAGTGAGCGGGCCAGCTCGCGCGGCCAGTGGACCGGCACCCCGGCGGCCGCCAGCCGGTCCGCGGCCGGGCCGAGCAGGTCCTCCAGCTCCGGGTCCGAGAGGGCAAGGACATCGGGGGCGGGCTGGTCGAGCAGCCGCAGCAGGGGCGGCCAGACGCGGGCGGCCCGGCGCAGCGCGAGCACGGCGTCGATGCGGGCGCGGGGGCCGAAACCGGCGGCGGCCGCGCCCGCCCACAGCGCGGCGGCGTCGGTGACCAGGGTCGGGTCGGCGAGGCTGTGCACCTGCACGACGGCGGCCCCGGCCCGGCGGACCTCCGCCGCGGGGTCCTCCTCTTCCCCGGGCCCGTCGAAGAGGCGGAAGGACGACAGGTCGAGCCGGAGCGACATTCCCACCCCGGTGTCGGCGCCGGCCGCGACCTGCGCGGCCCAGTCCGCCATCTCCGGGACCTGCTGCGGCTCCCGCGCGGCGAAGGGCCGCCCGGCGGCCACCGCCGCGGCCGGGGTGCGCGGCAGGGTGTCGGCGACGGCGTCGAGGAACGCCCGGACCAGCGCCTCCGGTGCGGGCAGCTGGAGCGGGCGGCGCCCCGCCAGGGGGGTGGCGTACCCCTCGTGGGGCAGCGCGGCGGCGAGGGCGCGGACCCGGTCGACATCGGACGCCTCCAGCGGGCCGGCCCGCCAGGCGTCGACCCCCTCGGGGGTGAGGCCCGGGAGCAGCCGGCCCCGGGCGGTCAGGGTGAGGGCCTGCGCGGCGGCCGCGCCCCAGACACGGGTGGCGGGATGCGCGGCGGGGCTGCGGGACGCCCGGACGAGCAGGGGGAGGGCGGCCGCCACGGAGAGGGCCACGGCGGGCACGGTGCGGCTGCGGACCCCCTCGCCGTGCGGCCGTACGACGGTGAGCGGCGTCGGCGTGCCCGCCTCGGGCAGCGCCTCCCCGCCGGGCGCCCAGAAGACCACCAGGCCCTCGCGGGGGACGGCCGCGGGCAGGAAGACGGCGGCATGGCGCAGCAGCGCACCGGTGGCGGCGCCGCCACCGGTCGGCGCCGGCTGCGGCTGCGACTGCGGTGTCATAAGCTTCCCCTCCCCCGGTCCCGGTCGGTGCGGATCTCCCGTGCACCGAGTCTAGGCGGGAGCACTGACAACCCCTGCTGACCTGGGCCTACGCCCGGCTCAGCGGGCCCAGCGGCCCAGCTCCGCGGCGTAGCCGCAGACCGGGCGGCCCGCGGCGGAGCCGCCTCGACGGGGCCCCCGGCGGCCGGCGGCCGGCACCGCGGGTTCGGCACCACGTTCGACACCGCCGCCGTGCAGGTGTCCGTACGGTCCTCCTCGGGCTCCGCGGCCGCGGAGCCGGCCGGCGCACTGGAGGGCAAGGCGGCGGCCTGCGCCGCCGACCGGCTGCGGACCCACCCGGGCAAGCACCGCCTCCTGGCAGGACTGCGGCACGCTCGCCGTCGAGGAGGGGGCGCACGTCTACGGGGTGCACGTCTGCCTCCCCGAGTCCGCCGAGCGTGCACCTCTTCGGCATCGGACGGGACGGGGCCACGGTCACGGCCGTCCCGTGGGGCCGGATGGGCAACCTCTCCGACGCCCCGGTCGGCGCGTTCCAGAAGACCACCACGAAGGCCGTGCACCGGCTCAACCCCTGATCACGGCGCATGCGGACGCCCCCGGTGGGACCATGGACACCGGGGGCAGTCCGCGATCCGAGGCGGGAGCGATGCGTTCCGGAAACGAGCCGGTGACCGCCCGCAGTCCGCTGCGGCTGCGGTTCTGGCTGAGCCTGTGGGGGGTGCTGTGGGGCGCCGGCGGGGCGGTGGCGTTCGCGCTGGCGGACCGTCCCGGCTGGGCCGCGGTCTGCGGGGCGCTCGCGCTGCTGGCGGCCACCGACCTGGCGGTGGTGGTCCGGCACATCCGCCAGGGCCCGCACTACCAGCCGGGCCGGGACATCCCGCCGTACGAACCCCCGCACCATTCCCCGGAGCAGCACCGTCCGCAGGGGCCGCACCGTCCGCCGGAGCCGCACCGCCCTCAGGAGCCGCACCGTCCGCAGGGCCCGGCGGGCCCCCAGGGCCCGCCGGGCCCCGGGCGCGCCGACTGATTCGCCCGCCCGGGCCGCGGCCGGGGTCCTGCAGGCCGGGGTCCTACTCGTCGAAGCGGGCCGCTTCCAGGTACTCCGGCTGCGGGTCCAGGGCGGCGGCCAGCCGGAAGTGCTTGCGGGCCTGCGCGGGACGGCCGGAGCGCTGGTGGGTGCGGGCCAGCGCGAAATGCGCGAAGGCGTTGTCCGGCTCCCGCTCCAGCACCAGTTCGAACTCCAGCTCCGCGGGGCGCAGTTGCGCGGCCGCGAAGAAGGCCCGGGCGCGCAGCAGGCGGGCCGCCGTGTTCTCCGGGTGGGCGGCTATCACCGAGTCGAGGAGTTTGACGGCGCCGCGCGGGTCCCGAGCGGCCAGCAGCTGCTCGGCGGCCCGGTAGTCGATGACGTGCGTCTCCGGGCTCGTCCCGCCGGACGGCGAGGACGCGGGCTGCGGAGGCTGCGGCGTGGTGTCGGACACGGTCTGATCCTTCCCTCTGCGAACGCGTTCCACGCGCGGCCGCCGGTCAGCTCGGTGGACCCCCTACACCGGCCGTACGGCCCGGGCGCGGGCGGTGAGCTCCGCCCACACCCGGCGGACCTGCGGTTCCAGTGCCTCCAGCGGGCCGTCGTTGTCGATGACCAGGGTGGCCACGGCCAGCCGCTGCTCCCGGGTGGCCTGCGCGGCCATCCGGGCCCGCGCCTCGCCCTCGGCCATCCCGCGCGGCCCGGTCAGCCGTTCCAGCTGGGTGGCGGGGGCCGCGTCCACGACGACCACCAGGTCGTAGAGCGGCGCCAGGCCGTTCTCCGCGAGCAGCGGTACGTCGTGCAGCACGATCGCGTCGGACCCGGCAGCGGCCTCCAGCTCGGCCGACCGGGCTCCGACCAGCGGGTGCACGATCGCGTTGAGTGTCTGGAGCTTCGCCGGGTCGGCGAAGACGATCGCGCCCAGCCGGGCCCGGTCCAGGTCCCCCTGCGGGGTCAGCACCTCCTGGCCGAAGGCGTCGACGACGGCCGCGAGTCCCGGCGTGCCGGGCTCGACGACCTCCCGTGCGATGCGGTCCGCGTCCACGAGGACCGCCCCGTACCCCGCCAGCAGCCGCGAGACCTCGCTCTTGCCGGCACCGATTCCGCCCGTCAGGCCCACTTTCAGCATGCCCGCAGCCTAATGCCGCGGCCGCGGAATCCCCGCGGTCAGTTCTCCCCCTCGCGCTCGGCGAGGAACCGCTCGAATTCCCGGCCGATCTCGTCCGCCGAAGGGATCTCGGCAGGTTCCGCGATCATGTTGCCGCGGGTCTCGGCTCCGGCGGCGGCGTCGTACTGGTGCTCCAGGCCCTGGACCAGGGACACCAGCTCGTCGTCGCCTTCGCGGATCTGCCGGTCGATCTCCGTCTGGGTGCGGTGGGCCTCGGTGCGCAGGGCGTGCGCCACGGCGGGCAGGACCAGGCCGGTCGCCGCGGTGATCGCCTCCAGCACGGTCAGCGCCGCGTCCGGGTACGGGGAGCGGGCCACGTAGTGCGGGACGTGCGCGGCGACGCCCAGCACGTCGTGCCCGGCCTGGCCGAGGCGGAACTCCACGAGCGACTCGGCGCTGCCGGGCACCTGGGCCTCGTCGAAGGGGCTGCGGTGCCCCGGCATGAGGTCGGTCCGGTTGCCGTGCGGGGTGATCCCCACGGGGCGGGTGTGCGGGACCCCCATGGGGATGCCGTGGAAGTTGACCGAGAGCCGCACGCCGAGCCGCTCGACGATCTCCCGGACCGCGACGGAGAACCGCTCCCACTCCACGTCCGGTTCGGGACCGGAGAGCAGCAGGAAGGGGGCGCCGGTGGCGTCCTGGACCAGGTACACCTCCAGCCGGGGTTCCTCGAACTCGGTCCAGTGGTCCCGTTCGAAGGTGAGCAGCGGGCGCCGGGCCCGGTAGTCCACCAGCCGGTCCGCGTCGAAGCGGGCCACCACCTGGTGGGGCAGGGTGTCGAGCAGCCGCTCGACGATCTGCTCCCCGGCCTCACCCGCGTCGATGTACCCCTCGAAGTGGTAGAGCATGACCAGCCCGGCCGAGTCCTGGGCCAGCGCCAGGTCGGCCACCGCCAGGCCCTTGGCGTCCCATTCGTACAAACCCTGTGGATCAAGCACCGTTGCCACTCCTCCCTCGCCTCGTTCCCTGCCAAGAACGTGCAAGGAGGCGCCGGCATTCCCCAGTTGGCCGCATTCCCGCCGCATTCCGTCCCGGGTCCCGGGACGGGGGGAACGCGACGAGGCCCGCCCCCCGAAGGGGACGGGCCTCGTCGTTCACCTCAACCAGCTCTGCTCACACCGGAGTGCGTGCGCGCTGCGATCAGCTCTGGCCGCCGGCCAGCTTCTCGCGGAGCGCGGCCAGGGCCTCGTCCGACGCCAGGGCGCCGGAGGTCTCGTCCGACTCCGAGGAGTACGAACCACCCGAGATGCCCGCACCGGCGTTGCCACCGGTGGCGGCCGGAGCGGCAGCACCCTCGGCAGCGGCGGCCTCGTCGGCCTCGCGGCTCTTGATGACCTGCGCCTGGTGCTGCTCGAAGCGCTGCTGCGCCTCGGCGTACTGGGTCTCCCAGGCCTCGCGCTGCTTGTCGAAGCCCTCGAGCCAGTCGTTGGTCTCGGGGTCGAAGCCCTCGGGGTAGATGTAGTTGCCCTGGTCGTCGTACGACGCGGCCATGCCGTAGAGGGTCGGATCGAACTCGACCGAGGCCGGGTCGGTACCGAAGGACTCGTTGGCCTGCTTCAGCGACAGCGAGATCCGGCGACGCTCGAGGTCGATGTCGATGACCTTGACGAAGATCTCGTCGTTGACCTGGACGACCTGCTCCGGGATCTCCACGTGGCGCTCGGCCAGCTCGGAGATGTGGACCAGGCCCTCGATGCCCTCGTCCACGCGGACGAACGCACCGAACGGAACCAGCTTGGTGACCTTACCCGGGACGACCTGGCCGATCTGGTGGGTCCGGGCGAACTGCTGCCACGGGTCTTCCTGCGTCGCCTTCAGCGACAGGGAGACGCGCTCGCGGTCCATGTCCACGTCGAGGACCTCGACGGTGACTTCCTGACCGACCTCGACGACCTCGGAGGGGTGGTCGATGTGCTTCCAGGAGAGCTCGGAGACGTGCACGAGACCGTCGACGCCGCCCAGGTCCACGAAGGCACCGAAGTTGACGATCGAGGAGACGACGCCGGAGCGGACCTGACCCTTCTGCAGGGTGGTGAGGAACGTCTGGCGAACCTCGGACTGGGTCTGCTCAAGCCAGGCGCGACGCGACAGGACCACGTTGTTGCGGTTCTTGTCGAGCTCGATGATCTTCGCCTCGAGCTCCTTGCCCACGTAGGGCTGGAGGTCGCGGACGCGACGCATCTCGACGAGAGAGGCCGGCAGGAAGCCGCGGAGGCCGATGTCGAGGATGAGACCACCCTTGACGACCTCGATGACGGTACCGGTGACGATGCCGTCTTCTTCCTTGATCTTCTCGATGGTGCCCCAGGCACGCTCGTACTGAGCGCGCTTCTTCGAGAGGATCAGGCGGCCTTCCTTGTCCTCCTTCTGGAGAACCAGGGCCTCGATCTCGTCGCCGACCTTGACGACCTCGTTCGGGTCGACGTCGTGCTTGATCGACAGCTCGCGGCTCGGGATGACGCCTTCGGTCTTGTAACCGATGTCGAGGAGAACCTCGTCCCGGTCAACCTTGACGATGACGCCGTCGACGATGTCGCCATCGTTGAAGTACTTGATCGTCTCGTCGATCGCCGCGAGGAACGCGTCCGCGTCGCCGATGTCGTTGACCGCAACCTGCGGAGTGGTGGCGGTGGTCTCGGTGCTGCTCGTCATGTGGGAAAGGGCTCCGGTTACGGACAGAAAGTCGTAGGTACTGCTACGCCGGGAGCCCTTATCGGCATCCACCGAAGACCGGACAGCCAAGGAGGCCCCCGATCCGCAGAAGAGCGGCGGGGCCTCGAAAACCGAGGGGACATCAACAGATGCAAGCGCAGCCTGCTAGGTCTGAGGAGCACAGGCTCGCAGCGCAACTTGTAGCATACGGGGGCAGCCCGACAGGGTCAATGCGCGAAGGCGCACACCGCGGGCGGATCGCCGGATAACCGGCACAATTCTCCGGCGGGGAGGCCCTGGTGGCCCTTCCTGCCTCCTTCGCAGACTACGACGACGGGCCCCATGAACCAAGAGTCCTACGCCCCCGAAGACGCGCTCGGAGCCGACGGCGACACCGACGCGGACGCGGAGGCCACCCGGCGTGACGCCGGGGAAGCGGAGAGCAGCCGGGCCAGCCGCAGCTGGTGGGACCGCAACGCCGACGACTACCAGAACGAGCACGGCGCCTTCCTCGGCGACGACCGCTTCGTGTGGGGCCCCGAGGGCCTGGACGAGGAGCAGGCGGCCCTGCTCGGCCCCGCCGCCTCCCTCGCCGGCAAGGACGTCCTGGAGATCGGCGCGGGCGCCGCCCAGTGCTCGCGCTGGCTGGCCGCCCGGGGCGCCCGCCCGGTCGCCCTCGACCTCTCGCACCGCCAGCTCCAGCACGCCCTGCGCATCGGTGACGGCGTCCCCCTGGTGGAGGCCGACGCCGGCCGGCTCCCCTTCCGCGACGCCTCCTTCGACCTGGCCTGCTCGGCGTACGGCGCCGTCCCCTTCGTCGCCGACCCGGTGAACGTGATGCGCGAGGTGCACCGCGTCCTGCGCCCCGGCGGCCGCTGGGTCTTCTCGGTGACCCACCCCGTGCGCTGGGCCTTCCCCGACGAGCCCGGCCCCGAGGGACTGTCCGTCGCCGCCTCCTACTTCGACCGCACCCCGTACGTCGAGCAGGACGAGCACGGCGAGGCCGTGTACGTCGAGCACCACCGCACGATCGGCGACCGGGTCCGCGACGTGGTGGCGGGCGGCTTCCGCCTCGTCGACCTGGTCGAACCGGAGTGGCCCGCGTGGAACAGCCAGGAGTGGGGCGGCTGGTCCCCGCTGCGCGGCGGCCTGATCCCCGGCACCGCGATCTTCGTGTGCGAGAGGGACTGACCCGGTGACCCCGCCCCACCGCACCGCCGCCCTCGACGCCCTCCCGGTGCGGGAGGCCCTGCCCGCGCTCACCGCCGCCCTCGACGGCCACGGCACCGCCGTGCTCTGCGCGCCGCCCGGCACCGGCAAGACCACCCTGGTGCCGCTGGTCCTGGCCGGGCTGGTGGGCGGCGGTCCCCGGCGCCGGGTGGTCGTCGCCGAACCGCGGCGCATCGCCGCCCGCGCGGCGGCCCGGCGGATGGCCTGGCTGCTGGGCGGGCAGCCCGGCGGACCGGTGGGCTTCACGGTGCGCGGGGAACGGGTCGTGGGGCCCGACACCGCCGTGGAGGTCGTCACCACCGGGGTGCTGCTCCAGCGGCTCCAGCGTGACCAGGAGCTGTCGGGGGTCGACGTGGTCGTCCTGGACGAGTGCCACGAGCGGCACCTGGACGCCGACACCGTCGCCGCGTTCCTTCTGGACGTGCGCCAGACCCTGCGGCCGGAGCTGCGCCTGGTCGCGGCCTCGGCGACGACCGACGCGGCCGGCTGGGCCCGGCTGCTGGGCGGCGCCCCGGTCGTCGAGGCGGCGGGGGTCTCGTACCCGGTGGAGACCGTGTGGGCTCCCCCGGCGCGCCCGGTGCGGCCCCCGCACGGGATGCGGGTGGACCCCGCGCAGCTCGCCCACGTGGCCTCGGTGGTGCGCCGGGCCCTGGCGGAGCGCACCGGCGACGTCCTGTGCTTCCTGCCCGGCGTCGGGGAGATCGCCCGGGTCGCCGGGCAGCTCGCCGGGGTGGACGCGGAGGTGCTGCAGATCCACGGCCGGGCTCCGGCCGACGTCCAGGACGCGGCGCTGACGGCCGCCGGCCACCGCCGCGTGGTCCTGTCCACCGCCGTGGCGGAGTCGAGCCTGACCGTGCCGGGGGTGCGCGTGGTGGTGGACTCGGGGCTGGCCCGCGAGCCCCGGGTCGACCATGCGCGCGGACTGGGCGCGCTGGCGACCGTACGGGCCTCGCGGGCGGCCGGGCGCCAGCGGGCGGGCCGGGCGGGCCGTGAGGCGCCGGGGACGGTGTACCGCTGCTGGACGCAGGCCGAGGACGGGCGCCTGCCCTCCTTCCCGTCCCCGGAGATCCGGATCGCCGACCTGACGCAGTTCGCCCTCCAGGCCGCCTGCTGGGGCGACCCCGACGCGACCGGTCTGGCCCTGCTGGATCCGCCTCCGGCCGGGGCGATGGCCGCGGCGCGCGAGGTGCTGCTCGCCGTCGCGGCGGTGGACGCGGCGGGCCGGCCGACGCCGCGCGGGGTGCGGATGTCCCGGCTGGGGCTGCACCCGCGGCTCGCCCGGGCCCTGCTGGACGGCTCGGCCGCGCTCGGCTCCCGCCGGGCGGCCGAGGTGGTGGCCCTGCTGAGCGAGGAGCCGCCGCGCGAGTACGGGGACGACCTGGCCGCGGCCTGGCGGCAGGCCCGCCGGGGCGGCGACGGCTACGCGGCGCGCTGGCGGGCGGAGGTCCGCCGCCTGGAGCGGGCCGCCCAGGAGCCTGCGGGCTCCGCCCGCGCACCCCGGTCCGGGTCCGGGGCGGACTCCGCGGCGCAGTCGCGGCCGGTGGGCGACGACGGCGCGGCCGGACTCGTCGCCGCCCTGGCCTTCCCCGAGCGGGTCGCGAAGGCGAGGGGCGAGGGCGTGTTCCTGATGGCCTCCGGGACCGCGGCCGAGCCGGGCGCCGGTTCGGGGCTGCGCGGCGCGCCCTGGCTGGCGGTCGCCGTCGCGGACCGGGCCGCGCACGCCGTCTGCGCCCGGGTGCGGCTGGCCGCCGTCGTCGACGAGGGGACGGCCCGCGCCGCCTGCGGGCATCTGCTGGGCGGCGGGGAGGAGGTGCGCTGGGAGGACGGCGCCGTGGTGGCCCGCTCCGTCGAACGGCTCGGGGCGATCGAGCTGACCGTGCGGCCCCTGCGCGACCCGGACCCGGAGCTGGTGCGGGCCGCGCTGCTCCAGGGGCTGCACACCGAGGGCCTCGGCCTGCTGCACTGGACCCGGGACGCCGTGGCGCTGCGGGCCCGGCTCGGCTTCCTGCACCGCACGCTCGGCGGCGGCTGGCCCGACGTGGCCGACGACGCCGCTCTGCTGGAGCGCGCCGGGGACTGGCTGGAGCCCGAGCTGTCCCGGGCCCGGCGCCGCGCGGACCTCGGGCGGATCGACGCCGGGCAGGCCCTGACCCGGCTGCTGCCGTGGGCGACCGGCGAGGCCGCCCGGCTGGACGAGCTGGCGCCCGAACGGATCGAGGTGCCCAGCGGCTCCCGGATCCGGGTGGACTACTCCGCCGGGCAGCCCGTCCTCGCCGTGAAGCTCCAGGAGCTGTTCGGGCTGGCCGAGACCCCCCGGGTCGCGGGCGTGGCGGTGCTGGTGCACCTGCTGTCGCCGGCCGGGCGGCCCGCGGCCGTCACCGCCGACCTCGCCTCGTTCTGGCGGGACGGCTACCGGGCCGTCCGCGCCGAGCTGCGCGGCCGCTACCCCCGGCACCCCTGGCCGCAGGACCCGGCGGGAGCCGTACCCACCCGGCACACCAACGCCCGGTTCAAGGGCTGACCTCGCCCTCGGCGCTCTCCCGCGGCCGCCGCCGGCCCCGGGCCTCCAGCCACAGCGCGAGCCCGAGCAGCAGCAGGCCGGCGCCGGCCAGCCCGGCCGGGGCGTAGGTGTGCAGCGCGAGGACCTTCAGGCGGTTCGCCCGGACCAGGTCGACCGTGTACGCGCTGTAGTCCTCGCGCATCTTCACGTGCCCGGCGAAGGCGGTGAGCTTGCCGTCGGGGCCGCCCGCCGCGATCCCGCCGCGCATCTCCTGCCGGATCTCCTGCTCGGCGTTGACGGGCGCGCCGGTCACCGGGTCCACCCAGAACATCGCCTTCGTCGTGTACCAGAGGGTGGTTCCGGTGGTCGCCTCGATCGTGGACGGGTCGATGCCCTCGACGGGCATCTTCTTCGGCATGGGCACCTTGGTCCACGGGACGGTCTGCTCGAAGTAGTAGACGTCCATGCCCTTGAACGTGCGGGGGCCGACGTAGTGGATCGGCGAGGAGGTGCGGGTCTGCGCGTCGAAGTACAGGTAGTCCCGCGGCTCGGTGAAGAACGGCCACTTGAACTCGATGCCCTGGCGCTGGACGGCGTCCCCGTCCACCATCTCCCCGGTGGCGTGCACCGGGTCCTGGGTGTGCGCGTCGAAGATGTAGCGCTCGGGGATCTGGGAGACCATCCTGCCCCCGGGGCCGATGATGTGCGTGAGCGTGTCCCAGACGACGACGTCCCGGCCCGCGTCCGCCTCGATCTCCTCGGACGCCTCCACGTTGCCCTTGAGGGTCTGGACGATGGTGACCTTGTCCACCTTCCTGGGCTGCATGCCGTCGGCGTAGTCGAGGAGGGTGGCGTCCTTCGCTTCCAGCACCACCTCCTGGTACTGGTTCGGCGGTATCTTCGCGAGCCGCGGGTACGCGTACCAGCGCAGCAGCGGTGCGAGGGCCGCGCAGAACACGGCGAGGGCCAGCAGGACGAGGCTCGCTCTGCGTCGCATGGCCGGGCCCTCCTCTACAGTCCGGGCGCGGCGGGCGCGGTGGTGAGCAGGGGCTTGGGGGAGGTCTTGCCTTCGGGCGCCCCGAGCGCCGTGACGGCGAGGACGAGGAGCACCGCGAGGACGAGCCCGCTGGCGGCGGCGATCGTTGCGCGCATGCCGGGCCTCCGGAATCTGATAAGGCGTCAGGGCGGACGCACCGTAGCAACGCGGGGGCCAGATGAGAACCGTCTGGGCCTGCGCGTTCACCGCCGTGCCCGGCCGCCCGCCTGAGTACCCGTACTCATGCCCGCGGGCCGGTCGGCGGGCAGGCTGACGGTCATGAGCACCTCACCTGCCCCATCCGGGGGCATCCGGGGCCTCGTTGCGGACACCGCCACGGCCCTGTGCCTGATCCTGCTCGAACTCCTGGGCCTCGCCGCGGTGTTCTTCGTCTGGGCGCTGTCCGGATGGAACCTCGACCCGCAGGGAGACTCCCGGCCCGACCCGGTCTGGGGCTACCTGGTGCCGGTCGGCGTGCTGGCGGTGCTGATGGCCTGGGCGAGCCTGCGCGCCTCGCGGCGGCCCGGCGGCGGGGTGACCGCCACGACCCAGGCCGTCATGGCCATGGGGACGGTGGTGCTGATCCTCGCCGCGGCCTACTACCAGCACCGCGAGGACACCCCGCCTCCGCCGAGTCCGTGCCTGCAGTCCCCGTCGGCGCCGTGGTGCAACGGCTGACGGGACCGGCGCCCCCGGCTACGGGGCCTCGGTCGGGCTCGGGGCCGGCGCCGGCGTGCGGCCCGCCGTCCCGGAGCGCGCGGGGGCGGGCTCCACGGTGGCCGCGGGACTCGGGGTCGGCGACGCGGTCGGAGCCGGCGCCGCGGTGGGGGCGGGTTTCGGCGTCGGGGCCGCCGTCGGGGTGGGGGTGGGGGTGGACGTGGGAGTCGGCGTCGGGGTGGGAGGCGGCGTCGGGGTGGGGGTCGGCGTGGGCGTGGGCGTCCGGGACGGGCTCGGCGTGGGCGTCGGGCTCGGTGTGGGGGCCGGGCTCGGCGTCGGGCTCGGGCTCCCGGGCCGCGGGCGAGGCGGCGGCGTCGGGGCGGGCTTCGGGCCCGGGTCCGGCGTCGGGACCGGCTTCGGGACCGGCTTCGGGGCCGCCACCGCGGGCACGGCCGCGGCTCCGGCGTCCGGGACCTCACGGGTCCCCTTGAGGTAGTAGGTGAACCAGGACCGTACCGTCCGCAGGTAGTCCGCGGACCGGTTGTACGACAGCACGGCCCGGTCCAGGTCGGCGTCCTGGCGCAGGTCACGGCCGCCCGCGCACAGGTAGCGCCCGGCGGCCAGGGCCGCGTCGTACACGTTGTTCGGGTTGCGCCGGCCGTCGCCGTCGCCGTCCTGCCCCCAGGAGGCCCAGGTGGAGGGGATGAACTGCATCGGCCCGACGGCCCGGTCGTGGCGGCCGTCCCCGTCGTGGGCCCCGCCGTCGGTGTCGGGGATGTCCGCGAAGCCGTTGCCGTCGAGCACGGGTCCCAGGATGGGGCGCAGCGTGGTGCCCGCCGCGTCGACCTGCCCGCCTCGCGCCTGTCCGGACTCCACCTTGCCTATGGCTGCCAGGAGTTGCCAGCGCAGCCCGCATCCGGGGTCGCCCGCCGCCACCGTCCGCTCCGCCCGCCGGTACGCGGCGAGCACGCTCGCCGGTATCCCTTGCGCGCCCCCGGCGGCCGCCGCGGCCCCCGGTCCGGAACCGGGCCCGGGGGGCGGCTGCTGCGCACCCGCCGTGACCGGCGCCGCCGACGCGCCGCCCTCGGGCAGCAGGACGGCCGGGGGCTCCTGGCCGACCGGCGGCGGCAGTTCGGCGGAGTACGAGGAGTCCCCGCCGGCCGCGGCCGCCGGGAGGGGCTGCGCGGCCGCCTCCGCCGCGGCCGTCCGCCCGGCGCGTCCGGCGGCCGGGCCCTGGGACCCGGTCACCGCCGCGGTCACCAGTGCGCAGACCAGGGCGGCCGCCGCGCCCCGGCGCAGCCTTCGTCCGCTGATGCGAGTCGCCATGAGCCGGACCCCTCCCCCTCGACGTCCGCGTGACCCTATGCCAACTCCCTGCACAGGGCACGCACGGTGGCGGGGGCTTCACCACATCCCCACGTCCCCGACCCGGTCGCGCATACTGTCCGGACCCTTCGCCGCGGGCGCCGCCACGGCCCGAAGGGCTGCGCCGGGCGTCCGCCGGCGCCCGTCGGACCACCGAGGAGAGGCGTCGTGCCGTTCACCCTCAGCCATGCGGCTGCCGTCCTGCCCGCCGTCCGCCGGACCGGGCGGGGGCGGGGGCCGTTCGTGGCCTCGGCGCTGGTCCTCGGATCGTTCGCCCCGGACACGTTCTACTTCGCGGACGCCGTGGTCGGCGGCCTCATGCAGTACGGGGACTTCACGCACTCCCTGGTCGGCGCGGCCACGGCGGACGCGGTGCTCACCGCCGCGCTGGCGGCGCTGTGGCTGCTGCTGCGCGAACCGCTGCTGGCCCTGCTGCCGCGCGGCGTGCAGGGCAGGGTGCACTCCTTCGTGCGGGGCGAGCACTGGCGCGGCCGCGGGCTGCTGCCGCTCGCGCTGCGGTTCTACCTCTCGGCGCTGGCGGGCTCGCTGACCCACATCGTCTGGGACAGCTTCACCCACCTGGACCGCTGGGGGACCAACGCCCTGCCGGAGCTGGGTGCGCCGCTCGCCTTCGGCCTGCCGCTCTACTCGTACCTGCAGTACGGCAGTTCGGCGGTGGCGGCCTGCGCGCTCGCCTGGTTCACCGTTTCCGGCCTGCGGCGGCTGCCCCGTTGCGCCGCGCCCGTATCGGTGCCGGCGCTGACCCGCGGGGAGACCGTGCTCGCCGTCGCGCTGGTGGCGGGGTGCGCGGCGGTGGGGACTGCGCTGCGGGTGGTGCGGTACTTCACCTTCTTCGACCGGATCAGCAGCCCGCTCGACATCATCCCGACCGTCTGCTTCGGCGCGGGCGGCGGCCTCGCCGTGGGGCTGCTGCTGTACGGGGTCCTCGTCCGGCTGCGCCACCGCCCCGGCCGCGGCCCCGGCCCGGCCGACCGGGACACGCACGCGCGGACGCCCGTCCCCACGGCTTAGGCAGGGAGACGGGCGTCCGGAGGCGTTGGGCCGGCGGCGGTCAGTGCGCGGCGGACTCCCAGTCCGTGCCGACGCCCACGGACACGTCCAGCGGGGCCCGCAGGGCGACGGCGGCGCCCATCTCGCGGCGCACCAGCTCCTCGACTTTCTCCCGCTCGCCCGGGGCGATCTCCAGCACGATTTCGTCGTGGACCTGGAGCAGCATCCGGGACTTCAGCCCGGCCTGCGTGACCGCCTTGTCCACGCGCAGCATCGCGACCTTGACGATGTCGGCGGCGGTGCCCTGGATGGGGGCGTTCAGCGCCATCCGCTCGGCGGCCTCGCGGCGCTGCCGGTTGTCGCTGTTGAGGTCCGGCAGGTAGCGGCGGCGGCCGAAGACCGTCGCCGTGTACCCGGTGGCCCGGGCTTCGTCCACGACGCGCTGGAGGTACTCGCGCACCCCGCCGAACCGCTCGAAGAAGGTGTCCATCAGTCCGCGCGCCTCGGCGGGCTCGATGTTCAGCTGCTGGGCGAGGCCGAAGGCGGACAGCCCGTACGCCAGCCCGTACGACATCGCCTTGATCTTGCGGCGCATCTCGGCGTCGACCGCGGTCCGCTCCACCCCGAACACCTGGGAGGCGACGGTGGTGTGCAGGTCCTCACCGGTCGCGAACGCCTCGATGAGGCCCTCGTCCTCGGAGAGGTGGGCCATCACGCGCAGCTCGATCTGGCTGTAGTCGGCCGTCATCAGCGACTCGTAGCCCTCGCCGACGACGAAGCCGCGGCGGATGGCGCGGCCCTCGTCGGTGCGCACCGGCACGTTCTGCAGGTTGGGGTCGGTGGAGGACAGCCGGCCGGTCGCGGCGACGGTCTGGCTGAAGCTGGTGTGCACCCGGCCGTCGGCGCCGATGGTCTTGACGAGGCCCTCGACGGTGACGCGCAGCTTGGCCTGCTCCCGGTGGCGCAGCATGATCACCGGGAGTTCGTGGTCGGTCTGCGCGGCCAGCCAGGCCAGCGCATCCGCATCCGTGGTGTAGCCGGTCTTGGTCTTCTTCGTCTTCGGCAGGTCCAGCTCACCGAAGAAGACCTCCTGGAGCTGCTTGGGCGACCCGAGGTTGAACTCGTGGCCCACCGCCCCGTGCGCCTCCTTCACGGCCTGCTGCACGGCGCCGGCGAACTGCTGCTCCATGGCCTCCAGGTGGTCGCGGTCGGCGGCGATGCCGGAGCGCTCCATCCGGGCCAGCAGCTCGGAGGTCGGCAGTTCCATGTCGTGGAGCAGTTCCACCGCGCCCACCTCGGCGAGCTTGCCCGTGAAGGCCTCGCCGAGGTCGAGGACCGCCCGGGCCTGCGCCATGAGGGCCTCGGCCTCCGCCGTGTCGTCGGCGCCGAAGGCCAGCTGCCCGTCCGCGGCGGCCGGGGCCAGCTCCCGGTGCAGGTACTCGTTGGACAGGGCGTCCAGGGCGAAGGAGCGGCGGCCCGGCTTGACCAGGTACGCGGCGAGGGCGGTGTCCATGGTGACGCCCGCGAGGCTCCAGCCGTGCTCCGGGAAGACCCGCATCAGGCCCTTCGCGTGGTGCACGACCTTCGGCTTCGCCGGGTCGGCGGCCCAGGCGGCGAAGGCCCGCTCGTCGGCCTCGTCCAGTGCGGAGGGCTCGAACCAGGCGGCCGGACCGCCGGCCGCCGCCAGCGCGATCTCGCTGATGCTGCCCTGGCCCAGGGCCCAGCTGTCGACGGTGGAGACGCCCAGCGGGCCGCCCGCATGGGCCTCCAGCCACGGCGCGAGTTCGCCGTGACCCAGGACGGAGCCGTCCAGCTCCACCCCGGCCGCGACCGGTGCGGGCACCTGCGCCTGCTCCGCGCCCGGGTCCACGGCCAGCAGCCGCTCGCGCAGCGAGGCGTTGCGGATCTCCAGGACGTCCAGCACGCCGGTCACCGCGGACCGGTCGTAGGGGGCGCGCTCCAGGTCGGCGGGGGTCTTGGACAGCTCGACGTCCTTGACCATCTCGGTCAGGACCCGGTTGAGCTTGACGGCCTCCAGGTGGTCCCGGAAGTTCTGCCCGGCCTTGCCCTTGACCTCCTCGGCGCGCTCCACGAGCTCCGCGAACGACCCGAACTGGATGATCCACTTGGCGGCGGTCTTCTCGCCGACGCCCGGGATGCCGGGCAGGTTGTCGGAGGGGTCACCGCGCAGCGCCGCGAAGTCCGGGTACTGCTGCGGGGTGAGGCCGTACTTCTCCTCGACCTTCTCCGGGGTGAACCGGGTGAGCTCGGAGACGCCCTTCGTCGGGTAGAGCACGGTGGTGTGCGCGGACACCAGCTGGAAGGAGTCGCGGTCGCCCGTGACGATCAGGACGTCGAAGCCGAGGGCCTCCGCCTGCGTGGCCAGCGTCGCGATCACGTCGTCGGCCTCGAAGCCGTCGACGGCGAAACGCGGCACCTTCATCGCGTCGAGGAGCTCGCCAATCAGCTCGACCTGCCCCTTGAACTCGTCGGGGGTCTTGGAACGGTTCGCCTTGTACTCGGGGAACTCCGTCGAACGCCACGTCTTGCGGGACACGTCGAACGCCACCGCGAAATGCGTGGGCGCCTCGTCGCGCAGCGTGTTCGCCAGCATCGACGCGAAGCCGTAGACGGCATTCGTCGGCTGGCCGGTCGCGGTCGTGAAGTTCTCCGCGGGCAGCGCGAAGAACGCCCGGTACGCCAGGGAGTGCCCGTCCATGAGCATCAGGCGGGGGCGGCCCGCTGCGGTCGTCTGGTCGGTCTTCTTCGATGCTGAATCTGCCACGCCCCCGATCCTAGGGGGCCCCGCCGACAATTCCGGCGTCGGAGATCGGGGCAGGGCGTGACAGGATCGAAGGTGTCAGCGAATGCAGCTCGAAGGGGAGCGACATGGCCGCCAAGCCGCCCGCAGGTGATCCCGTACAGGACGCGCCGCAGGTCGCGCCGCCCCGGCACGCCGCAGCGGGCCTGCCCGCCGTCGGGTACACCCTGAAAGCCGCGCAGCAGCAGATGGGCCTGGTCCGCGCCACCCGCACGCTCCTCAAGGTCAACCAGAAGGACGGCTTCGACTGCCCCGGCTGCGCCTGGCCCGAGGGCGACAAGCGGCACACCGCCGAGTTCTGCGAGAACGGCGCCAAGGCCGTCGCCGAGGAGGCCACGCTGCGCCGGGTCACCCCGGAGTTCTTCGCCGCGCACCCGCTCTCCGACCTGGCCGGCCGCTCCGGCTACTGGCTGGGGCAGCAGGGCAGGATCACCGAGCCGATGCTGCTGGAACGCGGGACCGGGCCCGAGGGCGAGGACCGGTACGAGGCCGTCGGCTGGGACCGGGCCTTCGAGATCATCGCGGAGGAGCTGAACGCCCTCGACTCCCCCGACGAGGCCGTCTTCTACACCTCCGGCCGCACCAGCAACGAGGCCGCGTTCCTCTTCCAGCTCTTCGTGCGCGAGTTCGGCACGAACAACCTGCCCGACTGCTCCAACATGTGCCACGAGTCCTCGGGCTCCGCCCTGAACGAGACCATCGGCATCGGCAAGGGCAGCGTCTCCCTGGAGGACCTCCACCAGGCCGACCTGATCATCGTCGCCGGCCAGAACCCGGGCACCAACCACCCGCGCATGCTCTCCGCCCTGGAGAAGGCCAAAGCCGCCGGCGCGAGGATCATCTCGGTGAATCCGCTGCCCGAGGCCGGCATGGAGCGGTTCAAGAACCCGCAGACACCCCTCGGCATGCTCAAAGGCACCGCCCTGAACGACCTCTTCCTCCAGATCCGCATCGGCGGCGACCAGGCCCTCTTCCGGCTCCTGAACAAACTGGTCATCGAGGCGGGCGGCGCCACCGACGAGGCGTTCATCCGCGAGCACACCCACGGCTACGAGGAGTTCGCGGCCGCGGCCCGCGAGACGGACTGGGACGCCACCCTCGCCGCCACCGGCCTGACCCGCCCCGAGATCGAACGCGCCCTGGCCATGGTCCTCGCCTCACGGCGCACCATCGTCTGCTGGGCCATGGGCCTCACCCAGCACAAGCACTCCGTGCCCACCATCCGCGAGGTGGTCAACCTCCTCCTGCTGCGCGGCGACATCGGCCGGCCCGGCGCCGGCGTCTGCCCGGTGCGCGGCCACTCCAACGTCCAGGGCGACCGCACCATGGGCATCTTCGAACGCCCCGCCCCCGCCTTCCTCGACGCCCTCGACCTGGAATTCGGGATCACCTCGCCCCGCCACCACGGCTTCGACGTGGTCCGCTCCATCCAGGCCCTGCGCGACGGCGAGGCCAAGGTCCTCTTCGCCATGGGCGGCAACTTCGTCGGGGCCACCCCCGACACCGAGGTCACCGAGGCCGCGATCCGCCGCGCCGCCCTGACCGTGCACGTCTCCACCAAACTCAACCGCTCCCACGTGGTCACCGGCCGGCGCGCGCTGATCCTGCCCACCCTCGGCCGCACCGACAAGGACGTCCAGGCCTGCGGCAAGCAGTTCGTGACCGTGGAGGACTCCATGGGCATGGTCCACGCCTCCCGCGGCAACCTCGCCCCCGCCGGACCGCTCCTGCTCTCCGAACCCGCCATCGTGGCCCGGATGGCCCGCGCCGTCCTCGGAACGGCCTCCACGACCCCCTGGGAGGAGTTCGAGCGGGACTACGCGAAGATCCGCGACCGGATCTCCCGGGTCGTCCCCGGCTTCGAGGACTTCAACGCCCGCGTCGCCCGCCCCGGCGGCTTCCGGCTGCCGCACGCCCCCCGCGACGAGCGCCGCTTCCCCACGAAGACCGGCAAGGCCAACTTCACGGCCGCACCGGTGGAGTACCCGAAGGTCCCGCCCGGCCGGCTGCTCCTGCAGACCCTGCGCAGCCACGACCAGTACAACACCACGATCTACGGCCTCGACGACCGCTACCGCGGCATCACCGGCGGCCGCCGCGTCGTCATGGTCAACCCCGAGGACGCCGCCGAACTCGGCCTGGCCGACGGCTCCTACACCGACCTGGTCGGCGAATGGAAGGACGGCGTGGAGCGGCGCGCCCCCGGCTTCCGCGTCGTGCACTACCCGACGGCCCGCGGCTGCGCCGCCGCCTACTACCCGGAGACCAACGTCCTGGTGCCGCTGGACGCCACCGCGGACGTCAGCAACACCCCCGCGAGCAAGTCCGTCGTCGTGCGCTTCGAACCGGCCTGATAGAACGACCCCAGGACAAGATGGTTAACGATCGTTGACGAACGGAGCCTGCCCATGGGCGAGCAGCACGCAGTGAAGTTCCCGCAGGAGGTGCTCGACGAGTACGCGGCCCTGGGCATCGACCTGCCCTCGCTGTTCTCGGCGGGCCACCTCGGCGAGCGGATGGACATCCGCATCCTGGAGGCCTCCGCCGACCGCGTCGTGGGCACCATGCCCGTCGAGGGCAACACCCAGCCCTACGGCCTGCTGCACGGCGGCGCCTCCGCCGTCCTCGCCGAGACCCTCGGCTCGGTCGGCGCCATGCTGCACGGCGGCATCACCAAGATCGCCGTCGGCGTCGACCTGAACTGCACGCACCACCGCGGAGCCCGCTCCGGCCTGGTCACCGGGGTCGCCACCCCCGTGCACCGCGGCCGCACCACCGCCACGTACGAGATCGTGGTCACCGACGAGCAGGACCGCCGCGTCTGCACCGCGAGGCTGACCTGCCTGCTGCGCGACACGGACTCTTAACGACAAGGCCGAGACGGGCAGTTGTGCGACCTCCGGCGCCGGTCTAGCGTTCCCCGCATGGGATCCGGACCGGCGCCGCGCCACGCCGCCGCACGCGCACGGACGGCGCGCCCGGCCGCCCGCGCGGCCTCCCGTGCCGCCTCCCGCGCGGCCTCCCTCGCGGTCCACCACTGCCGCGCCGGCGCCGCGATCGGCGGACCCCGGTGAGCGGCCTCACCGGCGGCGGCATCGGGCCCGTGGAACCGGGCGAGGGCACCGAGGGCCCCAGGGACGAGCACGACGCGGGCACGGGCCCCCGCACGCCCGCCCCCGGCCCGCTCGCCCGGCGCACCGACCGCCTGCGAGCCCTGGCGGCCCGCCACCGCCGGCCCCTGGTCGCACTGGCCGCGGCCGGCGTCGTGGCGGCGAGCGCCGCCCGCTACCACGCCACGCGCCCGCAGCAGGCGGCTCCCCTGCCCCCGGCGGCCCCCTCCCAGACCCTGGCGCTGAACTACGGTGAGCCACGGCCGCCCACCGCCGGCCGGCCCGACTTCGCGTTCACTGTCCGTGTGCGGAACACGGGCGGCCCCCCGGTCACGGTGGAGCGCATCGGCCAGCCGTCCCGGGCGCTCAGCGTGACGGTCCGGCCACATCTGCCCGTCACGGTCGGCCCGGGAGAAGTGGTCGAGCTGCTGCTGACGATTGAAGCCAAAGACTGCGTGCATGTGGCACGGAATTCGGGCCTGCCATTCCTGGAAGTAACCCTCAGTAATGAAATGCAGAAAGAGGATCACAGTTACATCCCCGGTGACCGATATGCCAGGGATCTCTCCGTCGCCCTGACCAGGGCCTGTCCCGAAGATCGAGACACCTCCCCCTCCCCTCGGTCATGAGTCAAACGCCCCAAGACTCCTGGAATGACAGGACCCAAACCAGCCGACAGTCCTTGCCCGTCCCAGCATGCGGACACGACGAACCGGCCTGAATTCCCCCGTTCCACCCTCAGAGATCCGCTATGTATTACGCCGTGGCATAACAAGAGAGTCACATCCTTGGCCTCAGCCCTCCATATCCCCCGATGAGCCGCTTAGAGTCACGGCCAGTTACCGCGACCGCCGGATTCCCCTCACTTCGGTTCCCCGCGTTCGACTCGGCGCGTCCCACGGGGGACGCGGCGCCAGGAAAGGACTGAACGTGCGTCATCGTCAGCTCATCGCCGTGACGGCCGCCCTCGCCGCGGGTGCCCTCACTCTCACCGCCTGCGGCTCGCGCGACGACAAGGCCGGCGACAACTCCGGCGGAGGCGACACCACGGTCACCATCGCCGTCGACGCCCCGCTCACCGGCGACCTCTCGGCCCTCGGCCTCGGCATCAAGAACTCCGCCGAGCTGGCCGTCAAGCAGGCCAACGAGAAGAAGTACGTCAAGGGCGTCACCTTCAAGTTCACGGCCCTGGACGACCAGGCACAGGCCTCCTCCGGCCAGCAGAACGCCACCAAGCTCACCGCGGACAAGAACGTCCTCGGTGTCGTCGGCCCCCTGAACTCCTCGGTCTCCGAGTCGATGCAGAAGGTCTTCGACGACGCCAAGCTCGTCCAGATCTCCCCGGCCAACACCAGCCCCTCCCTGACCCAGGGCCCCAAGTGGGCCGAAGGCCAGAAGGCCCGCACCTACAAGAGCTACTTCCGCACCGCCACCACGGACGCCATCCAGGGCCCCTACGCGGCGCAGTACCTCTTCAACAAGGCGGGCAAGAAGAAGGTCTTCATCATCGATGACAAGAAGACCTACGGCGCAGGCCTCGCCGGCACCTTCAAGACCGAGTTCACCAAGCTCGGCGGTGCCGTCGCCGGCGAAGGCCACATCGACCCCGAGTCCAAGGACTTCTCGGCGATCGTGACCCAGGTCAAGAGCTCCGGCGCCGACGTCGTCTACTACGGCGGCGAGTACCCCGCAGCCGGCCCGCTCAGCAAGCAGATCAAGGCCTCCGGCGCCAACATCCCGCTCATCGGCGGCGACGGCATCAAGGACAAGAAGTTCGTCGAGCTCGCCGGCGCCACCGCCGCCGGAGACCTCTGCACCTCCGTCGGCGCCCCCGTCGAGTCCCTGCCGTCCGCCAAGGAGTTCATCGAGAACTACAAGAAGGCCGGCTACAAGGACGACTTCTCCGCCTACGGCGGCTACTCCTACGACTCCGCCTGGGCCATCATCGAGGGCGTCAAGAAGGTCGTCGAAGCCAACGACGGCAAGCTCCCCACCGACGCCCGCGCCAAGGTCCTCGAAGCCGTCCAGAACGTCTCCTTCGACGGCGTGACCGGCAAGGTCGCCTTCGACGAGTTCGGTGACGCCACCAACAAGCAGCTCACCGTCTACAAGGTCGAGGGCGACGACTTCAAGGCCGTCGAATCCGGCACCCTCAGCTGACCTCCCCCCGCTAGCAGGCCCTCCCGCCACCGCTAGCACCACCACCCCTCTTACCGCGCGGGGCGCGCACACAGCGCCCCGCGCGGTGTCACATCCGTCGAAAGACTCGGAGGACCTGCGGTGCACGAACTGCCGCAACAGCTGGTCAACGGCCTGCTACTGGGATCCATGTACGGGCTCGTCGCCATCGGCTACACGATGGTCTATGGCATTGTCCAGCTCATCAACTTCGCCCACGGCGAGATCTTCATGACCGGCGGGTTCGGAGCCCTCACGGTCTGGCTGATGCTCCCCGGCGGCACCACCATGTGGGTCGCCCTGCCCCTCATGATCATCGGGGCGATCATCATCGCCACCCTCATAGCCGTCGGCGCCGAACGCTTCGCCTACCGCCCCCTGCGCAGCGCTCCCCGACTCGCGCCGCTCATCACCGCCATCGGCCTCTCCATCGTCCTCCAGCAGGCGGTATGGGCCTGGTACCCCGACGCGAAGTCCTCCCGAGTCTTCCCGGAAATCCCCGGCGGCCCCTTCCACCTCGGCAGCATCACCATCCAGACCGGTGACGTCTTCCTCCTGATCGCCGCCCCCATCTCCATGGCCTTCCTCGGCTTCTTCGTCAAGAAGACCCGCACCGGCCGCGGCATGCAGGCCACCGCCCAAGACCCCGACACCGCCAAGCTCATGGGCATCAACACCGACCGCATCATCACGATCGCGTTCGCCCTCGGCGCCGCCTTCGCCGCGATCGGAGCCGTCGCCTACGGCCTCAAATACGGCGAAGTCAACTACCGCATGGGCTTCATCCTCGGCCTCAAAGCCTTCACCGCCGCCGTCCTCGGCGGCATCGGGAACATCTACGGCGCCATGATCGGCGGCCTGGTCCTCGGCCTCGCCGAAACCCTGACCACCGCCTACATCGCCGACGTCCCCGGCATGAGCCAGCTCGGCGGCCAGTCCTGGGGCAACACCTGGGCGTTCGTACTCCTCATCCTCGTGCTCCTCTTCCGGCCCCAGGGCCTGCTGGGTGAGCGCGTGGCGGACAGGGCGTGAGAACCATGACGACAACCACCACGGACACCACGCAGCAGACCGAGACCACCGGACGCGCGGGAATCTCCCTCTCCGAGAAAACCGCCCGCGCCCTCGCCACCACAGGCGGCGCCCTCACCATCGTCTCCTGCTTCCTCGCCTGGACCTGGACGTCCGCCTTCCCCGGCGACCTCACCGTCTACGGCTACCCCGGCGGCCTCCAGTGGCTCGTCCTCGTCGGCGGCGCCCTCACCACCCTCCTCGGCCTCTCCTCCTACGGCATCAAGGGCCTGCGCTGGATCACCCCCGCAGGAGCCGACGCCGCACTCAAACTCGCCTCCCTCGGCACCCTCCTGACCATGGCCTACACCGCGTGGGCCATCAGCGACACCCTCGGCGGCCTGGTCAACCTCGAACCCGGCGCCTACGTCGCCCTCGCCACCGCCGCCACCGCCTACCTCGGCGCCCGCTCCCTGCCCTTCGAACGCCCCGCACTCGAACCCGCGGACCCCGAAGACACCCGCTGGGAGCAGACCAAGCACAACATCGGCAACAGCTGGGCCGTCACCAAAGCCGCCCACGCCGGCCACACCCCCGCCCCGGCCCGCGCCCTCCCGGCCTACGCCGAACTCCTCATCATCGCCGCCGTCCTCGCCCTCGCCCTGGGCGTCTTCACCTACGGCGTCACCACCCCCTACCAGGACCTCTTCCTCGGCTTCCTGATCATCGCCGGCTTCGGCTTCGGCGCCCTCCACAAAGCCGGCCTGGTAGGCCGCTTCACCACCCTCACCAACAAGCACCGCAACGTCGCCCTCGTCGGCGCCTTCGTCGCGGCCGCCGCCTTCCCCCTCACCCAGACCGACGACCAGTACGCGACCCTCGGCGTCAACATCCTCATCTTCGCCACCGTCGCCCTCGGCCTGAACATCGTCGTCGGCCTCACCGGCCTCCTCGACCTCGGCTACGTCGCCTTCCTCGGCGTCGGCGCCTACACCGCCGCCCTCGTCTCCGGCTCCCCCAACTCCCCCTTCGGAGTGCACTTCCCCTTCTGGGCCGCCATCCTCATCGGCGCCGGCGCCTCACTCGTCTTCGGCGTCCTCATCGGCGCCCCCACCCTCCGCCTGCGCGGCGACTACCTCGCCATCGTCACCCTCGGCTTCGGAGAGATCTTCCGCATCTCCATGAGCAACCTCGACGGCGTCTCCGGCCCCGACCTCACCAACGGGCCCAACGGCATCGCCGGCGTCCCCAACATCAACCTCTTCGGATTCGACTTCGGCGCCAGCCACATCCTCGCCGGATTCACCATCGGCCGCTTCGCGAACTACTTCTTCCTGATGCTCCTGATCACCCTCATCGTGATCATGGTCTTCCGCCGCAGCGCCGAATCCCGCATCGGCCGCGCCTGGGTCGCCATCCGCGAAGACGAAACCGCCGCCGAAGCCATGGGCATCAACGGCTTCCGCGTCAAACTCATCGCCTTCGCCCTCGGCGCCACCCTCGCCGGCCTCGCCGGCGCCGTACAGGCCCACGTGAACTACACCGTCACCCCGGACCAGTACGTCTTCGCCAACGCCGTACCCCCGAACTCCGCCTTCCTCCTCGCCGCAGTCGTCCTCGGCGGCATGGGCACCATCTCCGGCCCCCTCGTCGGCGGCGCCCTCCTCTTCCTGATCCCCAACAAGCTTCAGGACTTCGGCGACATCCAGCTCCTCGCCTTCGGCATCGCGCTCGTCGTCCTCATGCGCCTGCGCCCCGAAGGCCTCATCCCCAACCGGCGCAACCAGCTCGAACTCCACAAGGACCTCGAAGCGCCCACAGTCCTCGGCAAGACAGGGGCCTGATCCATGACCACCACCACGACCGAAAAAGTCACCGAGACGGTCCTCGACGCCCGAGGCGTCACGATGCGCTTCGGCGGCCTCACCGCCGTCAAGAACGTCGACCTGACCGTCCGCAGCGGCGAGATCGTCGGACTCATCGGCCCCAACGGCGCCGGCAAGACCACCTTCTTCAACTGCCTCACCGGCCTCTACATCCCCACCGAGGGCGAAGTCCGCTACAAGGGCACAGTCCTGCCCCCCAAGTCCTACAAGGTCACCGCGGCCGGCATCGCCCGCACCTTCCAGAACATCCGTCTCTTCAACAACATGACGGTCCTGGAAAACGTCCTCGTCGGACGCCACACCCGCACCAAAGAAGGCCTCTGGTCAGCCCTCCTGCGCCTGCCCGCCTTCGGCCGCGCCGAAGAAGCCAGCCGCAAGCGCGCAATGGAACTCCTGGAGTTCATCGGCCTCGACCACAAGGCCGAACACCTCGCCCGCAACCTCCCCTACGGCGAACAGCGCAAACTGGAAATCGCCCGCGCCCTCGCCAGCGACCCCGGCCTCATCCTCCTGGACGAACCCACCGCCGGCATGAACCCCCAGGAAACCCGCGCCGCCGAAGAACTCATCTTCGCCATCCGGGACCAAGGCATCGCCGTCCTCGTCATCGAGCACGACATGCGCTTCATCTTCAACCTCTGCGACCGCGTCGCCTGCCTCGTCCAAGGCGAGAAGCTCATCGAAGGCACCGCCGCCGAGGTCCAAGGCGACGAACGCGTCGTCGCCGCCTACCTCGGCGAACCCTTCGAAGGCGCCCCCGGCGCCGAAGAGGTCGCGGAAGTCGAGGCCGCGGAAGCGCACAGCACCACCAGCACGGACGGAGAAGCCAAGTGACCGCCCTCCTCGAGGTCGAGGACCTCCGCGTCGCCTACGGCAAAATCGAAGCCGTCAAAGGAATCTCCTTCAGCGTCGAAGCCGGCCAGATCGTCACCCTGATCGGCACCAACGGCGCCGGCAAGACGACCACCCTGCGCACCCTCTCCGGGCTGATCAAACCCCGCGGCGGCCAGATCCGCTTCGAGGGCAAATCCCTCAAGAAGGTCCAAGCGCACGACATCGTCGCCCTCGGTCTCGCCCACTCCCCCGAGGGGCGGCACATCTTCCCCCGCATGACCATCGAGGACAACCTCCTCCTCGGCGCCTACCTCAAGAACGACAAAGCAGGCATCCAGCAGGACATCGACCGCGCCTACGACCTCTTCCCCATCCTGGGAGAACGCCGCAAGCAAGCCGCCGGCACCCTCTCGGGCGGCGAACAGCAAATGCTCGCCATGGGCCGCGCACTCATGTGCCGCCCCAAGCTGCTCATGCTGGACGAACCCTCGATGGGCCTCTCGCCGATCATGATGCAGAAGATCATGGCGACGATCGCCGAACTCAAGGCAGGCGGCACCACCATCCTGCTGGTCGAGCAGAACGCCCAGGCCGCCCTGTCGCTGGCCGACCAGGGACACGTCATGGAAATCGGCAAGATCGTCCTCTCCGGCCCCGGCCGCGAACTCCTCGTCAACGAGGACGTCCGCAAGGCCTACCTCGGCGAGGACTGACCACCCGCACCACACACGTGAGGCCCGCCTCCCCCACAGGGGAAGCGGGCCTCACGCACATCCGGACAAACTCAGCCCTTGGCCGCGTTCTTCTTCTCCTCGGCGTCCTCGATGACCGCCTCCGCCACCTGCTGCATCGACATCCGCCGATCCATCGACGTCTTCTGGATCCACCGGAACGCAGCCGGCTCACTCAGCCCGTACTGCGTCTGCAGAATGCTCTTGGCCCGGTCCACCAGCTTGCGCGTCTCCAGACGCAGCGAGAGGTCCTCGACCTCCTTCTCCAACGCCCGCAGCTCCGCGAACCGCGACACCGCCATCTCGATGGCCGGCACCACATCACTCTTGCTGAACGGCTTCACCAGGTACGCCATGGCCCCGGCATCCCGCGCCCGCTCGACCAGATCGCGCTGCGAGAACGCGGTCAGCATCAGCACGGGGGCGATCGACTCCTCCGCGATCTTCTCAGCCGCGGAGATCCCGTCCAGCACGGGCATCTTCACATCGAGGATGACCAGGTCCGGCCGGTGCTCGCGCGCCAGCTCCACGGCCCGCTGGCCGTCCCCGGCCTCACCGACGACGGAGTACCCCTCCTCCTCCAGCATCTCTTTCAGGTCCAGGCGGATGAGCGCCTCGTCCTCGGCGATGACGACCCGTGTCGTCAGCGGCGGAACGTGCGACTGGTCGGCGTCGGGCGTGGGCGTCGACTCGTGCTCGGCGGTCACGGGGGGCTCCTCTTTGCGGGGCTCTGCTGCTTGTATGAGCCTACCTAGCGGCGCACGGAGTGCGGCACAGGGTACTCTTACGACGCTGGTGCCAGCCCGGTTGGAGGAACTGGTCATACTCGCGGTGCTCAAACCACCGTGCCTTCGGGCATGTGGGTTCGAATCCCACACCGGGCACAGTTGTCGCAAAAGCGGACGTTCACCTTCGTATGAACGTCCGCTTTTTGCTGCACAGAGCCACTGGTCGTGACACACAGTGTCGGCATGAAGTCCCACACTCTGGAAGTACGACAGACGGCGCTCTCGCTGCTGCGCGGCGGCGTGCGAAACGCGGAGGTGGCTCGGCGCCTCGATGTGCCCGTCGGCACTGTCAGCTATTGGAAGCACTCGGACCGCGCAAAGCGTGGCGAATGCGGACCGGCGCACAGCCCGGACTGTCCACGATGCGACGGCAGCGCGCTCGATGGGCAGGCTTATGCCTATGCGCTGGGCCTCTACCTCGGCGACGGCCACATAAGCCAGTCCTCAGGTCACCGCGTGCCAAGCCTGAGGATCACCTGTGACAACAAGTGGCCCGGCCTCATGAACGCCGCCGAAGAGGCGCTACGGCGAGTGTTCCCGTTCAATCGGGTATGCCGGGCCAAGAAGGTCGGCTGCCACGACGTCAAGGTGTACTCGAAGCATCTGCTCTGTCTCTTCCCCCAGCACGGACCCGGCAGGAAACACGAGCGGCGCATTGCCCTGGAGGGCTGGCAGCAGGAGATCGTCGATGCGCATCCCTGGGAGTTCCTGCGGGGGCTGATCCATTCCGACGGGTGCCGGATCATGAACTGGACGGTGCGGAACGGGAAGCGGTACGAGTATCCGCGGTACTTCTTCACCAACAAGTCCGATGACATCCGGAAGCTCTGCACGGACACGCTCGCCAAGGTCGGCGTCCAGTGGACGGTCCTGGCGCGGGGTTGCGACCCCTTCAACGTGTCCGTCGCGCGGAAGGCGTGCGTCGCGCTGATGGACGTCCACATCGGGCCGAAGCATTAGCGAGGCTCCGGCTCCGGCTCCGGCTGCTTTCTTGGCCGGACGGTCTGGTGGCCGCCCGCCCGCTCGACATCCCGGTCGCTGCGCCTGAACCCCCGGCGGCCGTCCGGCGCAGCTTCAAGGGTGGCGGCCTCTCGGCTCCGAAGGGTGATGCCCGGATCGGACGGTGTACTAGGGGAGGTCGCCGTTGCCGCCGAGGTTGGCGACCATGCGGCGGAGGGTGTCGATGGTGGCTGCGTAGGCGGTGTCGTCGATGCCTTCGCGCATGCGGGTGTGGATCTTTGCGTTGCGGTCGTGGGCGCGTTGGCGGCCGGCTTCGCCGGTGTCGGTGAGGGTGAGGGTGCCGTTGGTCTCGGTGAGCCAGCCGCGGGCGGTGAGGTCGTCGTAGACGGTTTCGAAGTCGGTGTGCTGGTCGTCGTAGGGGGCCAGTTTTGCGGTGAGGGCGGCTCTTTTCCAGGTGCCGGGTGAGCCTGCGATGTGGTTGAGGGTCCACCAGTGGGGCTGGGTGAGGTGGTCTTGGGCGAGGGCTGCGCGGAGGCCGGCGATGGTGAGGTGGGCGGTTTCGCGGGCCCAGTATCCGATGGGTTGGGCGGCGAGTTGGGCTTGGGTGTAGGTGGTGGTTGTCATGGGTTCGACCGTAGGACCTCGACTTTGGTTGAGGTCAAGGTTTTTCGGTGCGTGCCGCGTCGGGCTGTGTGGTGGGGCCCGACGCGGTGGGGGTGTCGTGGGGGGTGGGTGGGGGTCAGCGGACGGCGTCGCCGATGTGGTGGATGCGGACGAGGTTGGTGGAGCCGCTGACGCCGGGGGGTGAGCCGGCGGTGATGACGACGGTGTCGCCGGGGATGCAGCGGCCGATGCGCAGGAGTTCTTCTTCGACTTGGGCGACCATGGCGTCGGTGGAGTCGACGTGGGGGCCGAGGAAGGCTTCCACGCCCCAGGTGAGGTTGAGTTGGGAGCGGGTGGCGGGGTCGGGGGTGAAGGCGAGGAGGGGGATGGGTGAGCGGTAGCGGGAGAGGCGGCGGACGGTGTCGCCGCTTTGAGTGAAGGCGACGAGGAATTTGGCGTCGAGGAAGTCGCCCATTTCGGCGGCGGCGCGGGCGACGGCTCCGCCTTGGGTGCGGGGTTTGTTGCGGTCGGTGAGTGGGGGGAGGCCCTTGGCGAGGATGTCTTCTTCGGCGGCTTCGACGATGCGGGACATGGTGCGGACGGTTTCGATGGGGTATTTGCCGACGCTGGTTTCGCCGGAGAGCATGACGGCGTCGGTGCCGTCGATGATGGCGTTGGCGACGTCGGAGGCTTCGGCGCGGGTGGGGCGGGAGTTGTCGATCATCGAGTCGAGCATTTGGGTGGCGACGATGACGGGTTTGGCGTTGCGCTTGGCGAGTTTGACGGCGCGTTTTTGGACGATGGGGACGTGTTCGAGGGGCATTTCGACGCCGAGGTCGCCGCGGGCGACCATGATGCCGTCGAAGGCGGCGACGATGTCGTCGATGTGGTCGACGGCTTGGGGTTTTTCGATTTTGGCGATGACGGGGAGGCGGTGGCCTTCTTCGTCCATGATGCGGTGGACGTCGTCGATGTCGCGGCCGGTGCGGACGAAGGAGAGGGCGATGATGTCGGCGCCGGTGCGCAGGGCCCAGCGGAGGTCGTCGATGTCTTTTTCGGAGAGGGCGGGGACGGAGACGGCGACGCCGGGGAGGTTGAGTCCTTTGTGGTCGGAGACCATGCCGCCTTCGATGACGGTGGTGTGGACGTGGGGGCCGTCGGTGGCGGTGACTTCGAGGGTGACGCGGCCGTCGTCGACGAGGATGCGTTCGCCGGGGGTGACGTCGGTGGCGAGGCCTTGGTAGGTGGTGCTGCAGGTGTGGCGGTTGCCTTCGTGGTTTTCGACGGTGATGGTGAAGGTGTCGCCGCGTTCAAGGAGTACGGGGCCTTCGTGGAAGCGGCCGAGTCGGATCTTCGGGCCTTGAAGGTCGGCGAGGATGCCGACGCTGCGGCCGGTTTCGTCGGAGGCTTTGCGTACGTGTTGGTAGCGCTGTTCGTGTTCGGCGTAGGTGCCGTGGCTGAGGTTGAGGCGGGCGATGTCCATTCCGGCTTCGACCAGTGCTTTGATCTGGTCGTATGAGTCGGTGGCGGGGCCCAGGGTACATACGATTTTTGCTCGTCGCATGAGGCGAGCGTAGGCCCCTACCAGGCAGTAGGAAATTGGTTCTCGGTGTCTGGTCAACGACCTTGTGTGAAACGCTTGTTGACAAGTGTTGAATGTGCATGGGGGTGCTCTGATGAGCACCCCCGGGGGCCCGTGCGGTGGGGTGTGCGGGGGCGGTTTTTCAGAGTTGCGGCGGGGTCATGGTGAAGCGGGCGTTCACCTGGGCGTAGACGGTCTGGCGTTGCGGTTCGAGGTCGAGGGGTGGGGCGGTGGTGTCGTCGGTGGTGGCGAAGGCCATGGTCCGCAGGCCGGTTCCGGCGTCGCCGGGGAAGGGGGCGTTTTCGGCGCCGAGGTCGGCGAGTTCGACGAGGGCGGCGAGGCGGGCGCCGAGGGCTTCGGCGTATTCGCGGGCGCGTTGGACGGCTTCGAGGACGGCTTGGCGGCGGGCTTCCCCGTGGGCGGGGGAGGTGGGGCGCAGGGCCCACCAGGGTCCGTCGACTTCGGTGAGTTCGAGGTCGGCGAGGCGGGTGGTGAGTTCACCCAGGGTGGTGAAGTCGTTCAGCTCGGCGGTGAGGTGCACTCGTCCGTGGTAGGCGCGGATGCGTTCGCCGCGGCCGTGGCGGGTGAGTTCGGGGCTGATGGAGAAGGTGCCGGTCTCAAGTTTTTCGACGGGGTCGCCGTAGCTCTTGATGAGGTCGAGGACGGCGGAGTTGCGGCGGGTGAGGTCTTCGAGGGCGGTGCGTCGGTCGGTGCCGCGGGCGTTGACGGTGATGCCGATGCGGGCGATCTCGGGGTCGACTTCGAGGCGGGCTTCGCCGCGGACGGCGACGCGGGGGGTCTCGGGGGTTCCGTAGGGCTGGTGCGATGCGTCCTGGGTCATGGTTTCACTGTCGCACTGTCGTGCGGAGGGGTGTGGTCATCGGATCGAAACCTTGCGGGGGTGTTGCTCCTTGTTACCTGGGGGTCAGAATCGTGGCGCGCTGGTCTACGCGCGTTGTGGACGGTTTTCGGGTTTGCTCCACGAGGGAGATGGCATGGGTTTCGACCGCAGGGCTTTTCTGGGTACGACGGCTGCGACGGGTGCGGCGGTGGCCTTGACGGGGGTTGCCGCCGCGCCCGCGGCCGCGCGGGAGGGCGCGCCGGTGTCGAGGGGGCCGAAGCCCGTGTCGTACGCGTTCACGGTGATGGGGACGACGGACCTGCACGGGAACGTCTTCAACTGGGACTACTTCACGGACCGGGAGTTCGACGACAAGGCGCACAACGATGTCGGTCTGGCGAAGATCTCCACGTTGGTGGAGGAGGTGCGGGCGCGCAAGGGGCGGCGCAATACGCTGCTGATCGATGCGGGTGACACGATTCAGGGCACGCAGCTGTCGTACTACTACGCGAAGGTGGATCCGATCACGGCGCGGCGGGGTCCGGTGCACCCGATGGCGCAGGCGATGAACGCGATCGGCTACGACGCGGCGGCGCTCGGGAACCACGAGTTCAACTACGGGATTCCGGTGCTGCGCAGGTTCGAGGAGCAGTGCGACTTCCCGTTGCTGGGGGCGAATGCGCTGGATGCGAAGACGCTGCGGCCGGCGTTCGCGCCGTACAGCATGCACCGGTTGCGGACTCCGTGCGGGCGGGATGTGAAGGTGGCGGTGCTGGGTCTGACGAATCCGGGGATCGCGATCTGGGACAAGGCGAACGTGCAGGGGAAGATGACGTTCCCGGGCTTGGAGGAGCAGGCGGCGAAGTACGTGCCGAAGCTGCGGTCGATGGGTGCGGACGTGGTGGTCGTGTCGGCGCATTCGGGGTCGAGCGGGACGTCCTCGTACGGGGACCAGTTGCCGTACGTGGAGAATGCCGCGGCTCTGGTGGCGGAGCAGGTGCCGGGGATCGACGCGATCCTGGTGGGGCATGCGCACACGGAGATCCCGGAGTACCGGGTGAAGAACAAGGCGACGGGCAAGGACGTGGTGCTGTCGGAGCCGTTGAAGTGGGGTCAGCGGTTGACGCTGTTCGACTTCGAGCTGTCGTGGGCGAAGGGCCGCTGGTCGGTGGTGAAGGTCGCGGCGAGTGTGTTGAACTCGAACACGGTGGCGGAGGATCCGAAGATCACGGGGTTGCTGTCGGACGAGCACCGCAAGGTCGTGGCGTACGTGAACCAGGTGATCGGCACCTCGACGCAGGCGATGAGTTCGGCGGAGGGTCCGTTCAAGGACGTGGCGGTGATCGACCTGATCAACCATGTGCAGGCGGAGACGGTGAAGGCGGCGCTGGCGGGCTCCGAGTGGGGGGCGTTGCCGGTGGTGTCGCAGGCCTCGTGCTTCTCGCGGACGGCGGGGATTCCGGCCGGGCAGGTGACGATCAAGGATGCGGCGGGGCTGTATCCGTTCGAGAACACGCTGGAGGCGCGGCTGTTGACGGGTGCGCAGCTGAAGGACTACCTGGAGTTCTCGGCGCGGTACTACGTGCGGACGGCTCCGGGTGAGGCGGTGGACCCGGCGAAGCTGACGAATGCGGAGGGCGTCCCGGACTACAACTATGACGCGGTGTACGGGCTCGTGTACGACATCGACATCGCGCAGCCGGCGGGTTCGCGGATCTCGGGGCTGTCGTTCCAGGGGAAGCCGGTGGATCCGGCGGCGCAGTTCGTGCTGGCGGTGAACAACTACCGGGCTTCGGGGGGTGGGAACTTCCCGCATGTTCCGCAGGCGCGGCAGTTGTGGGCGGACTCGGACGAGATCCGCAACACGATCGTGTCGTGGGTGAAGGCGAAGGGGACGGTGGACCCGGTGGCGTTCGCTTCGGTGGACTGGCGGCTGACGCGGGCGGGTGTGCCGGTGTTCTAGCCGGTGGGCCGGCCGCCGCCGTGCCGGTGTTCCAGCCCGGGGGTCGGGCTGGTGTTGCCGCCGGTGGGTCGGGCCGGTGTTGTGGCCGGTGGGCCGGGCGGTGGCCCGGCGGGGTCGGTTCTGCCCCTGCCGTGTGGTGCGGCGCGGGGTGGGGCCGGCGGGCGCCGGGGCGGGCCGGCCGTCAGGGCACTAGGGGTGGTCGACCAGGGGGAGCAGTTCGCCGGCGGGCAGGGGGCGGGAGTGCTCCCGTTGTTCGAGGCCGAAGGTGGTGAAGGCGGTGCGGTGGGGCTGCGGGTAGGGCTCTTTGCCGGTGAGGGTGTTGAGGATGGCGGCGCTGCGCCAGGCGGCGAGGCCGAGGTCGGGGGCTCCGACGCCGTGGGTGTGGCGTTCGCCGTTCTGGACGAAGATGCTGCCGGTGACGGCCGGGTCGGTGGCCATGCGGTGGCGGTCGTCGATGCGGGGGCGGCCGGAGGAGTCTTTGCGGAGGTAGGGGTCGAGGCCGGCGAGGAGGCCGGTGAGGGGGCGTTCGCGGTAGCCGGTGGCGAGGACGACGGCGTCGGTGGTGAGGCGGGAGCGGGTGCCTTCCTCGGTGTGTTCGAGGTGGAGTTCGACCCGGGTGGTGGCGACGCGGCCGGCGGTGCGGACGGTGACTCCGGGGGTGAGGACGGCGTCGGGCCAGCCGCCGTGGAGGGTGCGGCGGTAGAGCTCCTGGTGGATGGCGGCGATGGTGTCGGCGTCGATGCCCTTGTGGAGTTGCCATTGGGCGGGGATGAGCCGGTCGCGGACGGGTTCGGGGAGGGCGTGGAAGTAGCGGGTGTAGTCGGGGGTGAAGTGTTCCAGGCCGAGTTTGGAGTACTCCATGGGGGCGAAGGAGGGGGTGCGGGCGAGCCAGGTGAGGCCTTCGCGGCCGTCGGGGCGGGCGCGGAGCAGGTCGAGGAAGACTTCGGCGCCGGACTGGCCTGATCCGATGACGGTGACGTGGGGTGCGGCGAGGATGCGCGCGCGGTGGTCGAGGTAGTCGGCGGAGTGGATGACGGGGGCGGCGGGGGCGTCGACGAGGGGGCGCAGGGGTTCGGGGACGTGGGGGGCGGTGCCGATGCCGAGGGCGAGGTGGCGGGTCCAGGTGCGGCCGAGGGCTTCGGCTTGTCCTGTGGTGTCGAGTCGGGTCCAGTCGACTTCGAAGAGGTCGCGTTCGGGGTTCCAGCGGACGGCGTCGACCTGGTGGCCGAAGTGGAGTCCGGGGACGCGGTCGGCGACCCAGCGGCAGTAGGCGTCGTATTCGGCGCGTTGGATGTGGAACTGCTCGGCGAAGTAGAACGGGAAGAGCCGTTCTTTGTGTTTGAGGTAGTTGAGGAAGCTCCAGGGGCTGGTGGGGTCGGCGAGGGTGACCAGGTCGGCGAGGAAGGGGACTTGGAGGGTGGCGCCTTCGATGAGGAGTCCGGGGTGCCAGCGGAAGTCGCGGCGCTGGTCGTAGAAGGCGGTGGCGAGTTCGCCGGTGCCTTGCCGGGGCAGGCCGTGGGCGAGGGCGGCGAGGGACAGGTTGAAGGGGCCGATGCCGATTCCGACGAGGTCGTGGGGTGCATCGAGCTGGGCGGTCATCGGTGGGTGCTGCCTTCCAGGAGGGCGATGAGGGTGTCCAGGTCCCGCACCGTGGTGTGGGGGTTGAGCAGGGTGGCTTTGAGCCAGAGCCTGCCGTCGGTGCGGGTGCGGCCGAGGACGGCGCGGCCCTCGTGGAGGAGGGTGCGGCGCAGGGTGGCGACCTGGTTGTCGTCGGCGTCGGTGGGCCGGAAGAGCACGGTGCTGATGGTGGGCGCCGAGTGGGTCTCGAAGCGGGGGTGGGCGTCGAGGCGTTGTGCGAGGTGGTGGGCGAGTGCGCAGGTGTGGTCGATGAGGCGAGTGAGGCCGTCGCGGCCCAGGGAGCGCAGGGTGGTGGCGATTTTGAAGGCGTCGGGGCGTCGGGTGGTGCGCAGGGAGCGGCCGAGGAGGTCGGGGAGGCCGGCTTCGGTGTCGTCGGTGGCGTTGAGGTAGTCGGCCTGGTGGGCGAGGGGGGCCAGCAGGGTGGTGTCGGGGACGGCGAGGAGGCCTGCGGCGACGGGTTGCCAGCCCAGTTTGTGCAGGTCGATGGTGAGGGATCGGGCGCGGTCGAGGCCGGTGAGCCGGTCGCGGTGGCGGGGGCTGAGGGCGAGGAGGCCGCCGTATGCGGCGTCGATGTGGAGGTCGGCGCCGTGGTGGTCGCAGAGGTCGGCGAGGGGTTGGAGGGGGTCGATGAGTCCGGCGTCGGTGGTGCCGGCGGTGGCGGTGACGAGGGTGGGGCCGGGGGTGGCGGCGAGGGCTTCGGCGAGGACGGCGGGGTCGAGGGTGCCGGCGGGGGTGGGGAGGGTGACGGTGGGGGGCAGGCCCAGGAGCCAGGCGGCGCGGGGGACGGAGTGGTGGGCGTTGGCGCCGTGCAGGACGGTGAGGCGGGGGCCGTGGCGTTCGCGGGCGAGGAGCAGGGCGAGTTGGTTGGCTTCGGTGCCGCCGGTGGTGACGAGGGCGTCGGGGTGGGGGGCGGCGGGGTAGAACTCGGCGGCGAGGCTGCGGGTGAGGAGGGCTTCGAGGGCCGAGGCGGCGGGGGCCTGGTCCCAGGAGTCGAGGGAGGGGTTGAGTGCGCTCGCGGCGAGGTCGGCGGCGGCTGCGACGGCGAGGGGCGGGCCGTGCAGGTGGGCGGCGCAGAGGGGGTCGGCGGGGTCGGCGGCTCCGGCGGCCAGGGTGTGGACGAGGGTGCGCAGGGCTTCGTGGTCGCCGGTTCCGTGGTCGGGGAGGACGTCGCCCAGTGCGGTGGCGACGCGGGCGGTGACGGTGTCGGGGCCGCCGGCGGGGAGGGGGCCGCCGCGGGCGTGTGCCCCGCTGTGCAGGGCGGTGAGGACGGTGTCGAGCAGGGGCCGCAGGGCGTCGGGGCCGTGGGGGCCGCCGGCGAGCGGGGACGGTGTCATCGGGCTCCTCCGGGGGCGGGGCGGGCGGCCTGCGGTGCCGGTTGTCGGCGCAGCCCGGGGGTGGGGCGGGTGCGGGCACCCGGCTGGTACAACGATCCGACCCGAATGGGGTAACCGCCGGGGTTTGTCCGGGGGTGTTTTCCGGCCGGTCCGCGGTGGCGGGCGGGTCGCCGTCAGGGGGCCGGGTGCGGCGCAGGGGGTGCGGCCGGGCCCGGGCGGGCCGTACGGGGTGCGGCCGGGCCCGGGCGGGCCGGGCCGTACCGGGTGCGGCCGGGCCTGGGCGGGCCGGGCCGTACCGGGTGCGGCCGAGCCCGGGGGGGCCTTACGGGGTGCGGCCGGGCCCGGGCGGGTCGGGCCGTACCGGGTGCGGGCGGGCCCGGGCGGGCCTTACGGGGTGCGGCCGGGCCCGGGCGGGCCACCGGCCCGGCCGGGGCGGGGCGGGCCGTACGGGGTGTGGCTGGGCCTGGGCGGGCCGGGCCGTACGAGGTACGGCCGGGCCCGGGGGGTGGGCCCTGGGGTGGGTCCGGGGTGGCGGTGCGGGGCAGGGGTGGCGGGCCGGCGGCCGGGGCGGGTGGGTCAGGGGGTGCGGACGCGCAGGGCGCGGGCGAGGTCGTCGAGCTGGTCCTCCAGTTTGCGGCGCAGGGTGGGCTGGATCTGCGGGTCGGCGAGGCAGGCCCGGCCGGCTTGGAGGTTGGCTTCGTCGACGGCGTGGGCGGGGAAGGCCCAGCGGCCTGCGGCGTCGCCGATGGCGGGGCCGCGGCGGGCGCTGAGGGCGACGGCCTCGGGGTAGTACCGCGGCACGTAGTCCCGTACGAGTGCGGCCTGTTCGGGCTGCCAGAAGCCTTGGGCGGTGGCGGTGAACAGGTAGTTGGAGAGGGTGTCGTCGTGGAAGAGCCGCTGCCAGGCGGCTGCCTTGGCGTCGGCGGAGGGCAGGGCGGCGCGGCAGCGGGCGGCGCCTTCCTCTCCGGCGGCGCTGGGGTCGGCGGCGAGGGCGGCGTCGATGTCAGGGCCGGTGAGGGCGCCGAGTACGGCGAGTCGGGTGAGGATGCGCCAGCGCAGGGCGGGGTCGAGTCCGGGGCCGCCGGGGACGGCTTCGTCGGCGAGCCAGGCGGTGAGGACGTCGGGCTGGGTGGCGCTGTCGACGAAGGTGCGGACGCCGGCGAGGCGCAGGCCGGGGTGGGAGCCGTCCTCGGTGCGGCGCAGCAGGTCGCGGGCGATGGCGGTGAGGCCGGCGAGGGCTTCGCTGCGGCGGGCCGGGGCGAGGTAGTGGTCGGCGATGTGGTCGCGGGCGAAGGCGAGGACGCTCTGGACGATGGCGAGGTCGGCCTCCTCGGGGAGGTGGGCCTCGGCGGTCGCGAGGTAGGCCTCGGGTTCGAGTTCGCCGTCGCGGACCATGTCGCGCAGGGCGTTCCAGACGACGGCGCGGGTGAGCGGGTCGGGGATGCGGGAGATGCCGCGCAGGACGGTCTCGACGGAGTGGGCGTCGAGGCGGATTTTGGCGTAGCCGAGGTCCTGGTCGTTGAGGACGAGAAGGGCGGGGCGGGGGCCGGCGGCGGAGAGGACCTCGGTGGTGGGGACGTCGAGGGTGAGGTGTTGGCGCAGGGCGAGGGTGCCGTCCGGGCCGTGGTCGTAGAGGCCGGCGGTGATGCGGTGGGGGCGGCTGCCGTGCCGGTCGACGGTGAGGGTCCAGCCGTCGGGGTCGTCCTCCAGGCGGGGGGTGAGGGTGTCGGCGCCGGTGGTGCGCAGCCAGCTGTCGGCCCAGGCGTGGACGTCGCGGTCGGTGTGGACGGCGAGGGAGTCGACGAAGTCGGCGAGGGAGGCGTTGGCGAACTTGTGGCGGGCGAAGTGGGTGTTGATGCCGGCCAGGAAGTCCTTCTCGCCGAGCCAGGCGACGAGTTGGCGCAGGGCGGAGGCGCCCTTGGCGTAGGAGATGCCGTCGAAGTTGAGGAGGGCGGAGGCGGTGTCGGGGACGTCTTCGGGGTCGGGGGCGACGGGGTGGGTGGAGGGGCGCTGGTCGGCGTCGTACCCCCAGGCTTTGCGGGAGGCGCCGAAGTCGGTCCAGGTGCCGGTGAAGCGGGTGGCTTCGGTGAGGGTCTGGTAGCCCATGTACTCGGCGAAGGACTCGTTCAGCCAGATGTCGTCGAACCAGCGCAGGGTGACGAGGTCGCCGAACCACATGTGGGCCATTTCGTGGGCGATGGTCACGGCGCGCCGCTGGCGTTCGGTGTCGGTGACGGCGGAGCGGAAGACGTACTCGTCGCGGAAGGTGACGAGGCCGGGGTTTTCCATGGCTCCGACGTTGAACTCGGGGACGAAGGCCTGGTCGTAGGAGTCGAAGGGGTAGGGCTCGGTGAACTTCTCCTGGTAGCGGTCGAAGCAGTCCGTGGTGACGGACAGGATTTCTTCGGCGTCGGCGTCCAGGTGGGGGGCGAGGGAGCGGCGGCAGTGGATGCCGAAGGGCAGTCCGGCGTGTTCGGTGGTGATGCTGTGCCAGGGGCCTGCGGCGACGGCGGCGAGGTAGGTGGGGATGAGGGGGGTGGGGGCGGAGCGCCACACGGCGGTGCTGGCGTCGGCGGGGGTGTCCGCGGGGCCGTCCGCGGGAGCGTCCGTGCGGGTGGTGATGCCGTTGGCGAGGACGGTCCAGTGCGCGGGTGCGGTGACGGTGAAGGTGAAGACGGCCTTCAGGTCGGGCTGGTCGAAGGCGGGGAAGACGCGTTGGACGTCGTCGAGGAACAGCTGGCTGTAGACGTACGTCTCCCCGTCCGCCGGGTCGGTGAAGCGGTGCAGGCCTTCGCCGGTGCGGGAGTAGCGCATGCGGGCGTCGGCGTGCAGTTCGTGGGGGCCTTCGCCGAGCCCGGTGAGGGGGAGGCGGTTGCCGGTCAGGGAGGCGGGGTCGAGGGGGTGTCCGTCGAGCGTGACGGAGCGCAGTTCGTCCGGTTTCAGCTCCAGGAAGGTGTCTCCGGCGGTGCGGGCGGTGAACCGGATGACGGTGGTGGAGTCGAAGGTGTCCTCGCCGGTCGTGAGGTCGAGGGTGACGGCGTAGTCGTGGACGTCGAGGAGCTGGGCTCGGTGCTGCGCTTCGTTGCGCGTCAGTGCGGACATGGGGCCATGCTGCCGCACGGTGCTTCCGGCTCCCAGGGGGGTGTTGTCGGGACCGCCCGGCGGGGACGGGGGCCGGCGGGGCGGGCCGGTCCGGCGGCGCGGCCGGTCCGGCGGGGCGGCCGGGGGGCTCGGGTGGGCGGGTCGGTCCGGCCGCGCGGCGGGGCGCTCAGGCGGCCGGCGGACGCGCTGGTCCGGCCACGCCGCCAGGCAGCTCAGGCGATCGGGGCGCTCAGGCGACCGGCGGACGGGCCGGCCCGGCGGGGCGGCCGGGGCGCTCAGGCGGCCGGGGGACGCGCCGGTCCGGCCACGCGGTCAGGCGGCTCAGGCGGAGTCTTCGCCTGCGGCGATGGTCTCGTGGTGGCGGATGACCTCGGCGATGATGAAGGTGAGGAGCTTCTCCGCGAAGGCCGGGTCGAGCTTGGCGTTCTCCGCGAGCTGGCGCAGCCGGGCGATCTGGCTGGCCTCGCGGGTCGGGTCGGCCGGCGGCAGCTGGTGCCGAGCCTTGAGGTGGCCGACCTGCTGGGTGCACTTGAAGCGCTCTGCGAGCATGTGGACCACGGCCGCGTCGATGTTGTCGATGCTGTCCCGCAGCCGGGCCAGTTCGGCGGTGACGTCCGCGTCGATCCCCCCGGTGCCGGTACCGGTGCCGTTGTCGATGTCGCTCGTGTTCATGGTCATCGAGAATACGTGGCCGGGCGGGGTCCGGCGCCGCCCGGCCGTTCAGTGAGACGGCGGCCCGGGCGGGCGCCCGGGACGACGGTTCGGTGGCCGCCTGGTTTCAGGACGGGTGGAGGGGCAGGGTGGCGGTGACGAGCCAGCCCCCCTCGGGGGCGGGGCCCGCGGTGAGGGAGCCGCCGAGGGCTCCGGCGCGTTCGGTCATGCCGGCGAGGCCGTAGCCGCCGCCGCGGGCCTTCTCCGAGAGCCGGGCGGGGCGGCCCCCGTCGTCGGCGATGCGCAGTTCCAGTCCGGCGGGGACGGTGCGCAGGCCGATCCGTACGGCGGTGGCGGTGGCGGCGTGCTTGCCGATGTTGGTGAGGGCTTCGAGGACGATGCGGTGGGCGGTGGCGGCGACGTCGCCGGGGAGGCGGTCCTCCAGTCCCGCTTCGATGGACAGGGCGACGGGCGGGCCGGTCACGGAGAAGCGTTCGGCGAGTCCGCGGATGTCGGCGAGGCCGGCGACGGGGGCGGTGCCGGCGCGGCCGCTTCCGGGGGTGGCGCCGGCGCCGGCGTCCCGGGCGTCGGCCTCGTCCTCGCGGAGGATCTTCACGAGGCGGCGCATGGAGCCGAGGGCTTCGTCGCCGGCGGTCTCGATGCGGCCGAAGATCTCGGCGGCGCGGTCCGCGGGGACCTGGGTGAAGCGGGCGGCCCGGGCCTCGACGACGATCCCGGTGACGTGGTGGGCGACGAGGTCGTGGAGTTCGCGGGCGAGTTCCAGGCGTTCGGCGGTGCGTACGGCGTCCAGCTCGCGCACCCGTTGCAGGGACTGCAGGCGCAGCAGGAGCGAGTACGCCGCGACGACGACGGTCAGGACGGAGAAGAGCAGCGTGAACCGGCCGGGGTCGGTGTCGCGGACGGGTACGGCCATGCAGCCCAGGCCGAGGAGGGGTCCGAGGACGGCGGCGGTGCGGGCGGGGGTGCGGAGCAGGACCTGGGAGAGCAGGACGAGCAGGGCGATGGCTTCGCCGCCTCCCCAGACGGCGAGGGGGTGGTTGCCGAGGATGAGCAGGAGGGTGGTGCTCCAGGTGACGGCGACGGCGAACCAGGCGCGGGCCAGGAGGGTGAGCCGGGGCCAGGGGGCGGCGCTGAGGCAGACGAGGATCCCGGAGGTGAGGACGGCGGCGTGCGGGAGGCTGGGCTGGCGGGCGAGGACGACCCCTTCGAAGGCGACGAGCCCGAGCAGCACCAGGCAGACGCCGATCTTGATGCCGTCGGCGGCCCGGGGGTGGCGCCGGCTCCACCGGGCGAGCGGGCTCACCGCCCGTCCCCCGCGCCGGCGTCTGCCTGCGGCTGCTGCCGTCCGCGACCCGGCGGACGGGCCGGGGCCGGGGCCGGGGAGGGCGCGGGGGCGCGCGACGACCGGGCCGGGGCCGGGGAGGGCGCGGGGGCGCGCGACGACCGGGCCGGGGCCGGGGAGGGCGCGGGGGCGCGCGACGGCCGGGCCGGAGCCGCAGCGGCCGCGCGGGGCGCCGCCCGCCTCGGGCCCGCGGCCGCCCTCGGGATACGGCCGGAGGTCGGCGTACGGACCGTGAGGGGCCGCCGGACGGGGGGCCCGGGCCGCACCCGGGGGCGTGCGGGGACGCTCACGTCGCACCGGACGGGGGGCCCGGGCCGCACCCGGGGGCGTGCGGGGACGCTCACGTCGCACCGGACGGGGGGCCCGGGCCGCACCCGGGGGCGTGCGGGGGCGCTCACGTCGGGTGGGCGGCCAGGCCGCTTTCCCAGGCCCAGGCGGCGATCTCGACCCGGTTGCGGGCGTCGAGTTTGGCCTGGACGTTGGCCAGGTGGGTTTTGACGGTGGACAGGGACACGAAGAGTTCCCCGGCGATCTCGGCGTTGGTCATGCCGCGGGCGAGGCAGCGGACGACGTCGCGTTCGCGCTCGGTGAGGGGTTCGGCGGGGCGGCGCGCGGCCTGGGCGGCGGGGGTTCGGGGGGCCATCTCGCGCAGCAGCCGCACCGTGATGGCGGGTGAGACGAGGGAGTCGCCGACGGCTGCGGCCCGTACGGCCTCGACCAGCATCGCGGGGCTGGCGTCTTTGAGGAGGAAGCCGGATGCTCCTCCGTGGAGCGCCGCGTGGACGTACTCGTCGAGGTCGAAGGTGGTGACGATGACGATGCGGGGTCCGTCGTGTCCGTTCAGGCGCCGGGTGACTTCGAGTCCGTCGAGCTTCGGCATGCGGATGTCGAGGAGGAGCACATCGGGGTGGTGCTCGGCGACGGCGGCGAGGGCGGCTTCGCCGTCGACCACGTCGGCGAGGACCTCGATGTCGGGCTGGCTCTCCAGGATCATCCGGAATCCGGTCCTGACCATCTCCTGGTCGTCCGCGATGACCACTCGGATCGCCATGCGCCACCTGCCCCACTGTTGGCCGCCGCCGGTGTCCTGGTGCCCGGCGGGTCCTTCCCATGGGACCGGGGTGGGCGGCGGCCCGCAACCGCACGGCGGGCCGCCGGGCGGGTGCCGCGGGGTGCGGGCGGCGGCTGCGGGGCCCTGCGGTGCCGTGTCCGGCGGTACGTGCGCCCGGGGGGTGGTGCCTCGTCCTTCCGGCCGGTCCGCAGTCGGCCGGAAGGACGAGGGTCGGGTGCAGGCGGCGTCAGAGGGCGGCTGCGGCGGCCTTGATCTGGGCGGCGAAGGTGGAGACCTCCGTGTAGACGCCGGGGTAGTTCGGGCGGGCGCAGCCCTCGCCCCAGCTGACGATGCCGACCTGGATCCAGGCGTTGTTGTTGTCGCGGCGGAACATGGGGCCGCCGGAGTCGCCCTGGCAGGTGTCGACGCCGCCCTGGGGCAGGCCGGCGCAGATCTCCTCGGCGGGGACGAGGGAGCTGCCGTAGGACTGCTGGCAACTGGCGTCGGAGACGAAGGGGACGGTGGCTTTCATCAGGTAGCGCTGCTGTCCGCCGCCTTCGCGGGTGGCTCCCCAGCCGGCGACGGTGAAGGTGCCGCTGTCGTACTGCTTGGTCTCGGCGATCTTGAGGGTGGGCAGGTTGATGGGCTGGGCGAGCTTGATCAGGGCCCAGTCCTTGCCGGTGCCGTTGTAGCCGGTGGCCTGCTTGACCTTGGTGGACCTGACCTTGATGGCGCTGGAGCTGTTGAGGTCGACGACTCCGGCGGTGGCGGTGATGGAGGTGTTGTTGCCGGAGCCGCTCACGCAGTGGGCGGCGGTGAGGACGATCTGCTGGGTGTAGAGCGCGCCGCCACAGCCCATGGAGAGGCGGACCATGAAGGGGAATTCGCCCTGGGCGGCGCGGGTGCCGCCGACGACGGGGGCGGTTCCGGCGGTGGCGGAGCCGGGCTGGAGGCTGACGGCCGCGAGGGCGACCGCGCCGACGGCAAGGGTGCGCTTCATGAACCGCATGAGGGTGGACACAGTCGACACACTGCCTTTCGTGGGGGGTGGGGCCGTGCGCGTCATCGGGTGAATGACGGGTCCATGACACATCGAACGTAGGGCGGGCATCAAGAACGCATTTTCGGCCAACTGCCCTTGCGCACGGCAGGCCTTGCGGCGAGGAGGCACCCGTGACGCAGAACGGCGCGGCGCCCGGCCCGGTCGAGCACGGATTTCCCCACCCGGCGACCGTGCGCACCAGCCTCACCGCCCTCTTCCGCCGCCTGCCGGCCGAGGGGATCAGCGCCTACGGAACGAGCCTCGCCCGGGCCGACGCGCCCTTCGGCCCCGGATCGGTCCTGCGGGTGGAATCCTGCCGCCCGGTGTGCGGGCAGCGGCTGCGGGTGGAATCCTGCCGCCCGGCGTGCGGGCAGCGGCTGCGGGTGGAACTCTGCTGCCCGGCGTGCGGGACGAGGCTGCGCGTGCCGGCGTCCCGGCGGCTGCGCGTGCCGGCGTCCCGGCGGCTGTGGGCCCGGTGCGGGCCGTGCCGCACGGTGCCGGACCGTGCGCCCTGGCCAACCGGATGCCGTCCGGCAGGCGTTGGTTCACCGCTCGGCCACGAAAAGTTTCTTACCGGCCAGTAGACAGGGGGGCCACACTGACCGAATGTGGTCGCGTACATGCCAATAGCCGCGACCGAGGAGCGTCCCCCATGCGCATCACCCGCCGCACCCGCACCCTGCACGCCACCCGCACCGCTGCCGCCGCGGCCGCCACGGCCGCGATCCTCGCCCTGGTCCCGGCCACCGCCGCCCAGGCGGCCCCCGCCCCGGTCCCGGCGGCCACCGCCGGCGCCGCCCCCGCCGCCTCGGCGCCCGGAGGCAATGCGGCGCTCCTCGGGATCGACTACGCCACCTGGCAGCGGGACGTGGCCGCCGCCCTCGCCGCGGCCCGCCCGGCCATCGAGCAGCGCATCGCCGCCTCGCCCGCCGGGGAGAAGCCCGCCCTGGTCCTGGACATCGACAACACCGCGCTGGAGACGGACTTCCACTGGTTCTGGACCTTCCCGACCCCCGCGGTCTCCCCCGTGCGGGCGCTGACCCAGTACGCGAGTGTGCGCGGTGTCGCCGTCTTCTTCGTCACCGCCCGCCCCGGCATCATCCACCACCTCACCGAGCACAACCTCAAGGCGGTGGGCTACCCCGTCTCGGGGCTCTACGTCCGCGATCTGCCCGATCTGTTCGACGAGGTCAGCGCGTACAAGACGGACAAGCGCGCCGAGATCGAGGCGCGCGGCTACACGATCATCGCCAACATCGGCAACAGCCCGACCGACCTGGTCGGCGGCCACGCCGAACGGACCGTCAAGCTGCCGGACTACGGCGGCAAGCTGTCCTGACCGCGGTCCCGGCGGAACTTCGGACAACCCGTGGGGGCGTCCGCGGTTGAGCACGGGCATCCGGCGGGTACTGATACCTCATCGCACGAGCGACGGACCCGGACCCGACCCCTCGCCAGGGGGCCGGGCCCGGCCGTTTCCGGGGCCCGTCGGCGGGCGGGGGCCCGTCGGCGGGGGGCTCGTCGGCGGGGGGGGTCAGCGGGCGGGGCACACCTGCCAGGCCAGGTGGTAGAGGGTATTGACGCTGGCGTCCGTGGAGTCCATCGCCATGAAGCTGGTCGCCGCCTGCGGGTTGGACGTGCCGGCGTTCACGCGCAGTTCGGTGTTGATGTTGAAGTTCCGCTTCTCCCCGCAGGGTGCCCAGACCAGGTCGGCGTACTCCGTCCGGTCGCTGGACTGCCAGTTGTCGTTGAGCGGCCCGTTGAACTGGTGCGTGCGCTGGGTCGTCTGGGGCATTCCCTGGAAGTAGTAGTTCGCCCGCTCCTGGCCCCAGGCTCCGGGCTGCAGGAAGGCGAATCCGCGGTAGTCGGCCTGGACGATCGCGTAGGTGAACCCCGAGGGCACGTGGACGCGCAGGTTCAGCTGGCAGTTCTTGCGGAAGGCCGTCGGCGGGGCCCCCGGGCCCACCTGTGCCAGGTACTCGCTGTAGGTGACCGTGAAGGCCGTGTTGTCGGGCGCGACGGCGACCTCGGCGGTGCCCTCGCGGCAGCCGGAGCCGTTGACCGTGGCGAGCTCGATGACGATCTTGTCGGGCGGGGCGGTGATGGGGCCGGGGGCCGGGCTCCCGGCCTGCGCCGGGGCCGCCGTGGCGATCAGGGCGGCGGCCGCGCCGCCGACGAGGAGGGTGCGGGACAGGGAACGAGACATCGTTGTCACTTCCTTCTGCGCGAGCACGGCGGGATCAGGAGGCCGGACATTCCTTCCACTCGAAGTGGTAGACGGTGCTGACGCTGCCGTCGGTCGAGTCCATGCTCATGAAGCTCAGCGTCTGGGGGGCCGAGGTGCCCGCGTAGACGCGCAGTTCGGTGTTGACGTTGAGGTTGCGCTCCTCGCCGCAGGGCGCCCAGACGAGGTCCGCGTACGACGTGCTGTCGCTCGCCTGCCAGTTGTCCGAGTGCGGCCCGTTGAACTGGTGGGTGGTCCGGGCCGACTGGGCCGCGCCCTGGAAGTAGTAGTTCGCCCGCTCCTGGCCGAAGGCTCCGCGCTGGAGGTGGGCGAAGCCGCGGTAGTCGGCGCGGGCGATGGCGTAGGTGTACCCCTGGGGTACGTGGACGCGCAGCGCGAGCTGGCAGTTCTTGCGGAACTCGGTGCCGCCGGAGCCGCCTCCGGTCTGCGCCAGGTAGTCGCTGTAGGTGACGGTGAACGAGGTGTTGTCGGAGGCGGCGGCCACGGCCGCGGTGCCCTGCGGGCAGCCGGAGCCGTTGACCCCGACCACCTCGACGGTGATCCTCCCGGGCGGCGGGGTGGGGCCGGGGTCGGCCCCTGCGGGTGCGGCGATGGCCAAGAGGGCCACCGCCGCCGCACCGACGGTCAGTCTGCGGAGCGACGTCATCGTGTCTCCCTTTCCGTTCGGACCGGAGCGACGTCCGGCATGCGCCGTCCGGCAGGTGTCCTCCGGCACGGGTCTTCCGGCATGCGCGGTCCGGTGGGTTCAGCATGGGCATGCCATCACGGGCGCCGAGGTGCCGAGAAGGCTCCGATACGGCCAACGCCCGCCGCCCGCACCCCCCTGGCCGGAACCCGGGCCGCCGCTCCCGCCGCCGTGCCCCGCATCAGCCCCGCGACCCGCCGCGGCCGGACGGTACGGACCCCCGCGGGCCCCGAAGATGACCGGAACCCCCCGGACCGCCCGGCACGGCCCACCGCCCGCACCCGGTCGCCCGCACCCCCGCTCCCCCAAGCCCCGCTCCCTCGGGCCCCCCTCCCCGGCCCCGCTCCCCAAGCCCCGCTCCCCGCCCCCGCAGTTCAGCCCCGGCGGGCTCCGTACACCGGGAGCGGGGGCTCGGCCCCGGAGAGGAGTCCCGCCGCCGTCTCGCCCGCCTCGGCCGGGGTCCACCGGGCCCCGCGGTCCGCCGTCGGGCCCGGGCGCCAGCCCTCCATGACGGTGATCCGGCCGCCCTCCACCTCGAAGACCCGGCCGGTGACTCCCGCCGAGGCCGCCGAGCCCAGCCAGACCACCAGCGGGGACACGTTCTCCGGCGCCATCGCATCGAAGCCGCCCTCCCCCGGGGCGGCCATGGCCGCCCCGAAGGCCTGTTCCGTCATGCGGGTCCGCGCCGCGGGCGCGATCGCGTTGACCTGGACCCCGTACGGGCGCATCTCCTCGGCGGCCACCAGGGTCATGCCGAGGATCCCTGCCTTGGCCGCGCTGTAGTTGCCCTGCCCCACCGAGCCCAGCAGCCCGGCGCCCGAGGAGGTGTTGACCACCCGGGCATCCACCGGCCGGCCCGCCTTGGCCTGCGCCCGCCACCATGCGGCGGCCGACCGCAGCGGCAGGAAATGGCCCTTGAGGTGGACCCGCACGACGGCGTCCCAGTCCTCTTCCGCCAGGTTCACCAGCATCCGGTCCCGCAGGAAGCCCGCGTTGTTGACCAGTGTGTCCAGCCGGCCGAACTCCGCGAGCGCCCGTTCCACCAGCGAGGCCGCCCCCGCTCCGGTGGCGACGTCCCCGCCGTGTGCCACGGCCTCCCCGCCCAGCGCCCGGATCTCCGCCACCACCTGCTCCGCAGGGCCGCCCTGCCCCGGCTCCCCGTCCAGGCCCACCCCGAGGTCGTTGACGACGACCCTGGCCCCTTCCGCCGCGAAGGCCAGGGCGTGCGCCCGCCCCAGCCCCCGTCCCGCGCCGGTCACGACGACCACTCGGCCCTCTGCCATGCCCATCTCAGCTCTCCCTGTTCGCCGTTGCCGCATCCAAAAACGCCGGGCGCTCCCCGCCCCCGTGCACCAGCAGGCTGGCCCCGCTCACGTACCCGGCCCGCGCCGAGGCCAGGAACACGGCCGCCTCCCCCACGTCCGAGGGCTCGGCCAGCCGTCCCAGCGGCACGGTGGCCTCCACCGCCGCGATCCCGGCTCCGTCCCCGTAGTGCAGAGGGGACAGCTCGGTCCGCACCATGCCGAGGACCAGCGTGTTCACCCGCACCTCGGGGGCCCACTCCACGGCCAGGGAGCGGGCCAGGCTCTCCAGTCCCGCCTTGGCCGCCCCGTACGCGGCCGTGCCCGGTGAGGGCCGGGCGCCGCTGACGCTGCCGATCATCACCACCGAGCCCCGCGCCTCGCGCAGCAGGGGGTAGGCCAGCAGGGAGGCCGTCATCGGGGCGAGCAGGTTCAGTTCGACCACCCGGGCGTGGCGCTGCGGGCCGCCCTGGGCGAGCGGCCGGTACGGGGTGCCGCCCGCGTTGTTGACCAGGCAGTCCAGGCGTCCGTGGCGGTGCGCGACCGCGGTGAGGAACTCCTCCACGGCCCCGGGGTCGCGCAGGTCGACCGTGCTGTGGGCGGCCTCGCGGCCGGCCGCGCGGACCGGGGTGTCCGGCGGCCTGCGCGCGCAGACGACGACCTCGGCGCCGGCCGCGAGGAACGACCGGGCGATGCCGGCGCCGACTCCCCGGGTTCCGCCGGTGACGGCGACGACCCTCCCGTCGAGCTCCATGGGCTGCTACCTTCCTCGCCTAACAAATGTTTGGTGGAAAGGTAGCTGATCCGTTCATGGGTGTCTCCACCGCAAGCCCCGGCAAGGGCATCGCACGTGTCACAGTCGACTTCCCACCCGTCAACGCGCTGCCCGTGCAGGGCTGGTACCAGCTCGCCGACGCCCTGCGCGCGGCCGGCCGCGACCCGCAGACCCGGTGCGTGGTGCTGGCCGCCGCCGGCCGCGGCTTCAACGCGGGCGTGGACATCAAGGAGATGCAGCGCGACAGCGGCCACGCCGCACTGATCGGCGCCAACCGCGGCTGCTACGAGGCCTTCGCCGCCGTGTACGAGTGCGAGGTGCCGGTGGTCGCGGCCGTGCACGGCTTCTGCCTCGGCGGCGGCATCGGGCTCGTCGGCAACGCCGATGCGGTCGTCGCCTCCGAGGACGCGGTCTTCGGCCTGCCCGAGCTGGACCGGGGCGCCCTCGGCGCGGCCACCCACCTGGCCCGGCTCGTCCCGCAGCACCTGATGCGGGCGCTGTACTACACCTCGCGCACGGCGACCGCCGCCGAACTGCACGCACACGGCTCGGTCTGGAAGGTGGTCCCGCGGGCGGAACTGGAATCCGCCGCCCTGGAGCTGGCCGCCGAGATCGCGCGCAAGGACGGCTACCTGATCCGGCTGGCCAAGGCCGCCCTCAACGGCATCGACCCGGTGGACGTCCGCCGAAGCTACCGCTTCGAGCAGGGCTTCACCTTCGAGGCCAACCTGAGCGGGGTGGCCGACCGGGTCCGCGACACCTTCGGGAAGGAACCGCGCCCATGACCGACAAGACCATGACCCCGGAGGAGGTCGTCGGCCGGCTGCGCAGCGGCATGACCCTCGGCATCGGCGGCTGGGGCTCCCGGCGCAAGCCCATGGCCCTGGTCAGAGCGCTGCTCCGGTCGCAGGTCACCGATCTGACGGTGGTCGCGTACGGGGGCCCGGACGTGGGCCTGCTGGCGGCCGCGGGCCGGATCAGCCGGCTCGTCGCCCCCTTCGCCACCCTCGACTCCATCGCGCTGGAGCCGCACTTCCGGGCCGCCCGCGAGCGGGCGGCCTTCACCTTCACCGAGCTCGACGAGGCCATGTTCATGTGGGGCCTGCACGCGGCCGCCAACCGGCTGCCCTTCCTGCCGGTCCGGGCCGGCCTCGGCTCCGACGTGATGCGGGTCAACCCGGAGCTGCGCACGGTCACCTCCCCCTACGCCGACGGCGAGGAGTTCGTCGCCGCCCCCGCCCTGCGGATGGACGCCGCACTGGTCCACCTCAACCGGGCCGACCGCCTCGGCAACGCCCAGTACCTGGGCCCCGACCCGTACTTCGACGACCTGTTCTGCGAGGCTGCCGACGCCGCCTACGTCTCCTGCGAGCAGCTCGTGGAGAGCGCCGAGCTGGCCAAGGCCGGGCCGCCGCAGTCCCTCCTGGTCAGCAGGCACTCCGTGACGGGGGTCGTGGAGGCCCCGGGCGGCGCCCACTTCACCTCCTGCGTGCCCGACTACGAGCGCGACGAGGCCTTCCAGAAGCTCTACGCGAGCACCCCCTGGCCCGAGTTCGCCGCCCGCTTCCTGTCCGGTGCGAGCGAGCACGACTACCGGTCCGCGGTGCGGGCCTGGCACGAGGAGCAGCAGTGAGCGCAACGACCGCCACCCGTGCCGAGTTCTGCGTCATCGCCTGCGCCGAGGCCTGGCGCGACAACGGCGAGGTCCTCGCCAGCCCCATGGGGCTGATCCCCTCCTTCGGGGCGCGGCTCGCCAAGCGGACCTTCTCCCCCGACCTCCTGCTGACCGACGGGGAGGCCCTGCTGGTCGGCCTCGACGGCACCGTCGAGGGGTGGCTCCCGTACCGCAGGCACCTGGCGATGGTGGCCGGGGGACGGCGCCACGTGATGATGGGCGCCAGCCAGATCGACCGCTTCGGCAACCAGAACATCTCCTGCATCGGGGCGTGGGAGCAGCCGGCCCGCCAACTGCTGGGGGTGCGCGGCGCGCCCGCGAACACCCTGAACAATCCGGTCAGTTACTGGGTGCCGCGGCATTCCCCCCGGGTGTTCGTCGAGCGGGTCGACATGGTGAGCGGTGTCGGCCACGACCGTGCGCGGGAGGCCGGGGTGACCCGTTTCCACCGGCTGCCGCGGGTCGTCAGCGATCTGGGCGTCTTCGATTTCGGGGGGCCGGAGCACAGCATGCGCCTGGTCTCGGTGCACCCCGGGGTCACCGTCGAGGAGGTCCGGGCCGCCACGGGCTTCGAGCTGGCCGTGGCGGACGAGGTGCCCTGTACGCGGGAGCCGTCCGCCGAGGAGCTGCGGCTGATCCGCGAGGTGGTCGACCCGCGGGGGCTGCGCGAGCGCGAAGTGCGGGGCTGAGCCGGTGGACACGGCGTTCACGCAGCTGGTCGGGGTCCGGTACCCGATCGTGCAGACGGGCATGGGATGGGTCGCCGGCCCGCGGCTGGTGTCGGCGGCGGCGAATGCGGGGGCCCTGGGAATCCTGGCCTCGGCGACGATGACGCCGCAGCAGTTGCGGTCGGCGGTGCGCGAGGTCAGGTCGCGGGTCGCCGAGGGCACCTCCTTCGGGGTCAATCTGCGGGCGGACGCCGGGGACGCGGCCGAGCGGGCGCAGCTGATCGTCGACGAGGGCGTGCGGGTGGCCTCCTTCGCCCTGGCGCCGTCCCGGGAGCTGATCGCGCGGCTGAAGGACGCGGGTGTGGTCGTCATCCCGTCGGTCGGGGCGCGGCGGCACGCGGAGAAGGTGGCCGCGTGGGGCGCGGACGCGGTGATCGTGCAGGGCGGGGAGGGCGGCGGCCACACCGGGGAGGTGGCCACCTCGGTGCTGCTGCCGCAGGTCGTGGACGCGGTGGACGTCCCGGTGGTCGCGGCCGGCGGGTTCAGCGACGGGCGGGGCCTGGTCGCCGCGCTGTCGTACGGGGCTGCGGGCATCGCCATGGGGACCCGTTTCCTGCTGACCTCCGACTCCACCGTCCCGGACGCCGTCAAGGCGCGCTACCTGGCGGCCTCGGTGAAGGACGTCACCGTGACCACGGCGGTCGACGGCCTGCCGCACCGGATGCTCCGTACCGAGCTGGTCGACTCCCTGGAGCGGGCGGGCCGCGCCACGGCGCTGCTGCGGGCGGTCCGCCACGCGGCGGGCTTCAAGCGGCTGTCCGGCCTCACCTGGTCCCGGATGGTGCGCGACGGCCTCGCGATGAAGCACGGCAAGGAGCTGTCCTGGAGCCAGGTCCTGCTCGCCGCGAACACCCCCATGCTCTTGAAGGCTTCCATGGTCGAGGGCCGTACCGACCTCGGTGTCATGGCATCGGGCCAGGTCGCGGGGGTGATCGACGATCTCCCGTCCTGCGCGGAGCTCGTCTCCCGCGTCATGGCCGAAGCACACTCCGTGCTCCGGTACCTGGAGCAGCTGGAACGTCCGCACCCGCTCGCCGCCCTGCCACCACCAGGGTGATCCCCCCTCTCCGCCTCAGGAGTCGCACACATGAGCCGTGCCCGAATCCGCCTGGTGTCCGCGGTCCTCGCATCCGTTCTCGCCACCGCGGTCCTGCCCGCTTCCGCGCTCGCCACGACCGCGCCGGGGGCGGCGGCGGCCGCCCGTGCGCCGCACCGGCAGCACGCCGCGGCGGAGCCGATCGTCCACATCCCCCTCCAGGGCGCCGTCAACGTCCGCGACCTGGGCGGCCCCCGCACGTACACCGGGGGGCAGGTGCGCACGGGGCTGGTCTACCGCGGCGATGCCCTGAGCAGACTGACCCCTGCGGACACCGCCGCCGTCGCCGCCCTGCGCCTGACGAAGGTGGTGGACTTCCGCATCCCGATGGAGGTGCAGTACGACGGTCCGGACACGCTGCCCGCGGGGCTCGCCGCGACGCCGCGGCCGGTCAGCGACCTCGGCCTGTACGCCACCCTCGTCGGCGCCATCGCCAGCGGTGACCCCGTCACGCAGGAGCAGATGCTCGGCGGCGGGCGCGCCGAGGCGTACATGCGCGACATCTACCGGACGTTCGTGAACAGCCCCGAGAACCGGGCGCAGTTCGCGACGACGCTGCGGGAGATCGCCGACGCCCGGCAGGGCCCGGTGCTGTACCACTGCACGTCCGGCAAGGACCGTACGGGATGGGTGAGTTACGTGCTGCTGCGCGCCCTGGCCGTGCCCGAGGCCACGGCCGAGCGCGACTACCTGGCGTCGAACACCTTCCGCGCCGCGTACGACGCCCGGGTGCGGGCCGGGCTCAAGCAGTCGGGGCGGATGCAGAACCCGGACCTGCTGATCCCGCTGCAGGAGGTCCGCCAGGACTACCTGGACTCCGCGACGGCCCAGCTGGAGGCCGACTACGGCAGCCTCTACGGCTACCTGACCGAGGGGCTGGGCCTGGACCTGCGGACGCTGGCGAAGCTCCAGTCCCGGCTGGTCCGCTGAGGGCGCCCACCCCGGCGCCCACCCCGGCGCCCGGCGTGGCGACCGGCGTGACGACCGCCCGGGCTTCCGTCCGGGCGATCGTCCCGGCGTCCGTCCCCGAAACGGCGGAACGCCGGGTGGTGCGCGGTGCGCGCACCACCCGGCGTTCCGGGTGTCCCTCGGGTGTCCGGGGCGTCAGACCGAGCGTCGGCGGCCCTGGCCGGCGCCGCCGACCCGGCTGCGGGCCGAAGCCGCCGCCGCGCCGCCGCCGGAGGAGGAGCCGCCCCCGCTGCGCCGTCCGCGCTCGCCGGAACCGGCCGCAGCGGCGCCCTGCCCGCCCTGGCCGCGCCGCGGCTGGCCCGAGCCGCCGCCCGCGGGCTGGGCCGCGGGTGCGCCACCGGTGCGGCGGCCGCGGCCGCCGGTGGCGGGAGCGGCGCCGGCCGCGGAGCCGGTGCGGGCCCCGCCGGAGCGGCGGCGGCCGCCGCCGGCGCCCGATCCGCCCTGGCCGGCGGAGCGCTGGCGCGGCGGGGTGGGCTGCGGCGTGTCCAGGACCACCGGGATACCGGAGGGCTCCTTGGCGCCGGTCAGACGGGCCAGTTCCTCGTCGGAGGACTTGATCTGCGCGGTGCGCGGGGAGATCCCGGCGTCCGACATGAGGCGGGTCATGTCCCGCTTCTGGTCGGGGAGCACCAGGGTCACCACGCTGCCGGACTCGCCCGCCCGGGCGGTGCGGCCGCCGCGATGCAGGTAGTCCTTGTGGTCGGTGGGGGGGTCCACGTTGACGACCAGGTCGAGGTCGTCGATGTGGATGCCGCGCGCGGCGACGTTGGTGGCCACCAGTGCGGTGACCTCGCCCGTCTTGAACCAGTCCAGGGTGCGGTTGCGCTGCGGCTGGGAGCGGCCGCCGTGCAGGCCGGAGGCGCGGACGCCGTCCGCGAGGAGCTTCTTGACCATGCGGTCGACCCCGCGCTTGGTGTCCACGAACATGATCACCCGGCCGTCGCGAGCGGCTATGCGCGTGGCCACGGCCTTCTTGTCGGTCTCGTCCATGACGTACAGGACGTGGTGCTCCATGGTGGTGACCGCGCCGGCCGACGGGTCGACGGAGTGGCCGACCGGGTCGGTGAGGAACATCTTGACGAGCTTGTCGATGTTCTTGTCGAGCGTCGCCGAGAACAGCATGGTCTGGCCGCCGGGCGCAACCTGCTTGAGCAGGGCGGTGACCTGCGGCATGAAGCCCATGTCGGTCATCTGGTCGGCCTCGTCGAGGACGGTGATCGCGACCTGCGAGAGGTCGGCGTCGCCGCGGTCGATGAGGTCCTTCAGCCGGCCGGGGGTCGCGACGAGCACCTCGGAGCCGCGGCGCAGGGCGCCCGACTGCCGGTTGATCGACATGCCGCCGACGACGGTGGCGATGCGCAGGTTGACGGACGTGGCGTACGGGGCCAGCGCGTCGGTCACCTGCTGCGCGAGCTCACGGGTCGGTACGAGGACCAGCGCGAGCGGCGCCTTCGGCTGCGCACGGCGGCCGGCGGTCCGGGCCAGCAGCGCCAGGCCGAAGGCGAGGGTCTTGCCGGAGCCGGTCCGGCCGCGGCCGAGCAGGTCGCGCCCGGCGAGCGAGTTCGGCAGCGTGGCGGCCTGGATCGGGAACGGCTCGGTGACGCCCTGGGCGGCGAGGGTCTTCAGCAGCGCCTCGGGCATGCCCATGTCCTCGAACGCGGCGACGGCGGGGAGCGCCGGGACCTGCGGTACGGGCATGGTGAATTCCTGGGGCCTGGCAACGGGGGCGGACTTCTGCCGTCCCGCGCCAGTCTTCGGACGTCCCTGGGCCGCACCTCGGCCCCGGGTGGGGCGGCGGCTGGGTCGTGCGGAGCTGGAGCTGGTCATGCGGAAATGCCCTCCTGAAACCGGCAAGGTACTGCTAAAAGGTCGAAACAGCAGACAAGCCGGGGCCCGCACCTCGCGGTGCGGGCCCCGGCATGCTGATGACGTCAGTTGGCGGGGAGGATGTTCTCCGCCTGGGGGCCCTTCTGGCCCTGGGTGACGTCGAAGGACACGCGCTGGCCCTCCTGGAGCTCACGGAAGCCCTGGGTGGCGATGTTCGAGTAGTGGGCGAAGACGTCGGGGCCGCCACCATCCTGCTCGATGAAGCCGAAGCCCTTTTCCGAGTTGAACCACTTCACGGTGCCAAGTGCCATTTTTAAATCTCCTGAATAGGCGGCAAAGGGCCCCATCCGGAGAGTCCGGCAAAACAATAAAAGCGCCTGAGGAACATTCCCGTCAGGCGCACATAAAGTTCATGGGTACCACAACTGCAACGCCTCAAAGCTAGCACACCTCGGCCGGAGGATGCGACGACTGGTGCGCCAGATCACTCTGACGTGGTACCGCGCGCCCACCTGTCGCACCTTTTCGGCCGCCGGGGGAACAGGTACCTGGCCCGCGGCCGGCCGGCCCGGGGCGGGCCGGCCGCCGCGGGCCGGGGCACGGGGGTCCGGTCACAGGCGTTCGATGATCGTCACGTTGGCCTGGCCGCCGCCTTCGCACATGGTCTGGAGGCCGAAGCGGCCGCCCGTGCGCTCCAGCTCGTGGAGCAGGGTGGTCATCAGCCGGACGCCGGTTGCGCCCAGCGGGTGCCCCAGGGCGATCGCCCCGCCGTTGACGTTGACCCGGCCGGGGTCCGCGCCCGTCTCCTTCAGCCAGGCCAGCACCACCGGGGCGAAGGCCTCGTTGATCTCGACCAGGTCGATGTCGGCCAGGGACATGCCGGTCTTCTTCAGGGCGTGGGCGGTGGCCGGTATGGGTGCGGACAGCATGCGGATGGGGTCCTCGCCGCGTACCGAGAGGTGGTGGATGCGGGCCCGCGGCCGCAGGCCGTGCTCGCGGACCGCGTGCGCGGAGGCGATCAGCATCGCCGCCGCCCCGTCCGAGACCTGGGAGGAGACGGCGGCGGTGAGGGTGCCGCCCTCCGCGACCGGCTTCAGCGCGGCCATCTTCTCCAGCGAGGTGTCGCGCCGCGGGCCCTCGTCGACCGCGACCGGTCCGTAGGCCGCGATCTCCCGTTCGAAGCGGCCCTCGTCGATGGCGCGCAGGGCCCGGCGGTGCGAGCGGAGGGCGTACTCCTCCATGTCGCGGCGCGAGATGCCCCATTTGCCGGCGATCAGCTCGGCCCCGTGGAACTGGTTGACGGGGGCGTCGCCGTACCGGGCCCGCCAGCCGGCGCTGCCCGCGTACGGGCCCTGCGTGAGGCCCAGCGGCTCCGCGGCCTGCCGGGAGGCGAAGGCGATCGGGATCATCGACATGTTCTGGGTGCCGCCCGCAACGACCAGGTCCTGGGTGCCGGAGAGCACGCCCTGCGCCGCGAAGTGCACCGCCTGCTGGGAGGAGCCGCACTGGCGGTCGACGGTGACCCCGGGGACCTCCTCGGGCAGGCCCGCCGCCAGCCAGGCCGTCCGCGCGATGTCCCCGGCCTGCGGTCCGACGGTGTCGAGGCAGCCGAACACCACGTCCTCCACGGCGGCCGGGTCCACCCCGGTGCGTTCGACCAGCGCCTTCAGGACGTGCGCGCCCAGGTCGGCGGGGTGGACCGCGGACAGGCCGCCCCCGCGCCGCCCCACGGGGGTGCGGACCGCGTCGACGATGTAGGCCTCGGGCATCGGGACTCCTCGGGTCGGTTTACGTACGCAGGGCGATCCCGTCCAGCACCATCGAGAGGTACTGGCGGGCGATCTCCTCGGGGCCGTGCTGCCCGCCGGGCCGGTACCAGGAGGCCGCCACCCACACCGTGTCGCGCACGAAGCGGTAGGTGAGGCGGACGTCGAGGTCGGAGCGGAAGACCCGGGCGGCGACCCCGCGCTCCAGCGTGCCCAGCCAGGCCTTCTCGAACTTCTGCTGCGAGTCGGCGAGGTAGTGGAAGCGCGGCTGGACCGACAGGTGCCGGGACTCCTTCTGGTAGATCGCCACGGCGGCGCGGTGCCGGTCGATCTCCCGGAAGGACTCGGTGACCAAGGCCTCGATGGTCTCGCGGGGGCCGAGGCGGGCGGCGAGGACGCTGTCGTAGCCCTCCCACAGCTCGGTGAGGAAGGCGGACAGGATCTCGTCGAGCATCGATTCCTTGGAATCGAAGTGGTAGTAGAGGCTGCCGGCGAGCATCCCGGCGGCGTCGGCGATCTTCCGGACAGTGGTGGCGTTGTAGCCCTGCGCGGCAAAGACCTCGGCGGCGGTGGCGAGGAGCTCCCGGCGGCGTTCGGGCGCCGCGGTCACCTGCGGCTTCTTCTTGGCTGTCGGCTTGTTCGTTGGCACGCGCCCATTCTGCGGCTACGCGCGCTGGCTGCTGACCGGGACGGTCTCGCCCGTCATGTACGACGAGTAGCCGCTGGCCAGGAAGACGATGACGTTGGCGACCTCCCAGGGCTCGGCGTACCGGCCGAAGGCCTCGCGGGCGGTCAGTTCGGCGAGCAGTTCCTCGCTGGTGACCTTCGCCAGGTGCGGGTGCATGGCCAGGCTCGGGGCGACGGCGTTGACGCGTACGCCGAACTCGGCGGCCTCCAGGGCGGCGCAGCGGGTCAGGGCCATCACCCCGGCCTTCGCGGCGGCGTAGTGGGCCTGGCCGCGCTGGGCGCGCCAGCCCACGACGGAGGCGTTGTTGACGACGACCCCGCCTCCGGTGCCGGCGGCCTTCATGGTGCGCAGGGCGGCGCGGGTGCAGCGGAAGGTGCCGCCCAGGGTGACGTCGAGGACGCGGGACCACTGCTCGTCGGTCATGTCGACGAGGGCGGCGGTGCCGCCGAGGCCGGCGTTGTTGACGACGACGTCGAGGCCGCCGTGGATCTGCTCGGCGTGCGCGAAGAGGGCCTGCACCTGGTCCTCGTCGGTGACGTCGCAGGGCAGGGAGGCGACCCGGCCGGCGCCGAACTCGGCGGCGAGGGCGTCCTCGGTCTCCTTCAGGCGGCGCGCGTGGGCGTCGCCGATCAGGATGCGGGCGCCCTCCTCCAGGAAGCGGCGGGCGGTGGCGCCGCCGATCCCGGCGCCGGCCGCGGCCGTGATGACGGCGGAGCGGCCTTCCAGCAGGCGGTGGCCGGCCACGTACCGGGGCTCGTTCATGCGCACTCCTCGACGCTGCTCATGGCCGTACGTTAACCTACCAAACACTTGTTAGGGAAGGCGTCCAGGGAGGCGGCCACACGATGGATCTGACCGAGACGGCGGAGGTGGCGGCCTTCCGGGCCGAGGCCCGGGCCTGGCTCCTCGCCCACGTGCCCGCCGCGCCCCTGCCCTCCCTGGAGACGGAGGAGGGCTTCGCGGCGCACCGCGCCTGGGAGGCACAGCTGTACGCGGGCCGCTGGTCGGCGGTGTCCTGGCCCGAGGAGTACGGCGGCCGGGGCGCGGACCTCGTGCGGTGGCTGGTCTTCGAGGAGGAGTACTGGGCGGCGGGCGCCCCCGGCCGGGTCTCGCAGAACGGCATCAGCCTGCTCGCCCCCACCCTCTTCGACCACGCGACGCAGGAGCAGCGGGCCCGCGTCCTGCCGTCCATGGCCGCCGGTGACGTGGTCTGGGCGCAGGCCTGGTCGGAACCGGAGGCCGGCTCCGACCTGGCCTCGCTGACCTCCCGCGGCGAGCGCACCGAGGGCGGCTGGCTGCTGACCGGACAGAAGACCTGGTCCTCGCGGGCTGCCTTCGCGGACCGCGCGTTCGGCATCTTCCGCACCGAGCCGGACACGCCCGAGCCCCACCAGGGGCTGACGTACCTGATGTTCGACCTGCGGGCGCCGGGGGTGACGGTGCGGCCCATCGGCCGCCTCGACGGCAAGCCGGCCTTCGCCGAGCTGTTCCTCGACCGGGTCTTCGTCCCCGACGAGGACGTCATCGGCCGGCCGGGGCAGGGCTGGCGGATCGCCATGTCGACCACCGGCAACGAACGCGGCCTGACCCTGCGCTCCCCCGGCCGCTTCCTGGCCGCCGCCGGCCGCCTCCACGCACTGTGGCGGGCGGCGGGCGACCCGGGCGACACCGCGCTGCGGGACCGGGTGGCGGACGCGCTGGTGGGGGCCCGCGCCTACGAGCTGTACACCTGGGCCAACGCCTCCCGGTCCGCGGCGGGCGAGAAGATCGGCGCCGAGTCCAGCCTGAACAAGCTGTTCTGGTCGCAGTACGACATCGACCTGCACGAGACGGCCCTGGACCTGCTGGGGGCGGACGGCGAACTCGCCGACGGGGAATGGGCCGAACCGTGGCTGTTCTCCCTGGCCGGCCCGATCTACGCCGGGACCAACGAGATCCAGCGCGACATCGTCGCCGAGCGGCTGCTCGGCCTCCCGAAGGGCCGCCGCTGATGCGTTTCCTGCCGACCGAGGAGCAGTCCGACTTCACCCGTGCGCTGCGCTCCCTGCTGGCCGCCGCGGACGTCCCCGCGGCCGTACGGGCCTGGGCGGACGGGGACCGCGTGCCGGGGCGGGCGCTCTGGTCGAAGCTGGCGGGCACGGGCCTGCCCGCGCTCGCCGTGCCCGAGGCCTACGACGGCGCCGGCCTGCTGCCGCTGGAACTCTCCCTTGGATTCACGGAGTTGGGCCGCGCCGCAGTGCCGGGGCCGGTGGTGGAGGGCGCGGCCGTCTGCGTGCTGCTGGCGGAACTGGGCGACGACGCCCTGGCGAAGCGGTTCCTGCCGGGCCTGGTCGCGGGCGGCTCCCTCGCCACCCTGACGCTGCCGGAGGGGAGCCCGTACGCCCTGGACGCGGACGCCGCCGCGCACTGCTTCACGGTCTCGGCGGCGGGCGCGCTGCGGCTGGCCGGGGGCGGCGGGCGGGCGCGGCCCTCGACGGACCCCGCGCGGCGGCTGTCCCTGCCGCGGGCGGCGGGCGGCGAACTGCTCGCGCAGGGGCCCCGGGTGGCGCAGGCGGCCCGCACGGCAGCCCGCTGGGCCCGGCTGCTGACGGCCGCGCAGTGCCTGGGCACCGGCGAGGCGCTGCTGGCCCGCACGGTGGTGTACGCGAAGCAGCGCACCCAGTTCGGGACACCGATCGGGGGGTTCCAGGCGGTCAAGCACCGGCTGGCGGACACCCTGCTGGCCCTGGAGTTCGCCCGGCCGCTGGTGCATGCGGCGGCGCTGTCCCTGGAACCCGGGGACGTGGCGGCGGCCAAGGTGGCGGCGGGCGAGGCCTGCTACCGGGCGGCGATGACCGCGCTCCAGGTGCACGGCGCGGTCGGCTACACGCAGGAGCTGGACCTGTCCCTGTGGCTGCGCAAGGCCCGCCCGCTGCGGGACGCGTGGGGCACGCCGGCGCAGTGCCGGGCGGAGGTCGTCCGGTGCCACGGCCCGGCGGACTCCGGTACGTGACGGGCCCGCCTCACAGCACGGCGACGGCGAGGCTCACGACGTACTGCTCCTCGACCGTGCCGCCGGGGAAGAGCGGGGCCAGCAGCTCCCGTTCCGCTGCGAAGTAGGCGCGGGCGCCTTCCCCGCCCAGCAGCAGGAAGGCGGAGTGGCTGGCCAGGTTGGCGAGGTGGTCCTCCAGCGTGACGCGCCGGGACCAGCGCACGGACCGGGTGGTGAACTCGCCCAGGCCCCGGGGCAGGGTGCGGAAGCTCTGCCCCTGCGCCCCGAAGAAGGCGGCGAGCCGCTCCTCCTGCGCCGCGATCCACGGGACGGCGGAGTCCGTGTCGTTCCACCAGATGGCGAGCGCCCCGCCGGGCCGCAGCACGCGGCGGGCCTCGGGGACGGAGCGGGCCGGGTCCGTCCAGTGCCAGGCTTGGGCGTAGGTGAGCAGGTCGAACGCGCCGGTGGCCAGCGGCAGCCGGTCCCCGTCCCCCCGCACGAGCGGGATCGCGGGGTTCGCCCGGCGGAATTCGGCGGCCATCCCGTCCCCGGGTTCCACGGCGAGGACCTCGGCCCCCCGGCCGTGCAGCAGGGCGGTGCCGATCCCGGTCCCGGCCCCGACGTCGGCCACCCGCGCCCCGGCGAGCGGCCGCCCGGCGAGTTCCTCCAGCGCGTCGAAGAGCTCCGGCGGGTAGCCGGGGCGGTGCGCCTGGTACAGGGCGGCGGCGGAGTCGAAGGACCGGGCACGTGTCGTCATGGGGCCATTGTTTGCGCTCAGCCGTCCCGGCACCAGTACGGGGAACTGCCGCCCCCGCGGGGGGATCAGCCGTGATCGCCCGCCTGTCGGGCCCGGGTGCGGCGCACGGACGAGGTGGTCCCGCAGGCCGGCGGCTCGGGCCGGACGGCGCTCCTGTCCGGCGGCCACCGGAGCGGCTTCGGGCAGCAGACCCTGTCGTCACCGGGCCGTACGGCCGCCTGGTCGGCCGCGGCGCGCGGCGCGGGCACCGTCCGCGGCTGACCGGCGGCCAGGCGCTTTGATGGACCCCATGACGACGAACAACTGGGCAGCGTTCGAGGAGGCGGAGCCGGAGTTCGCGCGGGCCGTCCGGGCCCGCTTCGCGCAGTACCCGCACCACGTCCTGGGCACCCTCCGCAAGGACGGGTCGCCCCGGCTCAGCGGTCTCACCGTGGACATCCGGGGCGGTGAGCTGTGGCTCGGGATGATGGCGGGCTCCCTGAAGGCCCGGGACCTCCAGCGCGACCCCCGCTTCGCCCTGCACACCAACCCGGGCGAGGGCGAGGCGATGCCGGACGGGGACGTACGGATCTGCGGGCGCGCGCTGGAACTGGTGGACCCGCCGGAACTGCACCGGTACGCGGAGGAGACCGAGACCCCGCACCCGTTCCACCTCTTCCACGCCGACCTGACGGAGGTCGTCCGCACGACGGTGCAGGGCGACGAACTGGTGGTCCGCTCCTGGACCCCGGACCACGCCCTGCGCACCCTGCGCCGCCGCAACGACGACGAACCACCCCACGAGGACGCGGCCACGGACACCCCGGCCTCCCCCACCACCTGAGCCGCACCCCCACACAACCAGCCCCGGCTGCACCCGCCCTCACCCACAAGAGCCCGTACGACGGCCCGGAACGCAAGGCGCCCGCTCCCCCGGTCCGGAGCCGGCGGGCGCCCCGCCGCCGTGCGTTCGGCTCAGCTCATGCCTGCGCCAGTCTGAAACCGGCGCAGGCCGACTTCCCCACCGGTTCGTCACGGATCTCGAACTCGTCCGCGAGCGTCGTCACCAGCCACAATCCGCGGCCGCATTGCGCTTCGAGGTCAGCGCGCTGCACCTGCGGACCACCCGGTCCGCTGTCCCGCACCTCGATCCAGAACAGGCCGCCGTCCCACCACAGCCGTACGGCAAACTCGCGCCCGTGCGGCACGCCGTGCAGGACCGCGTTCGCAGCGAGCTCCGAGGCGCAGAGCCGTATGTCGTCCCGCCGCTCGGTCACATCCCACTCGGCGAGCGTGTCACCGACGAACTGACGGGCCGCACGCACCGAGGTGCGGGCCCGCAGGAAACGCTGCCGCCGGGAGAAAGACAAGGCACGCCACCACCTTGACGCTGAGCTTCCAGGACACTACGGAACGTATCGCTTTTCGCGAAAAGCAGCAAGGTCTACGGGCTGGGTCGGGCGCACGCCGTCGCTTAACGTGGAACACGGCAAGGGGAGTCGGACCCACAGGAGGCATGGTGAGCAGTGGCGGTGGCTGGACCAGCACATCGATGCCCTACCTGGCTCCGCGGGCCGCCGGCGCCGAGGACGCGTGGAGCGCGGAAGCCTCGGGGGCGGGTCGGCGCGGAGGCCAGCGCATCCTCGGGGCCGGGGAGGCCGAGGCTCCCCCGCAGGTCGCCGCAGCCCTCGACCTGACGCCCGGAGCTGTCGTGGTGGTGCGCCGAAGGATCATCGAACTCGACGGCCAGCCGGTCGAGTTGACGGACACCTACTATCCTGCGGCCATCGCGGCGGGCACCCCGCTGGCCGGCGCCGGGAAGATCAAGGGCGGGGCCGTGACCCTGCTCGCCGCTCTCGGGCACGTCGGCGTGCGGGTCGTGGAGAACGTGACAGCCAGGCTGCCCGACGCCGAGGAGAGCGGGCAGCTCCGCCTCGCGGCGGGCGAGCCGGTACTGCAGCTCGTCCGCACCACCTATGACGCGGCCGACCGCCCTGTCCAGGCCGACGTCATGGTCATGCCTGCCGGCCTCCAGCAGTTGCAGTACGAGATCAGGATCGGATGACCTTGCCCAGCCACGAAGCCGAAGCCGTCGACCCGCGGCCGCTCCACGTCCGCATCGCTTCCGACCTGCGCGACGAGATCATGAGCGGCAGCCTCGCGGCAGGCACCAGACTGCCCTCCACCACCCGGTTGAAGGACCGCTTCGACGCCTCCAACGCCACGATCCAGAAGGCCGTGCAACTCCTGAAGGAGGAAGGGCTGGCCGTCGGACGGGCAGGCGCCGGGGTGACCGTGAGGGAGATCCGGCAGCGGACCGTCCGCCCCGCGGGTTCGCTCGCCCCGGCGTCGGCCGGGGCCCCGTACCCCTGGCTCGCCGAGATGCCGGAAGGGCGGCCCGCAGCGCGCATCCGACTGCTGTCGGTCGAGCAGGTACGGGTCACCGGTGAGGTCGCCGACGCACTCGGACTGCCGTCGGGTGCACCGGCGGTGTGCCGACACCAGTTGATCACTGTCGATGACGAGCCCGCCGAGCTCGTGAGTTCGTACTACCCCGAGGACGTCGCACAGGGCACCGTCCTGGCCGAGGAGCGGCGGATCAGGGGCGGGACGCCGACCGTCCTGCGCGAGCTGGGCTTCCCGCCCCGTCGCGCCGTCGACCGGCTCTCTGCCCGGGTCGCGACGCAGGAGCAGTACACCGCCCTGCGGCTGCCGGGGGACCTGCCCGTTCTGCGCACGCTGCGCACCGTGTACGGCGACGCCGACCGACCCGTCGAGGTCACCGTGATGGTGAAGGCCGGCCACCTCTACGAGCTGCAGTACGCGTTCACGCCCGAGGGCTGACCGCCGCACGCCACAGCGCCCGCCATCCCTGGTCGGGGACATGGCGGGCGCTGCGTCAGGGCTCCGTACGCCGTTGTACGGACCGTATGAGGGGTCCCGCCCCGGGAGGCGGGGGTACGGCGGTCCCGCCCCGGGGGCGGTCGGCGGCTAGACCGTCAGCGAGCGGTCCGTCGGCTTGACCGGGTACGGGAGGGCGCTGGCGCCGGTCAGGAAGCGGTCCACGCCGCGGGCGGCCGAGCGGCCCTCCGCGATGGCCCAGACGATGAGCGACTGGCCGCGGCCCGCGTCGCCGGCGACGAAGACGCCGTCGACGTTGGTCGCGTAGGAGGCGTCGCGCTCGATGTTGCCGCGGGCGTCCATCGCCAGGCCGAACTGCTGGACCAGCCCGTTCTCCTGGTCGGTGCCCGTGAAGCCCATCGCCAGGGTGACCAGCTGCGCGGGGAGGACGCGCTCGGTTCCGGGCTTCTGCTCCAGCTTGCCGTCCTTGAACTCCACCTCGACCAGGTGCAGCGCCTGGACATTGCCGTCCTCGTCGCCCTCGAAGTGGGTGGTGGAGACGGAGTAGACCCGCTCGCCGCCCTCCTCGTGCGCGGAGGTGACCTTGTACAGCATGGGGAACGTCGGCCAGGGCTGGTTGGCGCTGCGGTCCTCGCCCGGCTTGGGCATGATCTCCAGCTGCGTGACCGAGGCCGCGCCCTGGCGGTGGGCGGTGCCCACGCAGTCGGCGCCCGTGTCACCGCCGCCGATCACGACGACGTGCTTGCCCTCGGCCGTGATGGGGGGCGCCATGAAGTCGCCCTCCTGGACCTTGTTCGCGAGGGGGAGGTACTCCATCGCGAAGTGGATGCCCTTGAGCTCGCGCCCCGGGACGGGCAGGTCGCGGGAGACCGTCGCGCCCGCCGCGATGACCACCGCGTCGAACCGCTTGCGCAGGTCCGTGGCGGTGATGTCGCGGCCGACCTCGATACCGGTACGGAACTTGGTGCCCTCCGCGCGCATCTGCTCGATGCGGCGGTTGATGTGCACCTTCTCCATCTTGAACTCGGGGATGCCGTAGCGCAGCAGGCCGCCGACGCGGTCGGCGCGCTCGTACACCACCACGGTGTGCCCGGCCCGGGTCAGCTGCTGGGCGGCGGCGAGGCCCGCCGGGCCCGAGCCGATGACGGCGGCCGTCTTGCCGGACAGCCGCTCGGGCGGCTGCGGGGTGACGCTGCCGTTGTCCCAGGCCTTGTCGATGATCGAGACTTCGACGTTCTTGATGGTGACGGCCGGCTGGTTGATGCCGAGGACGCACGCCGACTCACAGGGGGCCGGGCACAGCCGCCCGGTGAACTCCGGGAAGTTGTTCGTGGCGTGCAGGCGCTCGGACGCCGCCGACCAGTCCTCGCGGTAGGCGAAGTCGTTCCACTCGGGGATCAGGTTCCCGAGCGGGCAGCCGTTGTGGCAGAACGGGATGCCGCAGTCCATGCAGCGGCCGGCCTGCTTGCTGATGATCGGGAGCAGGCCGCCCGGGACGTAGACCTCGTTCCAGTCCTTGAGCCGTTCGCCGACGGGACGGGTGCAGGCGGTCTCGCGCGCCGTGGTGAGGAAGCCCTTCGGGTCAGCCATGGGTCGCCGCCTCCATCATCTTCTCGGTGGTCTCGGACTCCGAGAGTCCGGCCAGCTCAGCGGCGTCCTTGGCGGCGAGCACTGCCTTGTACGTGGTCGGGATGATCTTGCTGAAGCGGTCCGCCGCGACGGACCAGTCAGCCAGGAGCTTCGCGGCGACGGTCGAGCCGGTCTCCTCCTCGTGGCGGCGCACCACATCGTGCAGCCACTGCTTGTCGGTGTCGGAGAGGGCTTCGACGGCCCCCGCGTTGCCGACGTTGACGTTGTCCCGGTCGAGGTCGATGACGTACGCGACGCCGCCCGACATGCCGGCCGCGAAGTTGCGGCCCGTCTCGCCGAGGACCACCGCCTGACCGCCGGTCATGTACTCGCAGCCGTGGTCGCCCACGCCTTCCGAGACGACCAGGGCGCCGGAGTTGCGGACGCAGAAGCGCTCACCGGTGCGGCCGCGCAGGAACATCTCGCCGCCGGTGGCTCCGTAGCCGATGGTGTTGCCGGCGATCGTGGAGAACTCGGCGAGGTGGTCGGCGCCGCGGTCGGGCCGGACCACGATGCGGCCGCCGGACAGGCCCTTGCCGACGTAGTCGTTGGCGTCGCCCTCCAGCCGCAGGGTGATGCCCTTCGGCACGAAGGCGCCGAAGGACTGGCCGGCGCTGCCCGTGAAGGTCAGGTCGATCGTGTCGTCGGGCAGGCCCGCGCCGCCGAACTTCCTGGTCACGTGGTGGCCGAGCATGGTGCCGACGGTCCGGTTGATGTTCCGGATGGCGACCTGGGCGCGGACCGGCTGGGCCGCCTCGGCCGATTCGGCGTTCAGGGCCTCGGAGGCGAGCTCGACGAGCTCGTTGTCGAGGGCCTTCTCCAGCGCGTGGTCCTGCTCGATGCGGGCGTGGCGGACCGCGCCCTCGGGCAGCTCGGGCACGTGGAAGAGGGGTTCGAGGTCGAGGCCCTGGGCCTTCCAGTGCGTGACGGCCTGGGTGGTGTCGAGCAGCTCGGCGTGGCCGACGGCCTCTTCGAGGGTGCGGAAGCCCAGCTCGGCGAGGAGCTCGCGGACCTCCTCGGCGATGAACTCGAAGAAGTTGACGACGAACTCGGGCTTGCCGGAGAAGCGGTCCCGCAGGACCGGGTTCTGGGTGGCGATGCCGACGGGGCAGGTGTCCAGGTGGCAGACGCGCATCATGACGCAGCCGGAGACGACGAGCGGCGCGGTCGCGAAGCCGAACTCCTCGGCGCCGAGCAGCGCGGCGATGACCACGTCGCGGCCGGTCTTGAGCTGGCCGTCCGTCTGGACCACGATGCGGTCGCGCAGCCCGTTGAGCAGCAGGGTCTGCTGGGTCTCGGCGAGGCCGAGCTCCCAGGGGCCGCCCGCGTGCTTGAGCGAGGTGAGCGGGGAGGCGCCCGTTCCGCCGTCGTGGCCGGAGATGAGGACGACGTCCGCGTGCGCCTTGGAGACACCCGCGGCGACCGTGCCCACGCCGACCTCGGAGACCAGCTTCACATGGATGCGGGCGGCCGGGTTGGCGTTCTTGAGGTCGTGGATCAGCTGGGCGAGGTCCTCGATGGAGTAGATGTCGTGGTGCGGCGGCGGGGAGATCAGGCCGACACCCGGGGTGGAGTGCCGGGTCTTGGCGACCCACGGGTACACCTTGTGGCCGGGCAGCTGGCCGCCCTCGCCGGGCTTGGCGCCCTGCGCCATCTTGATCTGGATGTCGTCCGCGTTGACCAGGTACTCGCTGGTGACGCCGAAGCGGCCGGAGGCGACCTGCTTGATGGACGAGCGGCGCGCCGGGTCGTACAGGCGGTCCGGGTCCTCGCCGCCCTCACCGGTGTTGGACTTGCCGCCCAGCTGGTTCATGGCGATGGCGAGGGTCTCGTGCGCCTCCTTGGAGATGGAGCCGTACGACATGGCGCCGGTGGAGAAGCGCTTGACGATGTCGGCGACCGGCTCGACCTCGTCGAGGGGGATCGACGGCCGGTCCTCGCTCTTGAACCCGAAGAGGCCGCGGAGCGTCATGAGGCGCTCGGACTGCTCGTTCACCCGGTCCGTGTACTGCTTGAAGATGTCGTAGCGGCGGTTGCGGGTGGCGTGCTGGAGGCGGAAGACCGTCTCCGGGTCGAACAGGTGCGGCTCGCCCTCGCGGCGCCACTGGTACTCGCCGCCGATCTCCAGCGCGCGGTGCGTGGCCGCGATGCCGGAGGCCGGGTACGCCTTGGCGTGGCGCGCGGCCACCTCCTTGGCGATGACGTCCAGGCCGGCGCCGCCGATCTTGGTGGCGGTGCCGTTGAAGTAGGCCCCGACGAACTCCTCGTTCAGCCCGACGGCCTCGAAGACCTGGGCGCCGCGGTAGGAGGCGACGGTGGAGATGCCCATCTTGGACATGACCTTCAGGACGCCCTTGCCGAGCGCGTAGATCAGGTTCTTGATGGCCTGCTCCGGCTCCAGGCCGGACAGGAAGGTGCCCGCGCGCAGCAGGTCCTCGACGGACTCCATGGCGAGGTACGGGTTGACCGCGGCGGCGCCGTAGCCGATCAGCAGGGCCACGTGGTGGACCTCGCGGACGTCGCCGGCCTCGACCAGCAGGCCCACCTGGGTGCGCTGCTTGGTGGCGATGAGGTGGTGGTGCACGGCGGAGGTGAGCAGCAGCGAGGGGATCGGTGCGTGCTCGGCGTCCGAGTGGCGGTCCGACAGGACGATGAGGCGGGCGCCGTTGGCGATGGCCGCGTCGGCCTCGCCGCGGATCTCCTCGATGCGCGCGGCCAGGGCCTCGCCGCCGCCGGAGACCCGGTAGAGGCCGGAGAGGGTGGCTGCCTTCATGCCCGGCATGTCGCCGTCGGCGTTGACGTGGATGAGCTTGGCCAGCTCGTCGTTGTCGATCACCGGGAAGGGCAGGGTGACGCTGCGGCAGGACGCGGCGGTCGGCTCCAGCAGGTTGCCCTGGGGGCCGAGCGAGGACAGCAGCGAGGTGACGAGCTCCTCGCGGATGGCGTCCAGCGGCGGGTTGGTGACCTGCGCGAAGAGCTGGGTGAAGTAGTCGAAGAGCAGCCGGGGGCGCTCGGACAGGGCCGCGATCGGGGAGTCCGTGCCCATGGAGCCGAGGGGCTCGCCGGCGGTACGGGCCATCGGCGCGAGGATGACGCGCAGCTCTTCCTCGGTGTAGCCGAAGGTCTGCTGGCGGCGGGTGACCGAGGCGTGGGTGTGCACGATGTGCTCGCGCTCGGGCAGGTCCGTCAGCTCGATCTCGCCGGTCTCCAGCCATTCGGCGTAGGGCGCGGCGCCGGCCAGCTCGGCCTTGATCTCGTCGTCCTCGATGATCCGCTTCTGGGCGGTGTCGACGAGGAACATCTTGCCGGGCTGCAGGCGGCCCTTGCGGACGACCTTGGCCGGGTCGATGTCGAGGACGCCGACCTCGGAGCCGAGGACGACGAGGCCGTCGTCGGTGACCCAGTAGCGGCCGGGGCGCAGGCCGTTGCGGTCGAGGACCGCGCCGACCTGGGTGCCGTCGGTGAAGGTGACGCAGGCCGGGCCGTCCCAGGGCTCCATCTGGGTGGAGTGGTACTTGTAGAACGCGCGGCGGGCCGGGTCCATGGAGGTGTGGTTCTCCCACGCCTCCGGGATCATCATCAGCACGCTGTGCGGGAGCGACCGGCCGCCGAGGTGGAGCAGCTCCAGGACCTCGTCGAAGGAGGCCGAGTCGGAGGCGTCGGGGGTGCAGATCGGGAAGATCCGGTCCAGTGCGCCCTCGCCGAAGGCCTCGGAGGCCAGCTGGGACTCACGGGCCTTCATCCAGTTGCGGTTGCCCTTGACCGTGTTGATCTCGCCGTTGTGCGCGACGAAGCGGTACGGGTGGGCGAGCGGCCAGGACGGGAAGGTGTTCGTCGAGAACCGCGAGTGGACCAGGGCGAGCGTCGAGGCGAAGCGACGGTCGGAGAGGTCGGGGAAGAAGGGCTCCAGCTGGCCGGTGGTCAGCATGCCCTTGTAGACGATGGTGCGGGCGGAGAGCGACGGGAAGTACACGCCCGCCTCGCGTTCGGCGCGCTTGCGCAGCACGAAGGCCTTGCGGTCCAGCTCGATGCCCGTCGTCCCGTTGCTGACGAACAGCTGCGAGAAGGCCGGCATCGTGGCGCGGGCGCCGTTGCCGAGCAGGTCGGGGGTGACCGGGACCTCGCGCCAGCCGAGGACCGTGAGGTTCTCCTCGGCGGCGATCGCTTCGATCTGCTCCACGGCGACGGCCTGTGCGGGGCCGTCGGCGGGGAGGAAGGCGATGCCGACGGCGTAGGCGCCGGCTTCGGGCAGGTCGAAACCGGCCACCTCGCGCAGGAACGCGTCCGGCACCTGGGAGAGGATTCCGGCGCCGTCGCCCGAGTCCGGCTCGGAGCCGGTCGCGCCGCGGTGTTCGAGGTTCCGCAATACGGTCAGCGCCTGCTCGACCAGCGTGTGGCCGGCCTCGCCGCTGAGGTTGGCCACGAAGCCGACGCCGCAGGCGTCGTGCTCGTTGCGCGGGTCGTACATGCCCTGCTGGGCGGGGCGACCGTCCATGGGCGACCAGGCAGTGGTGCTGAGGCCGGTCGCGGAGTGCGTGGATGCGGAACGCATCGGCTCTCCCGTCGTCGTCGTGGCATATGTGCATAGCCGAGGGACGACGTTGGCCCTCTGCGAAATTTCGTGCAGATTACATGATGACGACAATCCCGAGAAGCGGATACGTCATTCCAGCATGCGGACACTGCACGAGGCAGAAAAGTGGGGACCTCCGCTGCACATCCGGTGGTCGTACGCCGGAGGCGACGCGGGGCGGGGGTCCCGTGCAGGGCGGGCATCGTTGCCCGGAGCCCTGTGGTGATGCCCGGCGCACACGCGAGCGAAACCGCCGGGTAACGAACTACTTATGTGGTGCACTGCATAGTGTCTCATTCCTTGCGCGGTCAGCCTACGGCTCCGCCGATCCAGGTTCCCAGGATGTACGTCACACCCGCGGCCGCGCCACCCAGGACGAGCTGGCGCAGCCCGCTGTACCACCAGGACCGGGCGGTGACCCGGGCGACCACGGCCCCGCAGGCGAAGAGGCCGGCCAGCGCGAGCAGCACCGCGGGCCACAGGGACGTGGCACCCAGCAGGTACGGCAGGACGGGCAGCAGCGCGCCGAGCGCGAACGAGCCGAAGGACGAGACCGCGGCGACCATGGGCGAGGGCAGCTCGTCGGGGTCGATCCCGAGCTCCTCGCGGGCGTGTATCTCCAGGGCCTGCTCGGGGTCACGGGACAGCTGTATGGCGACCTCGCGGGCCAGCGCTGGCTCGACGCCCCGCGAGACGTACAGCTCGGCCAGCTCCTCCATCTCGTCGACGGGGTGCTTGCGCAGCTGCTGACGCTCCACGTCCAGCTCGGCCAGCACCAGCTCGCGCTGGGAGGCGACGGAGGTGTACTCGCCGGCCGCCATCGAGAACGCGCCGGCCGCCAGGCCCGCCAAGCCGGTGATCACCACGGTCTGCGGGGCGACGGCCCCGCCGGCCACACCGGTCATCAGCGCGAGGTTGGAGACGAGCCCGTCCATGGCACCGAACACGGCCGGCCGTAGCCACCCGCCGTTGACGTCGCGGTGGGTGTGGTTGTCCCGGTGTGCGGTGTGCAGCGGTGCTTCGACATCAATGATGGACATGCGATATATCTCCCCTTTTGCTCGAACGGGCCGCGCGACACGTCCCGCTCCCCCTGAACACCTCGAAACTACGCACGATTTTTGCCCCCCGCCAGCAAGGAAGGCCGTACTTACCTGCGGTTTTACGGGTCGGCGACCGGGTGACGGGGGCGTTCGCGGGGTGTTTCGCGACGAGCGACAAACCACATGCCATGGCACAAATCCCCCAAGGGCTCAAGATGAGTCCCATCAAGTGGAGAGGCGCGCCATGGAGCTGATTGCATGCAATCCGCAGGTCCTCCTCGAACGGGCCAGGGGCGCTCTTCTCGGCCTCGCGGTGGGGGACGCGCTGGGCGCTCCCGCCGAGAACATGAAGCCCTCGGAGATCCGGGCGAAGTGGGGCCGCATCGAAGGCTTCGTGTCGGACGACCCGGCGGGCACGGACGACACCGAGTACGCGATCTTCTCGGGGCTGCTGCTGGCCCGGCACGGCTCGGCGCTCACCGTCCCCCACGTGGAGCGGGCCTGGCACCACTGGATCGCGGATCTGGACGAGGGCCCGTTCCGGGGCGCCGGATTCTCCGAACGCGGCACCCTGGAGAACCTCCGGCGGGGCCTGGCCGCCCCGATCTCCGCCCAGCACCGGCACGCGTGGTCGGACGGTCTCGCCATGCGGGCGGCCCCCTTCGGGGTGTTCGCCGCGGGCCGTCCGGCGGAGGCGGCCCGGCTCGTCGCCATCGACGGCACGGTCAGCCACGACGGAGAGGGCATCTACGGCGGCCAGGCGGTCGCGGCGGGTGTCGCCGCCGCGATGGCGGGGGGCTCGCCGGCCTCGGTGGTCTCGGCGGCCCTGTCCGTCATCCCCTCCGACTCCTGGACGGCCCGCTCCCTGCGCCGGGCGGTCACCGCCGCCCCGCGCGGCGAGCGGGCCGTCCGCTCGGCCGTGGTCATCGGCGGCTACCCGTGGACGGACCTGGCGCCGGAAGCGGTGGGCCTGGCCTTCGGGGCCTTCGCGGCCTGCCGGGGGGACTTCGCCGGCTCGGTCCTGACGGCGGTCAACATGGGCCGGGACGCGGACACCACCGCGGCCGTCGCGGGCGCGCTGGCCGGCGCGACGGCCGGCGCCGCCGCCATCCCCGAGGGGTGGGCCGCGGCCATCGGCCCGGTGCGGGGCAGCTGCCTGCCGTCGATGCGGGGCTACCACGTCCTGGACATCGCGGACCTCCTGACCCCGGAGTACGAGGGCCCGCGATGACCCCGACCCCCGACCCGGCCCCCGCAGCCGCTCTCCCGCCCCCCGCACCCGCAGCGGCTCCCCCGGCCACCGCCACGGCCGCCACCCCGGCCCTGGTCCCCGTGCGCGTCACCGGGACCCCCTACACCGCGGCCCCCCTCACCGGCGCCCCCGAGACCCGCACCCTCCCGGCCGCCGGCCTCACCCCCGCCCCCGACGCCCTCCCGCCGGCCGCCCTCGCCGGGCCCGCGGCGGGGTGCACCGCCGAGACCGTGCCCGCCCGGGCCGGCACGGCCCTCCCGCCCGCCGCGGAACGGCCCGTCGAGGGCCGTGCGCCGGGCCTCCCCGCACTGCTCCGCCCCGCCGGACCCGCCGCCCGGCCCTCCGCCGGACCCCCCGCGGCGCTCCCCGCCGGGCTGCGGACCGGGGTGCGGGCCGGGGCCCGGCCCATCGAGGGGCTGCTCCTCGGGCTCGCCGCAGGCGATGCGGCCGGCTGGCCCGCCGCCCGGCACCGGGCCAGCCGGATGCCCGAGTGGACCCGCCGCCTCACCCGGGAGCTCGACACCTTCGCCGAGCAGAACGCCACCACCACCCTCCCCGTCCCCATCGCCCTCAACCAGCCGCCCGAACCGCTGCGCCTCGGGCCCAGCGACGACGCCGAGTGGGCGGCCTTCGTGGCCGAGTCCGTGCTCACCGCCGCCGGCGTCCTGCTCAGCGACCTCTCCCGGTCCCGCCGGATGCGGGCCGCCATCGACCTCGCCTGGAACGCCCTCGCCTCCGAGGTCGCCGCGGCGGCCGAACGCGCCCCGGAGGTCGAGTCCGCCGTGCTCCCGCTGCGCGCCCGGATCTCCGTACGCGCCGGCCTCGGCAACCTCGCCGCCGGCCTGCGCCCGCCCGCCACCGGCCACGACAACCCGCACTACTTCGACGACGCCGCCTGCGTCCGGGCCTGCGTCCTCGCCGTCGTCCACCCCGGCGACGCCGGCGCGGCGGCCGACCTCGCCGAGTTCGACGCCCGCTACACCCAGGACGGCGACGGGGTCCACGGCGCCCGCGCCATGGCCGCGGCCCTGGCGACCGCGCTCGCCGGGGCGGACGTCGACGCCGCGGTCGACGCCGCCCTCGACCAGCTCCCCGGCAGCACCGAGATCGGCCGCAACGCACGGCACGCCGTCCGGCTCGCCCGGACGAGCGGGGAAGCCGGGGCGTTCGCCATCGTCCCCACCCTCGAACACGAGATCGTGGACCACGTGTACAGCTACGGCATCGCCGCCGCCGAGACCGTCCCCGTGGCCCTCGCCCTCGCGACCGCCGCCCGGGGCAGGGTCGCCGAGGCCGTCCCCGCCGCGGCCTGCCTCTCGCGGGTCGCCGACTCCGCCCCCGCCCTCGCCGGCGCGCTCACCGGAGCCCTCGGCGGCGGCGACTGCGTGCCCGCCGCCTGGCGCGAGGCCTGCCGGACCCTCTCCGGCTGCGCGCTCCCCCGCCTCGCCGGCACCGACCTCGTGGAACTCGCCGCACTCCTGACCCGCACGGAACTCACCTCACCCAAGGGATGATTCGGACATGACGCTCACGTTGGAGGACCGGTCGGCAGGCGCCCTCGTCGGGGCCGCGGTCGGTGACGCGCTCGGCGGTCCGGTGGAGGGCTGGACCCCCGAGCAGATCGTCGACCGGCACGGCGGCCGCGTGCACGGCATCGTCGGCCCGTGGCACGAGGACTGGCGCACGGCCCGGCCGATCGCGCCCTACCACAAGGGTGACGGGCACGTCACCGACGACACCCTGATGACCCACGCCCTGGTCCGGGTGTACGAGGCCGTACGGGACCACCTGGACGCCTACGCCGTCGCCGAGCACCTGGTCCCGGACCTGATGACCAACCCCCGCTGGATCCCCGAGCTGGAGGCCGAGGCCCTGCCGCTCCAGCGGATCTTCCTGGCCGAGAAGTGGATCGTGACCCGGCTGCACTACGCGCACGTCGACCCGCGCGAGGCCGGCAACGGCAACATCGTCAACTGCGGTGCGGCGATGTACATGGCACCGGTGGGCATCGTCAACGCGGGCAACCCGGCGGGAGCGTACGCCGAGGCGCTGGACCTCGCCGGGGCGCACCAGTCCTCCTACGGGCGGGAGGCGGCGGGCGTGTTCGCGGCGGCGGTGGCCGCGGCGTGCACCCCCGGGGCGACGGCCGCCTCCGTGGTGGAGAGCGCCCTGTCCCTGGCCAAGGACGGCACCCGGGCGGCCATCTCCGCGGTGGCCGAAGCGGCGTCGGCGCACCGGGACGTCGAGTCGGCGCTGGGCCCGCTGCGGGCGGCGGTGGCCCCGTACGACTCGGTGGGCCCCCACTACCGCGCGCCCTCCCTGGGCGCCCGCCGCCCCTCGCGGCTGCACTCCGTCGAGGAGCTCCCGGTCGCGCTCGGCATGCTGCTGGTCGCGGACGGCGCGTACGAGGCCGCCGTGCTCGGCGCGGTCAACTACGGCCGCGACTGCGATTCGATCGCCACCATGGCCGGGGCGATCGCCGGGGCCATGGGCGGCGAGGCGGTGGTCCCGGAGGTCTGGGCCAAGCAGGTGGCCGAGGCCAGCCGTCTGGACCTGCACGCCCCGGCCCGCTCCCTGGCCGCGGTGGCCCGCGAGGTGTTCACCCTCGACCTGACCCGGCGCGAGGCCCACGAGTCGGCCTTCACCGCCATCTCGGCCCCCCGGTGACCCGTCCCTGCGGCCTCGGCTCCCCGGCCGTGGCCGCCCCGCCCGAGCCGCTGCCCGGCCCCGGCCCCGCCCCGGGCGGCGGGCCCGCGCTCCTGCGGGTGACCTGGGTGCAGCCCGAGGACCTGATCGGGCACGAACTGCGGCAGGCCGCCGAGGACGGCCGGGATCCGGCGCCGGCCCGCCGGGCCTGGCTCGCCGCGGGCGGGCACCCGGCGCCCGAGCGGGCCGGGGCCCGCGCCGTCCCCGCGGATCCGGGGCTGCGCGCCCTGGCCTGCCGGCTGCTGGACGAGCTCGGCGCCCAGCCCTCCCCGCTGGCCGCCGCGGAGCCCGCGTCGTGGGCGGGCGTGCGCGCCGCCTGCCCCGCCGCTGCCGCACCCCGGCCACCGCGGTCCCCGGCCGCGGGCCTGCCGGCCCGGCTGGAGGCCGCCTGGGTGGGGCGGGCCGCGGGGTGCCTGCTCGGCAAGCCCGTCGAGAAGCTGCCCCTGGAGGGGATCCGGGCGCTGGCCCGGGCCGCGGGCAACTGGCCGCTGGACGGCTGGTTCAGCGCGCACGGCGTGCCGCCGGAGCTGCTTGCCGCGTATCCGTGGAACCGGCGCTCCGCCCCCACCTCCCTCGCCGAGAACATCGACGGGATGCCCGAGGACGACGACCTGAACTTCCCCCTCCTCGGCCTGCTCCTGCTCCAGCGGTACGGCAAGGCCTTCACCACGGCCGACGTCGCCCGGGTCTGGCTCGACGAGCTGCCCGCCGGGCGGACCTTCACCGCCGAGCGCGTCGCGTACCGCAACCTCCTGCTCGGGCTGGAGCCGCCCGCGACCGCCACCCGCCGCAATCCGTTCCGCGAGTGGATCGGCGCCCTCATCCGCGCGGACGTCCACGGCTGGACCCGTCCGGGGGACCCGGCCGGCGCCGCGGCCGCGGCCTACCGGGACGCGGCCCTGACCCACACCGGCAACGGCGTGTACGCCGCCCTGTTCGTCGCCGCGGCCACCGCGGAGGCGGCTGCCGGACGCACCGACGTGCACGGGGCGCTGCGGGCCGGCCTGGACTTCGTTCCGCCCCGCTCCCGCCTCGCCGAGGCCGTCCGGCACGGTATCGGGGCGGCCCGCGAGGAGCCGTGCTTCGAGGCCGTCGTGGACCGGCTGCACGCCCGCTACGGCCACTACCACTGGGTGCACGCCGTCCCCAACACCGCGCTGATCGCCGCCGCCCTCACCCACGCCGACGGGGACTTCACCCGTTCCGTCTGCCACGCCGTGTCCGGGGGCTGGGACACCGACTCCAACGGGGCCACCGCCGGAGCCCTCGCCGGGATCCTGGCTGGGGCGCCGGGGAAGCTGCCGGAGCGGTGGACCGCCCCGCTGCGCAACCGCCTCGCCACCTCCGTCGCCGGTTTCGACGGCATCGGCTTCGACACCCTCGCCCATCTCACCGCACAGGAGGCAGCCCGCTCATGACGGCCATCGCCGTGCTCGGCAGTACGAACATGGACCTCGTCGCCTACGTCCCGAAGGCGCCCCGCCTCGGGGAGACCGTCACCGGCCGCGCGTTTCGCACCGCCCCCGGCGGCAAGGGCGCCAACCAGGCCGTCGCCGCCGCCCGCTGCGGCGCGGAGGTGGTCATGATCGGAGCGGTGGGGGCCGACGACTTCGGTGTGCGGCTGCGCTCCGCGCTCGCCGCCTCCGGGGTGGTCACGGCGGCCCTGCGCACCGTCGAGGGCCCCAGCGGCACCGCGCACATCACCGTGGACGACGAGGGCGCCAACAGCATCATCGTCGTACCCGGGGCGAACGCGAGCGTCACCGGGCTGGAGGCGGGGGACGACCGCCGGATCGGCGCCGCGGGCGCCCTGCTCCTGCAGTTGGAACTGCCCCTGGAGGCCGTCCTCGCCGGCGCCCTCGCCGCCCGCGCACACGGAGTGCGTACGGTCCTCACCCCGGCCCCCGCCCCGGAGGCCCCGCCCGGCGGCGGCTGGGGGACGCTGCCCGCCGGACTCCTCGCCGCCACCGACCTGCTGGTCCCCAACGAGCACGAGGCTGCGGCCCTGACCGGGCTCACCGACCCCCACCGGGCCGCCGCGGCCCTGCTGGAGGACGTGCCCGAGGTGGTGGTCACCCTCGGCGCGGCCGGATCCCTGTACGCCGCCCGCGGGCAGGAGCCGCTGACCGTGCCCGCGCCGCAGGTCAGGGCCGTGGACACCACCGCCGCCGGGGACACCTTCGTCGGGGCGCTCGCCGTGGCCCTCGGCGAGGGCCGGCCGATGCGGGACGCCCTCGCCTGGGCCTCCTGCGCCGCCGCGCTGTCCGTGCAGCGGCGCGGGGCCCAGGACTCGATGCCGTCGCGCGCCGAGGTCGACGCGTTCGCGGCGGACCGGGGCACGGGACGGTGACCGGGTCCCCGGCCGGGCCCCTGTCCGGGCTGCGCGTCCTCGACCTCGCCACCCTGTTCGCCGGTCCGCTGGCCGCCACCCTGCTCGGTGACTTCGGCGCCGAGGTCGTCAAGGTGGAGCACCCCGGCCGCCCCGACCCCTCCCGCGGCCACGGGCCCGCCAAGGACGGCATCGGCCTGTGGTGGAAGCTGCTGGGCCGCAACAAGCGGACGATGACCCTGGACCTGTCCACGCCCGGCGGCCGGGACACGCTGCTGCGGCTGGCCGCCGGAGCCGACGTGGTCGTGGAGAACTTCCGCCCCGGCACCCTGGAGAAGTGGGGGCTGGGCTGGAGCGAGCTGTCGGCCGTCAACCCGCGCCTGGTGCTGGCCCGGGTCACCGCCTTCGGCCAGCACGGCCCGTACGCGCACCGGCCCGGCTTCGGCACCCTGGCCGAGGCGATGAGCGGGTTCGCCGCGATCACCGGGGAGCCGGAGGGGCCGCCGACCCTGCCGCCCTTCGGGCTGGCGGACTCCATCGCCGCGCTGACCACCGCGTATGCCGTGATGACCGCCCTGGCCGGCCGGGACCGGACCGGGCACGGGCAGGTCGTGGACCTGGCGATCATCGAGCCGATCCTGACCGTGCTGGGCCCCCACCCGCTCTGGTACGACCAGCTCGGGTACGTGCAGCCGCGCACCGGCAACCGGTCCGCCAACAACGCCCCCCGCAACACCTACCGCAGTGCGGACGGCCGCTGGCTCGCGGTCTCGGCGTCCGCCCAGTCGATCGCGGAGCGGGTCGTGCGGCTGGTCGGCCGGCCCGAGCTGGCCGAGGAGCCCTGGTTCGCCTCCGGGACGCAGCGGGCCGCCCACGGGCACGTCCTCGACGAGGCCGTCGGCGGGTGGATCGCCCGGCACAAGGCGGACGAGGTGGTCGCGGCCTTCGAGGAGGCGCAGGCGGCCGTCGCCCTGGTGTACGACGTCCGGGACGTGATGGCCGATCCGCAGTTCGCCGCGCTGGACACGGTCACCGAGGTGGAGGACCCGGAACTCGGCCCGCTGCGGATGCAGAACGTCCTGTTCCGGCTGTCCGAGACCCCCGGCGCGATCCGCTGGGCGGGCCGCCCGCACGGAGCGGACACCGAGGAGGTCCTCACCGAACTCGGCCTGACCCCGGCCGAGATCACCGCGCTCCGCACCGAGGGAGCCCTGTGATCCTGACCTGGCTGTACGCGCCGGGAGACCGCCCGGCGGTGGTGGCCAAGGCCCTGGGCTGCGCCGCCGACGCGGTCATCGTCGACCTGGAGGACGCGGTGCCGGCCTCCCGGAAGGAGTACGCCCGCGCCGCGACGGCCGAGTTGCTCTCCGAGCCGCCCGCGCTCCCCGTCCACGTCCGCGTGAACGCCCTGGACTCTCCCTGGGGCGGCGCCGACCTCACCGCGCTGGCGGGCCGGCCCGGGCTCGCGGGGCTCCGGCTGCCCAAGGTCAGCGCCCCGGAGCAGGTCGCGGCCGTCGCCGAGCGGACCGGCGGGGTCGGCCTGTACGCCCTGCTGGAATCCGCGCTGGGCGTGGAACGCGCGTACGAGATCGCCCGCGCGCACCCCGCCCTGCGCGGGCTCTCCCTGGGTGAGGCGGACCTGCGGGCCGACCTGGCCGTCAGCGCGGACCCGGGCCTGGACTGGTGCCGCTCCCGGGTGGTGGTGGCGGCCCGGGCGGCCGGGCTGGCGCCCCCGGCCCAGTCCGTGTTCCCCGACATCCGGGACCTGGAGGCGCTGGCCGTGTCCTGCGCGCGGGGCCGCTCCCTCGGCTTCCTGGGCCGGGCGGCGATCCATCCCCGCCAGCTCCCGGTGATCGAGCGGGCCTACCTGCCCGCTCCCGCGGACGTCGCCGCGGCCGAGCAGATCCTCGCGGCGGCCCGGGCCACCCCGGGGGCGCTGGCCCTGCCCGACGGCCGCTTCGTGGACCCGGCCGTGGTCGCCGCCGCCCAGCGCACCCTCGCGCTGTCGGCCCGGACGGCGGCCCGCTGACCCGACCGGCAGCGCCGAAGGGGCGCCGCGCCGTGCGCGGCGCCCCTTCGGTGGCGCGGATTCCCCTGCCCGGGGCGGGGTCCAGGGCTCAGGGCTTGTCGGTGTCCGGGGCTCGGTCCGCGGTCTGCGGCGCGGCCCCGGCGGTCCCGGCGTCCTTGGTCAGCACGGAGGCCTTCGCGGCCTTCGCGGGGGCGGCGGCCGCCTTGGCGGCGCCGTCCGGACCGGTCCCGGCCGGGGAGGCGTCGGCCGGGGAGGCGTCCTTGGATGCGGCGTCCGCGCCGGCTTCCGGCGCGTCCGTCCCGGTGGCGGCGTCCTTGGCCTCGGCGTCGGCGTCGGTCCCGGTCCCGGCCGTGGGCTTGCCGCCCGGGAGGTCCGGCTCCACGACCTCCTCGCGGCCCGGCCGCAGCTTCGCCGACAGCACGAGGTAGACCACGGCCAGCACGAAGACGACGATCGAGGTCCACACGTTCAGCCGCAGGCCGAGGATGTGGTGCGCCTCGTCGACGCGCATGTACTCGATCCAGCCGCGGCCCACGCAGTACGCGGCGACGTACAGGGCGAAGGCGCGTCCGTGGCCGAGCCTGAAGCGGCGGTCGGCCCAGATCACCAGGACGGCGACGCCGATGCACCACAGGGACTCGTACAGGAAGGTCGGGTGGTAGGTGCCGGCGTCCCGGTTCGGGCCCTCGCTGATCTGCACCGCCCACGGCAGGTCGGTCGCGCGGCCGTACAGCTCCTGGTTGAACCAGTTGCCCCAGCGGCCGCAGGCCTGGGCCAGCGCGATGCCCGGGGCCAGGGCGTCCGCCCAGGCCGGCAGCGGGATGCCGCGCAGCCGGCAGCCGATCCAGGCACCGACCGCGCCGACGGCGATGGCGCCCCAGATACCGAGGCCGCCCTCCCAGATCTTGAGGGCGTCGACCCAGTTGCGGCCCTCGCCGAAGTAGAGCTGGTAGTCGGTGACCACGTGGTAGAGGCGGCCGCCGACGAGGCCGAACGGCACTGCCCACACGGCGAGGTCCGCGACGGTGCCCGGCTTTCCGCCGCGCGCGATCCACCGCTTGTTGCCGAGCCAGACGGCGACGAAGACGCCGATGATGATGCAGAACGCGTAGCCGCGCAGCGGGATCGGTCCGAGGTGGACCACGCCGGTCGACGGGCTGGGGATGTAAGCAATGTCCATGGCAGACATGACGCTACCCTGCCGGGCGGTGCTGACCGCAACCCGCCCGGCAAGCCGAAACCAAATCCACACACGGCCCGGGGGCCGCTCAGCGGGCCGAGGAGCCCTCCGGGCTGCCGGAGGCCGCGGACGAGGGCGAGGCCTTCCCGCCGGACGCCGTACCGGACGACGTCCCGGAGGACATGCCGGACGACGTCCCGGAGCTGCCGCCGGAGGCCGTCCCCGATCCGGACCGGGAGCCCGGGCTCGCTGACGCCGAGGCCTTGCCGGGTCCCTTCGAGGCGCCTGCGCCGGCGCCGGCGTCCGCTCCCCCGTCCGGGTCGCCGGTGGAGCCGGTCCCCTTCGCGGCGGCCTCCACCTGCGCCTTCAGCTTCTGCGGGGTCAGCGGGTCGGCCTGGTCGGCGAAGATGTCCTTGCCGTTCAGCTGCACGGTCGGGGTGCCCCGGAACTTGCCGGCCCGGAAGGCTTCCTGCGACTTGGCCACCCAGCCGTTGTGCGTGCCGTCCTCGACGCAGGAGCGGAAGGCCGGGGTGTCCAGCCCCTCGACCTTGCCGGCCAGCTCCAGCAGCTTGGCGTTCTTGCCGTAGGCGTCGTCGACCTCCTGCGGCTGGTTCTGGAAGAGCACGTCGTGGTAGGCGGGGAACTTGCCGGCGTCCTGTGCGCAGGCCGCCGCGTTCGCCGCCTTGAGCGAGCCGCTGCCGCCCATGTTGCCGTCGATGAGGGTGGCCAGGTGGTAGTCCACCTTCAGCAGCCCCTTGGCCTCCAGTTCGTGGACGGTCTCCCGGTAGTTGTCCTCGAAGGCCTTGCAGGCCGGACAGCGGAAGTCCTCCCACACCGTCAGCGTGGACGGGGCCTCGTCCTTGCCCGTCCGGATGACGAGCGCGTCCTTGCCGGTGGCCCCCGAGGGGGCGACCAGCGGACCTTCCTTGGCCGAGTCCCCGCTCTTGCCGGTGTTGGCCGCGATCAGGCCGACGACGGCGGCCAGGCCGAGCACGCCGACCACCGCCGCCGACACGACGAGGGTCCGTCGGCGCCTGTCCCGGGTCTTCTGCCGCTCGCGCTCCTGCTGGAGTCGCTCCCGGGCCGATCGTTTCGTCGCATCGCGGTTCGCACCGTCGTTCATCTCGCTCACGTTCCGCCAAACGAAGCAGGGAGGCACTCGCGTGCCTCCCTGCTCCCACTTCCACCCGATCGGGCTACAGAACCCGCCGGCGGACCGCCGTGCGTCAGCTCCTGCGTACGCCTTCCGCAAGCTCGGCCGCCAGGGCCCGTACGCCGGCCAGCCCGGCGGCAGGGTCCGGCGCGTCCAGCAGCAGCTTCACGAAGGCCGAACCGACGATCACGCCATCGGCGAAGGCGGCGACCTCCTTGGCCTGCGCGGCGTTGGAGACGCCCAGCCCGACGCAGACCGGGAGGCCGGCCTGGGCCCCGGGGGTGGCGCGGGTGCGCTCCACCAGGTCCTGGGCCTGGTTGCCGACCGACTCGCGGGTGCCGGTGACGCCCATGAGGGAGGCGGCGTACACGAAGCCGGAGCCGGCCGCCGTGATGGTGGCCAGGCGTTCGTCCTTGCTGCTGGGGGCCACGACGAAGACGGTCGCCAGTCCGTGCCGGTGCGCGTGCTCGCGCCACGGCGCGGACTCCTGGACCGGCAGGTCGGGCAGGATGCAGCCGGCGCCGCCCGCCGCCGCCAGCTCGGTGGCGAACCGCTCGACGCCGTAGCGGTCGATGGGGTTCCAGTACGTCATCACCAGGACCGGGGCGCCGGTCGCGGCGTGCGCCTCCCGGACCGTCCGCATGACGTCCGCGATCTTGACCCCGCCGCGCAGGGCGATGTCGTCGGCGGTCTGGATGACCGGCCCGTCCAGGACCGGGTCGCTGTGCGGCAGCCCGATCTCGACGATGTCGGCGCCGCCCTCGACGACGGCCTTGACCGCCTCGATGCCGCCGTCGACGGTCGGGAAGCCCGCGGGGAGGTAGGCGACGAGGGCGGCCCGGTCCTCGGACTTCGCCTTGGCTAGGGTGGCCGTCAGCAGCTCGATGTTGCCGCTGCCCGCTGCGGCGCTCTGGGTGGCGTTCACTTGTCGTCCCCCTCGGAGAACTCGTTCTCGGCGACTTCCCCGTCGGTGTCGTACAGCCCGAAGTAGCGGGCCGCCGTGTCCATGTCCTTGTCCCCGCGGCCGGACAGGTTGACCACGATCAGCCCGTCCTCGCCCAGCTCCCGGCCCAGGTCGAGGGCGCCCGCGAGGGCGTGCGCCGACTCGATGGCCGGGATGATGCCCTCGGTGCGCGAGAGCAGCCGCAGGGCCTGCATCGCCGCGTCGTCCGTCACCGCGCGGTACTCGCCGCGGCCGGAGTCCTTGAGGTAGGAGTGCTCGGGGCCGATGCCCGGGTAATCCAGGCCGGCCGAGATCGAGTACGGCTCGGTGATCTGGCCTTCCTCGTCCTGCAGGACGTACGAGCGGGAGCCGTGCAGGATGCCGGGCTCGCCCGCGGTCAGGGTGGCCGCGTGCTCGCCCGTCTCGACGCCGTGCCCGGCGGGCTCGAAGCCCACCAGGCGGACGTCCGCGTCCGGGATGAAGGCGTGGAAGAGGCCGATGGCATTGGAGCCGCCGCCGACGCAGGCCGCGACGGCGTCGGGCAGTCGGCCGGCGCGCTCCAGGATCTGGCGGCGGGCCTCGACGCCGATCACCCGGTGGAAGTCGCGCACCATGGCCGGGAAGGGGTGCGGGCCGGCGACCGTGCCGAAGAGGTAGTGGGTGCGGTCCACGTTGGCGACCCAGTCGCGGAACGCCTCGTTGATGGCGTCCTTGAGGGTCCGGGAGCCGGACTTCACGGCGATGACCTCGGCGCCGAGCATGCGCATGCGGGCCACGTTCAGCGCCTGGCGCTGCGTGTCGATCTCGCCCATGTAGATGGTGCAGTCGAGGCCGAAGAGGGCGCAGGCGGTGGCGGTGGCGACACCGTGCTGGCCGGCGCCCGTCTCGGCGATGACCCGGGTCTTGCCCATGCGCTTGGTCAGCAGGGCCTGGCCCAGCACATTGTTGATCTTGTGCGAGCCGGTGTGGTTGAGGTCCTCGCGCTTGAGGAAGATCCGCGCGCCGCCGGCGTGGGAGGCGAACCGGGGCACCTCGGTGAGGGCGCTGGGCCGGCCGGTGTAGTGGACCATCAGGTCGTTCAGCTCGGCCGCGAAGGCCGGGTCGCCCTTGGCCTTCTCGTACTCGACGGCGACCTCGTCCACGGCGGCGACGAGCGCCTCGGGGATGAACTTGCCCCCGAAGTCGCCGAAGTAGCCCTCGGCGTTCGGGACGTGACCCTCAGGGTCCGGAATGAAGAACTCACTGGACATGGCCGGATACTCCTGCGGATGCGTGGTGCGGCGGGGTTGTCACCGTATGGCGCCGCCCGCCCGTGGCGCGCACACCCCGCTGGGGCGTGCCGTGCGTACGGTGCGGAGCAGCCCGCGCCCGGAGCCGGCGGCCCGGGCGGCGGGCCGTACGGGAACGCCGGCGCGGCCGGGCCGCGGGGGCGTTCCTCGTTACAGCGCGCCTCGGCGGCGCCATCGCATGCCGTTGACCTGACCGGGCTCGGAGCCGATCACGTACCGCACCCGCCGCCCGTGCACACGCCGGGCCGGGGCGCGGCAGCCGCGGGGGCGGCAGCCGCGCGCCAGGGGCGCGTGCGCCGTCGGCACGGCGGCCGGGCCGAGGCCGGGCCGGGTGCGGACGCAGGAGCGGTCGGGGGACACGGGACGGGTCAGCTCCGCCCGTGGCGCAGTGCGGGGTGGGCTCCGGCGGCGACCAGGTCGGCCACGGCCGCCTTGGGGTCGCGTCCGGTGACCAGGGACTCCCCGACCAGGACGGCGTCGGCGCCCTCGTTGGCGTAGGCGATCAGGTCGTGCGGCCCGCGGATGCCGGACTCGGCGACCTTGACGATGTGGGCGGGGATCTCCGGGACGACGCGCTCGAAGGTGGCGCGGTCGACCTTGAGGTCCTTCAGGTTGCGGGCGTTGACACCGATGATCTTGGCGCCGGCGGCGACCGCGCGCTCGACCTCGTCCTCGTCGTGGACCTCGACGAGCGGGGTGAGGCCGATGGACTCGGCCCGCTCGATGAGGGAGACGAGGGCCTCCTGCTCCAGGGCCGCGACGATCAGCAGCACGAGGTCGGCGCCGTAGGCGCGGGCCTCCCACAGCTGGTACGCGGTGACGATGAAGTCCTTGCGCAGGATCGGGACGTCCACGCGGGCGCGGACGGCCTCCAGGTCGGCCAGCGAGCCGCCGAAGCGGCGCTGCTCGGTGAGGACGGAGATGACCGCCGCACCGCCCGCTTCGTAGTCCGCGGCGAGCCCGGCCGGATCGGCGATGGCGGCCAGCGCGCCCTTGGACGGGCTGGAGCGCTTGACCTCGCAGATCACCTTGACGCTGTCGCCGCGCAGGGCAGCGACGCCGTCCTTGGCCTGGGGCGCCTTGGCGGCACGCTCCTTGAGCTCGTCGAGGCTCACGCGGGACTGCCGTTCGGCAAGGTCTTCGCGGACCCCTTCGATGATCTCGTCGAGCACACTCACGCGAGCGGCCCCCTTCCGGGTTGATGACGGTCGGCCGCCTTGCAGACACGTACACCTGCAAGGTCAGCACTCAAATGATATCCGCAGGAGGGCTTGCTCTCCGCACGCGGTTGACGGCGTCCCAGTGACTGGACAATCGGAATACGGACTTCAGAGGGTGTGCCGACCGGGTTCAGGGGGCCAGTGCCGAGCCGAAAGAAAGATTTCGGACCACGGAGAAGACCAGGACCGCGGCGCCGAGGGCCCACCACTGCGCCGGCGTGGGCGCGGGCTTCGGCACGGGGCGGCCGCGGGCCGCCCTGACCAGCCACAGGGCCATGAACCCCGCGAAGACGGCGTAGCCGGCGACGGCCACCGCATTCGCCCCGAGGGCCGTCACCAGGTCGCCGTGGGCGAACGCGTGCGCACTGCGCAGGCCCCCGCAGCCGGGGCACAGGACGCCGGTCAGCCGGAAGAGCGGGCAGACCGGGTAGTGGCCCGGCTCGTTGGGGTCGACGGCGCCCACGTAGGCGAAGGCGGAGACGGCCCCGGCGAGCACCAGCACCGGCGCGGCCAGCCGCCGGAGCCGTCCGGGGGCCGCAGCGGGGGCGGCGGCGGGTGGCGCGGCCGGGGGCGGCCCGGCGGCGGGCGGCCCGGCGGCGGGCGGCGGGGCGTCGGGGGTGCGGGGGGCGTCCACCCGCTGATTCTCTCCGCTCATGACAAAAGGCGCAGCCCGGCGGGGCCGCGCCTTTCGGCTGCGTCTGGTCCTCGCCGGGCGGGCACTCAGACCTTGGCGGGGACCTTGTTGGCGGCGATGACCTCCGCGAGGTCGGTGTAGGACGCCTTGGGGGCGCCCATGCCCGCGGCCTTCATCCCCAGTCCGACGACACCGCCGAGCGCGACGACGCCCAGACCCAGCCAGAACCCGAGCTGGTTGGCCAGCACCATGAAGGCGCCGGAGATGCAGAAGCCGACGAAGGCGATGATGACACCGGTCCAGGCGGCCGGGGTGTGTCCGTGTGATGTGCCCGCCATGAGTTGCTCCTTGTTGCTCTCAGCTGTGTCGAACGCTCGGTGCCCATTGTCCCGCACCGGGCGGCGGCCTCGTCCGGGGGGGGTCCGGTCGGCGCCCGCGGTCAGCGGGTCGGATCCTCGCCGCGGTCCAGAGCCTTCCACAGATCTTCCGGCCGTTCCGGGTCCACTGCCGTCGCCGCGCGCTTGCGGGGGCTCCCGTCACGCTCGTAGCGGCCGCCCATCGAGGGCCAGCCGCGCCCGAAGAACAGGGCCAGCAGTCCGGCCGCCAGGATCAGTGCCCCGCCGCCCGCGGTGACGTACGGCCAGGCCGTGTGCGTGAGCCCCGCCACCTGGGCGGCGGTGTCGGCCGTGGTCCGGGCGGCCTGCGAGTCCAGGGCGCGGCGGTCGTCGGCGGCGAAGACGGCGCCGAGCGCCGCCCCCAGGCCGCTCAGCACGAGCAGCCCGGACACCAGCAGCCGGCCGGGGCCGCGTACGGCGAACACGGCGACCAGGGCCGCAAGGCCCACGATGGCCAGGGCCGCGGGCAGCCCGGTGACGGCCCGGCCGTCGGCGGTCAGCGGCAGCACGCCGCCTCCGACGGCGGCGGTGCCCCGGGCCCAGACCCGGCCGGAGGCGAGCAGCACGACGGTCGCGCCGAGCGTGCCGAGCAGCAGGGCGATCGCCACGCTGCGGCGGCTGCTGCGGCTGTCGGAGGCGGCGGGAGCCAGGGCGTCACCGGGCTCGGAGGCGGCATCGGGTCGGGGCGGGGGTACGGCGCTCACATACCCCACTATCCCCTACGCCCTCACGCGCCGTGGAGGCGGTTGGCCGCTCCGACCGCGCGCAGCACGGCAGCCGCCTTGTTGCGGCATTCCCGGTCCTCGAGTTCGGGCACGGAGTCGGCGACGACACCGGCGCCGGCCTGGACGTACGCCGTGCCGTCGCGCAGCAGCGCGGTGCGGATGGCGATGGCGGTGTCGGAGTCCCCGGCGAAGTCCAGGTAGCCCACGCAGCCGCCGTACAGGCCGCGGCGGGAGGGCTCCAGCTCCTCGATGATCTGCATGGCCCGCGGCTTGGGCGCCCCGGAGAGGGTGCCGGCCGGGAAGCAGGCGGTCAGCACGTCGAAGGCGGTCCGTCCTTCGGCGACCCTGCCGGTGACCGTCGAGACGATGTGCATGACGTGCGAGTACCGCTCGATGCTCATGAAGTCGACGACCTCGACGGAGCCCGGCTCGCAGACCCGGCCGAGGTCGTTGCGGCCCAGGTCGACGAGCATCAGGTGCTCGGCGCGCTCCTTGGGGTCGGCCAGCAGTTCCTCGGCGAGGTCGTGGTCCTCCTGCGGGGTGGCGCCGCGGTGCCGGGTGCCGGCGATCGGGTGGACCATCGCCCGCCCGTCCGCCACCTTGACGAGGGCCTCGGGGCTGGAACCGACGACGTCGAAGCCGTTCTCGAAGCGGAAGAGGTACATGTACGGGGACGGGTTCGTGGCCCGCAGCACCCGGTAGACGTCCAGCGCGGAGGCCGTGCAGGGGGTCTCGAAGCGCTGCGAGGGCACGACCTGGAAGGCCTCGCCGGCCCGGATGCGCTCCTTCACGTCCTCGACGGCGGCCTGGTACTTCTCGCCGCCCCACAGCGCCGAGAACTCGGGCAGCTCGGAGGCGGGCAGCGGGGCCGGGACGTAGGGGGCGGGCCGTGCGAGGTCGGCCTCCATGGCGTCGAGCCGGGCGAGGGCGTCCGCGTGGGCCTCGTCGACCCCGGAGTCCAGGTCGTTGTGGTTGATCGCGTTGGCGATGAGCTGGACCGTGCCGTCCCAGTGGTCGAGCACCGCGAGGTCCGAGGTGAGCAGCATGGTCAGCTCGGGGAGTCGGAGGTCGTCCGTGGTGTGCTCGCCGATGCGCTCCAGGCGCCGCACGATGTCGTAGCCGAGGTAGCCGACCATGCCGCCGGTGAAGGGCGGCGTGTCGGCGGCTTGGTCGCGGGGGGTGTGCAGGGCCTCGACGGTGGCGCGCAGCGCGTCCAGGGGGTCGCCGTCGACGGGGACCCCGACGGGCGGGGTGCCGATCCAGTGCGCCTGGCCGTCCCGGACGGTCAGGGTGGAGTCGCTGCGCACCCCGATGAAGGAGTAGCGGGACCAGGAGCGGCCGTTCTCGGCGGACTCCAGCAGGAAGGTGCCGGGGCGCTCGCCGGCCAGCTTGCGGTAGAGGCCCACAGGGGTGTCGCCGTCGGCCAGCAGCTTGCGGCTCACGGGGATGACGCGGCGGTCGGCCGCGAGCTTGCGGAACGTGTCGAGATCCATGTGCGGGGGCCCTGTTCAGTCGGCGGCGCGGAAGAGGACATCGGCATCGAAACAGGTGCGGGCCCCGGTGTGGCAGGCGGCGCCGACCTGGTCGACCCGGACGAGCACGGTGTCGGCGTCGCAGTCGAGGGCGACGGACTTCACATGCTGGAAGTGGCCGGAAGTGTCCCCCTTGACCCAGTACTCCTGGCGGCTGCGCGACCAGTAGGTGCACCGGCCGGTGGTCAGGGTGCGGTGCAGGGCCTCGTCGTCCATCCAGCCGAGCATGAGCACCTCACCGGTGTCGTACTGCTGGGCGATGGCCGGCACCAGGCCGTCCGGGGAGCGCTTGAGGCGCGCGGCGACGGCGGGGTCGAGGCTGCCGGGGCGGGGGGACGTACTCATGGGGCCATTGTGCCGGGCGCGGCGGCGGGACATGGATCACTGTCCGCCTGATGGGCGGGCGCCCGGCGGGTTCCGGCCGTAGGCTTTCGCGCATGTCTACCCATGCGAAGCGTGAACGCCTGCTGCTGGCCGACCTGTTGGAGGCGGCAGGCCCGGAGGCGCCGACCCTCTGCGACGGCTGGACCTGCCGGGAACTGGCGGCGCACGTCGTGGTCCGGGAGCGCCGCCCGGACGCGGCGGGCGGGCTGCTGCTGAACGTCCTGAAGGCCCGGCTGGACAAGGCGATGGCGGAGTACGCGGCCAAGCCGTACGAGGAGCTGCTCCAGCTGATCCGCACCGGGCCGCCCCGGCTGTCCCCGTACGCGCTGAAGCAGATCGACGAGTCGGCGAACGCGGTGGAGTTCTTCGTCCACGCGGAGGACGTCCGCCGGGCCCAGCCGGACTGGTCCCCGCGCGAGGTGGACCCGGTGTTCGCGGACTCCCTGTGGTCCCGCCTGGAGAAGATGGCCCGGCTGACGGGCCGCCGCTCCCCGGTGGGCCTGGTGCTGCGCCGCCCGAACGGCCAGACGGCGGTGGCGCACAAGGGCTCGCCGGTGGTGACGGTGACGGGCGAGCCGGGAGAGCTGACGCTGTTCTGCTTCGGCCGCCAGGACGCCGCCGCCGTGGCGCTGGACGGCGAGAAGGACGCGGTGGCCAGGCTGACGGCGGCGAAACTGGGGTTCTGAGCGCTCCGCGCCGGGGCGGAGGAGGGTTCCGCGCCTAGGCGAAGGAGAGTTCCGCGCGGCGGACGGCGGGGGCGGCGGTGCCTATGGCCGCGCCCGTCATGCTGAGGGCCGCGCCCGCGAGGAAGACCGGGGTGGTGCCCCACAGGCCGGCGGCCGCCCCGGCCACCGGGTACGCCAGCGGGGCCAGGCCCACGGCGGTGAACGCCATCACGGAGCTGACCCGGCCCAGGTACGCGGGGTCGGTGGCGCTCTGGATCAGGGCCACCGCCAGGCCTCCGCAGATGCCGCAGACCAGGCCGGTCAGCAGGGCCAGGACGACCGCCCCGGCCAGGGTCGGGGCCAGGGCGAGGGCGCCGATGCCGGCCGAGCCGACGATCAGGGTGAGGTTCTGGACGGCGCCCGCCCGGGGGAACCTCGGCACGAGCGTCAGGACGAGGGCGCTGCTCGCCGCGCCCGCCCCGAAGCCGCCCACGATCCAGCCGACCCCGCCGGGCCCCCAGCCGCGCTCCTCGGACAGCAGGATCAGCCCGAGCGTCAGCGGCGCCGAGGTGCCGAGCTGGCTGAGCGCGCCGGACAGGATCAGCGGGCCGATCAGTCCGTGCCGGCGGATGTAGCCGACGCCTCGGCGCAGCTGCTGCCCCGGGGTCTCCGCGGGGGCGGCGCCGGCGGACGCGGCGAGCGGGGCGATGCGCACGGCCAGCAGCAGCGCCAGGGAGAGCCCGAACAGGGCCCCGGCGACGGCGAAGGCCGCGGCGGGGCCGCCCAGGCCCATGGCGAGCCCCGCCGCGGGCGGCCCGGCGGTGTGGCCGATCCGTTCGGCGAGGCTGCGCAGCCCCTGGACGCGGACCAGCCGGCCGGGTCCGGCGATCCTGGGCGGCAGGGCGCCCACCGCGGGCATGAACAGGGCGTCCACGGCGCCGAAGACGAGGGCGACCGCGATCAGGACGACCGGCCCGGGGGTGGTCAGGGCCACCCCCGCAGCCAGGGCCAGGACGACGGCGCACCGCACCGCGTCCGAGGCGATGACGACCGGGCGGGGGCCGAACCGGTCGGCCACCACCCCGCCGCCGAGCATCAGCAGGGCGCGCGGCACCGCGCCGGCGGCCATGACCAGTCCGGCCTGGGCGGGTCCGGCCGTCTGCGCGGCCGCCCAGCCGAGGGCGAGGAAGTAGATCCCGTCCCCGACCAGGGAAGCGGCGTACGCGGCCAGCCAGCGCCAGGTGTTCCGGTTCAAGCCCACCCCCCGGTGAGTCAGCGGACGGGGTGGCCCGCCTCTCGGAGGACGTTCTTGACCTCTGAGATCCGCAGGTCACCGAAGTGGAACACCGAGGCCGCGAGCACCGCGTCGGCGCCCGCCCCGATCGCCGGGGGGAAGTGCGCGAGGGTGCCCGCGCCTCCCGAGGCGATCACCGGGACGGTGACGTGCCGGCGCACGGCCGCGATCATCTCGGTGTCGTAGCCGTCCTTGGTACCGTCGGCGTCCATCGAGTTCAACAGGATTTCCCCGGCGCCCAGTTCGGCCGCCCGGTGGGCCCATTCGACGGCGTCGATGCCGGTGCCCTTGCGGCCGCCGTGCGTGGTGACCTCGAAGGAGCCGGCGGCGGTGCGGCGCGCGTCCACGGACAGGACGAGGACCTGCCGGCCGAAGCGCTCCGCGATCTCCCGGACGAGGTCGGGCCGCGCGATGGCCGCGGTGTTCACGCCGACCTTGTCGGCGCCCGCGCGCAGCAGCCTGTCCACGTCGTCCGCGGTGCGGACGCCGCCGCCGACGGTGAGCGGGATGAAGACCTGTTCGGCGGTGCGCCGCACCACGTCGTAGGTGGTCTCGCGGTTGCCGGAGGAGGCGGTGATGTCGAGGAAGGTCAGCTCGTCGGCGCCTTCGGCGTCGTACAGCTTGGCCATTTCGACGGGGTCGCCCGCGTCGCGCAGGTTCTGGAAGTTGACGCCCTTGACGACCCGGCCGTTGTCCACGTCCAGGCAGGGGATCACGCGTACGGCGAGGCTCATGCGGACGGCTCCCGGTACGCCTCCACCTCGACCTCGACGACCATGCCGGGGTCGACGAAGCCGGAGACGATGAGCATGGTCGCGGCGGGGCGCACCGCGTCGAAGAGCTCCTTGTGGGCGCGGCCCACGTCGTCCACGTCACGGGCGTGCGTCAGGTACATGCGGGTGCGCACCACGTCCTCGGGGCCGAGTCCGGCCTGGGCGAGGGCCTTGAAGGCGACGCCGAAGGCCGCGAGGGCCTGGTCGTACGGGCCGCCCGCGTCGGCGGCGGTGCAGCCGGACACGAGGACGAGGCCGTTGCCGAGCTGCACGGCGCGGGAGTAGGCGATGACGTCCTCGTAGGGGCCGCCGGAGGAGATGCGCCGTACCGGGGGCGGGGAGCCGGCGGAGGAACTGCTCATGCGGAGACCACCTTCAGGGCTTCTTCCAGGGTGAAGGCCTTGGCGTACAGGGCCTTGCCGACGATCGCGCCCTCGACGCCCGCCGGTACCAGCTCGGACAGCGCCCGCAGGTCGTCCAGGGAGGAGACGCCGCCGGAGGCGACGACGGGGCGGTCGGTGGCGGCGCAGACGTTGCGCAGGAGTTCCAGGTTGGGGCCGGTCAGCGTGCCGTCCTTGCCGATGTCGGTGACGACGTAGCGGGCGCAGCCCTCGGAGTCGAGGCGGGCGAGGGTCTCGTAGAGGTCGCCGCCCTCGCTGGTCCAGCCGCGGCCCTTGAGGGTGGTGCCGCGGACGTCGAGGCCGATGGCGATCCGGTCGCCGTGCTCGGCGATGGCGCGGGCGGCCCACTCGGGGGTCTCCAGGGCGGCGGTGCCGAGGTTGACGCGGGTGCAGCCGGTGGCGAGGGCCGCGGCGAGCGAGGCGTCGTCGCGGATGCCGCCGGACAGTTCGACCTTGATGTCCATGGCGCGGGTGATCTCGGCGACGAGGGCGCGGTTGTCGCCGGTGCCGAAGGCGGCGTCGAGGTCGACGAGGTGGAGCCATTCGGCACCGGAGCGCTGCCAGGCGAGGGCCGCTTCCAGCGGGGAGCCGTACGAGGTCTCGCTGCCGGACACGCCGTGCACGAGGCGGACGGCCTGGCCGTCGCGGACGTCGACCGCGGGGAGGAGTTCCAGCTTCGCTGCGGACACGGTCATCAGAGGGTCTCGATCCAGTTGGTGAGGAGCTGGGCGCCGGCGTCGCCGGACTTCTCGGGGTGGAACTGGGTGGCCCACAGGGCCCCGTTCTCCACCGCCGCGACGAAGCGTTCGCCGTGGGTGGCCCAGGTGACCTTGGGGGCGCGGATCAGCGGGTTGGTGACTTCCAGGCTCCACTCGTGTGCCGCGTAGGAGTGCACGAAGTAGAACCGGGACTCGGCGTCGAGGCCGGCGAAGGCCTGGCTGCCGGCCGGGGCCTCCACGGTGTTCCAGCCCATGTGGGGGACGATCGGGGCCTTGAGCGGGCCGACGGTGCCGGGCCACTCGTCGAGGCCCTCGGTCTCCACGCCGTGCTCGATGCCGCGTGCGAAGAGGATCTGCATGCCGACGCAGATGCCCATGACGGGGCGGCCGCCGGACAGCCTGCGGCCGATGATCCAGTCGCCGCGGGCGTCCTTGAGCCCCTGCATGCAGGCGGAGAAGGCGCCGACGCCGGGGACGAGGAGCCCGTCGGCGTCCATGGCCCGGTCGTAGTCGCGGGTGATCTCCACGTCCGCGCCGACGTGCGCGAGGGCGCGTTCGGCGGAGCGGACGTTGCCGAAGCCGTAGTCGAAGACGACGACCTTCTTGGTGGGGTGCGCTGCGCTCATTCCCAGATCCCTTGGATTCGCAGGACTCCGGCGGCGAGGCACATCGCGGAGCCGATGGCGAGCAGGATGACGAGGGACTTCGGCATCTTCTGCTTCTGGAAGGAGTAGACGCCCCCGGCCAGGAACAGGCCGAGGACGATGAGGACGGTGTTGAGCCCGTTCACGGTTAGAGGGCGCCCTTCGTGGAGGGCAGGATGCCGGCCGCGCGCGGGTCGAACTCGGCGGCGTAGCGCAGGGCCCGGGCCAGGGCCTTGAACTGGCACTCCACGATGTGGTGGGCGTTGCGGCCGTACGGGACGTGGATGTGCAGGGCGATCTGGGCCTGGGCGACGAAGGACTCGAAGATGTGCCGGGTCATCGTCGTGTCGTAGGCGCCGATCATCGGCGCCATGTTCTCGGGCTCGGTGTGCACGAGGTAGGGGCGGCCGGACAGGTCGACGGTGACCTGGGCGAGGGACTCGTCGAGCGGCACGGTGCAGTTGCCGAAGCGGTAGATGCCGACCTTGTCGCCGAGGGCCTGGCGGAAGGCGGCGCCGAGCGCCAGGGCGCTGTCCTCGATGGTGTGGTGGCTGTCGATGTGCAGGTCGCCGTCGGTCTTGACGGTGAGGTCGAACAGACCGTGGCGGCCGAGCTGGTCGAGCATGTGGTCGTAGAAGCCCACGCCCGTCGAGACGTCGACCTTGCCGGTGCCGTCGAGGTTGATCTCGACGAGGACCGAGGTCTCCTTCGTGGTGCGTTCCACCCGTCCGATGCGGCTCATGCGTGCTGCTCCTTCTTCAGTGCGCGAACCGCTTCCAGGAACGCGTCGTTCTCGTCCGGGGTGCCGGCGGTGACGCGCAGCCACCCCGGTACGCCGTTGTCCCGGACCAGGACTCCCTGGTCGAGGATCTTCTGCCAGGCGGTGTGGGAGTCGTCGAACGTCCCGAACTGGATGAAGTTCGCGTCGGACTCGGTCACCTCGCAGCCGAGGGCGCGCAGTTCGCCGACGAGGCGGTCGCGCTCGGCCTTGAGCTGCTCGACGTAGCCGAGCAGGGTGTCGGTGTACTCCAGGGCGGCCAGCGCGGTCGCCTGGGTGACGGCCGACAGGTGGTACGGCAGGCGCACCAGCTGGACGGCGTCCACGACGGCGGGGTGCGCGGCCAGGTAGCCCAGCCGCAGGCCGGCCGCCCCGAAGGCCTTGGACATGGTCCGGGAGACGACCAGGTTCGGGCGTCCCTCGATGAGGGGCAGCAGCGAGTCGCGGTGGCTGAACTCCACGTACGCCTCGTCCACGACCACCAGGGAGGGTTTGGCGGCCTGCGCGGCCTCGTACAGGGCGAGGACCGTCTCGGCTTCCACGGCGGTGCCGGTGGGGTTGTTGGGGGAGGTGATGAAGACGACGTCGGGGCGGTGCTCGGCGAGGGCCTGCTCGGCCGCCGCCACGTCGATGGTGAAGTCGTCCCGGCGCGGGCCGGAGATCCAGCCGGTGCCGGTGCCGCGGGAGATCAGCGCGTGCATGGAGTAGGAGGGCTCGAAGCCGATCGCGGTGCGGCCGGGTCCGCCGAAGGTCTGCAGCAGCTGCTGGATGACCTCGTTGGAGCCGTTGGCGGCCCAGACGTTCTCCCGGGCGACCGGGTGCCGGCCGGTGCGGGTGAGGTACTCGGCCAGCCGGGTCCGCAGCTCGACGGCGTCCCGGTCGGGGTAGCGGTTGAGGGTGCGGGCGGCGTCCGCGACGCGTTCGGCGATGCGCCGTACGAGCGGTTCGGGCAGCTCGTACGGGTTCTCGTTGGTGTTCAGCCGGACGGGCACGTCGAGCTGCGGGGCGCCGTACGGGGTCTTGCCGCGCAGCTCGTCCCGGACGGGCAGGTCGTCGATCCCGGTCACTGCTGGGGCACCTTCCATCCGAAGCGGGCCTTGAGGGCGGCGCCGTGCGCGGGCAGGTCCTCGGCCTCGGCGAGCGTCACCACGTGGTGGGTGACCTCGGCGAGGGCGTCGCGGGTGTAGTCGACGATGTGGATGCCGCGCAGGAAGGACTGCACGGACAGGCCGGAGGAGTGGCAGGCGCAGCCGCCGGTGGGCAGCACGTGGTTCGATCCGGCGCAGTAGTCGCCCAGGGAGACCGGGGCCCAGGGGCCGACGAAGATCGCGCCGGCGTTGCGCACGCGGGCGGCCCACGCGGCGGCGTCCGCGGTCTGGACCTCCAGGTGCTCGGCGCCGTACGCGTCGACGACCTTGAGGCCGTCCTCCAGGCTGTCGACCAGGACGATCGCGGACTGGCGGCCCGCGAGGGCGGGCTTGATCCGGTCCTCGACGTGCTTGGTGGCGGCGACCTGCGGCTCCAGCTCCTTCTCCACGGCGGCCGCGAGCTCGGCGGAGTCCGTGACGAGGACGGCGGCGGCCAGCGGGTCGTGCTCGGCCTGGCTGATCAGGTCCGCGGCCACGTGCACGGGGTCGGCCGTGGAGTCCGCGAGGACCGCGATCTCGGTGGGGCCGGCCTCGGTGTCGATGCCGATCCGCCCGGTGAAGTACCGCTTGGCGGCGGCGACCCAGATGTTGCCGGGGCCGGTCACCATGTTCGCCGGGGCGCACTCGTCCGTGCCGTATGCGAACATCGCGACGGCCTGGGCGCCGCCGACCGCGTACACCTCGTCCACGCCGAGCAGCGCGCAGGCGGCGAGGATCGTGGGGTGCGGCAGCCCGCCGGCGGGGTCCCCGTCGAAGGCGGGCTTCTGCGGCGGGCTGGCCAGCGCGATGGACTCGACGCCCGCCTCCTGCGCCGGGACGACGTTCATGACCACGGAGGAGGGGTACACCGAGCGGCCGCCCGGGGCGTACAGCCCCACGCGCTCCACCGGAACCCACTTCTCGGTCACGGTGCCGCCGGGGACCACCTGGGTGGTGTGCTCGGTGCGGCGCTGGCCCCGGTGCACGATCCGGGCGCGCCGGATCGACTCCTCCAGGGCGGCGCGGACGGCCGGGTCCAGCTGCTCCAGGGCGGCCGTGAGGGCAGCCTGCGGGACCCGGATCTGCGTGAGCTCGACCCCGTCGAACTTCCGCGCGTAGTCGATCAGCGCCGCCGTGCCGCGATGATGGACGTCCTCGCAGATGGGCCGCACCTTGTCCAGGGCGGCTTCCACGTCGAACTCGGCACGGGGCAGCAGGTCGCGCAGGGCGCCGCCCTCGGGGAGGGCGTCACCGCGCAGGTCGATACGAGAGATCACCCCCCAATTCTCTCAGACCGTTTCGCGCCGCTGTCCTTCCGTATCACTGGCTGATACACGCCCCGGACGTCACAGGCGCCCGTTAGCGTTCGCTCACACGTACAGGGACAGCGGGGGGGCCGCCATGACCGAGGCACGGGCCGGTGAGGAGCCGGCCGACCTCACGGATGCCGAGCGCCGCCTGTGGGCCGCCTTCCGCACCGGCAGCATCTGCGATCTGAGTGCCCGCACGGCCGGCGAGGACGATCCGCACGGTGACCGGGCCTGGGGCGCCGGGCGCAGCGTCCGGGCCCAGGTGGTGGCGCTGCTGCTGCTCCACGGTCCGCCGCCGGTCCCGGGCCGGGTGGCCTCGCTGAAGCTGCGCGGCGCCCGGGTGACGGGCCGGCTGGACCTGTCCGGCGGCAGCGTGGCCCCGTACGTGGAGTTCCAGTCCTGCCGCTTCGACGGCGAGGTGCAGCTGGCCGAGGCCCGCTTCGGCACGCTGCGGCTGACGAACTGCGCGGTCCCGCGCCTGGAGGCGGCGCGCCTGCACACCGAGGGCGACCTGCACCTGCCGCGCTGCCGGGTGGCCCGGGGGGTGCGGCTGACCGATGCGCAGATCGGTACGGACCTGCTGGTCAGCCAGGCCGTGGTGCAGCGCGACAACAAGGGCCGGGCGATCGCCGCGGACGGCCTGTCGGTGGCGCAGGACTTCCAGGGCGAGCTGCTGGAGACGTACGGGGAGGTGAGCCTGCGCGGGGCGAAGGTCGGGGTGTCCATGAACCTGCGCGGGGCCCGGCTGCGCAACCCGTACGGCCGGTACGCACTGAACGCCCCGCAGCTGACGGTCGAGCGGACCCTGCACCTGACCTCGATCGCCCTGGACTACGTGCCGGGCACGAACTCCTCCACTCCCCCGTACGGGCTGGGGACGCCGCCGGGCCGCGGCCGGGCGGCGCAGCACTTCGAGTGCCGGGGCGGGCTGCGGCTGGACGACGGGCGGTTCGGGGACGCCATCGACTTCTACGGGGCGCGCTTCCTGCTCACCGCCGAGCAGGAGGTCTCCCTGCGCCGGATCCAGACGCCCGAGTTCCGGTTCGTCGGCGAGCGGCCCGAGCGGGGGCGGGTCGTCGTGTCGGGGGCGAAGGTGGTCAAGCTCGTGGACACCTCGACGAGCTGGCCGGATCCGGGCGGGGTGTCCATCGAGGGCTTCGTCTACGAGAACCTCGCACCCCGCGGCCACTTCCCGCTCTCCCGCCGGCTGGCCTGGGTGGCGGCGGCCACCCCGGAGTACTCGCCGGAGCCGTACGAGCGGCTGGCCGCGGTGCTGCGGGCCGGCGGCGAGGACTCGGACGCCCGCGAGGTGCTGCTGGCCAAGCAGCGGCGCCGGCGCGGCACGCTGCCGCCGGCGGCGAAGGCCTGGGGCTACCTCCAGGACTGGACGGTGGTCTACGGGTACCGGCCGGGCCGCGCCGCGCTGTGGATGGCGGTGCTGTGGGCGGCCGGGGCGCTGATGTTCTCGCAGCTCGACCCGCCCGCGATCAAGGCGGACGAGCATCCGCAGTGGAACGCCGCCCTGTATGCCCTGGACCTGCTGCTCCCGGTGATCGATCTCGGTCAGGAGGGCCAGTGGCGGGTGGAGGGCGGCTGGCAGTGGGGCGCGGCCGCCCTCGTCCTGCTGGGCTGGATCCTGGCCACGACGGTCGCCGCGGGGGCGTCCCGGCTGCTGAGGCGGGGGTGACGGCACACCCTGTGGGCCCCTGGCCACTACCCTGTGCCTCGTGACCACGGTTCGCCTTCCCCTCTTCCCGCTGAACTCGGTGCTGTTCCCGGGCCTCGTCCTCCCGCTGAACATCTTCGAGGAGCGTTATCGCGCCATGATGCGCGAGCTGCTGAAGACGGGCGAGGACGAGCCGCGCCGTTTCGCGGTCGTCGCGATCCGCGACGGCCGGGAGGTCGCGCCGACCGAGCCGGGGCTCCCCGACCAGACGGCCGTCCCCGAGCGGGGGCCGGCCGCCGGTTTCGGCGCGGACCCGATCCAGGCCTTCCACCGGGTGGGCTGCATCGCGGACGCGGCGACGATCCGGGAGCGGGAGGACGGCAGCTTCGAGGTCCTGGCGACCGGTACGGGCCGGGTGCGGCTGCTCTCGGTGGACTCCTCGGGCCCGTTCCTGACCGCGGAGCTGGAGGAGCTCCCGGAGGACTCGGGCGAGGGCGCCGGGGCACTGGCGGAGGGGGTCCTGCGGGCTTTCCGCGCCTACCAGAAGCGGCTGGCGGGAGCCCGCGAGCGCTCCCTGACCGGCGCGGAGCTGCCCGACGAGCCGTCCGTGGTCTCGTACCTGGTGGCGGCGGCGGCCGTACTGGACGTCCCGGCGAAGCAGCGGCTGCTGCAGGCCCCGGACACCGCGACGCGGCTCGCGGAGGAACTGAAACTGCTGCGTACGGAGACGGCGGTGATCCGCCACCTGCCGTCCCTGCCCGCGGTGGACCTGACCCGCGCTCCGACCAGCCCGAACTGACGGGGCCGGCGAAGATGGCGAAGAAGTCCAGGCAGGCGGCCGGCACCCCGGCGATCGTCGCCCTGACGGCGGCCGGCGTGCCCTTCACCACGCACGCCTACGAGCACGACCCGGCGCACCCCTCGTACGGGGAGGAGGCCGCCGAGGCGATGGGTGTCTGCCCGTCCCAGGTGTTCAAGACCCTGGTGACGGACGTGGACGGGGTGCTGACGGTGGCGGTCGTCCCCGTCTCGGGGTCGCTCGACCTGAAGGCGCTGGCGACGGCGGTGGGCGGCAAGCGGGCGACGATGGCCGACCCGGCCCTGGCCGAGCGCACCACGGGGTACGTCCGCGGGGGCATCTCCCCGCTGGGGCAGCGCAAGCGGCTGCGCACGGTGGTCGACGCCTCCGCCTGCGGCCACGCGACCATCTGCTGCTCGGCGGGCCGCCGCGGACTGGAGGTCGAGCTGTCCCCGGCGGATCTGACGGCCCTCACCGGGGCGGTCCTCGCCCCGATCGCCCGGCCTTAGGCCGTACGGGTCCGGCCGCCGCCGCAGGGCGCCGCCCGGGTCAGGAGCGCGGGGGCTCCGGCGCCGGAGCGGGGTCGGCGTGCACGTGCGGGGGCGGGTAGCCGCCGAGCCACTCGGGCGGCGGGGCGTCGCGCGGGGTCCACAGTGCGGTGAGGCCGAGGTGGGTCAGGATCGCGGCCATCGGCCAGGTCAGCAGCACCCCGTGGGCGAGCAGTTGCAGCGGCGCGTCGAAGGGTACGCCCTTGCCCGCCGCGGCGGCCGCCGCCGCCAGGTCGTCGGTGGGGCCCAGCACCAGCCCGAGGCGCCAGCCGACGAGCGCGGCGAACAGCGCGCCGGCGCCGAGCCCGATGACCAGCGGCACCCCGCCCCGGCGCCGCCACAGGAAGACGGCCACGGCGCTCAGCACGCCCAGGGCGGCCGACAGCAGGAAGAAGGTTCCGTCGCCGCCGATCCGCGCCTCGCTCTCGCTGTCGCGCAGGAACACGGCCTCGCCGTTGGACACGTACTGCGCCCGCGGCGCCAGCCAGGCCCACAGCACGGCGAGGAGCACCCCGGCCACCGCGACCGCCAGGGCCACGGCGGCGCCGTCGCGGACGTCCGACGCGGTGATGAGGCCCTCCCCGTCGGCCGGCTTCTCGGGCGGCAGCGGCGGCGGGTCGAGCGGGGACGGCGGGGTCACGGCTTCGGTCACCCCCACATCGTGCCAGGTGTACCCGGCAGCGGCGTCAGCGGACCGCCGCCCGCCGGTACGCCCAGGTCGCGGCGGCCAGCGAGAGGACGCCGACGGCGGCGCACACGCCGAGGTCGAGGAAGACGGCCGTCCAGTCCGGGTGCGGGGCGAAGGTGCGGGCGAAGGCCTCGACCCCGTACGTCGACGGCAGCAGGTCGCGCGCCCACACGACGACGCCGGGCATCCGCTCGGGCGGCAGCACCCCCAGCAGCAGCGCGGCCGACATGCCGAGCTGCCCGGCGAGGGTGGCCAGCTCCTGGCGGGGGGCCAGCAGCCCCAGCGCCGCGCCGAGCCCGGCCAGCGCGGCCCCGGCCAGCGGCACCACCGCGGCCAGGATCCACAGCCCGCCCATCGGCAGCCCGAACAGCACGCAGCCGAAGACCGCGGTGACCAGGGTTCCGGGCAGGGTGAAGGAGGCGTAGGCGGCGGCCGCGCCCAGCACCACGGAGGCGGGCGGCACCGGCAGGGTGGCGTAGTGGTCGAGTCCGCCGCCGGCCCGCAGCTGGCCGAAGTACTGCGCGAGCAGGTTCAGGGCGACGAAGGCGACGACGAGGACGGAGGAGCCGGCCACCACGGCCCGGGCCTCCGAGCCGCCGTCCACCACTCCCCGCATGAGGATCATGATGCCGACGGACTGGAAGGTGGCCACGAACAGCAGCGGGATCCGGGCCACCCGGGCCCGGGACAGCTGCGCCCGGTACACGGCGGCCAGCGCGGGCAGCAGCCCGGCCCGGGGGGCGAGCGGGGCGGGCTGCGGGGCCCGGTCCCGGTCCGGGCCGGCGGCCGGTGCAGGGCCCGGCGGGGCCTCGGTCGCGAGGGCGGGCACGACGGCCCCCGTCGAGCGGTCGCTCATGACTTCACCAGCCCTTTCGTCTTGCCGCCGAGGGCCAGGTACACGTCTTCGAGGCTGGGGGTGGCCAGGGTGAAGTCGTCGAGGGCGGCAAAGGCCGGGCCCCCGGTGACCGCGGCCACCGCGGCCCGCGCCCGGTCAGGGGCCAGCCGCAGCACCCAGCGGCGGCCCGATTCGACGGCCTCCGCACGCAGCCGCGCGACCTCGGGCACGTCCAGCGGGGCGGCCTCGCGCCACACCAGTTCCAGCCGGACCTCGCCCGAGACCCGGGCCTTCAGCCCGGCCGGGGTGTCGCAGGCGATGACCCGGCCCTGGTCGACGACCGCGACCCGGTCGAGGACGGTCTCGGCCTCGATGACGTTGTGGGTGACGAGCAGGACGGTGGCGCCGTGCCGGGCGCGCCGCCGGTCCACGGCGTTCCAGACGGCCCGCCGGGCCACCGGGTCCATGCCCGTGGTGGGCTCGTCGAGGACCAGCACCGGCCGCTCGCCCACCAGGGCGGCGGCGAAGCAGGCGAGGCGGCGCTGCCCGCCGGAGAGTTTCTTCAGCGGGCGCCCGGCGAGGGCGGTCAGCCCGAGTTCCTCCAGGACGGCGTCCCGGGCGTCCCGCGCCTCCCGCAGGGGGAGCCCGCGCAGCCGGCCGGTCGTCTCGGCGGCCAGGGCCACGGTGAGCTCGTCCAGGGCGGTGGATTCCTGCCCCAGGTAGGCCAGCAGCCGTGCGGCCCGCTCGGGGTGGCGGACCAGGTCGTGGCCGAGCAGGGTCACGCTGCCCGAGTCGGGGCGCATCAGCCCGGTCAGCTGGCGGACCAGGGTGGACTTGCCGGCGCCGTTGGGGCCGAGCAGGCCGAAGATCTCGCCGCGCCGGACGTCGAGGGTGATTCCGTCGTTGGCGCGGGTCTCGGGCAGGGCCGGGGCCCCGCGCCGGCCTCGTACCGCCGGGTAGGTCTTGACCAGGTCACGCACCGCGCAGACGACCTCGCCGGCCGCTCCCGAGGCTGCTGCCGCGGCCGCCGCCGTGGGGTGTCCCGCGTGTGCTGTGCCCGTACTCACGAGGGAGCAGCCTACGGGGTTCCCGGCCCTACTCGGCCGTCGGGGTCGCCGGGGCGACGGGCGCGGCGGGCACGGCGCCGGGCACCGCCGCCACGTGTTCGGCGGCCGCCCGGACGTCGATCTCGCGCCAGAACCCGGCGCGGATGGCGTACCGGTCGTGCTCGTCGATCTGGTCGTCCTTGTGCGCGAGCAGGCCGAACCGGGCGGCGTAGCGCAGCAGCTCGCCGTCGATGCGGTGCGGGATGCGCGGGTACATCGTGGCCAGCTTCTGCAGGTGGACGGTCTCCGGGAGGCGTTCCATCCAGCGCCGGGCGAACACCTGTCCCACCTCGAACGGGTCACCGCCGACGGTGGTGATGTCCTCCTCGCGGTCCGCCCAGCGCTGTTCGGCGCTGGTGAGCTGGGCGAGGGTGGGCAGCGAGGCGGTCTCGGCGGGCTCGCCCAGCGGGCCGGCCCGGTCGATCCAGCCCTTGTCGGACGACCACCGCAGGGCGCTGCCGGCGGGCGGCTGGCCGGCGCTGTGGCCGCCGGGCGGCCCCGTCTGCGGTCCGGGTGCGCGCAGGGAGCCGGCGAGGTCCTTCGGGGTGGGGACGGCCTTGCCCGCGGCTCCGGCGGGCGCGGGCAGCGCGGGGCCGGCGCCGCCTTCGTCCTGTCCGGCGGCGCTGCCGTTGCGGGCGGCCTCCGCGAGCGCCGCCTCGGGCAGCGGGGCGGAGAGGATGGCGGCGATGTCGGGGCGCGGGGCGGGCGGCGGGGCGCAGAGCCCGGCGAGGTCCTTGGCGCGGACGGCCCGGGTGATCCAGGTGCGGTCCAGGACGCGGCGTTCGTCGGCCTCGGCGACGAGGTCCTCGGACTGGTTGTAGTCCCCGTCGGCGGCCTGGACGGCCCACAGGTGGACGGCGACCCCGTGCTCCTTGGCGGACATCAGGCCGGGCAGCAGGTCTCCGTCACCGGTCACCAGGACCACGTCGGAGCAGGCCCGGTTGCGGGCCAGTTCGGTGAGTTCGGCGTGCATGGCGGCGTCGACGCCCTTCTGCGCCCAGCGGCCGTCGCTGCGGGTCAGCGCGCCGAGCCGGACGGTGACGCGGGGCATGACGCGCAGTCTGCGGTGCTCGGGCTGGGGCACCCGGTCGGGTGCTCCGTCGAACCAGTAGATCCGCAGCAGGGGCTGTTCGGTGTCGGCCTCGGCCCGCTCGCGCAGGCCCTGGATGAGGGCGGCGTGGTCGACGGTGATGCGGGAGCGGGAGGGCTCCCCTGCGAGAAGGCTCGCGGCGGCGCCCAGCAGATAGCCGGCGTCCACCAGGACGACGCAGCGGTCCACGCGTTCCACCCTCTTCCCTGGGGGTCCTCTGTGCTTTCGGCGAGTGCCCCGAGTCTGCCCGACCGCAAGGGTGTTGACGGCCGGAACTGGATCATCGGCGTGGCGTATCTCTCAGAAGAGCGGGGTACGCCCTTCCGCTACGGGCAGTAATGATCCAAAATGCGCGGTTTCAGGCGCTGTGTGAGTGTGAAGGCGGTCCCCGACCCCGACCCCCACGGAGGCTCCACCATGGCGAAGAACAAGAACCAGAAGCAGCCGTCGAAGCAGCAGACCCGTTCCGAGGATCCGTCGAAGGGCTCGGCGGAGTCCGGTTCGCCGTCGGTGTCGCCGTCGCCGAGTCCGCTGGACATGGCCCACAAGGGCAAGCAGCGCAAGTTCGGCCACAACTGACGCCTCCGCGCGGTCGACGTGTCGAGAGAAGGGCCTGCCCGGCTGCCGGGCAGGCCCTTCTCGTACGCCGTGCACGTCCGGCCGCGCAGGCCGGGCGCCTCCCGCTGCCCCGCTGCCCCGCTGTCCCGCCGCCCCGCTGTCCCGCTAGCCGGCCAGGCAGGACGGGCCGAGCAGCACCTTCAGGTCTCCGAACAGGGCCGGGTCGGGCTGGACCCGGTGCTTGTCGAGGCGCAGCACGGTGGTCGTCCGGGGCCCCTGGAGCTTGATGCGGACCTCGGTGTTGCCCTTGTGGTGGCGCAGGATCTCGCCGAGCCGGGTCACCATCGGCGGGGTGACCTTGACGGTGGGGATGGTGAGGACCACGGGGGCGTTGGTGCCGGCCGAGGAGAGGTCGGGGACCATCATCTCCATGGCGACCAGCCGGGGCACGTCCTCGCGCTTGTCGAGGCGGCCCTTGACGAAGACCACGGTGTCCTCGACCAGCTGGGTGGAGACGAGCTGGTAGGTGGCGGGGAAGAACATGCACTCGATGGAGCCGGCCAGGTCCTCGACGGTGGCGATGGCCCAGGCGTTGCCCTGCTTGGTCATCTTGCGCTGGAGGCCGGAGATGATGCCGCCGATGGTGACGACGGCGCCGTCGGAGTGCTCCCCGCCGGTCAGCTGGGAGATCCCGGCGTCCGTCTTGTCGGAGAGCACGTGCTCCAGGCCGAAGAGCGGGTGGTCGGAGACGTAGAGGCCGAGCATCTCGCGCTCCTGGGCGAGCAGGTAGGACTTCTCCCACTCGACGTCGGAGAACTCCACGTCCAGCCCGAAGCCGGGCTCGTCGGCGCCCTGGTCGCCCATGCCGCCGAAGAGGTCGAACTGCCCCTCGGCCTCCTTGCGCTTGACCGCGACCACGTTGTCGATCATCGGCTCGTGGTGGGCCACGAGGCCCTTGCGGGTGTGGCCCATCTCGTCGAAGGCGCCGGCCTTGATCAGCGACTCGACGGTCCGCTTGTTGCAGACCACGGCCTCGACCTTGTCCAGGAAGTCGGGGAAGGAGGAGAACTTGCCCTTGGCCTTGCGGGTCTTGATGATCGACTCGACGACGTTGCTGCCGACGTTGCGCACCGCGGTGAGGCCGAAGAGGATCACGTCGTCGCCCTGGGCCGCGAAGTTCGGCTCGGACTCGTTCACGTTCGGCGGCAGGACCTTGATGCCCATGCGGCGGCACTCGTTCAGGTAGATCGCGGACTTGTCCTTGTCGTCCTTGACCGAGGTGAGCAGGCCCGCCATGTACTCGGCGGGGAAGTTCGCCTTGAGGTAGGCGGTCCAGTAGGAGACCAGGCCGTACGCGGCGGAGTGCGCCTTGTTGAAGGCGTAGCCGGCGAAGGGGACCAGGACGTCCCACAGGGCCTTGATCGCCTGGTCGCTGAAGCCCTTCTTCTTGGCGCCCGCCTCGAAGATGACGAAGTTCTTCGCCAGTTCCTCGGGCTTCTTCTTGCCCATCACGCGGCGCAGGATGTCGGCCTCGCCGAGCGAGTACCCGGCGATGATCTGCGCGGCCTTCTGCACCTGCTCCTGGTAGACGATCAGGCCGTAGGTGACCGCGAGCACCTCTTCGAGGGGCTCCTCCAGCTCCGGGTGGATCGGGGTGATCTCCTGCTGCTTGTTCTTGCGCAGGGCGTAGTTCGTGTGCGAGTTCATGCCCATCGGGCCCGGCCGGTACAGGGCCGAGACGGCGGAGATGTCCTCGAAGTTGTCGGGCTTCATCAGGCGCAGCAGGGAGCGCATGGGGCCGCCGTCGAACTGGAAGACGCCGAGGGTGTCACCGCGCCCGAGGAGCTCGAAGGTCTTGGGGTCGTCGAGCGGCAGGCCGAGGAGGTCGATGTCGATCCCCTTGTTGGCCTTCACCATCTTGACGGCGTCGTCCATGATCGTGAGGTTGCGCAGGCCCAGGAAGTCCATCTTCAGCAGGCCGAGCGACTCGCAGCTCGGGTAGTCCCACTGGGTGATGGTGACCCCGTCGGTGTGCCGGACCCAGACGGGCACGTGGTCGGTGATCGGCTCGCTGGACATGATCACGCCGGCCGCGTGCACACCCATCTGCCGGACCAGGCCCTCGACGCCCATGGCGGTGTCGATGACCTTCTTGACGTCGGGCTCGTTCTCGTACATCCCGCGGATCTCGCCGGCCTCGCCGTAGCGGGGGTGCTGCGGGTCGAGGATGCCGGAGAGCGGGATGCCCTTGCCGAGGACGTCGGCGGGCATGGCCTTGGTGAGCCGGTCGCCCATGGCGTACGGGTAGCCGAGGACGCGCGCGGAGTCCTTGATCGCGTTCTTGGCCTTGATGGTGCCGTAGGTGCCGATCATGGCGACCTTGTCGGCGCCGTACTTCTCGGTCACGTACCGGATCACCTCGACGCGCCTGCGCTCGTCGAAGTCGATGTCGACGTCGGGCATGGAGATGCGCTCGGGGTTCAGGAAGCGCTCGAAGATCAGGCCGTGGGTGAGCGGGTCGAGGTCGGTGATGCCCATGGCGTACGCGACGATCGAGCCGGCCGCGGAGCCTCGGCCCGGGCCGACCGCGATGCCCTGGTTCTTGGCCCACATGATGAAGTCGGCGACCACGAGGAAGTAGCCGGGGAAGCCCATCGAGATGATCGTGTCCATCTCGTACTCGGCCTGCTGCATCCGGTCGGCCGGGATGCCTCCCGGGTAGCGGCGGTGCATGCCGCGCATGGTCTCCTCGCGGAACCAGGTGACCTCGGTGTAGCCGTCCGGGATGTCGAACTTCGGCATCAGGTTGCGCTCGACGAACATGCCGTCGGTGTCGATCTGGTCCGCGACCAGCTGCGTGTTGGCGCAGCCCTGCTGCCAGGCGTCCGAGGAGTCGATGGCGTACATCTCCTCCGTGGACTTCAGGTAGTAGCCGGTGCCGTCGAAGCGGAAGCGGTCCGGGTCCGAGAGGTTCTTGCCGGTCTGGATGCACAGCAGGGCGTCGTGCGCGGTGGCCTCGCTGGCGTACGTGTAGTGCGAGTCGTTCGTGACCAGCGGCGGGATGCCGAGCTTCCTGCCGATCTCCAGCAGCCCGTCGCGGACCCGGCGCTCGATCTCGATGCCGTGGTCCATCAGCTCCAGGAAGTAGCGGTCCTTGCCGAAGATGTCCTGGTACTCGGAGGCCGACTTCAGGGCCTCGTCGAACTGGCCGAGGCGCAGACGCGTCTGGAGCTCGCCGGAGGGGCAGCCGGTGGAGGCGATGAGCCCCTCGGACCACTTGGAGATGGTCTCCTTGTCCATGCGCGGCCACTTCGTCAGCCAGCCCTCGGCGTACGCGTCGGAGGACAGCCGGAAGATGTTGTGCAGGCCGGTGGCGTTCGAGGCCCAGATCGTCTTGTGCGTGTAGCCGCCGGAACCGGAGACGTCGTCGCGCTTCTGGTGCGGCTGGCCCCACTGGATGCGCCGTTTGTTGCGCCGGGACTCGGGGGCCACGTACGCCTCGATGCCGATGATCGGCGTGACCCCGGCCTTCTTGGCACTGTGGAAGAAGTCGTAGGCCCCGTGGAGGTTGCCGTGGTCGGACATGGCGATGTGCGTCATGCCCATCTCGTTGCACGCGTTGAACATGTCCTTCAGCCGCGCGGCACCGTCCAGCAGCGAGTACTGGGTGTGGACGTGCAGGTGCGTGAACGGCGGCTTGGTCACGGTGGGAGTCCTCCGGGGGGAGAGAGGGGCGGCAGCTCTGAATCCTACGTCTCCCGGCTGACACGTCCGGGGCACCGACGGGTACCTTCATCCGTTGCAGAGCCAAGGACACCTGTCCGGAATGCGATCGGCAACCGATCCACCCCGCACCACCTGGAGGCATCCGCCATGGCGGTTCCCGAGACGACCGACGAGCAGCGCGCCGAACAGATACTCGACGTTTTCGACACCGCGTTCGGACGGCTGCTGGTCGCCGATCCCGCTGCCTTCCAGGTCAAATTCCGCAAGATGGCCGCCTCGGCCTTCGCGTTCTACCGGGGCACGGCCTGCCTGTTCTACGCCGACCTGGAGCACGACCGGCACGGCGGCCCGTACCTGGACGAGCGGACGGGCCGGGTGTGGATCCACGGCGATCTGCACGCCGAGAACTTCGGCACGTACATGGACTCCAACGGCCGGCTGGTCTTCAACGTCAACGACTTCGACGAGGCGTACGTGGGGCCGTTCACCTGGGACCTCAAGCGCTTCGCCGCGTCCGTGGCCCTGATCGGCTACACCAAGGCACTCAGCGACGACCAGATCGGCGCCCTGGTGCGGACCTACGCCGCGGCCTACCGGGAGCGCATCCACCGGCTGGCCGCCGGGGCCAAGAACGAGGAGGTCCCCTCCTTCACCCTGGACACCGCCGACGGCCCCCTGCTGGGGGCCCTGCGCGCGGCCCGCTCCCGCACCCGCTTCTCCCTGTTGGACTCGATGACGGAGATCCGGGACTACGAGCGCCGCTTCGCCCCGGGCCCGGGCACCATCGAGCTGGACGCGGCCACCCGGTACAAGGTGCTCGCCGCCTTCGACGGGTACCTGGAGACCCTGCCCGACGAATCGCTGGTGCGCCCGGACTCCTACCGCGTCAAGGACGTGGTGGGGCGCCGGGGCGTCGGCATCGGCTCCGCGGGGCTGCCCTCCTACAACATCCTGCTGGAGGGCCACAGCGACGCCCTGGAGAACGACGTCGTGATCTACCTCAAGCAGGCCCAGACCCCGGCCGTGTCCCGGCACATCACCGACCGGGCGGTGCGGGACTACTTCCAGCACGAGGGGCACCGGACGGTGATCTCGCAGCGGGCCCTGCAGGCGCACGCCGACCCGTGGCTCGGCTGGACGGAGCTGGACGGCTCGGGGCAGCTGGTGGCGGAGGTCTCCCCGTACGCGGTGGACCTGGACTGGTCCGACCTGGACGACCCCGAGGAGATCGCGGCCGTGGTCGCGGACCTGGGCCGGGCCACGGCGACCATGCACGGGGCCGCCGACGAGGACGAGAGCGGGCAGACCCTGGTGCCCTTCTCCACCGAGCGGGCCATCGACGCGGCCATCGCGGCCGACGAGCAGGGCTTCGCGGAGCTGCTGGTGGACTTCGCCCATGCGTACGGAGCCCGGGCGCGCGCCGACCACCAGATCTTCGTGGACCTCTTCCGCAACGGCCGGCTCACCTCGTAGGGGCCCGCCCCGTACGGGCCCGCCCCCCGGGCGGCGCCCCTCGCAACCGCCTCACGGACAGGTCGAGGGCAGGGTCGCGGACGCCCCCGAGCGGGCCCTGCGGCCCTTCTTCACAGGGTCGCATGGCACACTCGCGGGCGATGGACATATCAGGGACGGGACTCCGGGGGCTGCGGGCCGCGCTGTTCAGCGCGCTCGTCGTGCTGCTGTCCGCGGGCTCGCACGTCCTGATGTCCCGGGTGCCGCTGCCGGCCCCGCTGGTGGCCGGCGCCTTCACCGCGGTGTTCGCCACCGCCTACGCGCTGGCGGGCCGCGAGCGCGGCTTCGGCCCCATCGCCGCCCTGCTGGTCCCGCTGGAGCTGGCCGCCGACACCGTCTTCACCGCAGGCCAGCACGTCTGCTACGGCCCGGCGGGCGGGCCGGTCGCCGGGCCCCTGCGCGCCATGGGCCTGGACGAGCTGTGCGGGGGGACGCCGGTCGGCGGGCCGCTGGCCGAGATGGGCGGCCCGGCCGCCGATCCGGCGGCCCTGCTGGCCTCGCCCGGGCCGTGGGCCCCCTGGCTGCTCCTCGGCGCGCACGTCTCGGTCGGGCTGCTGGCCTCCGCGTGGCTGCGCCACGGGGAGCGGGCGCTGGGCCAGCTGCTGCGGGCGGTGGCCGCCTGCGCGTTCCGGCCGCTGCGGCTGGCGGCGGCCGGGCCGGCCGGCGCCGCCGGGCCGCCGCGCAGGATCCTGCGGCCCGTTCTCGCGGGCGCGGTGGCCCGCACCCGCTTTCCCGTCCATTCCGTGGGCCGGCGGGGACCTCCCGTGTGCGGCGCGCTCCCCTGCGCCTGACGCACGTACGGCAGTCCCCCACCCCTTCCTGCATGTCACCGGCATGCCCCCACCCACGGAGACCACGATGAGTGCACGCAACAGCCAGGCCAACAAGGCAGCGGCCCGCGAGCGGCTGCGCGTCGAGCGCGAGAAGCAGGCGAAGAAGGACAAGGCCCGCCGCCAGGTGATCGTGGCCGGCGCGGTCGTCGCCGCCCTGGCGCTGGCCGGCGGCATCGGTTACGCGGTCGTGCAGGCCAACGAGCCCGGCTACTGGGAGAAGGCCGCCGACGCGGCGCTGGTCAAGCCGAAGAACACCGAGGGCGAGGACGGCACCACCGTCGTCGTCGGCAAGGCCGAGGCGAAGAAGACCCTGGAGCTCTACGAGGACTCGCGCTGCCCGGCCTGCGCGGACTTCGAGCAGAAGTCCGGCGAGCAGGTCCGCAAGGACGTGGACGCGGGCAAGTACAAGCTCCGGTACATCGGCGCCACCTTCATCGACAACGCGGCCAAGGGTGAGGGTTCGAAGAACGCCCTGAGCGCACTGGGTGCGGCGCTGAACGTGAGCCCGGAGGCCTTCCTCGACTACAAGGCCGCGCTGTACTCCAAGGAGCTGCACCCCGAGGAGACGGTCGACAGCTTCGCCAAGGACGACTACCTGCTGAAGGTCGCCGACACCGTCCCGGCCCTCAAGGGGAACGCCGAGTTCAAGAAGGCCGTCGAGGACGGCACCTACGACCGGTGGGCGCTGGAGATGTCGAAGTCCTTCAACAAGTCCGGGGTGACGGGCACCCCGACGCTGAAGATGGACGGCAAGAAGATCGAGACCCCGGACTCGCCGGAGGCCTACACCGCGGCGATCGACAAGGCGCTGCAGGGCTGACCCGGCGGCCTCCGGCCACGGCCGGGGCAGTTTCCGGACAACCGGGCACCGAAGGACGGGCGGACTCGCAGAGTTCGCCCGTCCTTTGCCTTCACGAGAGTGTTTTCGAAGGGGTACCCGTCAGTAATGTGATCATCCGTGACCAGTCAACTCTCACCCGTCCCGACCCCGGCAACGCCCCGCCGCCGTACGGTCGTTCTCGCCGCCGCGGCCACCGCGGCCCTGGCCCCCCTGACCTCGCTGGGCGCGTCCGACGCCCATGCGGCGGACACCGCCCCCGCCTTTCTGCACGGCGTGGCCTCCGGGGACCCGCTGCCCGACGGGGTCCTGCTGTGGACCCGCGTCACCCCGACCCCCGAGGCGGTGCCCGGTTCGGGCGCCGGCCCCGCCACGCAGGTGGCCTGGGAGGTGGCCGCGGACAAGGGCTTCCAGCAGGTCGTCGCCCGGGGCACCGCGACCTCCGCCGCCGCCTCCGACCACACGGTCAAGGTGGACGTGCGCGGCCTGCGGCCGCAGACCGCCTACTGGTACCGGTTCACCGCCGGGACCGCCGTCTCCCCCGTCGGGCGCACCCGCACGACCCCGGACCACCACGCCACCCCGGACGGGGTGCGGTTCGGCGTGGTCTCCTGCGCGAACTGGGAGTCGGGCTGGTTCTCCGCCTACCGCCACCTCGCCGCCCGCGCCGACCTGGACGCGGTGCTGCACCTGGGCGACTACATCTACGAGTACCAGTCCGGCGGGTACCCGGAGTCCGCGTACGTGGTGCGCCCGCACGAGCCCCGGCACGAGATCCTCACGCTCGCCGACTACCGCACCCGGCACGGCAGGTACAAGACGGACGCCGACCTCCAGGCGCTGCACGCCGCCCATCCGGTCATCGCCATCTGGGACGACCACGAGTTCGCCAACGACGCCTGGACGGGCGGCGCGGAGAACCACACCCCGGGCGCCGAGGGCGAGTGGGCGGCCCGCGCCGCGGCCGGCAAGCAGGCGTACTTCGAGTGGATGCCGGTGCGCACCTCCGTCGCCGGCACGGTCTACCGCCGGCTGCGCTTCGGCACCCTCGCCGACCTGCACCTGCTCGACCTGCGCTCCTTCCGCTCCCAGCAGGCGAAGGTGGGCAGCGGCACGGTGGACGACCCGGAGCGCACCCTCACCGGGCGAGCCCAGCTGGACTGGCTCAAGTCCGGCCTCGCCTCCTCCGACGCGACCTGGAAGCTGGTCGGCACCTCGGTGATGATCTCGCCGGTGGCCTTCGGATCGCTGCCCGCCTACCTGCTCAAGCCGCTGACGAAGCTGCTGGGGCTGCCGGAGGGCGGGATAGCGGTCAACGTGGACCAGTGGGACGGCTACACGGACGACCGCAAGGAGCTCCTGGGCCACTTGAAGGCCCGGAACGTCAAGAACACGGTGTTCCTGACCGGTGACATCCACATGGCGTGGGCCAACGAGGTCCCGGTGAACATGGCGACGTACCCGGGTTCGGGGACGGCGGCGACCGAGTTCGTGGTCACCTCGGTGACCTCCGACAACCTCGACGACATCCTGCACGTGCCGGCGGACACCGCCTCGCTCGTCGCGGAATCGGCCGTCAAGGCGGCCAACTGGCACGTCAAGTGGCTCGACATGGACGCGCACGGCTACGGCGTGCTCGACGTGGACGCCGAGCGTTCCCAGATGGACTACTACGTGGTCTCCGACAAGCGGCGGCAGGACGCCACGGCCGCGTGGAGCCGCTCGTACCGGACCCTGAACGGCACGCAGAAGGTGGAACGGGCCGACCGCCCGGTCTACTGACAGACCGTCATTCCTGCGGCGCAGTGGGGCTCCTGGTGCAGACCAGGGGCCCCACTGGCATCAGAAGCAACAAATCTTTTACGCACAGTGCTTGACCCGCGCATGTCATAGACACATAAGCTTCGCGCCATCCGGAGAGATCTTCGGCCGGAATCCCCCACGGAACCCCCCCACGGGTACCCCCACGCGAGGAGCACACGTGCGCGCCGTCGCCCGCATATCCCCCCTTCTCCGCCGCCACCTGACGGTCACGGCCGTCCTGGCCGCAAGCCTGGCCTTCACCCCGCTCGCCTCCCCCGCCACGACAGCCGCGGCGCAGGCCTCGGCCGAGGCCTGCGCCGAACAGGCCGCCGCTCCGGCCGGTGCCCGCGTGCTGCGCCCCCGGGACCAGCACGCGGCCGAGCCGAACGAGGTCACCGAGGACCAGGCCAAGGCCATGGACGCCGACCTCAAGGCCAAGCTGGACAAGGCCCTCAAGAACCAGCCGCAGCGCGCCTCCGGCGCCGCCGCCGCGACCGTGAACATCCCGGTGTACTTCCACGTGATCCACTCCGGCGCCGCCGGAAAGCTCACGGCCACCCAGATCGGCAACCAGCTGGCGGTGCTGAACGCGGCCTACGGCGGCCAGGGCGCCGGCAACGCGGACGCCAACTACACCTTCACCCTCGCGTCGACCGACTACACGGACAACGCCTCCTGGTACAACCTGGCCGACGGCTCCACGGCCGAGAAGGACATGAAGAACACCCTGCGCAAGGGCGGAGCGGGCGCGCTCAACTTCTACACCGCCAACCTCTCCGGCGGGCTGCTCGGCTGGGCCACCTTCCCCAGCTCCTACGCCTCCAGCCCCAAGATGGACGGCGTGGTCGTCCTCGACACCTCGCTGCCGGGCGGCTCCGCCGCGCACTACAACGAGGGCGACACCGCCACCCACGAGGTCGGCCACTGGATGGGGCTCTACCACACCTTCCAGGGCGGCTGCAGCGGCAACGGCGACTACGTCTCCGACACCCCCGCCGAGAAGAGCGCGGCCTTCGAGTGCCCGACCGGCCGCGACAGCTGCACCAACAAGACCGGTGCGGACCCGATCCACAACTTCATGGACTACACCTACGACTCCTGCATGTACCAGTTCACCGCCGGCCAGGTGAGCCGCATGCAGAGCAGCTGGACCGCCTACCGGGCGGGCTGACCCGGGAGCGGCCCCTCCCCGGGCCGCTCCCCCGGCAGGACCCGTCACCGGCTCCCCGCGGCCACCGGACCGCGGGGGCCGGTTTCGGCTCTCCGCAGGCCTCCCGCAGCGGCCGGGTCAGAGGCTGTCGAGGAACCCGAGCGCGACCTTCCAGGCCTGCTCCGCGGCCTGCGCGTCGTAGTCCTCCAGCCCCGGGTCGGTGAACAGGTGCCCGGCGCCCGGGTAGTTGTGCACCTCCACGTCGGCCCCGGCCCGCTGCATCCGCAGGTACCAGGCGGTCAGCCAGTCGTGCGACTCGTACGGGTCCGGGTCGGCCACGTGCAGCTGCACGGGCAGCTCGTCGACCGAGGCCCCTTCCTCCAGGTCCGCGGTCCCGTGCAGGAGCAGCAGGCCGCGCGCCTTCTCGTCGGCCAGCGCCAGGTGCTGGGCCACCGAACCGCCGAAGGACAGGCCCGCGTAGACCAGGCCCTGGTCGGAGTGGGGGGCCGCGGCCAGCACCGCGCGCCGGAGCAGCTCGTCCCGGCCGATCTCGTCCCGCAGCGCCATGCCCTCCTCGACGGAGTCGAAGGTGCGCCCCTCGAAGAGGTCCGGCACCTGCACCTGGTGCCCGGCCGCGCGCAGCCGGCCGGCCGCCTCCTGCACCGCGGGCCGCAGCCCGTACGTCGAATGGAAGAGCATGATGTTCATGACTCCATCGTGCCAGTTTCCGGGGGCGCCCTCCGGTTAGGTTGCACCCCATGGAGATGGAGTCCCTGATACGTCCACTGATCGTCGTCGGCGGGTCGCTGCTGATCACCCTGGTCACGACCTGGCTGCTCGACCTGCTGCTGCGCCGCATCGACGCCCGGCACCCCGAGACCCCCCTGTGGGGGCTGCTGAGGCGCTGCCGGATGCCCTTCCAGCTGGTGCTGTGCACCGGGCTGCTCAGGGGCTCGTACCGGCAGGCGGGCATCCTCCCCGAGTACGCGTTCCTCATCGGCCGCGTCCTGTCGCTGGTGACGATCGCCTCCGCGGCCTGGCTGGCCGTGCGGATCGCCACGGCGGTCGTCGACGCCTCGTACGCGCGCTACGCCTCGGTGGCCCAGGACCCCGCCCGGGTGCGCCGGGTCCGCACCCAGGTCACGCTGATCCAGCGGGTGGTCACCGCGGTGGTGGTCGTGGTGGCGGTCGCCGCGATGCTGCTGACCTTCCCGCCGATGAAGACCTTCGGCGCCTCGATGCTGGCCTCCGCCGGCGTCCTCGGGATCGTGGCCGGCATCGCCGCCCAGTCCTCGCTGGGCAACCTCTTCGCCGGTCTGCAGATCGCCTTCGGCGACACCGTGCGCATCGGCGACACGGTCGTGGTCGACAAGGAGTGGGGCACGGTGGAGGAGATCACCCTGACCTTCCTGACCGTCCGCACCTGGGACGAGCGCCGCATCACGATGCCGGTCTCGTACTTCACGAGCAAGCCCTACGAGAACTGGTCGCGCGGCGGCGCCCAGATGACCGGGACCGTCTTCTGGCACCTGGACCACAGCGCGCCGGTCGAGCTGATGCGGGAGCACCTGCAGGACCTGGTGAAGGAGGTCCCGGAGTGGGACGGCCGCAGCGCCGGCCTGGCCGTGACCGACACCACGCCGACCACCGTGCAGGTCCGCGCCGTGGTCACCGCCCGGGACGCGGACGACGTGTGGACGGTGCGCTGCGCGGTCCGCGAGCGCATGCTCGCCTGGCTGGTGGCCCACCACCCGTACGCCCTGCCCCGGGTCACGACCTCCGAGGCGGCGGCCGCCCCGCACGGCTCCCCGCAGTCCCCGACCCGGACCGGGGCCTGATCCCGGTCCCGCCTGCGGGGCCCGGCGTCAGCTGCGCAGGCTCCGCACGTCCAGGTGCCGCAGCACCCGGTCGACGATCTCCGGATCGGAGCCGGGTTCGCTGCGCGCGGCCAGGACCTCGTGGCGGGCGGCCGACATCATCTCCCGCTGGATCCGCTGGATGTCGCGGATCCGCTCCACCCGCTGCGCGTACGCCTCCCGCCGCTCCTCGTCCACCATGTCGGGGCTGATCCGGGCGCCCACGTCGTACGCCCGCCGGTACAGGGTCTCCACCAGGTCCTCCGGCAGCTCCTCCACCTCCTGGATCTCCTTGAGCCGCCGCTTGGCGGCCTTCGCCGCCCGGATCGCGAGCTGCCGTTCCGTCTCCCGGTCCGCGTCCCGGTCGGCCTCCACCCCCAGCCGGCGCACCAGCCACGGCAGGGTCAGCCCCTGGAGCACCAGCGTCGTCATGATCACGGCGAAGGCGATGAAGACCATCTCGTCGCGCCCGGGGAAGGGCTCGCCGCTGTCCGTCTTCAAGGGGATGGCCAGGGCCAGCGCGACGGAGGCCACCCCGCGCATCCCGGCCCACCACATCACCACGCTCTCCCGCCAGCTCATCGGGATCTCTTCGTCGTAGTCGCGCAGCTTGTGCAGCTTCTTGGCGACCCAGCCGGCCGGCAGCAGCCACAGCAGCCGTACGCCGACGACCACCGCGACCACGGCCGCGGCCCATCCGGCCCGCTCCCACAGGTGCCCCTGCGCGGTGCCGAACACGTTGTGCAGTTCCAGCCCGATGAGCCCGAACGCCACCCCGGTGACCAGGACGTCGACGACCTCCCAGAAGGTGTGCCCGGCCAGGCGCCCCAGGACGTCGTCGGCGTCGTGGGCGTACTCGGCGAGGAACAGGGCGGCCGTCAGCACGGCCAGCACCCCGGACCCCTGCAGTTCTTCCGCGACCACGTACGCGACGAACGGCACCAGCAGGGTCAGCCCGATCTGGAGCGTGGCATCGCCGAGCCGGCCCATCAGCCGGTTCGTGGCCCAGCCGAGGGCGAAGCCGACGGCGACGGCGACGACCGCGGACAGGACGAACTCCCCGAGGGCGTCGGGGAAGGAGAAGCTGCCGGTGACGGCGGCGCCGATCGCCACGTGGTAGAGCACGATGGCGGTGACGTCGTTGAAGAGCCCCTCGCCCTCCAGGATCGACACCATGCGGCGGGGCAGCCCCAGCGAACCGGCGACGGCGGTGGCGGCGACCGGGTCGGGCGGGGCGACGAGCGCGCCGAGCGCGACGGCCGCGGCGATCGGCAGCCCGGGCACCACCGCGTTCGCCACGGCGGCGACGGCCGCGGTGGTGACGAACACCAGGGCCACGGCCAGCAGGAAGATCGGGCGGAGATTGGCCGCGAACTGCCGCCAGGACGTGCGCTGCACCGAGGCGTACAGCAGCGGCGGCAGCACCAGCGGGAGGATGTACTCGGGCGGGATGTCGACATTGGGCACGGCCGGGACCAGGGCCAGGACCACCCCGCCGATGGTCATGAGCACGGGCGCGGGCAGCCCGAGACGGTCCCCGAGCGGTACCGTCACGACGGCCCCGAGCAACAGCACGAACAGCAGAGCCAGCTGATCCACTCCCCCACCCTGCCAGGCCGCCCCGCCCCGCACCCACGGTCGAAGGTCCCGACCGGGCCCGTGTCGGCCGGGAAGCGGGCCGGGTCAGGCCTGCGCGGTCCCGGCCAGGGGGCGCCGCATGGAGCGGTGCGGGATGCCCGCGTCCTGGAACTCCGGGCCGTACGCCACGTACCCCAGCCGCTCGTAGAAGCCGAGCGCGTGCGTCTGCGCGCCCAGGTCGACGGCGGTGAGGCCCAGCCGGGCCGCCTCCGCCTCGATCGCGCGGACCAGTGCCACGCCCACGCCCAGCCCGCGGGCGGACCGGGCGACGGCCAGCCGGCCCAGCGAGCCCACGTCCGGCGAGCCGGTCTTGCCCAGCGCGGCGGCGCCGTGCAGCAGCCGTCCCGTGCCCAGCGGCCGCCCGTCGGCGTCCACGGCCAGGACGTGCACCGCCCCGGCGTCGTACGCGTCGTACTCGATCGACTCCGGCACGGACTGCTCGATCACGAACACCTCGGTCCGCACCGCGAAGCAGGCCTGCAGGTCCGCCTCGGAGGAGACGACCCGCACCTCCACCGGAGCCGGGGCCGGGCCGCTCACTCGCTCTCCGCCCGGATCACGTCCAGCGCGTGCTGCAGGTCGGCCGGGTAGGTGCTCTCGAACTCCACCCACTGGCCGTCCGAGGGGTGCTCGAAGCCGAGCCGGACCGCGTGCAGCCACTGGCGGGTCAGGCCCAGCCGCTTGGCGACGGTGGGGTCGGCGCCGTAGGTCAGGTCGCCCACGCAGGGGTGCCGGTGCGCCGCCATGTGCACGCGGATCTGGTGCGTGCGGCCGGTCTCCAGCTTGATGTCCAGCAGCGAGGCGGCGCGGAAGGCCTCGATGAGGTCGTAGTGGGTGACGGAGGCCTTGCCGTCCTGGGTCACCGCCCACTTGTAGTCGGCGCTCGGGTGGCGCCCGATCGGCGCGTCGATGGTGCCGCTCATCGGGTCCGGATGGCCCTGCACCAGCGCGTGGTAGCGCTTGTCGACGACGCGCTCGCGGAACTGGTTCTTCAGGGAGGTGTACGCCCGCTCCGACTTCGCGACGGCCATCAGGCCGGACGTGCCGACGTCGAGCCGGTGCACGATGCCCTGGCGTTCGGCCGCGCCGGAGGTCGAGATGCGGTAGCCGGCCGCGGCGAGGCCGCCGATGACGGTGGTGCCGGTCCAGCCGGGGCTCGGGTGGGCGGCGACGCCCACCGGCTTCATGATGACGACGATGTCGTCGTCGTCATGGACGATCTCCATGCCGGGGACGGGCTCGGCCACGACCTCGACCGGCCGCGGCGGCGCGGGCATCTCGACTTCGAGCCAGGCGCCGCCGTGCACCCGCTCGGACTTCCCGACGACACTGCCGTCGACCGACACCTTCCCCGCGGCCGCGAGTTCGGCCGCCTTCGTCCGGGAAAATCCGAACATACGGGCGATGGCGGCGTCGACGCGCTCGCCCTCGAGGCCATCGGGAACGGGCAGGGTGCGGATCTCGGGAATCGTACTCACCCGTCGAGTATGCAGGACTCGGCAGGACGGCAGCCCCGCGCTCAGTCCTTGTGGACGGTCCCGTCCGGGTCCAGCCCCTTGAACGACAGCAGCACGATCAGGATGCCGCCGCACACGATCGCGGAGTCGGCGAGGTTGAAGACGGCGAAGTGGGCCGGCGCGATGAAGTCGACGACCGCGCCCTGGAAGACGCCCGGCGAGCGGAAGACCCGGTCGGTCAGGTTGCCCAGCGCCCCGCCGAGCAGCAGGCCCAGGGCGATCGCCCAGGGCAGGCTGTACAGCTTGCGGGCCAGCCGCACGATCACGATGATCACCGAGGCGGCGATGCAGGTGAAGATGATCGTGAAGGCCTCGCCGAAGCCGAAGGCGGCGCCCGGGTTGCGGACCGCCTCGAACCGCAGCAGGTCCCCGATGACCTCGATCGGCGGCTGGTGCTCCAGCTTCGCCACGACCAGCATCTTGCTGCCGAGATCGAGCAGGTACGCCAGCACCGCGACGACGAGCAGCGCCGCGATCCGCCGGTGCCCCCTGGGCTCGGCGGACTCCGGCTGGGCGTCGTCCCCGACCTCCGGCGTACCGATGATGCGCTCCGCCTCTGCCACGTGAGTCCTTCGAATCAGCTCGAACCAGGTTGCCGACGAACAGCACCGCCAGGTTCCTGGACCCTGACGGAACACGAGGGTACGTCAGGGGGCCCGCGCGGCGCCCGCCAGGAGGCACACCGCACGCCGCCGCCGGCGGGCACCGGGGGCGGCGGCAGCGGGGGCGCCCTAGTGGCGCCGCTCCTGCTTCTGCTTGCAGTCCACGCACAGCGTGGCCCGCGGGAAGGCCTGCATCCTCGCCTTGCCGATGGGCTCCCCGCAGTTCTCACAGAGGCCGTACGTGCCGGCTTCGAGCCGCTCCAGCGCCCGCTCGGTCTGCTCCAGCATCGAGGTGGCGTTCGCGGCGAGCGCCAGCTCGGACTCGCGCGTGATGTTCTTGGTGCCCGTGTCGGCCTGGTCGTCGCCCGCGCCGTCGCCCGAGTCCCGCATCAGGCCGGAGATGGCCGCCTCCGAGGCGTCCAGCTCGTTGCGCAGCCGAAGGACCTCCGACGTCAGCTCCGTACGGGCCTCGGCGACCTCCTCCGGGGCCCAGGGGTCCTCTCCGGGGCGTACGGCGAGGCCGCCCGGCGCCGAGGCCGCCGTGGGGCGTGTCTTGGGCAGCCCGCTGGTGGCGGCCGTGGCCGCCTTCCTCGCCGTCCCGGTGCTCTTCTTGGCAACCACTTTCCGGACTCCCGTCTTCTTCGCGGCCTGCGCCGCCCCCTCGGCCGCGGCCGGTTTGGCCGTGGCCTTCCGCTTCTCGACGGCGGTCGTCTCCTCGACGGCGGTCGCCTGTCCGGTGGCCGCCGTGGAGACGGCGGTCCCGTCGGCGCCGGCCGCGCGTGCGGCGGTCGCCTTCCGGGCCGCGGCCGTCCCGGGCCCGGCCTTCCTCGCCGCGGTCTTCCCGGCCTCGGCCGTCTTCACCGCGGCCTTCTTCTGCACGGCAGCCGTCTTCTGCACGGCCTTCTTCTGCACGGCCTTCTTGGCCGCGGCCTTGCCGGCCGCGGTCTTCTTCGCCGCGACCCGGGTGGACACGGCCTTCTCCGCCGGGGCTTTCCCGGCCGGCACCTCCTCGGCGGAAGCCGTCCTGGCAGAACTCCCGGCGGTCTTCTTCGCCACCATGGCCGCGGCCCCTTCACCTACTGCGATCATTGCTCCCGCATCGTGCCGGAACGATAAGTCGACACCGGCCCCGCGGCAACGGGGCTCGCATCCGACGAGGTCAACCTGCATCCGTTGTGCCCAGCCGGAGGCCCGGTAACCCGCCCGTCCCGCCCCGCGGAATCCCGTACCGCCGCGTCGGCCCGTTCGGGTCACGCCGGCCCCGCACCGCGCCTGGCGCCACGCCGGGCCGGTCGCCCTGCGGCGGGCCCCGCCGGGCCCGCCGCAAACCGGTCGGCCGCGCGGCCCCCGGGCCCGTACACTGGGCCCAGCGAAAGGCATGGACGGGGACGAGTAGCGTCGGACGCAGCCAGGAGCGACCCGGGGACGGTGAGAGCCCGGGGGCGAGCGCGAGGTGAAGGATCACCCCTGAGCCGCCGGAAGAAGGCCCGCGAGGGCTGGTAGAACCGGCTTCGCACCCCAATGAGGGGGCCACCGGATCCGTCCGGGGGCCAAGGAGGGTGGTACCGCGGGAGCTGCGTGCTCTCGTCCCTCCGGACGGAGAAGACCCCCGCCGGAGGAAGAGTTCAGCCTCATGACCACACCGCCGCAGTACCGCCCGGTACCCGCCCAGGTCGACCTGCCCGCCCTCGAACACGCCGTCCTCGACTTCTGGCGCGAGAGCAAGACCTTCGACAAGACCCTGCAGCAGTCCGAGGGCCGCCCCGAGTGGGTCTTCTACGAGGGCCCGCCCACCGCGAACGGCATGCCCGGCGCGCACCACATCGAGGCCCGCGTCTTCAAGGACGTCTTCCCCCGCTTCCGCACCATGCGCGGCTACCACGTGGCCCGCAAGGCCGGCTGGGACTGCCACGGCCTGCCCGTCGAGCTCGCCGTCGAGAAGGAGCTCGGCTTCAACGGCAAGCAGGACATCGAGGCGTACGGCATCGCCGAGTTCAACGCCAAGTGCCGGGACTCGGTGACCCGCCACACCGACGCCTTCGCCGAGCTCACGACCCGGATGGGCTACTGGGTCGACCTGGACGACGCCTACCGGACCATGGACCCCGAGTACGTCGAGTCCGTGTGGTGGTCGCTGAAGGAGATCTTCAACAAGGGCCTGCTCACGCAGGACCACCGCGTCGCCCCCTGGTGCCCGCGCTGCGGCACCGGCCTCTCCGACCACGAGCTGGCCCAGGGCTACGAGACGGTCGTCGACCCCTCCGTCTTCGTCCGCTTCCCGCTGACCTCCGGGCCGCTCGCCGGCGAGGCGGCCCTGCTCGTCTGGACGACGACCCCCTGGACCCTGGTGTCCAACACCGCCGTGGCCGCGCACCCGGAGGTCACCTACGTGGTGGCCACCGACGGCACGCAGAAGCTGGTCGTCGCCCAGCCGCTGCTGGAGAAGGCGCTCGGCGAGGGCTGGGAGGCCACCGGCGAGTCCTTCACGGGCAAGGAGATGGAGCGCTGGACGTACGAGCGCCCCTTCGGCCTGATCGAGTTCCCGGCACCCGCCCACTACGTCGTGAACGCCGAGTACGTCACCACCGAGGACGGCACCGGTCTGGTCCACCAGTCCCCCGCCTTCGGCGCCGACGACCTCGCGGTCTGCCGGGCGTACGGCCTGCCGGTCGTGAACCCGGTCCGCCCCGACGGCACCTTCGAGGAGGACGTCCCGCTGGTCGGCGGCGTCTTCTTCAAGAAGGCCGACGAGAAGCTGACCGCCGACCTGGACGCGCGCGGCCTGCTCTTCAAGCACATCGCCTACGAGCACAGCTACCCGCACTGCTGGCGCTGCCACACGGCGCTGCTGTACTACGCCCAGCCGTCCTGGTACATCCGCACCACCGCCGTCAAGGACGCGATGCTGCGGGAGAACGAGAAGACGAACTGGTTCCCCGACTCGGTCAAGCAGGGGCGCTTCGGCGACTGGCTGAACAACAACATCGACTGGGCCCTGTCCCGCAACCGCTACTGGGGCACCCCGCTGCCCATCTGGCGCTGCGAGGAGGACCACCTCACCTGCATCGGCTCCCGCGCCGAACTGTCGGAGCTGACCGGTGAGGACCTCTCCGGCCTCGACCCGCACCGCCCGTACATCGACGAGGTCACCTTCACCTGCACCCACGAGGGCTGCGCGCTGGAGGCCGTCCGCGTGCCCGAGGTCATCGACGCCTGGTACGACTCGGGTTCGATGCCGTTCGCGCAGTGGGGCTACCCGTACAAGAACAAGGAAGTCTTCGAGAAGCGCTACCCGGCGCAGTTCATCTCGGAGGCCATCGACCAGACCCGCGGGTGGTTCTACACCCTCATGGCGGTCGGCACCCTCGTCTTCGACAAGTCCTCCTACGAGAACGTGGTCTGCCTCGGCCACATCCTCGCCGAGGACGGCCGCAAGATGTCCAAGCACCTGGGCAACATCCTGCAGCCCATCCCGCTGATGGACCAGCACGGCGCGGACGCGGTGCGCTGGTTCATGGCGGCCGGCGGCTCCCCGTGGGCGGCCCGCCGCGTCGGCCACGGCACCATCCAGGAGGTCGTCCGCAAGACCCTCCTGACCTACTGGAACACGGTGGCCTTCCAGGCCCTGTACGCCCGGACGTCGAACTGGGCGCCGTCCGCGGCCGACCCGGCGCCGGCCGACCGCCCGGTCCTCGACAAGTGGCTCCTCTCGGAGCTGCACTCCCTCACCTCCGAGGTGACGGAGGCGATGGAGTCGTACGACACCCAGCGCGCGGGCAAGCTGCTCTCCGCGTTCGTCGACGACCTGTCCAACTGGTACGTCCGCCGCTCGCGCCGCCGCTTCTGGCAGGGCGACGCCGCCGCGCTGCGCACCCTGCACGACGTGGTGGAGACGGTCACCCGGCTGATGGCCCCGCTGACCCCGTTCATCACGGAGCGGGTCTGGCAGGACATGGTCGTCCCGGTCACCCCGGACGCCCCGGAGTCGGTGCACCTGTCCACCTGGCCGCAGGCGGACGCCTCCGCCGTGGACCCGCTGCTCTCGCAGCAGATGCAGCTGGTCCGCCGCCTGGTGGAGCTGGGCCGCGCCACGCGGGCCGAGTCCGGCGTCAAGACCCGCCAGCCGCTCTCCCGGGCCCTGGTCGGCGCCGCGGGCTTCGACAGGCTCTCCGCCGAGCTGCAGTCGCAGATCACGGAGGAGCTGAACGTCTCCTCGCTGGCCTCGTTGTCCGAGGTGGGCGGGTCCCTGGTGGACACCACCGCGAAGGCCAACTTCCGTGCGCTGGGCAAGCGTTTCGGCAAGGGCGTGCAGGACGTCGCGAAGGCGGTGGCCGCTGCCGACGCCGCGGCGCTGTCGCTGGCGCTGCGGTCCGGCTCCGCCGAGGTCGAGGTGAACGGCGAGAGCGTGTCCCTCAGCCCGGAGGAGGTCATCATCACGGAGACCCCGCGCGAGGGCTGGTCGGTGGCCTCGGACTCCGGTGCGACGGTCGCCCTCGACCTGGAGATCACCCCGGAGCTGCGGCTGGCGGGCCTGGCCCGGGACGCGATCCGCATGATCCAGGAGGCCCGGAAGAACTCCGGCCTGGACGTGGCGGACCGGATCGCCCTGCGGTGGTCCTCGTCGGACGGAGAGGTCGTGACGGCCCTGACGGACCACGCGGCCCTGATCGCGGACGAGGTCCTGGCCACGGACTTCGCCGCCGGCGACGCGGACGCCTCGTACGGAGACCCCTTCGCGGACGAGGCCCTGTCCCTGACGTTCCGCCTCCGCAAGGCGTAACCGCCTGCCGGACCGAAGCGGCCCGCGCCACTCCCCTCCCGGGGGGTGGTGCGGGCCGTCCTGTTTCTCCGCCCCTCTGCCGCTCCCGCACGAACACGGCGCTCCGCGCCCGCGCCTCAAGCGCCGGCGGGGCTGGATTCGCCCGTGTCGGGCGGATCCCGGGACACCCGGCTGCACGCCTCCGACGGCAGGAGCCAGGACCAGCCCCGCCGGCGTTTGAGGCGCGGGTCCGGGCAGAGCCCGGCAGGCGCGGCCCCGCCCGTCCCCGCAGCCGCACCCCGGTACGGGAACGGGCCGGGCCCGGTGCCCCCTGAGGGGAACCGGGCCCGGCCCGTTGAAGCGACTGCCGACCTGCGGCGCGGCGCCTAGTTGTCGTCCTCGTCGATCAGGAAGCCGCGCATCGGCGACGGCGCCTGCATCGGCTGCGGCGCGTTCGGCCGGACCGGAGCCATCGGCTGGGTCATGGCCGGGGACATCTGCTGCTGGCCGCCGTAGGACTGGGCTCCGCCCATCGGCGAGGGACCGCCCATGGGGGACGGGCCGCCCATCGAGGGACCGCCCATGGAGTGGCCCATCGCACCGGCCGGGGCCATCGAGGGCGACGGCGACGGCGGCAGCGAGGGGGCGCCCGGGTTGCGCGGGGGTGCCAGGGAGTCGTCGGCCTGCGTCTCCAGCTGGCGCAGCTGGGACTCCAGGTACGACTTCAGGCGGGTGCGGTACTCGCGCTCGAAGCCGCGCAGGTCCTCGACCTTGCGCTCCAGCGTGGCGCGGGCGGACTCCAGGGAGCCCATCGCGACGCGGTGCTTCTCCTGCGCGTCCCGCTCCAGCGCATCGGCCTTGGCGCGGGCGTCCCGCTCCAGGCCCTCGGCACGCGAACGGGCCTCGCCGACGATCTTGTTGGCCTCGGAACGGGCCTCCGCGATCGCCTGGTCGGCGGTCTGCTGCGCCAGCGACAGGACGCGTGCGGCGCTGTCGCCGCCGGGGCCCTGCTGCGGGAGCTGCGGCTGCTGCTGGTGCATGGGCTGGCCCATGCCCTGCATCTGCTGGCCCATCGGCTGCATCTGCTGCCCCATGGGCTGCATCTGCTGGCCGAGCGGGTTCTGGCCGCCCATGGACTGCTGGCCCATGCCCTGCTGTCCCATGGGCTGCTGACCCATGCCCTGCTGGCCCATGCCCTGCTGGCCCATGCCCTGCGGTCCGCCCATGGGGTGCTGCTGCATGGGGCCGCCCATCGGGCCGGGACCCTGCTGGCCGTGCCCGCCGGGACCGGCGGGCAGCTGGGGCTGGCCGCCCGGCAGCTGCGGCGGGCCCATCTGCTGCTGCTGTTGCTGCTGCTGCGGCGGGCCGGATATGGCCGCCGGCACGGGGGCGCCCGGGCCTCGCTGGTCCTGGGGCTCCGGCTTGCGCATGCCCTGCTGCTGCTGGTTCTGCGCGGCGGCGCGCGTGGCGGCGGCCAGCTTGGCGCGCAGGTCCTCGTTCTCGCGCAGCAGGCGCGTCAGCTCGGATTCGACCTCGTCGAGGAAGGCATCGACCTCGTCCTCGTCATAGCCTTCTCGGAGGCGGACGGTCGTGAACTGCTTGTTCCGCACGTCCTCGGGGGTCAGCGGCATGTCTTCTTCACCTCTACGTAGTCGTCGGCAGTCGGCAAGACCGTATCGGGACTGTCCCCGCGCCTGCGGGGAAGCACATCGTTCACACGCTTCTCGCAGCGGTGCTCACGAAACTGATGAGGATGTAAACGATGATCATCAGAACGAAAAAGGACAGGTCGAGTGCCACGCCCCCGAGACGCAACGGCGGGATGAACCGCCGCAGAAGCTTGAGCGGTGGATCGGTGACAGTGTAGGTGGCCTCCAGAACGACCACCATCGCCTTGCCGGGCGACCATGAACGTGCGAACTGGAAGACGTAGTCCATGACCAGTCGGAAGATCAGGACGCCGAGGAAGCACGCCAGCACGACGTAGACGACCTCGAGTGCGACACCCATCCCGTGCTTCCCTCTCCCCGTATCCCGCTCTGTTCCCGGCCCCGTGTCTGACGGATCGGTCTAGCTTTGGTTGAAGAACCCGCCCTCCGCGATGCGGGCCTTGTCCTCCGCCGTGACATCGACGTTAGCAGGCGACAGCAGGAACACCTTCTGTGTCACGCGTTCAATGCTGCCGTGCAGGCCGAAGACGAGACCGGCGGCGAAGTCCACGAGACGCTTGGCATCCGTGTCGTCCATCTCCGTGAGGTTCATGATCACCGGAGTGCCCTCACGGAAGTGTTCCCCGATGGTACGGGCCTCGTTGTAGGTCCGGGGGTGCAGCGTCGTGATGCGGTACGGCTCCCGCTCGGAGACGACCTTGGGCATGATCACGGGTGAGTTCTTCTCCAGGTTGGTGCGGTCAGGTGTGATGGATGCCACGGGGGCGATTCGCGCGGGACGTCCGTTTTCCACCGGAATTGGGATAGGTTCCCGTTGCGCCGGAGGCTGGGCAATTCGTACGGGTTCGTCCGCTACGGGTGCTTGGTGAACCGGCTGTTGGCGGCGGTCCCGCTCCCGGGCTCGCTCGGGTTCCGGCTCGGGCTCGAACTCGTCGTCGGGGTCGTACCCCGGGTTGTCGTACCGGTCGTCCTCCACGAGGCCGAGGTAGACCGCCATCTTGCGCATCGCGCCGGCCATTCTCTGAGTCCTCCGCTCTGTGGTGGATCGCCCTGTCGCAGGTGCCGCCGTGTCACGAATGTCACCAACTGCCCGCGATCCACGTGGTCTGCCCGCCCATCAGCGGGAATGACCATATTTTCTGCTGTGGTCCGACTTTCTTCGCGACGTTACCCGAGCCGGGGTCTCGCGCCGAGTACCGCAGTGCCGACGCGTACATGTGTCGCACCGGCCGCAACGGCCTGTTCCAGGTCTGCGCTCATCCCGGCCGACACCATCGTGGCAGCAGGATGGTCCGCGCGCAGGCGGGATGACAATTCCACCAGCCGCTCGAACGCCGCCCGTTCACGCCCCGCGTACGGCCCGGCCAGCGGAGCGACGGTCATCACTCCGTCGATCCGCAGTCCGGGCGCCGCCGCGACGAGGTCCGCAAGTGCGGCCAACTGCTCGGGCGCCGCGCCGCCGCGGGTACCGCGCTCCCCGGACTCGGCGTCGAGGGCGAGCTGGACGAGGCAGCCGAGTTCGCGGCCGCCGTGCACCGCCGCGGCCGAGAGGGCGCTCACGAGCCGGGGCCGGTCGACCGACTGCACCTCGTGCGCGTATCCCGCCACGGAACGGACTTTGTTGGTCTGCAACTGGCCGACGAAGTGCCAGGTGAGCGGCAGATCCGCGCAGGCCGCGGCCTTGGGGGCGGCATCCTGGTCACGATTCTCCGCAACATGGCGGACCCCGAGGTCCGCCAGCAGTCGTACGTCGCTTGCGGGGTAGGTCTTGGTGACCACGATGAGCGTCACCTCGTTCCGCGCGCGCCCCGCGGTCGCACAGGCCGAGGAGATGCGCTCCTCCACCCGGGCGAGGTTCTCCGCGAGCTCCGCCTTACGATCCGTCATTGCTCAGTCCAACCAGACATATCCGGCAAGCCGCCCGGTCACCCGGTCGCGGCGGTACGAGAAGTGGTCCCGCGACTCCAGTGTGCAGAACCCGGATCCGCTGATGTCCACCACCCCCGCCTCCGCGAGCTGGGCGTGCACCCCGGCGACCACGTCCACCGCCGGCGTCCCCCACCTGGTCTCGGCCCGGGCGGCCGGTACCGCCTCGGCCACCGCCTCCCGCATCTCCGCGGGCACTTCGTAGCAGCGCCCGCAGACCGCGGGTCCGGTGCGGGCCGTGATCCGCTCCGGTTCAGCGCCCAGGGCGACCATCTCCGCGACCGCGGCGGGCACCACCCCGGCGACCAGTCCGGGCCGCCCCGCGTGCGCCGCCCCCGCCACCCCGGCAACGGGGTCGGCGAGCAGGACCGGGGTGCAGTCGGCGGTGAGCACCGCGAGGGCCAGCCCCCGACGGGCGGTCACCACCGCGTCGACCGCGGGGATCTGCGCCCCGGCCCCCCAGGGCTCTTCGACCACGGCGACGTCCCGGCCGTGGACCTGGTTCATCCAGACCACCCGGTCCGGCTCCAGCCCCAGGGACCGGGCCGCGCGGGCCCGGTTCGCGAGAACGGCGGCCGGGTCGTCTCCGACCGCGCCGCCGAGGTTGAGCTCTTCGTACGGAACGGCGCTCACTCCGCCCCACCGGTCGGTGAAGGCGAAGTGGGCGCCGCCCACGCTGTGCTGCTCCGGTGTCACTTCAAGAAGTCCGGGACATCCAGTTCCTCGGCCGGGCTGTCCTGGTACGGCCGGGCCGTCGGGACCTGCGGCGCGGGCGCCTGGGCCTCGGCCGGGGCGGCCTCGACGGGGGCCGGGGGGTCCTCGCGCGGGGTGACCGAGCCGAGTCCGCCGAAGGCCGGGCGGACCGGCTCGGGGGCGCGGGCCGGAGCCGGGGCGGGCTCCTCGCGCTTGGTGGACGCCGCACCGATGACGTTGTCCCGGCGGGCCGGGGGCTGTCCGCCGTCGAAGCCGGCGGCGATGACGGTGACCCGCACCTCGTCGCCGAGCGCGTCGTCGATGACCGCGCCGAAGATGATGTTCGCCTCGGGGTGCGCGGCCTCGCTGACCAGCTGCGCAGCCTCGTTGATCTCGAAGAGACCGAGGTCGGAGCCACCGGAGATGGAGAGCAGCACACCGCGGGCGCCGTCGATGGACGCCTCCAGCAGCGGCGAGGAGATCGCCATCTCGGCGGCCGCCACGGCCCGGTCGTCACCGCGGGCGGAGCCGATGCCCATCAGGGCCGAGCCGGCCTCGGACATCACGGACTTGACGTCGGCGAAGTCGAGGTTGATCAGACCCGGGGTGGTGATGAGGTCGGTGATGCCCTGGACGCCCGAGAGCAGGACCTGGTCGGCCGACTTGAAGGCGTCGAGCACGCTGACCTGGCGGTCCGAGATGGACAGCAGCCGGTCGTTGGGGATGACGATGAGGGTGTCGACCTCTTCGCGGAGTTCGGCGATGCCGTCCTCCGCCTGGTTCGCGCGGCGCCGGCCCTCGAAGGTGAACGGCCGGGTGACCACACCGATCGTCAGGGCTCCGAGCGAGCGGGCGATGTTGGCGACGACGGGCGCGCCGCCGGTGCCGGTGCCGCCGCCCTCACCGGCGGTGACGAAGACCATGTCGGCCCCCTTGAGGACCTCCTCGATCTCCTCGCGGTGGTCCTCTGCCGCCTTGCGACCGACCGCCGGGTTGGCCCCGGCGCCGAGGCCGCGGGTGAGTTCCCGGCCGACGTCGAGCTTGACGTCGGCGTCGCTCATCAACAGCGCCTGGGCGTCCGTGTTGATGGCGATGAACTCGACGCCCTTGAGACCGACCTCGATCATTCGGTTGATGGCATTGACACCACCGCCGCCGACACCGATGACCTTGATGACTGCGAGGTAGTTCTGCGGTGCTGCCACGTCGAAGGCCTCTCGCCTCGAGTTACGTGTCGCCGCCTCGCGGGCCTGCGTTGCGACGACTGATGCCGAAATAGGGACGGTCCGAACGCGCCGACCCGAACCCTCACCCTGAAGTTTAGGGTTAGGGGTGTGTCTGTTCCTTGGACTCTTCCGAACAGGACACTAAGTCGACAAGTAGCGCGGGTTCAACGAACACGCCGAACCTCCCGTTTTTCTTTTCACCCTATGTGATCACCCGTATCGCTGGCCAACCAGGGTGCGCCGCTGTTCGACCCGACGTCAACTCCCGGACACCGCAGGGGCGGTGGGGACGCTCACGTCGAAGTGACCGGCCTTCGGAGCGGCTTTCAACAAGGCGGTCAGTGCGCGCCCCTTCGCATCACCCAGTTCGCCGCTCCCCCACATCACGCTGCGGCCCCCGGTCAGCTCCAGCACGACCGCATCGTACGAACCCACTCTGACCTGCACGGTCTGCCGGGCCACGGCCGCCGGGAGGCCGCCGGCGACCTGTACGGCCTCGTGCAGCAGCCGCTCCTCGTCGAAACGGCGGGCACTCGGGGAGCGCGCGGCGTCCAGTGCGAGGACCGGGACGCCGGCGGGCGCTTTCGCCACCGTGTCGAATCGCACACCGGAAGCGTCCACTTCGACGAAGTCAGCGCCCTTCTTGATGAGCAGAACGGGTTTGCGTTCCGTCACTTTCAGCCCGATTCCGTGCGGCCAGGCCCGCACCACATCGACCGAATCGATGCGGGGCAGCCGGCCCCTGACCCGCTTCTCGACCTCGTCCGTGTCGATGCTCACCAGTGGGGCGCCCACCGGGACGGCCGCGGCGGCCAGCACCTGCTCGGGTGTGAGCACGCCGGTGCCGGTCGCCGTGACCTTCTCGACGCGCAGCCACGAAGAGCCGTACAGGGCCCAGGTGACGGCGCCCGCGAGCACCGCCGCTGCGGCGAGGGCGGCCAGTACGGGGCCCCGGCGGGCGCGTCCGCCCAGGCCCCGCGGGCCGGGTCGCTTCGGCTTGCCGGGCGCCTCGGGGGGCTTGGCGGGGCCGGAGCCCTGGCGGGCTGACCCGTCGGGCCGTTCGGAAAACGGTGTCCCGCGCTGGGCGGTCGGCGCTCCGGCCACTCCTGCCTCCTGCGTCAGTGGTTCCTGTGGGCCGCGATGGCCTCGTACACCATGGCGACCAGCAGGTCGTCGGCGTCCCGGCGGCCGAACTCGCCTGCGGCCCGGGACATCTCGTACAGGCGGTGCGGATCGGACAGCACCGGGACGATCTGGCCGAGCACCCACTTGGGCGTCAGTTCCGCGTCGTCCACGAGCAGACCGCCTCCGGCCTTGACCACCGGCTGGGCGTTGAGCCGCTGTTCGCCGTTGCCGATCGGCAACGGGACGTAGGCGGCCGGGAGCCCGACGGCGGACAGTTCGGCGACGGTCATCGCCCCCGCGCGGCACAGCATCATGTCGGCGGCGGCGTACGCGAGATCCATCCGGTCCACGTACGGTACCGGGACGTACGGCGGCATCCCGGGCATGTTGTCGACACGCGGCAGTTCGTTCTTCGGCCCCACCGCGTGCAGGATCTGGATCCCGGAGCGCTGGAGGGTCGGCGCGATCTGCTGGATGGTCTCGTTCAGGCGGCGGGCGCCCTGCGAGCCGCCGGAGACCAGCAGCGTGGGCAGGTTGGGGTCCAGGCCGAAGGCGGCGCGCGCCTCGGGGCGCACCGCGGCCCGGTCGAGGGTGGAGATCGAGCGCCGCAGCGGGATGCCCACGTAGCGGGCGCCGCGGAGCTTGCTGTCGGGGGTGGAGACCGCGACGGCGTGCGCGTAGCGGGAGCCGATCTTGTTGGCCAGTCCGGGCCGGGCGTTGGCCTCGTGGACGATGATCGGCACCCCGAGCCGCTTGGCGGCGAGGTAGCCGGGCAGGGCCACGTAGCCGCCGAAGCCGACGACGCAGTCGGCCTTGGTGCGCTCCAGGATCTGCTCCGCGGCCTTGATCGTGCCGCGCAGCCGCCCGGGGACGGTGATCAGCTCCGGGGTGGGCTTGCGCGGCAGCGGTACGGCGGGGATCAGCCCGAGTTCGTAGCCCCGCTCCGGCACCAGGCGCGTTTCGAGTCCGCGCTCCGTGCCCAGGGCGGTGATGCCCACTGAAGGGTCCTGCCTGCGCAGGGCGTCCGCGAGGGCGAGCGCCGGCTCGATGTGGCCGGCGGTCCCCCCACCGGCGAGTACGACATGCACCGAAATTCACCGCTCTCCGGACGGACGCTTCTTGACGCGCCGTCTCATCGACTTCCATCTCACCACGGTCCGCTTCCAGCCGGTCTTCGGCTGCCGCATCGCGAGGGCCGCGCGCGCCGCCGGCTCCTCCCGCGCGAAGGCGATGAGCAGTCCGACCGCGAACAGGGTCGGCAGCAGGGCCGACCCTCCGTAGGAGAACAGCGGGAGCGGGACTCCGGCGATCGGCAGCAGGCCGAGCACCGCACCGATGTTGATCACGGCCTGCGCCGTGATCCAGGTGGTCACGCCTCCCGCGGCAAACCGTACGAAGGAGTCCTCCGTGCGTCCGGCCACGCGGATACCCGCATAGCCTAGGGCCGCGAACAGGGCGAGCACCGACAGCGTCCCCGCCAGACCCAGTTCCTCGCCGGTGATGGCGAAGATGAAGTCGGTGTGGGCTTCGGGGAGTTGCCCCCATTTCTCCACACTGGCGCCGAGGCCGGAACCGAACCACCCGCCCGAGGCGAGGGCATAGATCCCGTGCACGCCCTGCCAGCAGAGGTCGTTCTTGCCGGGTTCGGTGGCGCCGAGGCACTCCAGCCGGTCCATCCGGTGCGGGCTGGTCTTGATCAGCAGTGCGACGATCACACCAGCGAACGCCAGCACCCCGACGAACAGCCGGGTCGGCGCACCGGCCAGCCACAACAGGCCGAACAGGATGGCGCCGAGGATCATGGCGGTGCCCATGTCCCCGCCGAGCATGATCAGTCCGAGCAGCAGGAAGGCCACCGGGACCAGCGGCACCAGCAGATGCTTCCACTGGTCCAGCAGCCCCTTGTCGCCCTTGCGCGCCAGCAGGTCGGCGCCCCACAGGATCAGCGCCAGCTTGCCGAACTCGCTGGGCTGGAGCATGAAGGGGCCGCCGAGGGAGATCCAGTTCTGGTTGCCGTTGATCGACACTCCTATCCCGGGGACCTGGACCAGGACCATCAGGAAGAGCGTGCCGGCCAGCACCGGGTAGGAGAGCGCGCGGTGCAGTTTGACCGGCATCCGGGAGGCGATCAGCAGCAGCCCCGCGCCCAGCAGGGCGGCCAGGAACTGCTTCTTGAAGAAGTAGGCGTCACCCAGGCCGAGCTGGAGCGCCTTGATCATGGACGCCGAGTAGACCATCACCAGGCCGAGCACCGTGATCAGCAGCGAGCTGCCGAAGATCAGGTAGTACGCGGTGAGGGGGCGGTCCCAGGCCCTGCGCAGCTGCTGCTGCGTACGCCGCAGTCGCGCCAGCGGCCCGCGGCCCCCGGGCCGCCGCACGTTCGCCGCCGGGCGGACCCGGCCCCTCACCCGGACCGCGGACGGCCGCCGCCCCGGCAGCATTTGCTTGGCCGGCATCTGTGATCTTCCCCTCCACTCGTACGGGCGAGCGGCCGGCCGGAGGGAACCGTCGTGTTCCGGAGCCCTAGGAGCCGGCCGCGTCCGCAGCGTCCCCGGCGGCCAGTTCGCGCACCGCGTCGGCGAATGCGTCCCCGCGCTTGTTGTAGTTCGCGAACATGTCCATGGAGGCGCAGGCAGGCGCCAGCAGGACCGTGTCGCCGGGCTCGGCCAGCCGGGCCGCTTCCCGGACCGCCGCGAGCATCGCCCCAGTGTCGGTCCGGGCGAGGTCGACGACCGGGACCTCGGGGGCGTGTCGCGCCAGCGCCTCGGCGATGAGGGCCCGGTCGGCGCCGATCAGCACCACCCCGCGCAGCCGCTTGGCCGACTTCTGCACGAGCTCGTCGAAGGCAGCGCCCTTGGCGAGCCCGCCCGCGATCCAGACGACCGGCTCGAAGGCCGCCAGGGAGGCCTCGGCGGCGTGCGTGTTGGTGGCCTTGGAGTCGTCGACGTACCCGACCCCGGCCACCTCGTCCACGTGCGCGACCCGGTGCGCGTCGGGGCGGAAGTTGCGCAGCCCGTCGCGGACCGCGCGCGGCTCCACGCCGAAGGCGCGGGCCAGGGCCGCGGCGGCGAGCGCGTTGGCGATGTTGTGCGGGGCGGGCGGGTTGACGTCCTCGACCTGTGCGAGTTCCTGGGCGTTCTTCTGCCGGTTCGCGACGAAGGCCCGGTCGACGAGGATCCCGTCGACCACGCCGAGCATGGAGGGGCCCGGGGCGCCGAGGGTGAAGCCGATCGCCCGGCAGCCTTCCTCGACGTCGGCGTCCTCGACCAGCTTCTCGGTGGCCGGGTCGGCGGCGTTGTAGACGCAGGCCACGGTGTTGCCCTCGTAGATGCGGCCCTTGTCGGCGGCGTAGGCCCCCATGGAGCCGTGCCAGTCGAGGTGGTCCGGGGCGAGGTTGAGCACGGCCGCGGAGTGGGCGCGCACGGAGGGCGCCCAGTGCAGCTGGTAGCTGGAGAGTTCGACGGCGAGCACGTCGTACGCACCCTCGTCGAGCACCACGTCGATGATCGGGGTGCCGATGTTGCCGACGGCCGCGGTCCGCAGGCCGGCAGCCTTGAGGATCGAGGCCAGCATCTGGGTGGTGGTGGTCTTGCCGTTGGTGCCGGTGATCGCCAGCCAGGGGGCGGCGTTCTCCCCGCGCAGCTGCCAGGCGATCTCCACGTCGCCGACCACCTCGACGCCCGCCCGTCCGGCGGCCGCGAAGAGCGGGCTCTCGGGCTTCCAGCCGGGCGAGGTGACGACCAGGTCGGTGCCCTCGGGGAGGGTCTGCGCGTCGCCCAGGCGTACGGAGATGCCCAGGGCGGCCAGTTCGGCGGCGCGGGCCCGGTGGCCCTCGCCGTCGCCGCCGTCGACGACGGTCACCGACGCGCCGAGGCCGGCCAGGGCGCGGGCGGCGCTGACGCCGCTCACGCCGAGGCCGGCGACGGTGATGTTCTTGCCCTGCCAGGAGGTCACTTGTCGGCTGCCCATCCCGCGTAGAAGAGACCGAGACCCACGATCACGCACATGCCCTGGATGATCCAGAAGCGGACCACGACAAGGACTTCGGACCAGCCCTTGAGTTCGAAGTGGTGCTGCAGCGGCGCCATCCGGAAGACCCGCTTGCCGGTCATCTTGAAGGAGCCGACCTGGATGACGACCGACATGGTGATGAGGACGAACAGGCCGCCGAGCAGGGCGATCAGGAACTCCGTGCGGGAGCAGATCGCCAGGCCGGCGAGGGCGCCGCCGAGCGCCAGGGAGCCGGTGTCACCCATGAAGATCTTGGCGGGCGAGGTGTTCCACCACAGGAAGCCGAAGCAGGCGCCCATCAGGGCGGAGGCCACGACCGCGAGGTCCAGCGGGTCGCGGACCTCGAAGCAGGCGCCCGGGTTGGTCAGGTCCTGCGCGTTCACGCAGGACTCCTGGTACTGCCACACGCCGATGAAGGTGTAGGCGCCGAAGACCATCACCGCGGCGCCGGTGGCCAGGCCGTCCAGACCGTCGGTCAGGTTCACGCCGTTGGACATCGCCAGGATCATGAACAGCGCCCAGACGACGAACAGCACCGGCCCGATCGACCAGCCGAAGTCCGTGACGAACGAGAGCCTGGTGGACGCCGGGGTCAGCCCGCGCGAGTCCTTGAACTGGAGCGCGAGCACCGCGAAGGCGATGCCGACGATCAGCTGGCCGGACATCTTCGCCTTGGCCCGCAGGCCGAGGGAGCGCCGCTTGACGATCTTGATGTAGTCGTCCAGGTAGCCGACCAGTCCCATGCCCGCCATCAGGAAGAGCACGAGCAGGCCCGAGAGGCTCACCGGCTCGCCGGTGATGACCTTCGTCAGGGCGTACGCGACGAGCGTCGCCAGGATGAAGGAGATGCCGCCCATGGTGGGCGTGCCCTTCTTCCCGGCGTGGCCGCGGGGGCCGTCGTCGCGGATGAACTGGCCGTAGCCCTTGCGGGCCAGCAGCTTGATCAGCAGCGGGGTGCCGACGAGCGTGAGGAAGAGTCCGATGACTCCGGCGAACAGGATCTGCCTCATCGGTCGGCGACCTCGCCCTCGCGCTCCAGCAACGCCAGCGCGACCCGCTCCAGACCGATCGACCTCGAAGCCTTCACCAGCACGACGTCACCCGGGCGCAGTTCCCTGCGCAACAGGTCGACCGCCGCTTGCGCGTCGGACACGACCACCGACTCCTCACCCCACGAACCCTCGTTATATGCGCCCAGTTGCAGCCAGGACGCTTCCCTGCCCCCGACTGCGACGAGCTTGCTCACGTTGAGCCGGACGGCAAGCCGTCCCACCGCGTCGTGCTCGGCGAGCGATGCGTCACCGAGTTCGGCCATGGGGCCGAGCACCGCCCACGTGCGTCCCCCCTCGGCCCTCGCGGTGCCGCCCATCGCGGCAAGCGCGCGCAGGGCGGCCCGCATGGACTCGGGGTTCGCGTTGTAGGCGTCGTTGACGATCGTCACGCCGTCCGCCCGCTCGGTGACCTCCATCCGCCACCGGGACAGGGTGCCCGCCCCGGAGAGCGCGGTGGCGATCTCCGATGCGGACATGCCCAGTACATGGGCGACGGCGGCCGCGGCGAGCGCGTTCGACACGTGGTGCTCACCGTACAGCCGCAAGGTCACATCACTGCACCCGGTGGGTGTGTGGAGTGTGAAGGAGGGACGTCCCCCCGGTCCCATGCGCACATCGGTGGCCCGTACCTCGGCCTCGTCGGCCTCACCGAAGAAGACCGTGCGGGCCCGGGTGCGGCTGCTCATCGCGCGGACCAGCGGGTCGTCGGCGTTGAGGACGGCGACGCCGCCCTCGGCCGCCGCCGGCAGTGCCTCGACCAGCTCCCCCTTGGCCTGGGCGATCTGCTCACGGCCGCCGAACTCGCCGATGTGCGCGGTCCCGACGTTGAGGACGAGGCCGATGCGCGGCGGGGTGAGCCCGGTCAGGTAGGCGATGTGGCCGATGCCGCGGGCCCCCATCTCCAGGACCAGGTGGCGGGTCTGCGCGGTGGCCTTCAGCGCGGTGAGCGGCAGGCCGATCTCGTTGTTCAGGGAGCCGGGGGTCCACACCGTGGGCGCGTGGGCCTGGAGCACCTGGGCGATGAGGTCCTTGGTGGAGGTCTTGCCGGCGGAGCCGGTCAGGGCCACCACGTCGGTGCCGAGACGCTCGACGACCGCGCGGGCGAGGGCTCCGAGCGCCTTCTCGACGTCAGGGACGACGACGGCGGGCACCCCCACCGGCCGGGCCGCGAGGACGGCCGCGGCGCCCGCCTCGACCGCCCGCACCGCGTAGTCGTGCCCGTCGACGTGCTCGCCGTCGAAGGCCGCGAAGAGGCTGCCGGCCTCCACCTGGCGGGAGTCGATGACGACGGGCCCGCTGATCCGCACCGACGGATCCGGTATGTCGTGGGGCCGCCCGCCGGTGATGTCGGCGATCTCGGCGAGGGAGAGGTCGATCACTGGTTCACCTCGGCCTGTCGGACCTGCTCGGGGGACGCGGCCTGCGCGGCCCGCTCTGCCTGCTGCTGCCGGAGCCCGATCGCGGCCCGGAGCACCTGCCGGTCGTCGAAGGGCCGTACGACGCCTGCGGTGTCCTGGCCCTGCTCGTGGCCCTTGCCCGCCACCAGCACGGTGTCGCCGGGCTCGGCGCGCGCGACGGCCGCGGCGATGGCCGCCGCCCGGTCGGCGTCGACCACGACGGCGGCCCGCTCGTCGGGTGGTACGGACACCGCGCCCTCGAACATCGCGGCGAGGATCGCCAGCGGGTCCTCGGAGCGCGGGTTGTCGGAGGTCAGCACGGCCAGGTCGGCGTACCGGGCGGCCGCGGCGCCCATCGGGGCGCGCTTGGTGGTGTCGCGGTCGCCGCCGCAGCCGAGGACGATGTGCAGCTTGCCGGTGGTGACCTCGCGCAGCGCGCGGAGCACCGATTCGACGGCGTCGGTCTTGTGCGCGTAGTCCACGACGGCCAGGTACGGCTGGCCCGCGTCCACCCGCTCCAGGCGGCCGGGCACCCCGGGGACCGCGGCGACGCCGTCGGCGGCGGTCTGCGGGTCGAGGCCGGCCGCGGCGAGGGTGGCGATCGCGGCGACGGTGTTGGCGACGTTGAACGGGCCGGGCAGCGGGGCGGTGGCGGAGATCCGCTGCCCCTCCGGGCCGACCACGGTCAGCGTGGAGTCCATGTGCCCGAACACGACGTCCTCGGCGCGCCAGTCGGCGGCCGGGTCGCCGGCGGCGGAGAAGGTGACGACCGGGATCGGCGCCTCCTTCGCGAGGCGGCGGCCGTACTCGTCGTCGACGTTGACCACCCCGAGGCGGGCGCGGCGCTCGGTGAAGAGCTGCGCCTTCGCCTGGAAGTAGTCCTCCATGTCGGAGTGGAACTCCATGTGCTCCGGGCTGAGGTTGTTGAAGACGGCGACGTCGAAGACGCAGCCGTCGACCCGGCCGAGGACCAGGGCGTGGCTGGAGACCTCCATGGCGACGGCCTCGACCCCGCGTTCGCGCATGACCGCGAAGAGGGCCTGGAGGTCGGTCGCCTCGGGGGTGGTGCGCTCGGACTTGATCCGCTCGTCACCGATGCGCATCTCGACGGTGCCGATGAGCCCGGTGCTGCGTCCCGCCGCCCGCAGGCCGCCCTCGACGAGGTACGCCGTCGTGGTCTTGCCCGAGGTCCCGGTGATGCCGATCTGCAGCAGGCCCTCGCCGGGGCGGCCGTAGATCGCGGCGGCGAGCTCGCCCATCCGGCCGCGCGGGTCGTCGACGGCGAGCACCGGCAGACCGGTTGCGGCCGCGCGGTCGGCGCCCGAGGGGTCGGTGAGCACGGCCGCTGCGCCGAGGTCCGCCGCCTGGGCGGCGAAGTCGGCGCCGTGCAGCCGGGCGCCGGGCAGGGCCGCGTAGACGTCACCGGGGCGCACCGCACGGGAGTCGTGCGTGATGCCGGTGACCGCGGCCTCGCCGGGGACCTGGACGCCCAGCAGGGCCGCCAGCTCGCCCAGCGGGGTCGGGCTGACGGTCAGGGGCCGGGGCGCTCCCGGCGGCACTGCCGGGGCGGCTTTCTGGGTGGTTCTGGGCTGATCAGCGTGGGGCACGGCGGTGAGCGTACCGGGCGCGGCCGCCCGCTCGCGAAGCGAGGGCCCGGTCCCGGCGTCGGCGGCGGACTGGTTCCCCGGATTCGGGGTGATCGTTGTCACTGATGGTGCCTCACGCTTTTCTGGCCGGGTCGCGGGTCACGGACCGGGCTGCGGACTGGGCTGCGGAGCGGCCTGCGGGCCGGGGTCGAAGGTGACCGGGAGCCCGGCGGGGGCGGTTCCGGTGGGGGCGATCTGGAGGGTCTTGAGGGCGAACTCCATGACCTTCTTGTAGATGGGGCCGCAGATCTGGCCGCCGAAGTAGCTGCCCTTGGTGGGGTTCTGGATGGCGCAGTAGACGGTGATGCGCGGGTTGTCGGCGGGGGCGAACCCGGCGAAGGAGGCGGTGTAGCCCTTGTAGCGGCCGGTGGCCGGATCCACCCGGTTGGAGGTGCCGGTCTTGCCGCCGACCCGGTAGCCGGGGATGCGGGCCTTGACTCCGGTGCCCTCCTGGTCGTCGACCACGGATTCGAGCATTTCGGCGAGGGTCTTGGCGGTCTCCTGGCTGACCACCCGGTTCTGCTCGGGGGCAGGCGCCGGGGTGAAGCGGCCGTCGGGGCCCTTGGTGCCGCGGACCAGGGTGGGTTCGATGCGCACCCCGCCGTTGGCGACGGTGGAGTACACGGAGGCCGCCTGCATGGCGTTGAGCGACATGCCCTGGCCGAAGGGGATCGTGTACTGCTGGGAGGTGGACCAGTCCTGCGGCTCGGCGAGGATGCCGCGGGATTCGCCGGGGTAGTTCAGGCCGGTGGGGCGCCCCATGCCGAACTTGGTCAGGTAGGAGTGCAGGACCTTGTTCGCCTCGGGCTGGGTCGGCCCGAGCTGGCCGGTGGCCAGGATGGTGCCGATGTTGGAGGACTTGGCGAGGACCCCGTTGAGGGTCAGGTACCAGGTCGGGTGGTCGATGTCGTCCTTGAACAGCCGGTCGCCGCGGTGCAGCCGGTTGGGCACCTCGACGTGCGTCTGCGGCGTGGCCTTCTTCTCCTCCAGGACGGCGGCCATCGACATCACCTTGGCGGTGGAGCCGGGCTCGTACACGTCCTGGAGCGCGGCGTTGCCCATGGCCGCGGAACTGGCCCGGGTGAGGTCGTTGGGGTCGAAGCCGGGGGCGTTGGCCATGGCCAGTACCTCGCCGGTGCGGGTGTCCTGGACGATGACGTAGCCGCGGTCGGCCTCGGACTTCTGGACCTGCTCGGCGATGGCGCTCTGCGCCGCCCACTGGATGTCGCGGTCGATGGTCAGTTCGATGTCGTCACCGGGCACGGCGGGCTTCTCGCTGGAGCCGGCGGTGGGGACCCGGCGGCCGCCCGACTGCGCGTAGGTGACCTCGCCGTCCTTGCCCGCGAGCTTCTTGTCGAGGGAGGACTCCAGTCCCCCGCCGCCCTTGCCCTCGGCGTTGACGTAGCCCAGTATCCCGGCGGCCAGGTCGCCGCCCGGGTACACGCGCTTGCTGCTGTCCTCCTTGAACACGCCCGCGAGGACGTTGGCGCCGGGGCCGTTGTTCTTCTTGTCGGCGGCCGCCTTGTCGGAGAAGACCCGCTTGAGGTCCTTGATCTGGTTCCAGACCTGGGGGGTCTGGCGCTGCGCGAGGACCACGTACCGGCTGTTCGGCGACTTCAGGCGGCCGGCGATCTCCGCGGCGTCCTTGCCGAGGATCGGCGCGAGCAGGGCGGCGGCCTGCTCGGGGGCGTCGGGGGCCTTGCTGTCCTGCGGGGTGAACATCTTGGGGTCGGCGGTGATGTCGTACGCATCCACGCTGGTGGCCAGGGCCACGCCCCTGCGGTCGGTGATCTCGCCGCGCTCGGCGGCCAGTTTGACGCTGGTGTAGCGGTTCTTCGAGGCCTCCGCGGAGAAGGCGCGGGCGTCGACGGCCTGGACCTGGAGCAGTCGGACCACGAACACCAGCATGACCAGGGTGAGGCCGACGCTGACCAGCCGCAGCCGGGGCCGGGGGCTGCCGAGCCGGATGGTGTGGGGCCGGCGGGCCGGGGCGGGCCGGCGCGTACCGGAGCGGGCCGCCGGCCGTGCGGAGCCGGCCCGGGCCCGCTCGCCGGGGCGGGGCCGTCCGGGCCCGGGGACCCGCCGCCGCGGCGGCTCCTGCGGACTCACGCGGCCACCGCCCCGGCGGGCGGGCGGGGGAAGGAGGGAGCGGGGGAAGGCCCCGCGGGCATCCGCGTCACGACGTCACCTTCCGGGTGGCTGGTTGGGCTGCTGCTGCGGCTGCGGGGCGGCCTGGCCGGCCGGCGACCGACCCGGCGCCGGTGCGGAGGCGGGGGCCGAGCCCGCCGGGGAGGGAGCGGAGGCCGCCGGGGCGGACGGGGCCGCCGCCGGCGCGGGAGCGGAGCCCGCCGGGGCGGAGGGGGCCGCCGCCGGGGCGGACGGCGGCGGGGAGGGCGCCGGCGGGGGCTCGGCCACCGAGACGGCGCCGCTGACCTTGCCGTCCGGGCCGAGGAAGACGGGGCTGCCGCCCGGGACCAGGCCCAGCTCGACGGCGCGCCGCTGGAGCGCGTCCGGCGCCGAGTGGGCGTCCACGTCGCGCTGCAGGGCCTGTTCCTCGTCGGTGAGGGCGGTGGTCTCCTTCTTCAGCCGGCTCAGCTGGAAGGACCCCTCGTTGAGCGCCGAGTTGAGCAGCAGCAGGCTGATCAGCCCGCCGCCGAGCAGGGCCACGACCAGCAGGACGAACGGCATCCGGGCCGCCTGGCCGGCCGGGCCGGCGCCCGCGGGTCCGCCGGGGCGGGCCGGACGGCCGCTGCCGAGCGCCCGGCCGAGGCGGGCGGCCTGGCCGCGCGTCAGCGTGGCGACCTTCCCCGCCCTCCCGGACCCGCCCGCGGCGCTCACAGGTGGGCCGCCCGGATGCGTTCGACCCCGCGGAACCGGGCCGGGGCGGCCCGCCGGTTCTCGGCGATCTCCTCCTCCGTGGGCAGCTCCGCGCCGCGCGTCAGCAGCTTCAGCTTGGGCTGGTACTTCTCGGGGACCACCGGCAGCCCGGGCGGCGCCGTGGAGGTCGCGCCCGCCGCGAAGACCTGCTTGACGAGCCGGTCCTCCAGCGAGTGGTAGGAGAGCACGGCGATGCGGCCGCCGACGGCGATCCGGTCCACCGCCGCCGGGATCGCCCGCTCCAGCCCGGACAGCTCTCCGTTGACCTCGATGCGCAGGGCCTGGAAGGTCCGCTTGGCCGGATTGCCGCCGGTCCGCTTGGCCGCCTGCGGCAGGGAGTCGCGGATCAGCTCGACGAGCCGGGCGCTGTCGGTGAAGGGCTCCTTGTCACGCTCCCGGACCACGGCCGACACGATCCGCTTGGCCTGCTTCTCCTCGCCGTACTGGCGCAGGATCCGCACGAGCTCGCCCGGCGCGTAGGTGTTGAGCACCTCGGCCGCGCTGATGCCCGTCGTCTGGTCCATCCGCATGTCCAGCGGGGCGTCCTGCGCGTAGGCGAAGCCGCGGTCGGCCTCGTCCAGTTGCATCGAGGAGACGCCGAGGTCGAAGAGGATGCCCTGGACGGCCGGGATGCCGAGTCCGTCGAGGACCTCGGCGAGGTCGGCGTAGATCGCGTGGACCAGGGTGGCCCGGTCCCCGAAGGGGGCGAGCCGTTCGCCGGAGAGCCGCAGGGCCTCCTTGTCGCGGTCGAGGCCGATCAGGCGCGCCTCGGGGAACCGGGTCAGCAGGGCCTCGCTGTGGCCGCCGAGGCCGAGGGTGCAGTCGACGACGACGGCCCCGGGCCTCTCCAGCGCCGGGGCCAACAGGTCCAGGCACCGCTGGAGCATCACCGGGACGTGTCGGGACTCGCTAGTCAAAGCGCCCTCTCAGATAACGGCGCGGCAGGCGTACGCACCGCCGGGTCCCCCGCCCTCCCCGGCTGGCGCCGGGAGGCGCCCCGTGAGGGGGGCCGGTCCGCCGGCGCCGGGAGACGGCGCCGGCCGGCCGGTGGGCGGAGGACGGCCGGGCCGTACGTACGCGCCGCGCACGCGGAGTGTTCATCGGGGGCCGGGCGGCCGGTCAGGGCCGGGCTCCGGCCGGTTCGCGTCACTTTAGTGCAACGGTCGCCGCGGTCAACGAACCGCCCCGCGCGCCGTGCGGGACGCTCGCCGTGAACCGGCGACCGCCCCGAATCACCCGGACGGGTGCCCCCGGCCACCCCTGTGGGTTAGCTCACAACCCGCCTCGTTGATGTTCTTTGTCCATCTTCACGCGAGGCCTTCACCAGCTGTGACCACTACCGTCGTACCCATGTCGACTTCCGCATCCCTGCCCGCCGCGTCCGCATCCGAGGCACCCGGCGGCCGCTCCGTCACCGACCGTCTGGTCGAGGCGAACCGGTCGTACGCGTCCCGGTTCAACGACCCGGGAATGGACGCCCGTCCCGTACTGCAGGTGGCCGTGGTGGCCTGTATGGACGCCCGGCTCGACCTGCACGCCGCCCTCGGCCTCGAACTCGGCGACTGCCACACCATCCGCAACGCGGGCGGCGTGGTCACCGACGACACCATCCGCTCCCTCACCATCAGCCAGCGCGCCCTGGGCACGCGCGCGGTGATACTCATCCACCACACCGGCTGCGGCCTGGAGCGGCTGACCGAGGACTTCCGGCACGAGCTGGAGGACGAGGTCGGCCAGCGCCCCGCCTGGGCCGTCGAGGCCTTCCGCGACGTGGACCAGGACGTCCGCCAGTCCATGCAGCGGGTCCGCACGAACCCCTTCCTGCCGCACAAGGACGATGTGCGAGGCTTCGTCTTCGACGTGCACACCGGGCTGCTGCGGGAGATCGATCCCGGCTCCTGAGTGACACCAGGCCGCAAAGCCGTCAACAATGCGGGGTGGCATCCCCCCGGGAACCCCGGGGGCGTGCCCGTGTTTCGGGGTGGGCCGGTTCATGCGCCAAGGGCGTCGGCCCTGAGCCAGGACCGAGGAGAACCAGGTGACCACGTACGACGACCGAGCGAGCCTCGCGGATCTGACCAGCACGGCGGAGCGGGTGCGCCACTCGGTCGAGAGCGTCATCGAGGGCAAGCCCGAGGTCGTACGCCTCGCGCTGACCGTGCTGCTGGCCGAGGGGCACCTGCTGATCGAGGACGTGCCCGGCGTCGGCAAGACCATGCTGGCCAAGGCCCTCGCCAAGTCCATCGACTGCTCGGTGCAGCGCATCCAGTTCACCCCCGACCTGCTGCCCTCCGACATCACCGGCGTGAGCATCTACGACCAGCAGCGCCGCGAGTTCGAGTTCAAGCCGGGCGCGATCTTCGCCCAGATCGTCATCGGCGACGAGATCAACCGCGCCTCGCCCAAGACCCAGTCCGCGCTGCTGGAGTCGATGGAGGAGGGCCAGGTCACCATCGACGGCACCACCTACGCGCTCCCCACCCCCTTCATGGTCGTCGCCACCCAGAACCCGGTGGAGATGGAGGGCACCTACCCGCTGCCCGAGGCCCAGCGCGACCGCTTCATGGCGCGCGTCTCCGTCGGCTACCCGGGGCCCGAGGCCGAGCTGCAGATGCTCGACGTGCACGGCGGGACCTCCCCCCTGGAGGACCTGGCGGCCGTCGCGCACGCCCACGACATCGTCAAGCTCATCGAGGCCGTCCGCGAGGTGTACGTCGCCGAGCCGGTCCGGCGCTACCTCGTCGACCTGGTCTCCGCCACCCGCAGCCACCCGGACCTGCGCCTGGGCGCCTCGCCGCGCGCCACCCTGCACCTGCTGCGCGCCGTGAAGGCCTCCGCCGCGCTCTCCGGCCGGGACTACGTGCTGCCCGACGACGTCCAGACCCTGGCCGGCCCCGTCCTCGCGCACCGGCTGCTGCCCACCGCGCAGGCGCAGCTGAACCGGCGCAGTGCCGAGCAGGTCGTCCACGACATCCTCCAGCGCACCCCCGTCCCGGCCGCGCACGTCCGCGGCGAGATGCCGCCCGGCGCGGGCATCCGGGGCTTCTGATGGGCGCCGGTGCCCCGGGCGGCGACGCCGGCGGCCCGGTGGACCGCGGCCGGGCCTCCGACGGCCTGCGGTCCTCGCTGTCCGGCCTCACCACCCGCGGCCGCTCCTTCCTGGCCGCCGGGATCGCCGCCGCCGGGTGCGCGTACGTCCTCGGGCAGGGCGAGCTGCTGCGGGTCGGCCTGCTGCTCGCCGCACTGCCGCTGATCTGCGTGTACGCCCTGCACCGCACCCGCTACCGGGTCTCCGGCAGCCGCCGGCTGGCCCCGGGCCGGGTCCCTGCGGGCTCGGAGGCCCGGGTGCAGCTGCGGATGGACAACGTCTCGCGGCTGCCCACGGGACTGCTGATGCTGCAGGACCGGGTGCCCTACGTGCTGGGGCCGCGGCCCCGCTTCGTCCTGGACCGGGTCGAGCCCGGCGGCCGCCGCGAGGTGTCCTACCGGGTCCGCTCCGACCTGCGCGGCCGCTACCGGCTGGGCCCGCTCCAGCTCCGGCTGACCGACCCGTTCGGGCTGGTGGAGCTCACCCGCTCGTTCAGCGCCCACGACACCCTCACCGTGATACCCCGCACGGAGCCCCTGCCCGCGGTCCGCCTCACGGGCGAGTCCTCCGGCTACGGCGACGGCAGCCGCCGCTCACTGGCCCTGGCAGGCGACGACGACGTGATCCCGCGCGGCTACCGGCGCGGTGACGACCTGCGCCGGGTGCACTGGCGCTCCACCGCCCGCTACGGCGAGCTGATGGTGCGCCGCGAGGAGCAGCCGCAGCGCAGCCGCGCGACCGTCCTGCTCGACACCCGGCGGCTCGCCTTCGAGGGCGCCGGGCCCGACTCCGCCTTCGAATGGGCCGTCTCGGCGGCCGCCTCCACCCTGGTGCACCTGCTGGAGCAGGGCTTCGCGACGCGGCTGCTGACGGACACCGGGGACTCGGTGCCCGGCGGCGGCGACGGCTACGGCACTTCCGGCGGCCAGGACTCCGCCCCGGCGGCCGCACTGATGCTGGACACCCTGGCGGTCGTCGGCCACTCCGACGGGGCCGGGCTCTCCCGGGCCTACGACGCGGTGCGCGCCGGTGGCGGCGGCGGGTTCGGGGCGACCGGCGGCGACGGGCTCCTCATCGCCTTCCTCGGCGACCTGGACGAGGTGCAGACCGAGCTGGCGGCCAAGCTGCGCCAGCGGGCCGCGGGCGCGGTGGCCTTCGTACTGGACTCCGCGGCCTGGGCCGGGCAGCCCGCGCGGGCGCACACCCTGCCGTCGGTCGACGAGCGGCTGCGCAGGCTGCGCGACGCGGGCTGGACGGCGCTGGCCGTCCCGCCCGGGGCCGGCTTCGGAGAGCTGTGGAGACAGGCCGGGACCGCCCCGCTCGGCACGGGCACTTCCGGAGGACGGCGATGAGCGGGCGCGCGAGACTGACCCTGTTCGCGGCGCTGGCGACCCTGTTGACCGCCTGGTCGCTGGTCCCGCTGGTGGAGGAGGCGGGCTGGCTGCTGCAGGCGGCCCTGCTGCTGGCCGTGCAGAGCGCGGTGGGGGCGGGGGCCCGGCGGGTGCCGCTGGCGCGGTTCCTGACGGTGGCGGCCCAACTGCTGGTGTCGCTGCTGCTGCTCGCGTTCCTCTTCGGCGGGAAGGCCGGCTCCTCCGGGACCGGCCCGCTGGCGTACCTCGTGACCGACCTGGGGGCGCTGTTCCGGCAGGGCGTCCAGGACGTGGGCGAGTACGCCATCCCGGCCCCGCTGACGGACGGCATCCGGCTGCTGCTGGTGTCCGGGGTGCTGCTGATCGGGCTGCTGGTGGACGTGCTGGCGGTGACCGTGCGGACGGCGGCCGCGGCCGGACTGCCGCTGCTCGCGCTGTACTCGGTGGCCGCGGGCCTGTCGGGCGGCGGGGAGGCCTCGTGGGTCTCCTTCCTGCTGGCGGGCTGCGGCTACCTGATGCTGCTGCTGGCCGAGGGCCGGGACCGGCTGGCGCAGTGGGGCCGGGTCTTCGGCGCCGGCTCCCGCGAACGCGGCCCGGTGGCCTCGGGCCTGGCCTCCACGGGCGGGCACGCCACGGCCCCGGTGCGGACCGGACGGCGGATCGGTGTCGTGGCGCTGGGGGTGGCGCTGGCGGTGCCGGCGGCGCTGCCCGCGCTCGGCGGCGGGATGCTGGGCGCGCAGGGCGACGGCGAGGGCGGCGGCAGCGGGGTCGGGGGGACGATCTCCGCGGTCAACCCGCTGGTCTCCCTGCAGAGCAACCTGAACGCGCAGGACAACCGGGTGGTGCTCCGCTACCGGACGGACAGTCCGCAGCAGGGCGACCAGTACCTGCGGATCCTGGCGCTGGACGAGTTCAACGGGGTCAAGTGGGAGGCCTCCGGGCGGGCCCTGGCCGATGTGCCCAAGCAGCTGCCGAATCCGCCCGGCCTGGACGCGCAGGTCCGCGGGACGGCCGTGGAGGTGTCGACCAACGTGTCGGCCTCCGACGGCTACAGCCAGCGCTACCTGCCCATGCCATACCCGGCGACGGCCGTGGAGATCGGCGGGAACTGGCGCTTCGAGCCGGCCGGCCGGACCCTGGTCGGGGACCAGCTGGGCAAGGACCGGTTCCAGAACGTCCAGGGCGCCCAGTACCGGGTGCGGAGCCTGCTGCTCCGGCCCACGGCCGCGCAGCTCCAGAACGCCCTGCCCGCCGACGAGGGGGTGCGGGCGGAGTACACGAAGCTGCCGGACAACCTGCCGCCGGTCGTCGCCGACACCGCCCGCAAGGTGACGCAGGGCGCCCGGGACGACTACACGCGGGCCGTGAAGCTCCAGGACTACTTCGCCGTGAGCGGCGGGTTCCGCTACAACACGAAGACGGCCTCGGGAACGGGTCCCGACGCGGTCGCCCGGTTCCTTGAGGACAAGGAGGGCTTCTGCGTCCACTTCGCCTTCTCGATGGCGGCGATGTCCCGGGCGCTCGGCATCCCGGCGCGGGTGGCCGTGGGCTTCACCCCGGGCGAGAAGCAGACCGACGGCACGGTCAACGTGTCGATGCGCGACGCGCACGCCTGGCCGGAGCTCTACTTCGAGGGCGTGGGCTGGACCCGCTTCGAGCCGACGCCGCGGTCCGGCATCTCGGTGCCGGACTATGCCCGGCCGCAGACACCGGTGGCGCAGCCGTCGGCCCCCTCGACGCTGCCCACGCCGGGCGCCGCCCAGCCGTCGGCCGGGCCCTCGCAGGCCGAGGACTGCCCGCCGGACCAGAGGAAGCTCGGCGAGTGCGGCGGCGCGGCCGCGGCCCAGGACTCCGCGTCCGGGGGCGGCGGCGCCTCCCCGGTGGCCGTCCTCGGCTGGACCGCGGCGGTGCTGGCGCTCCTCGGCCTGCCGTTCCTGCCGCTGCTGTGGCGCACCCGGCTGCGCAACCGCAGGCTGGCGTCGGGCGGGGTGGCAGCGGCCTGGCTGGAGCTGGGTGACGCGGCCTGGGACGTGGGCACCGTCCCGGACGAGGCGCTGTCCCCGCGCCGGGCCGCGGCCCGCATGGTGGAGCGGGGCCGTCTGGAGGGCGGGGCGGCCGCGGCCGTCCACCGGATCACGGCCGCACTGGAACGCGCGCTGTACGCCCCGGCGGGCACCGGGGCCGCCTACCCGGAGCTGGCCGAGGACGTCCGCACCGCCCGGGCCGGCCTGCTGGCCGGGGTGGGCCGCCGCACCCGGCTGCGCGCGCTGCTGCTGCCGCGGTCGGCGGCGCGCCTCTCCTGGGCGGCGACCGCCCGCTGGTCGGGCGCGGCCTCGGCGCTCTCGGCCCGGCTGGCCTCCGTACGGGGGCGGCTCCCGCTGCGCGGCCGCGGCTGACCCGGCCGGCCGGGGCCGGTCCGGGCCCGGACGCACCGGTGGGGCGAGGCTCGATCCCCCCGAGCCCCGCCCCACCGCTGTACCGCGTCACCGGGTTGTGGCGTCTCCCCCTCCCGGTTCCGGACGGAGGTTCCCGGTCCGCTCCGCAGCCCCGTGCCGGCGGTGCGGACCGGGCCTCCTGCCCGTTGCCCCCAGTCTGTCGTCCCCGTGCGGGGGCGCCCATCCGCGCCCGTACTCATCTGTGCGTCTGGGTACGGGTACTCAGTCGTCCGGCGGCCCCACCAGTTGTACGGGCCGGCGGGGCCGCGCGGCACCGCCGACCGGGGTACGGGTCGGCGGGAGCGGGCCGGGTCGGGCGGGCCGGGTCAGCGGTTGCCGCTGACCCGGCCGCGCAGCAGCAGGGACAGCGCCGAGTGCACGTCGTCCAGGGACCGCTCGCTCTGGAAGGACTGCCAGTCCAGGGCGGCCACCAGCACCATGCCGACCATGGCCGCCGCGGTCAGCGGCACGTCGATCTCGGCGCTCAGTTCACCGCGTTCCACGCCCTCGCGCAGCACCGTCTCCACGACGGCCACCGCCTCCCGGCGGACCACCATCAGCGTGGACTGCCAGGTCCGGTTGGTCCGCCACAGCTCCGCGACGTAGAGCTGGGTGAAGGCCGGGTAGCGGTCGATGAAGACGAGTCCCGCGCGGATCATCGCGTCGAGCGCCTCGACGCGGCTGCCGCCGCGGGCCTCGGTCTCCTCCGCCGCGGTGCGCAGCGAGGCCGTCAGCAGGCCCACCCCGTGCCGCAGCAGCTCCTCGAAGAGGTCGTTCTTGCTCGCGAAGTTGTAGTAGACGGTGCCCTTGGCCACGCCCGCCCGTTCGGCGATCTCCTCGACCGTGGTCGCGGAGAACCCCTTCTCGGCGATGAGCGTCACGGCCGCTTCGTAGAGTTTCTGGCGGGTCGCCTGCCGGCGGGCGCCGCCGGTACCGGTGCTGCTGCTGTCCATGGCGCTGATTCTCACAGGTCGACCGCTTCCTACAGGCTCAGTTCCGGGTGCAGCCGGTCCATGGTCCATACCTGCTTGCCGCGGGCGGCGAGGGCGGAGAGCGCGAGCGCCCCGGCGGTGAAGGCCGCCAGGACTGCGCAGCCCTGCCAGACGGGCGCCAGGTCGCCGCCGGTGATGAGCCGTCGCAGGCTCTCGACGACGTACGACATCGGCAGGAAGGGGTGGACCGCGTTGAAGAAGCCGGGGCTGGTCTGCACGGGGTAGGTGCCGCCGGCCGAGGTCAGCTGGAGCATCAGGAAGGCGAGGACGAGGATCCGGCCGGCCGCGCCGAACTTGGCGTTGAGCCATTGGACGATCGCCGCGAAGCAGCCCGTGACCAGCATCAGGAAGGCGAGGGTGAGGGCCGGGCGGGCCATCTCCAGGCCGAGGCCCCAGTGCAGTACGGACATCAGCAGGCCCACCTGGACGGCGCCGAGGGCGGCCACGGGCAGCCAGCCCGCGAGGGCGATGCGCCAGGGCGAGGCGCCTGCGGACAGGGCGCGCCGGTTCATGGGGGCGATCAGCATGTAGGCGACCATCGCGCCGACCCACAGCGAGAGCGGGATGAAGTAGGGGGCGAAGCCGGTGCCGTAGTTGGGCGCCTTGTGGAGGGACTGGTTGGCGAGGCGGACGGGGTCGGCCATGACCTCGGTCCGGGCGTCGCGCTGCTGCTGGTCGTAGTCGGGGATCTTGCCGGCGCCGTCGTGCAGGCCGTCGGCGAGGTCGCGGTTGCCGTCGACGAGCTTGTACATCCCGCCGTCGAGGCTGTGCGCCCCGTCGCCGAGCTTGCCGACGCCCTCGTCGAGGGCGCCGGAGCCGTTGGTGGCGGTGCCGAGGCCGGTGTGCAGCCGGGCCATGCCGGAAGCGACCTTGTGGGCCCCCTCGTTGAGGGCGTTGACCTGGGAGACGGCGGCGTCGAGATCGCCGGCCAGGGCAGGTGCCTTGACGACGAGTTCGCGGGCCTTGTTCTCCAGGTCGGTCAGCTGGGTGCGGAGCTTGCCGACGTCGCCGTTCGCGTTCCGCACCAGGGTGCTGACGTCGCCGGTGAGCTCGGCGGCCTCGGCCGTGTCGTCCTTGATCTTCTTCAGGTCGGGGCAGGAGGCCAGGTGCGGCTCCGCGCCGGGGGTGACGCAGTGGCGGGTGTAGTAGGCGTCGCTCCCGGAGGCGGCGCGCTTGGCGGCGGACGCGGCGGCCGGGGCCTTCTCGGCGAATGTGTCGAGGTGGTTGCGGACCACCTGGGCGGTGTCGGCGACCAGTTCGGCGGTGTCCGCGAGGTTCTTGGGGTCCTTGACGAAGGGGCGGGCCTTGGCGGAGGCGTCGTTGACCTTGTCGGCGAGCTTCTGGGTGCCGTCGGCCACGCCTTGGGAGCCGGTCTTCAGCTGGCCGCTGGCGGTGTTCAGCTTCTTCAGGCCGCCGTTCAGCTCGCCGGTCTTCTCCTTGGCCGTGTCGAGGCCGTCGGCGAGGTCCTTGGCGCCCCGCTGGGCCTTGTCCGCGCCGTCCTTGAGCTTGTCGGCGCCGTCGGCGGCCTCGGCGGTCTTGTCGTGCAGGTCGGAGAAGGAGACGAAGATCTTGTCGAGGAAGCCGCGGGAGGCGTTGGTGGACGCCGCCGAGCGGACCTCGGCGAAGACGGTCCGCGAGATCGACCCGACGATGTAGTTGTTGGCGTCGTTCGTGCGGACCTGGAGGGCGCCGGTGGCGGGGTCCTCGCCGGAGCTGGAGGCGATCTTCTCGCTGAAGTCGGCGGGCATGGTGAGCGACAGGTAGTAGGTGCCGTCCTCCAGCCCCTTCGCCGCCTCCTCGGCGCTGACCTCGTGCCAGTCGAAGGTCTTGCTCTCGTGGAGCTTCCGGGTGATCTCCCCGCCCGCGTCGAGGGCCTTGCCGTCCACGGTGGTGCCGCGGTCGGAGTTGACCAGGGCCACCGGCACCTTGTCGAGGCGGCTGTAGGGGTCCCAGAAGGACCACAGGTACAGGGCTCCGTACAGCAGCGGCAGGAGGAGCAGCGCGACGAGGGCGGCCCGGGGCAGCTTCCCCCGCCCGAACCGCTTCAGCTCAAGCGCGGCCAGTTTCGGCGAGCGCATCGTCCGCCCCCTTCGTGTCGTCTTCCGCGTGGTCTTCCGCGCCGTCTTCCGCGTCGTGTTCCGCGTCGTCTTCAGCGCCGTCGTGTGCACCGGGTCCGCCGGCGGCCGCGGCCACGCCGGCGTCCGCCGCGGGTCCGGTTCCGCCCGGCGCCCCGTCCGCGTCGGGCGCCGCGTCCGGCTTCGCGTCCGGCGCCTCGTCCGGCTTCGCGTCCGGGCCGTCGGCGCCGGTCGCGGGTGCGACCGTGCGCAGGACGGTCGCGTCGTCGGGGGCCTCGCTGCAGACGAAGAGCACGGTGGTGCCGCTCGCCGCGATCGAGCGCAACAGGTCCCAGGCAGCCTCGCGTTCGCCGTCCGAGAGCTTGAGGTCGAGGTCGTCCAGGGCCAGCAGCCGCGGCGCGCCCAGCAGGGCGATGGCCACCGACAGCCGTACGTACTCCAGCCGTTCCAGGTCCCGTACGGAGGTGCGGCCGCCCTTGGGCAGCGCGGCGAGGTCCAGTCCCGCTGCGGCCAGGGCCTCGTCGATCCGGGCCGCGGCCGCGGCGCGGCGTTCGGCGCGCGGGCGCAGCAGGGCGCGGACCGGGGCGTCGTAGCGCCGGTGCAGCAAGGCGCCCTCGCGCAGCTGTTCGGCGACGGTGAGGGCCTGGTCGAGGTCGTTCACCCCGGGGACCGGGCCGAGGGCGGCGATCCGGCGGACCGCGGCCATGCGCTTCGGCAGCCGGTGGCCGCCGATCTCGGCGTGGCCCTCGGTGGGTTTCATCCGTCCGGTGAGGGCAAGGAGCAGGCAGGTACGGCCGCTTCCGGAAGGACCCTCGACCGCGATGAGCGAGCCGGGCGCCGCCTCGATGCCGACGCCCCGGAAGGCCCAGCCGCGGGGGCCCTTGAGTCCGAAGTCCACGGCCTTGACGGCCGCGCCGTGCGGGCTGTCCACACCGTCCCCCTTCTTTTTGAACTGACCGGTCAGTTCAAAAACTAGCACCCTTGGGCGCATCCGGCGTGCATCAGGGGGTAGTTGTCCGGTCGTCAGCGAAGAACCCGCAGCTCAGCGCCATTGTCAGTGGGGCCCGTCACGATGGGTGCAACGCGAGGAACAGCCCGCACCGAAGGCAACGCAACGACAGGAGGTTCGTCATGGCCACACCGTCTCCGTCCCCTGTCCATCCCGTCCTGCGGAGGTCCGCCGCTCCCCCGGCCGCCCTCGACCTGCTCGCCAAGGCACGCTCCGGACTGGCCGAGGCCGCCGCGCTGACCCGGCCCGGCGAGCGGTACGCCACGGCCCACCTGGCCGCCCTGCGGGCGGCCGCGGCGGTGCTCGCCGCCCGCGGACGGCCGGAGCCGGCCTCCGGGCGGCGCAGGCCCCGGATCCGCAGCGCCTGGGAGCTGCTGCCGGAGATGGCGCCGGAGCTCGCCGAGTGGAGCGCGCTGTTCGCCTCCGGCGCCGAGCGCCGGGCCCGGGCCGAGGCCGGTATAGCCGACGCGGCGAGCGGGCGGGACGCGGACGACCTCGTGCGGGCCGTGGCGATGTTCGTGCGCCTGGTGGAGCGCATGCTGGCCCTGCCGCCGCCCCCGCAGGACGGGCCCGCAGGCCCGCCGCAGATCCCGTCCCAGCCCCTGCCGCAGCCGCCGCCGGAGCGTCCGGACGCACGATGAGCTGCCCGGCAGCGGAAGGCCATAAGGTGGGGCACGGGTCGGGCACGCGCCGCTCAACCCCCTCTCTTCCCACCGCGCCGAGGAGCCAACAGCCGTGTCGGACACTTCCCGCCCCCGCGCCTCCCTTCGCACCGCCGTGGTGTGGGAGGTCCTCAAGGAGGCCCTCGACCGCCGGGTGAAGGCGACCGGGCGGGACGTGCTGGACGTGCTCGACACCGGCGGCGGCACCGGAAAGTTCGCCGTGCCGGTGGCCCGGCTGGGCCACCGGGTCACGGTCGTCGACCCCAGCCCCAACGCACTCTTCGGGCTGGAGCGCCGGGTGGCCGAGGCCGGGGTCGCGGACCTGGTCCGCGGCGTCCAGGGCGACGCCCAGGGGCTGCTGGACGTGGTCGAGCGCGACGCGTACGACGTGGTGCTCTGCCACGGCGTGCTGGAGTACGTGGACGACCCGGCGGAGGGCGTGGCCAACGCGAAGGCGGCGCTGCGCGCGGGCGGCACCCTCAGCCTGCTCGCCGCCGGCCTCGGCGGCGCGGTGCTCGCCCGCGCACTGGCCGGGCACTTCACCGAGGCGCGCACCGCCCTCGCCGACCCGGCCGGCCGCTGGGGCTCCGGCGACCCGGTGCCCCGGCGGTTCACCGCCGAGCAGCTCGCCGAGCTGGTCGGCGGCGCGGGCCTGGAGGTCGGCGCGGTGCACGGGATCCGGGTCTTCGCCGACCTCGTCCCCGGGGTCCTGGTGGACACCGAGCCGGGCGCGGTCGAGGCGCTGCTGCGTCTGGAGGAGGCCGCCGCCGAGCTGCCCGCCTTCCATGCGGTCGCCACGCAACTGCACGTCCTGGGCGAGAAGCAGTCCTGATCTGCGCCGTTGGTCTGCGTCCTTCCGTGGACGCGGTGGGCCGCAGACCCTCCGAACCGGCGCTGCGCCCCGTATGATCGTGGGCAGTGACCGGCATGGCGGACGGACCACTGGGGAATAACCGCCTCAGCGGCCGCCCCCGCGGCGGTACGGTTTGTGGGCTGTGTCTTTTTGGAACGTGGCGTAGAGGGCGGGTGTCACGGGGGCGATTCCCCGCCTATCCTGAAGGGGACCCCTGGTCGCCACCCCCGCGACCGACGGATGAGGAGGACTCCCGTGCCGCTCTCGGAGCACGAGCAGCGCATGCTCGAGCAGATGGAGCGAGCGCTGTACGCCGAAGATCCCAAGTTCGCGACAGCGCTTGAGGGAAGCGGACTGCGTACGTATACCCGGCGACGGGTCTACCAGGCAGTCGCAGGCATTGTGGTGGGTATCGCGCTCCTCATGACCGGCGTGATCATTCCGAACGTACTCTGGGTCAGCGTGGTGGGATTCCTCGTCATGCTGGGCTGTACGGTCCTCGTGGTCACCGGTTGGCGCAAGGCACCCAAGCCTGGCGAGCAGCCCGTCTCCGGCAGTAGTGCAGACGGTCCGGCCCCTGGCCGAGGCCGGCAGCGTCGGTCGATGATGACCCGCATCGAGGATCGGTGGCAGCGCCGCCGTGACGAACAGGGGCAGTGAGCCCCCCTTCCAGACCTGACCGAGGGGACGGCCGCCGGGCGGCCGTCCCCTCGGCGTATCCCGGCCGCTGCTGCGCCCGCCGCGGCCCCCGTCCGCCCCGCTGCCTGCCGGATCACCCGTTCTGCGCCATGATGATCCGGTGAGTGTGCTCCCCCTGGTCTTCACCAGCGGCTGGGCCAGCGGGATCAACGCCTACGCGGTGGTCCTCCTGCTCGGCATCTTCGGCGCGACCGGACTGACCGACGAGGTCCCCGCGTCGCTGCAACGGCCCGACGTGCTCATCGCCGCGGGCGTGCTCTTCCTCTGCGAGGCGGTGGCCGACAAGATCCCCTACGTGGACTCGGCCTGGGACTCCGTCCACACCGTGATCCGCCCGGTCGCCGGGGCGGTGATCGGCGCGCTGCTCGCCGGGCAGAGCGGTTCGCTGCCGGACCTCGCCGCCGGGGCCGTCGGCGGCTCCACCGCCCTGGCCAGCCATTTCGTGAAGGCCGGCACCAGGATGGCGATCAACACCTCGCCCGAGCCGTTCACCAACATCGTGATGAGCACCGCCGAGGACCTCGGCGTCGCCGGCATCGTCACCTTCGCGATGTTCAACCCGGAGGCCGCCGCGGCCATCGCCGCCGTGCTGCTGGCGGCCGGGCTGGCCCTGCTGGTCTACCTGTGGACCCGGATCCGCCGCTTCCTGCGCCGCCGGGCCCAGCGGCGCGAAGAGAAGCGGCTGGCCGCCGAGGTCCGCGAGGCCACCGGGCCCCCGCCCCGCTGACCGCCGGCCCCGACCACCCCGCCGCCCGCGGCCGCCGCCTCGATAAGGTCCCCCCATGGCACGAATTGCGGTGATCGGCGCCGGGATGGGCGCGATGGCGACGGCGGCCCGGCTGGCTGTGGCGGGGCACCGGGTCACGGTGTACGAACGGGGCGGCGACCACGGCGGCGCGCTGGGCCGGTACGAGCGCGACGGCTTCGCCTTCGACACCGGCCCCGGGCTGCTGCACCTTCCCGCGGTCTACCGCGACCTGTTCGTCAAGACCGGCAAGCGCACCCTGGAGGACTGCGTCGACCTGGTCCAGGTGGACCCGGCGCTCCGGCACGTCCTGCCCGGCCACGGCATCGGGGCCACCCTCCCGGGCGCCTCCCGCGGCGGCGTCGCTGCCGCCCTCGACGCGGCCTTCGGCCCGGGCGCGGGCGAGCGCTGGAACGGCGTCCTGGGCCGGGCCCGGGACGCCTGGGACGCCACCCGCCGCCCCCTGCTGGAGGAGCCGCTGCGTCCCGACTGGCAGCTCCTCGGCCGCGACCCCTACCCCGCGCTGCGCGGCAGCGGACTGCTGCGCCGACGCCCGCCGACCCTGGCCGAGGTGGCCGCCCGTGAGCTGGGCGGGCCGCTCGGCGAGCTGCTGACCGCCCGGGTGGGCGCCTACGGGGTGGATCCGGGCCGCGCGCCTGCCTCCGCGGCCGTGCTGCCGTACATGGAGCAGACCTTCGGCAGCTGGTACCCGCGGGGCGGGATGCGGGCGCTGGCCGCCGCCGTCCACGAACGGTGCCGGGAGCGGAAGGTCGCATTCGTCTTCGGCGCCGACGTGCGGGACGTCCTGCTGCAGGACGGCCGGGCGGCCGGGCTGCTGCTGGCCGACGGCAGCGAGGCCGCCGCCGACCTCGTCGTCTGCGGGATCCACCCGCGGCTGCTGCCCGCCGTGGCCGCCGCCCTGCCGCCGGGCGGCCCTGCGGTCCGGGAGGAGCCCGGGACGAGCCGCCTGACGCTCTTCCTGGCCCTGCGCGGCGCCCGGCCGGCCGACGCCGTCCACCGCACCCTGGTGCACGCCCCCGGCACCGGGCCCGTGGTCACGGTGCTGCGCCCCGACGACCCGGCCACCCGGCCCGACCCGGACCACGAGGCGGTCACCGTGAGCGCCGTCGGCGGCCCGGGGGCCGCCGGGCCCGCCACGCTGCTGGAGCTCGCCGCACAGGCCGTGCCGGGGCTTGAGGAGAGGCTGCTGTGGCAGGAGGTGCGCACTCCCGCGGACGTCGAGGCGGCGACGGGCGCCCCGGGCGGCGCCGTGCCCGCACCGGCCCTCGCCGGGGCCGGCGGACGGCTGCTCCACCCGGCGAACACCACGGCCCTGCCCGGGCTGTACCTGGCGGGCGGCTGGGCGCATCCCGGCGGCGGGACGGCGCACGCCGGGATGACCGGGGCCCTGGTCGCGGGACTGGTCGTGGAGGGCGCGGGCTTCCGCGGATCCCGATGACGGCCTGACCGCGGCGGACCGCGGCGCTCCCGGGCGGGCCCCGGCGAGGTCAGTAGCGGTACTGCTCGTACTCCCCGGTGCCCTGCTGGGGGTACGGGTAGTGCTGCGGAGCCTCGTCCTGCTCCTGCGCCGGGTAGGGCTGGGCGGCGTCGCGCTGCTGCGGGACCCAGACCCCGCCGGGCGGGGTGTCCGTGGAGTACGAGGGCTGCTGTCCGTACCCCTCGTACGGCGGGTAGGACGGGTAGGCGGAGTAGCCGGACGGGGCGGAGTAGTCCCCGGGCGCCTGCGGCAGGACGCCGCCGGTGCCGATGTACGGGTCCGAGTAGGCGGCGTAGACCTGCTGCTCGCCCGCCGGGTACCCCGCGGTGTAGTCGTAGCCGCCGGAGCCGCCCGGGCCCTGCGGGGAGTCGTAGGCGGCGTACTGGTGGGCGTCCTGCTCCGCGGTGGTGAACGGCGAGGCGAAGGCTTCCGGCACGCCGACGACCGGGGGCGCCGAGGTGAAGCTCTGGATCCCGTAGGACCCGGTCTCCTCGGGTACCGGCTCCGGGCTGTAGACCTCCTCGGGGCTGTCCCGGACCTCCTGGGCCGAGGACCCGTCCCCGGCCGCCTCCGCGGAACCGGCGCCGTACTCCAACGCGGTGACCCGGAGGGCGGGTTCGGGGCGGGCCGCGCCACCGGACCGGCGCCGTCCGCCCTTGCGGACGGGCTCGCCCCCCCGGCGCAGCGCCCAGCCGGCCACGAACCCCTTGCGGAAGGAGAGCGTCACCAGGATCTGGCCCGCGGCGAAGGCGGCCGCGCCGGCGCCGATGACGGGCACGGACGGGAGCATCACCCCGGCGACCACGCCGAGGAAGCCGGCGAAGGCGAGCAGGCGCCAGCGCAGCCGGGCCTTGTACTGCATCAGGACCTCGGCAAGCAGCCACAGCGCGACGAAACCGAACGCGATGTAGAGGACCGTCATTCCCATGCATGGCCCCTCTCGGTGCGGCCGCACACGGATACGGCCGATCAGGCCCGCTGGTGCAGGCCCAGGTTCTCGTAGATCTCGAGGGTCGCCGTGGAATTGTTCAGCGTGATGAAGTGCAGGCCCGGGACACCCTCGGACAGCAGCCGCGCGCAGAACTCCGTGGCGAACTCGATGCCAATGGAGCGTACAGCCGCCGGGTCGTCCTTGACCGCGAGCATGCGTTCTTTCACATCGTCGGGGAAGAGGGCGTTGCTGAGCTGCGGCAGCCGGTCGAGCTGCTTGATGCCCACAACGGGCATGACTTCGGGGATGATCGGGGTGTCGCAGCCCGCCTTCTCGACGCTGTCGCGCAGCCGCAGGTAGTTCTCCGGATCGAAGAACATCTGGGTGATCGCATAGTCGGCGCCCGCACGGCACTTGTCCGTGAAGTGCCGGATGTCCGTGTCCCAGTCGGTCGACCGCGGGTGCATCTCGGGGAAGGCGGCCACGCCCACGCAGAAGTCACCGGACTCCTTGACCAGCCGTACGAGGTCGGCGGCGTAGTGCACGCCCTCGGGGTGCGCCACCCACTCGCCCATCGGGTCGCCCGGCGGGTCTCCGCGCACGACGAGCATGTTCCGGATGCCGGCGTCGGCGAACTGGCCGATGACGTTGCGCAGCTCGGCGACCGAATGGTCCACGGCGGTGAGGTGCGCGACGGGGGTCAGGGTGGTGTCGGCGGCGATCCGCTCCGTGGCGCGGACGGTGCCGCCGCGGGTGGAGCCGCCGGCTCCGTAGGTCACCGAGACGAAGCTGGGGGCCACCGCCTCGACCCGGCGGAGCGCGTTCCACAGGTTGCGCTCGCCCTTCTCGGTCTTCGGGGCCCAGAACTCGAAGGAGTACGAGTGCCCGGACGCGAGGAGGTCCCGGACCGTGTGTGCACGGTCCGACCAGGTGGAGGAGGTACCAAGGGCCATACCGGCAGGTTAGACGCGGCCCGGGGGACACCGAAGCCGCGTCCACCCATTGGACACGTTTTTGGACACCTGCCGGGCGGCCGCCGCGGCCGGAGAGGGCCTAGGCCTGGAGCACGCGGCCCCGGACCCGCTCGGCGAGTTCGGCCGCGGCGGCGCCGGGGTCGGCGGCCTCGGTGAGGGCGCGGACCACCACGACGCGGGTCGCTCCCGCGTCGAGCACCTCGTCCAGATTCGTGCGGTCGATGCCGCCGATGGCGAACCAGGGCCGGGACTGCTCCAGGGAGGCCGCGTACCGGACGAGGCCGAGGCCCGGGGCGAACCGTCCGGGCTTGGTGGGGGTGGGCCAGCAGGGGCCGGTGCAGAAGTAGTCGACGCCGGCCTCGGCGACGGCCGCGTCGACCTCGTCCTCGGCGTGGCAGGAGCGGCCGATGAGGACGCAGCCGGGGCCGCCGAGGATGGCGCGGGCGGCCGGGACGGGGATGTCGCCCTGGCCGAGGTGCAGGACGTCGGAGCCGATGGCGTGGGCGACGTCGGCCCGGTCGTTCACGGCGAGGAGCCTGCCGTGGCGGCGGGCGGCCTCCGCGAAGACCGCGAGGTGCTCGAGTTCCTCGCCGGCCTCCATGCCCTTGTCGCGGAGCTGGACGATGTCCACGCCTCCGGCCAGTACGGCGTCCAGGAACTCGGGGAGGTCTCCCTGCCGCTTGCGGGCGTCCGTGCAGAGGTAGAGCCGGGCGTCGGCCAGCTGGGCGCGCGCGTCGTTCGCGGACATGGGAATACCCCCCGGGGTGGGCGGTGCACGGGCCGGAGGCGGCCCGTGCACCGCGGTGGAGCGGATCGCGGATCAGGTGGAGCCGGTCAGAGGGCGAGCGCCTGAGCGCGGCGCTTCACCTCCGTGCCGCGATTCTCGCTCAGCGCCTGCGCGGGGGTGCCGGGCAGGGTGGGGTCGGCGGTGAAGAGCCACTCCAGGATCTCCTCGTCGGAGAAGCCGTCGTCGCGCAGCACGGTCAGCAGGCCCACGAGCCCCTTGACGACCTTGTCGCCGTCGATGAAGGGGGCCGGCACCTGCAGGGAGCGGTTCTCGCCCCGGCGTACGGCGATCAGCTGCCCCTCCTTGACCATCTGGCGGACCCGGGTCACCTCGATGTCGAGCATCTCCGCGATGTCGGGGAGGTACAGCCAGTCGGGGACGAGGGCATCGATCTTTGCGTCAATCTCGGTCACGGGCACAAGCCTGCCACCTCGGCCGCGTGCCCGGTACCTGGGCGGCCCCGTCCGGGTCGCGGCCGGGGCCGGCGGCCCGCGCCGGGCCGCGGCGCGTCAGGCCGTCGCCGACTTCAGCGGGACCGCCGGATCCGCGGCCCGGGCCGGGTCGAGGGGGACGCCTGTCTCGATCAGCCGGCGGCCCTGGGCCAGGTCGCGGGGGCGGCCGACGGCCAGCACCGCGACCAGGGCGCCGCCCCGCAGCCAGCACACCGACCAGGCGTCCTGGTCCGGGTCGCCCCGCCACAGCAGGGTGTCCGCTCCGGCGTGGTGCCCGGCGTACTGGACGAAGCGGCCGAACTGCTCCGACCAGAAGTACGGCACCGGGTCGTAGGCCGCGGCCGCCTCCCCCGCCAGGATGTTGGCCGCCACGGTGCGCGGGCCCTGGAGGGCGTTGTCCCAGTGGTGCACGAGCAGCCGCGTGCCGTAGCGGGCCGAGGGGAAGGAGGCGCAGTCGCCGACGGCGTACACCCCGGGCAGCGAGGTCTGCAGGTGGGCGTCGGCGGTGACGGAGCCGTCGGGGCCGAGTGCGACACCCGTGCCGGCCAGCCAGGCGGTGGCGGGCCGGGCCCCGATGCCGACGACCACGGCGCCGGCCTCCAGCTCCCGGCCGTCGGCGAGCAGCACCCGGCCCTGCGCGGTCCCGGCGACCCGCGCACCGGTGATCAGCTCGGCGCCGGCCTGTGCGTACCAGCGGCCCATCGGCTCGGCGACCTCGGCGGGCAGCGCGCCCGGCAGGACCCGGTCGGCCGCCTCGACCACGGTCACCGCGCAGCCCGCCGCGCGGGCCGCGGTGGCGAACTCGGCGCCGATCCAGCCGGCCCCGACCACCACGACGCGGGGCGCGGCCGCCAGGACGGGGCGCAGCCGCGCCGCGTCGTCCAGGGTGCGCAGCAGGTGGACGCCGGGGACGCCTTCGGTGCCGGGCAGGACCAGGGGCCGGGCGCCGGTGGCCAGGACGAGCGCCCCGTACGGGACCGGGCCCGCCCCGGTGTCCAGCTCGCGGGCCGCGGCGCGCAGTCCGGTGACCTCGGTGCCGAGCCGCAGCCCGATGCCCAGGCCCTCGAAGTCCACGTCGAAGGCGGAGTCCTCGGCCTTGCCCAGCAGCACCGCCTTGGAGAGCGGCGGCCGGTCGTAGGGCTGGTGGGGCTCGGCGCCCAGCAGGGTCACGGGGCCCTCGAAGCCCTGCTCGCGCAGGGCGACGGCCGTCTGTACGCCGGCCATTCCGGCGCCGACGACGACCACGCCGTTCTGAGTCATTTCCGTCTGCTCGTTCACCCGGCCACCCTAATCATCTGATGAGCCGTCAGGAACAGGTGCCGCCTTACCCGCCGCGGACGGCGGGGTTAGTCTGGCCACCGTACCTATCGCGGGAGTCCGGACGCACCGGGCTGAGAGGGAGGCTGGCCGGCCTCCGACCGTACGAACCTGATCCGGGTCATGCCGGCGAAGGGAGGGGCTGGACGCCCATGCACGCATCTCGAAGGACAGCTTCCGACGTCCTCGTCATCGGAGGCGGGATCATCGGCCTGGTCACGGCCTGGCAGGCCGCCCGGCGGGGCCTCGCCGCCGTACTCGCCGACCCGGCCCCCGGGGGCGGCGCCGCCCAGGTCGCCGCCGGCATGCTCGCCCCCGTCACCGAACTGCACTACGGCGAGGAGGCCCTGCTCGCCCTGGGCCTGGCCTCGGCGGAGCGCTATCCGGAGTTCGCCGCCGAACTCGCCGAGGCCAGCGGCGGCCTGGACATCGGCTACCGGGCCTGCGGCACCCTCGCCGTGGCGCTGGACTCCGACGACCGCCTCCACCTGCGGGAGCTGCACGCCCTGCAGCGCCGCTGCGGTCTGGACTCCCAGTGGCTCACCGGCCGCGAGTGCCGCCGCCTGGAGCCCATGCTCGCGCCGGGGGTCCGGGGCGGGCTGCGCGTCGACGGCGACCACCAGGTCGATCCGCGGCGCCTGGCGGCCGCCCTGCTGGCCGCCTGCGAGCGCGCCGGGGTGGTGGTCCACCGGGCGCGGGCGGAGCGGCTGCTGGTCATCGCCGACCGGGCGGCGGGCGCGGTGCTGGACGACGGCACGGAGCTCGGCGCCGACCAGGTGGTCCTGGCGGGGGGCTCGCTGAGCGGGCGGCTGGCGGGGGTACCGGCGCAGGCCGTGGCCCCCGTACGGCCGGTCAAGGGGCAGGTCCTGCGGCTCACGGTGCCGGCGGCCTGCGCGCCGTTCCTGTCGCGGACCGTCCGCGCGGTGGTCCGCGGCAGCCACGTCTACCTGGTCCCGCGGGAGAACGGCGAACTGGTCATCGGGGCCACCAGCGAGGAACTCGGCTGGGACACCACGGTCACCGCGGGCGGGGTCTACGAACTCCTGCGCGACGCCCACGAACTGGTCCCCGGCATCACCGAACTCCCGCTCACCGAGACCCGGGCCGGGCTGCGGCCCGGGTCGCCCGACAACGCCCCGCTGCTCGGCCCGACCGAACTGCCGGGCCTGCACCTGGCCACCGGCCACTACCGCAACGGGGTGCTGCTGACCCCGCTCACCGGCGAGGTGATGGCGGACCTGCTGACCACCGGCGAACTGCCGGGCATCGCGCTCCCCTTCACCCCCCGCCGGTTCTCCGCCGCACGTCAGGAGTCCTACGCATGACCATCTCCGTCAACGGCGAGCCGCGCGAGGTCGCGGCCGGCACCACCCTCGACTCGGTGGTCGCCACCCTGACCGCGGCGCCGTCCGGTGTGGCCGCCGCCCTCAACGAGACCGTGGTCCCCCGCGGCCAGTGGCCCGCGACCCCGGTGGGCGAAGGCGACCGCATCGAGGTCCTCACCGCGGTCCAGGGAGGCTGACATGACCTTCCGCACTCCCCCCGCGCCGGCCGCCCCCGCCCGGTGCGAGGACCCGTTCGTCCTCGGCGGCCGGACCTTCTCCTCGCGCCTGATCATGGGTACGGGCGGGGCGCCGAGCCTGGACGTCCTGGAACGCTCCCTCGCGGCCTCCGGCACCGAGCTCACCACGGTGGCCATGCGCCGGCTGGACCCCACGGTCCAGGGGTCCGTGCTGTCCGTGCTGGCGAAGCTGGACATCGCCGTCCTGCCGAACACCGCGGGCTGCTTCACGGCGGGCGAGGCCGTCCTGACCGCCCGGCTGGCCCGGGAGGCCCTCGGCACGGACTGGATCAAGCTGGAGGTCGTCGCGGACGAGCGGACCCTCCTGCCGGACGGCGTCGAGCTGCTGGACGCCGCCGAGGTCCTGGTCGACGAGGGCTTCACGGTGCTCCCGTACACCAACGACGACCCGGTGCTGGCGCGGAAGCTGGAGGACGCGGGCTGCGCGGCGATCATGCCGCTGGGCTCGCCGATCGGCTCCGGGATGGGCATCCGCAACCCGCACAACTTCGAGCTGATCACCGAGCGGGCCTCGGTGCCGGTGATCCTGGACGCCGGGGCCGGTACGGCCTCGGACGCGGCGCTGGCGATGGAGCTGGGCTGCGCCGCGGTGATGCTGGCCTCCGCCGTGACCCGGGCGCAGGAGCCGGTGCTGATGGCGGCGGCCATGCGGGACGCGGTGGCGGCCGGCCGCCTCGCGCGGCGGGCGGGCCGCATCCCGCAGCGCCGCTTCGCCGAGCCCTCGTCCCCGGTACGGGGGCGGGCCGCGCTCGACCCGGAGCGGCCGGCCTTCTGAGGCCCCGCGGGGCCCCCACCGGGCCCTCGGGCCCCGCGGCGGCCGGGTCCGGCGGAACCCGGCCGGCAGTCGGGTCCGTCACAGCTGCGCTGCAAGGCGACCCGCCCCGGCCGGGGCGCCCCGGGCCGCTCGTAGAATCGCCGGGTGGATACGACCCTGGATGACCCCCTCGTCGGGCGCGTGCTCGACGGCCGCTACCGCATCGACGCCCGCATCGCGGCCGGCGGCATGGCCACGGTCTACCGGGCCCTCGACACCCGCCTGGACCGCGTCCTCGCCCTCAAGGTGATGCACCCGGCCCTCGCCGCCGACGCCGCCTTCGTCGACCGGTTCATCCGGGAGGCGAAGTCCGTGGCCCGGCTCGCCCACGCCAACGTGGTGGCCGTCTTCGACCAGGGCGCGGACGGCCCGTACGTCTACCTGGCCATGGAGTACGTCTCCGGGTGCACCCTGCGCGACGTGCTGCGCGAGCGCGGTGCGCTCCAGCCGCGGGCCGCCCTCGACATCCTCGAACCGGTGCTCGCGGCCCTCGGCGCCGCCCACCGGGCCGGTTTCGTCCACCGCGACATGAAGCCCGAGAACGTGCTGATCGGCGACGACGGCCGGGTGAAGGTCGCCGACTTCGGCCTGGTCCGGTCGGTGGACTCGGTGACCCACACCACCGGTTCGGTGCTGGGGACCGTCTCCTACCTCGCCCCCGAGCAGATCGAGAACGGCATCACCGACACCCGCGTGGACGTCTACGCCTGCGGCGTCGTGCTGTACGAGATGCTGACCGGCGCCAAGCCGCACACCGGCGGCAGCGCCGCCCAGGTGCTCTACCGGCACCTCCACGAGGACGTGCCGCCGCCCTCGGCCGCCGTGGCGGGACTCCCCGCCGGCCTGGACGACCTCGTCCTGCACGCCACCGCCCGCAAGCCGGAGCTGCGGCCCTCCGACGCCGCCTCGCTGCTGGGCCTGGCCCTGGAGGTCCGGGCCCGGCTCAGCGACGCCGAGCTGGACGCCGTACCGCCGCAGGCGAATCCCGCGGTCCGCAGCTCCGCCGAGGACCGCACCAGCGTGATCCCCCGGCCGGTCGAGGCCGAGCCGGTGCACCACACCTCCCGTCTGGAGTCCCCCGCTCCGCTCCCGCCCGCCCGGCGGCGGACGCGCGGCGGGCTGCGCCCGCGCCGGCGGACCGTCTTCGTCGTCGCCGGGGTGCTGCTGGCCCTGGGCCTGGGCACCGGGGTCTGGTACATCAACTCCGGCCAGTTCACCAAGGTCCCCAACCTGCTCGGCAAGACCGAGCAGCAGGCCAAGGAGCAGCTGTCCGCCGCGGGTCTCGGCGTGAAGCGGATCGACCGGAAGTTCAGCAACTCCTTCGACCGCGGGACGGTGATGAACACCGACCCGCCGGGAGGCAGGCGCATCCGGGGCAACGGGGCCGTCACCGTCACGGTCTCCCGCGGCCCCGAGGTGGTGGCCGTGCCCCTCCTCAAGGGCAGGCCGCTGGAGCAGGCCAAGGCGGAGCTGGCCAAGGCGGGTCTCGCGCCCGGCATCGTCACGCAGGCCTTCAGCCAGGACATCGCGCAGGGCTCGGTGATCAGCTCCGACCCCGCGTCCGGGGAGAAGCGGGCTCCGGACACGGCGGTCGCGCTGCTGGTCAGCAAGGGCCGGCCGGTCCCGGTGCCGAGCGTGGCGGGGCTGCCCGTCGAGCAGGCGCGCTCCGGGCTGGAGGGCCTCGGCCTGAAGGTGGCGGTCGCCCCCGAGCAGGTCAACTCGGCCGGTGCGGCCGGCACGGTCGCCAACCAGTCGGTGGGCGCGGGCACCCAGGCCGCGGCCGGGGACACCGTCACCCTGACCGTCTCCAAGGGCCCCCGCCAGCTGCCGGTGCCGGATGTGACCGGCCAGGACGTGGACGCGGCCCGGCGCACCCTGGAGGGGGCGGGCTTCAAGGTCAAGGTGGACCGGCCGTTCCTGTCCTTCAGCAACACCGTGGAGGCCCAGTCGGTGCCCGCCGGCCAGAACGCCCCCGAGGGCAGCACGATCACCGTCAGGACCAAGGGACTGTAGGCGTACATGGAACAGCCGGAACACCCGCAACGGCCGGCGCAGGCCCTGCGCAACCCCGTGGGCGGGCACGTGCCCGTCGCCGGCGGGCTCGCCTCGGTCGGGCTGGCGTACGCCCGGGAGATGGGGGCGGAGGCCGTCCAGGTCTTCGTCGCCAACCCGCGGGGCTGGGCCACCCCGGCCGGCAGCCCGGCGCAGGACGAGCAGTTCCGCGCGCAGTGCGCGGCCGGGTCCCTCCCGGCCTACGTGCACGCGCCCTACCTGATCAACTTCGGGTCGCACACCGAGGCGACGGTGGAGAAGTCGGTGGAGTCACTGCGCCACTCCCTGCGGCGCGGCCGGGAGATCGGCGCGCTGGGGGTGGTCGTCCACACCGGTTCGGCCACCGGCGGCCGCCCGCGCGAGGCGGCGTACGCGCAGGTCAGGGAGCACATGCTGCCGCTGCTGGATGAGCTGACGCATCCGGACGACCCCGTCCTGCTGCTGGAGTCCACGGCCGGGCAGGGCTCCTCGCTCTGTTCGCGGACCTGGGACTTCGGCCCGTACTTCGAGGCGCTCGACCACCATCCGCGGCTGGGCATCTGCCTGGACACCTGCCACATCTTCGCGGCCGGGCACGACCTGGCCGAGCCGGGCGGGACCAAGCAGATGCTGGACCTGCTCGTGGACACCGTGGGCGAGGGACGCCTGAAGCTGATCCATGCGAACGACTCCAAGGAGGGGGCCGGGGCGCACAAGGACCGGCACGCGAACATCGGCCAGGGGCACATCGGCCGGGACGCCTTCGCCGAGCTGTTCGCGCACCCGGCGACGGACGGGGTTCCGCTCGTCATCGAGACCCCGGGCGGCAAGGAGGGGCACGCGGCGGACGTGGCCCTGCTCAAGGAGCTGCGCTCCGTCCACTGACCCGTACGGCTAGAGTTCCGGGCCGTCCCCGGGCTCCTCCTGGTAGGAGAAGCGCTGCTCCCGCCAGGGGTCGCCGATGTTGTGGTAGCCGCGCTCCTCCCAGAAGCCCCGGCGGTCCGCGGTCATGTACTCGACGCCGCGGACCCACTTGGGGCCCTTCCAGGCGTACAGGTGCGGGACCACCAGCCGGAGCGGGAATCCGTGTTCCGCGGTGAGCAGTTCACCGCCCTGGTGGGTGGCGAAGACGGTCCGCGGGGAGGAGAAGTCGGCCAGCCGCAGGTTGGAGCTGAAGCCGTACTCGGCCCACACCATCACATGGGTGGCCTGGGGCGCGGGCGGGGCGAGCGCGAGGAGGGTGCGGGCGAGCACACCGCCCCATTCGGCGCCCTGCATGCTGAACTTCGTGACGCAGTGCAGGTCCGCCACGACGGAGTCGAACGGCAGGGCCGCGAACTCCTCGTGGTTCCAGCAGTGCTTCTCCCCGTCGGCCGTCGCCCCGAAGACGCGGAACTCCCAGCGGTCCGGCTTGAACTTGGGTACGGGCCCGTAGTGGGTGACCGGCCAGCCCCGCTGCAACCGCTGCCCCGGGGGGAGCTCCAGTTGCTCTGCTCCCGGAGATTCCCGGCTTTCCGGCTGACCCATGCGTCCATGGTGACAGATTGGGCAGGGTGGTCATGACCAGCCGCGCAGCCGATTCCGGCAAGTCAGGGCAACTCCCACTAAGGAGGCACTTACTGGACGGTCCCGGACGGCGGTGCAAGGATGCGCGCAACTGCCCCGTCACATAGCTGACATTGCCTGGAAGGAGCCTCTGCGATGCAGGGCGACCCCGAGGTCCTTGAGTTTCTGAACGAGCAGCTGACCGGTGAGCTGACGGCCATCAACCAGTACTGGCTGCACTACCGCATCCAGGACAACAAGGGCTGGACCAAGCTCGCCAAGTACACGCGTGAAGAGTCCATCGATGAGATGAAGCACGCGGACAAGATCACCGAGCGCATCCTGATGCTCGACGGCCTGCCGAACTACCAGCGCCTCTTCCACGTGCGCGTCGGTCAGACGGTCACCGAGATGTTCCAGGCGGACCGCCAGGTGGAGGTCGAGGCGATCGACCGGCTCAAGCGGGGCATCGAGGTCATGCGCGGCAAGGGGGACATCACCTCGGCGCGCCTCTTCGAGGAGATCCTGGAGGACGAGGAGCACCACATCGACTACCTGGACACCCAGCTCGAACTGATCGAGTCCCTGGGTGAGGCGCTCTACATCGCGCAGCTGATCGAGCAGCCCAGCTGACCGGCCGGGTGGCGCAGGCTCCGGACGCCTCGCGCGGGGCGGCTCAGGCCGCTTCCACCAGGCGCGGGCCGGCCGCGGGCTCGGGCGCCACGTCGGCGGTGAGGACGGCCGCCGCGTTGCCCTTCTCCAGCAGCTCCCGGCGCGGGCACGCACCGCGGCCGAGGAGGCCCTGGATGGTGCGCACGCAGGAACCGCAGTCGGTGCCGGCCTTGGTCGCCGAGGCGATCTGGCGGGGGGTGCAGGCCCCGTCGGCCGCGTGCTGCTTGACCTGCTGGTCGGTGATCCCGAAACACGAGCAGACGTACACGCGGTTCACCTCCCTGGCAGGAATGGTTCGGCCAGCCATCCCCTATTCGGTGAGGCTTACCTAACCGTACCCAAACTTAGGCAACCCTAAAAGCCCCCTGCACGACGATGGGGCGCGGATCACATGGATCCGCGCCCCGTCCTCGCAGGAAGCCGCCTGCTGATCGCGCCTACTGGTCGCGGTACATCTCCGCCACCAGGAACGCCAGGTCCAGGGACTGGCTGCGGTTGAGGCGCGGGTCGCAGGCCGTCTCGTAGCGCTGGTGCAGGTCGTCGACGAAGATCTCGTCGCCGCCGCCCACGCACTCGGTGACGTCGTCACCGGTGAGCTCGACGTGGATGCCGCCCGGGTGGGTACCCAGCGCCTTGTGGACCTCGAAGAAGCCCTTGACCTCGTCCAGCACGTCGTCGAACCGGCGGGTCTTGTGGCCGGAGGCCGCCTCGAAGGTGTTGCCGTGCATCGGGTCGGTGACCCAGGCCACGGTCGCGCCCGAGGCGGTGACCTTCTCGACCAGCTCGGGGAGCTTGTCGCGGACCTTGTCGGCGCCCATCCGGACGACGAAGGTCAGCCGGCCCGGCTCGCGGTCCGGGTCGAGTCGGTCGATGTACGTCAGGGCCTCGTCCACCGTGGTGGTGGGGCCGAGCTTGATGCCGACCGGGTTGGCGATCTGCGCACAGAACTCGATGTGCGCGTGGTCCAGCTGGCGGGTGCGCTCACCGATCCAGACCATGTGGCCGGAGGTGTCGTACAGCTTGCCGGTACGCGAGTCGGTGCGGGTCAGCGCGCCCTCGTAGGCGAGCAGCAGCGCCTCGTGCGAGGAGAAGAACTCCACGGCCTTGAACTCGGCCGGGTCGGTGCCGCAGGCCTTCATGAAGTTCAGCGCGTTGTCGATCTCGCGCGCGAGCTGCTCGTAGCGCTGGCCGGACGGGGAGGACTTCACGAAGTCCTGGTTCCAGGCGTGCACCTGGCGCAGGTCGGCGTAGCCGCCGGTGGTGAAGGCGCGTACCAGGTTGAGCGTGGAGGCGGAGGCGTTGTACATCCGCTTCAGCCGCTCGGGGTCCGGGATCCGGGCCTCTTCGGTGAAGGCGAAGCCGTTGACGGAGTCGCCGCGGTAGGTCGGCAGCGTCACGCCGTCGCGGGTCTCGGTGTCCTTCGAGCGCGGCTTGGAGTACTGGCCGGCGATGCGGCCGACCTTCACCACGGGCACGGAGGCCGCGTAGGTGAGGACGGCGCTCATCTGGAGCAGCGTCTTCAGCTTGGCGCGGATGTGCTCGGCGGACACGCCGTCGAAGGCCTCGGCGCAGTCGCCGCCCTGCAGGAGGAACGCCTCGCCCTTGGCGACGGCTCCCAGACGGGCGCGCAGCTGGTCGCACTCACCCGCGAAGACGAGGGGAGGATACGACTCGAGGTCCGCGACGACAGCGCGCAGGGCCTCGGCATCGGGGTACGAAGGCTGCTGCGCCGCGGGAAGGTCTCGCCAGGTCGCCTTGGCGGCGGGGGCTTGGGTTTCAGCGTTCACGGTCACCCCGTACACACTACGGCGTCGCACGACCTGTCCAGCCGAGCGCCCACCAGGTGAGACAGATATCCCCCGAACCAGGCCCTTGCGCACGGAAGGGACGATTCCGGCAGGCGGGACTGTACGGAGTCCTCGCCTCCGCCGCCGTGGTGGGCTAGGGTCGCTCCCGTGTACGCGCAGACCGGCAAGAACTGGTGGTGGCCCGCTCCCGGCGGCCCACTCCTCGCGCGCACCTAGAACACGACCGACGCGAAGGCCGCCCCGAGGGGCGGCCTTCCGCGTTCTCCGGCGCGGGCCGCCCCTCCCACCGGAAGGACGCCCGCCCATGGAAACCAGCCGACTCCACCGGCTGCTCGACGCCGACTGCCCCCCGTTCGCCCTGCTCCGGCGCCGGACCCCCGGCCGTGACCACGACACCGTCGAGGTCCTCCTCGGCGCTGTCCACGAGGCCGAGCACCTCGCCGACCTGCCCGTCGGCGCGCAGCCCGCCCTCGCCCTCGTCCCCTTCCGCCAGATCCGCGAGCGCGGCTTCGACGTCCGCGACGACGGCACCCCGCTGAGCGTGCTGGTCGCCGAGGAGGCGTACGAGGTCCCGCTCGCCGAGGCCCTGGCCGCGCTGCCCGGCCACCGGGTGCGGGTGCAGGACGGCGGCTTCGACGTCCCCGACGAGCAGTACGCGGCCACCGTGGAACGCGTGGTCCGGGAGGAGATCGGCCGCGGGGAGGGCGCGAACTTCGTCATCCGGCGCACCTACGGGGGGCGGATCGAGGGCTTCGGCCGCGCCGACGCCCTCGCCCTCTTCCGCCGGCTGCTGCTGGGCGAGCGCGGCGCGTACTGGACGTACGTCGTGCACACCGGCGTGCGCACCCTGGTCGGGGCCAGCCCCGAGGTGCACGTGCGGATGAGCGGCGGCACCGTCGTCATGAACCCGATCAGCGGCACCTACCGCTACCCGGCCGGGGGCCCCACCGCCGAGTCCCTCCTCGCCTTCCTCGGCGACCGCAAGGAGACCGAGGAGCTGTCGATGGTGGTCGACGAGGAGCTCAAGATGATGTGCACCGTCGGCGACCGGGGCGGGGTCGTGGTCGGACCGCGGCTGAAGGAGATGTCCCACCTGGCGCACACCGAGTACGAGTTGCGCGGCCGGTCCTCGCTGGACGTGCGGGAGGTGCTGCGCGAGACGATGTTCGCGGCCACCGTCACCGGCTCCCCGGTGCAGAACGCCTGCCGGGTCATCGAGCGGTACGAGGCCGGGGGCCGCGGCTACTACGCGGGCGCACTGGCCCTGCTCGCCACCGACGCCTCCGGGGCCCAGACCCTGGACTCCCCCATCCTGATCCGCACCGCCGACATCGCCGCGGACGGCGCCCTGCGGGTGGCGGTCGGCGCCACCCTCGTGCGGCACTCCGACCCGGCGGCCGAGGTCGCCGAGACCCACGCCAAGGCCGCCGGGGTGCTGGCCGCCCTCGGCGTGCGGCCGGCCGCTCCCCGGCCTGGCCACGAGGGCGCCCGGCTGGCGGACGACCCCCGGGTGCGGGCCGCACTGGAGGCCCGGCGGGCGGACCTGGCCCCGTTCTGGCTCCGGATGCAGGAGCAGCCGCCGGCCCCGGCCGGCCACGCCCTCGTGGTGGACGGCGAGGACACCTTCACCGCGATGCTGGCCCACGTGCTGCGGGTGGCCGGGCTGGAGGTGACCGTACGCCGCCACGACGACCCCGGGCTGGAGGAGGCGGCCCTGGCCTGGGAGGGGCCGGTCGTCCTGGGGCCGGGCCCGGGGAACCCGGCGGACGCCGGCGACCCGAGGATGCGGACGCTGCGCGCCCTGGCCGCCCGGCTGCTGGCCGGCCACCGCCACGGCCTGCTCGGGGTGTGCCTGGGCCATGAGCTGCTCGCGGCCGAACTGGGCCTGCCGCTGGTCCGCAAGGCGGAGCCCGCGCAGGGCGCGCAGACCCGCATCGACCTGTTCGGGGCCGGGGAGGTGGTCGGCTTCTACAACACGTACGCGGCGCACTGCGACGACGCCGCGGCCGCCCGCCTCGCGGCGGCGGGGTGGAGGTGTCCCGGGACCCCGCCGGCGGCGAGGTCCACGCCCTGCGCTCGGTCGCAGCGGGCTTCGCGGGGGTGCAGTTCCACCCGGAGTCGGTGCTGACCCTGCGGGGCGCGGAGCTGCTGCGCACCCTGCTGGCCGGGGCGGTGGGAACGGCGGCGGGCGCCCGGGGCCGGTAGGGCACGCCCGGGCGCCGGCGGTCAGGGCACCAGGGTGTTCTCCGAGCTCCGGCCGGCCAGGTAGTCGAGGACGTTGGCGACGGTGGTGTCGATGATCTGGCCCACCGCGTCACGCGTGTAGTACGCCTGGTGCGAGGTCACCACCACGTGCGGGAAGGTCACCAGCCGGGCCAGGGTGTCGTCCTCGACCGCCTCCAGGGACTTGTCCAGGAAGAAGACCCCTGCCTCCGCCTCGTACACGTCGAGCCCGACCCCGGCGAAGCGGCCCGCCCGCAGTTCGGCGACCAGCGCCTCGGTGTCGATCAGGCCGCCCCGGCTGGAGTTCACCAGGATCGCGTCGTCCCGCATCAGCCGCAGGGCCGCCGCGTCCACGATGTGGTGGGTGCCCTCCAGCAGCGGGACGTGCAGGCTGACCAGGTCCGAGGAGGCGAACAGCTCCTCCTTGTCCACGTACTTCATGCCGAGCTCCACGCACGCCGGGTTCTGCACCACGTCCCAGCCCAGCAGGTTCATCCCGAAGCCCCGGGCGATCCGCGTGAAGGCTTCACCGATCCTCCCGGTGCCGAGCACGCCGACGGTGCGGCCGCGCATGTCCCGGCCCATCAGCCCGTCCAGGCGGAAGTCGAAGTCCCGGGTGCGGTGGGAGGCCCGGACGATGCGCCGGTTCACGGCCATCGCCAGGGTCCAGGCGAACTCCGCCACCGAGTAAGGGGAGTAGAAGGAGACCCGGCCGACGGTCATGCCGAGCTGCCGGGCCGCGTCCAGGTCGATGTTGTTGAAGCCGGTGGAGCGCTGGGCGATCATCTTCGTCCCGCCGGCCGCCAGGGTGCGCAGCACGCGGCCGTCCAGGTCCGCGTTGACACTGGAGGAGACGATCTCGTACCCGGCCGCGATCGGCGCGGTGTCCTCGCTCAGGAAGACGTCGAGGCACCGGATCGCGTGGTGTCCCGCGAAAGCCCGTTCCAGCAGGGGCTTCTCGTCCGCGGTCACACCGAAGGCCAGGATCTCCACGCTTGCTCCCGTACGTCGAACCATGGGTCGTTTCGTCACGATACGACCCATGGTCCGCCCGCGTCCGGCGGCTCAGCCGAAGAAGACCCCGACCTCCTGGTACAGCTTCGGGTCCACCGTCTTCAGCTTCGCGGTGGCCTCGCCGATCGGCACCCGCACGATGTCCGTCCCCTGGAGCGCGACCATCGTGCCGAAGTCGCCGTCGCGCACCGCGTCGATCGCGTGCAGGCCGAAGCGGGTGGCGAGCCAGCGGTCGAAGGCGCTCGGGGTGCCGCCCCGCTGGATGTGCCCGAGCACCGTGGTGCGGGCCTCCTTGCCGGTGCGGGCCTCGATCTCCCTGGCCAGCCATTCGCCGACGCCCGAGAGCCGGACGTGGCCGAAGGAGTCCTTCGTGGCGTCCTTGAGGACCATGTCCCCGTCCTTGGGCATGGCCCCTTCGGCCACCACCACGATCGGCGCGTAGCTGGCCTGGAAGCGGGAGGTGACCCAGGCGCACACCTGGTCCACGTCGAAGCGCTGTTCCGGGATGAGGATGACGTTGGCGCCGCCGGCCAGCCCCGAGTGCAGGGCGATCCAGCCCGCGTGGCGGCCCATGACCTCGACGACCAGGACCCGCATGTGCGATTCGGCGGTGGTGTGCAGCCGGTCGATGGCCTCGGTGGCGATGCCGACGGCCGTGTCGAAGCCGAAGGTGTAGTCGGTGGCGGACAGGTCGTTGTCGATGGTCTTGGGGACGCCGACGCAGGGGATGCCGTACTCCCCGTGCAGCCGGGCGGCGACGCCGAGGGTGTCCTCCCCGCCGATCGCGATGAGTGCGTCCACCTCGTACTTGGCCAGGTTCTCCTTGATGCTCCGCACCCCGTGGTCCGTCGTGAACGGGTTGGTGCGCGAGGAGCCGAGGATGGTGCCGCCGCGGGGCAGGATCCCGCGGACGGCGGGGATGTCGAGGGGGACGGTCCTTCCCTCGACCGCACCCCGCCAGCCGTCCTTGAAGCCGATGAACCCGTAGCCGTACTCCTGCTCGCCCTTGCGGACGACGGCCCTGATCACCGCATTGAGCCCGGGGCAGTCGCCGCCGCCGGTCAGCACTCCGACCTTCATGGAATCCTCCTTCGCCATGACGGCCACGCTAGTGGTGACCCAGGTCACAGCAAGGGATCCGGTCAGGGCAATTCCGGTGAAATCGCGGGCCGTTGGGCACACCCGTTCACTCGTACGGGGAAGTACGTGCGATTGACGCCGCCGTGTTCGACGGGGCGGGGCGCTAGGCGTCGTCCAGGCCGCGCTCTATCGCGTACCGGACGAGTTCCACCCGGTTGTGCAACTGGAGCTTGCCCAGGGTGTTCTGGACGTGGTTCTGCACCGTCCGGTGGGAGATGACGAGCCGCTCCGCGATCTGCTTGTACGAGAGCCCCTTGGCCACCAGCCGCAGCACCTCGGTCTCGCGGTCCGTCAGCTGCGGGGCCTTCGGCTCGTCGGAGGCGGCCGGCGCCGGCCCGGTGGCCAGCCTCCGGTACTCGCCGAGCACCAGGCCGGCCAGCCCCGGGGTGAACACCGGGTCGCCCGCGGCGGTGCGCCGTACCGCCTCGATCAGCTCCTGGGCGCCGGCGGACTTCAGCAGGTAGCCCGTCGCCCCGGACTTCACCGCCTCCAGCACGTCGGCGTGCTCGCCGCTGGCCGACAGGACGAGGACCCGCAGGGCGGGGCGGGCACCGACCAGCTCCCTGCAGACCTGCACCCCGGGCATGCCGGGCAGGTTGAGGTCGAGGACCAGCACGTCGGGGGCCGCGGCCGGGGCCCGGCGCACCGCCTCGGGGCCGTCCCCGGCGGTGGCCACCACGTCGAAGCCGGCGGCGGCCAGGTCGCGGGCGACCGCGTCGCGCCACATCGGATGGTCGTCGACGACCATCACCCTGATCCCGTCCGGCGTGTCCGTCCGGTGCGCCTCGTGCCGTTCGCTCATCGGTTGTCCGTCCTGCCCCTCGGTACTTTCAGTTCCACTTCGGTGCCCTGTCCGGGGACGGACAGCAGCTCGGCGCTGCCGCCCAGATCGCGCAGCCGCCCCCTGATCGAGAGGGCCACGCCCATCCGGCCCTCGCCCTCGGCCTGGTCGAGCCGTCCCGCCGGGATGCCCGGGCCGTCGTCCCGTACGGTCACGACCACCTCCTCGCCCCAGTCCTCGACCAGGATCCAGGCCTGGGCTCCCTCCCCCGCGTGCCGGCGGACGTTGTCGAGGGCGGCGCCGACCGCGGCGGCCACTTCCCGCGCCGCGGGCACCGGGAGCGGCACCGGGCCGCCCGGCTCGGCGAAGCACACCCGCGAGCCGGCGTGCGGGGCGAGCAGCGTGCGCAGGTCCAGTTCGCCTTCGCCGGCGCCGGGCTCCCCCTCCTCACAGGTGTCCACGAGGGCCCCGTGCGACCCGTCGCGGGAGACCCGCGAGGGCTGCACCAGCCCGCTGGAGACCAGGGTGCGCAGCGCCACCTCCTGCTCGCCGGCCAGCCGGCCGAGTTCGGCGGCCTCGCCGCCCAGGTCGGTGCCGCGGCGCTGGACCATGGCGAGGACCTGTAGGACCCCGTCGTGGATGTCGCGGGCGAGGCGCTCGCGCTCGCGGGTGGCGGCCTCGATCTCCAGGGCGCGGGCGAGGGTGGCCTCGCTGGCCCGGGCGACCTCGACGACGTAGCCGATGGCGACGGAGGCGACCCAGACCAGCAGGACGTTGTGCAGGGTGTCGCGGGTGGGGTCGCCGCCGTGGACGGCGATGTTGGCGGCGGCCACGAAGGTGGAGGCGAAGCAGGCCCAGCGCCAGCCGCCCTTGATGGCGAAGGCGAGGACCGAGCCGGCGGTCCAGATGCCGGGCAGGGTCGGGCCGCCGGCGGCGATCCGCGCCGAGGTGTCGGCGAGCGGGGTGAGCAGGATCCCGGCGAGGGCGACGGCCAGGTCGGCGCCGAGGAAGCGCCGGGTGCAGCTGGCTGCGCCCGCCACCCTCGGGTGGGTGGCCAGGGTCCAGACGACGAGGAGGGCGAGGTAGCCGACCGCGATGCGGGGGCGGGCGAACTCCCGGTAGGAGGAGGCGAACAGCAGCACCGCGTAGACCACGGTGAGCAGCCGGTAGAACGTCAGGGCGCGCCACAGCGGCTGCTCCACCGACATCCGTACGACGCGCTCGCGCTTCGCCATCTCCCCACCCCCCGCGGGCGGTCCCGCCCCGCGCTACTCGGCTGTTCTGTCCGCCTGGGCGGCCTTCTCGGCCTCGGCCCTCGCGGCCTTCTCCGCCTTCTCGGACTCCGCCTTCTCGGCCTTGGCCGCCTTGTCGGCGTCGGCGATCTGGCGCTTGGCGGCCGTGGCGTAGATGTCCACGTACTCCTGGCCGGACAGTTTCATGATCTCGTACATGACCTCGTCGGTCACCGAGCGCAGGATGAACCGGTCGCCGTCCATGCCGTGGTAGCGGCTGAAGTCCAGCGGCTTGCCGATCCGGATGCCCGGGCGCATCAGCTTGGGGACGACCTTGCCGGGCGGCTGGATCTTCTCCGTGTCGATCATCGCGACGGGGATCACCGGCGCCCCGGTGGCCAGCGCCACCCGGGCGAGGCCGCCGGGCTTGCCCCGGTAGAGGCGTCCGTCGGGTGAACGCGTCCCCTCGGGGTAGATACCGAACAGCTCCCCGCGTTCGATGACCTCGATGCCGCTCTTGATCGCGGCCTCGCCGGCCCCGCGCGCGCCGGAGCGGTCCACCGGGAGCTGGCCGACGCCCTTGAAGAAGGCGGCCGTCAGCTTGCCCTTCACCCCCGGGGAGGTGAAGTACTCCGCCTTCGCGATGAAGGTGACCTTCCGGTCCAGCACGGCCGGCAGGAAGAAGGAGTCGGAGAAGGACAGGTGGTTGCTCGCGAGGATCGCCGGCCCCTCCGCGGGAATGTTCTCGAGGCCCTCCACCCACGGCCTGAAGGCGAGCTTCAGGGAACCGCCGATGGAGAACTTCATTGCGCCGTAGATCAACTCGAAAGCCTTCCTGTGCTTGTCGCAATGACCTTAACCCGTGGCTCCCCGTGCAGGGACCCGACGACCCTGGTCGGTGCCACCCCGGTCGCGTACGGTGAAGTCACACAGAGCAACGCACCCGCCAACCCTCATGACCAAGGAGACCCTGGTGCCCGTCCTCCCTGGAGCCGAGCCCTTCCGCCACGAGGGCGGAGAGGTCGGCGTCCTCCTCTGCCACGGCTTCACCGGTTCCCCCCAGTCGCTGCGCCCCTGGGCCGAGTACCTGGCCGAGCGGGGACTGACGGTGTCGCTGCCGCTGCTGCCCGGGCACGGGACGCGCTGGCAGGACATGCAGCTCACGGGGTGGCAGGACTGGTACGCCGAGGTCGACCGCGCCCTGCGGGAGCTGCTCGACCGGTGCACGCAGGTCTTCGTCTTCGGACTGTCGATGGGCGGCACGCTGACCCTGCGTCTGGCGGCCAAGCACGGGGACGCCGTCAGCGGCATCGTGCTCGTCAACCCGGCCAACAAGATGCACGACCCGCTGGCGTTCGCGCTCCCGGTGGCCCGGCACTTCGTCCGGTCCACTCCGGGCATCGCCAGTGACATCGCGAAGCCGGGCTCGGAGGAGGTCGGGTACGACCGGGTCCCGACCCGGGCCGCGCACTCGCTGCGCACGTTCTTCCGGCTGGTGGACGCGGAGCTGGCGCAGGTCACCCAGCCGGTGCTGGTGCTGCACAGCCCGCAGGACCACGTGGTGCCGGCGGTGGACTCGGCGCGCATCCTGTCCCGGATCTCCTCCACGGACGTCACCGAGACCCTGCTGGAACAGAGCTACCACGTCGCGACGTTGGACCACGATGCGGAGCGGATCTTCGCGGACAGCTATGCGTTCGTCGGCCGACTGGCGGAGAGCGTGGGCAGGGAGGGGGCGCAGGCCGGTGGCTGAGCACGAGGAGCAGTCGGGCGGGGTGCCGCCGCTCGACGAGGACGCGGCGTGGGCGGCGATCGTCGCCGGGTACGGGCAGGAACCGCCGGACCCGCCGGGGTCGCGGCCGTTCAAACCGATCGAGAACCTGCTGCTGCCGGAGGAGGACGTGAAGCCCTTCCCCGCGGAGCCCGGCTCAGGTTCCGGCCCCGGCCCCGGCGCAGGCCCAGGCCCCGTTTCCGACGCACCGGCCCCGGCGGAGCCCGGCCCGGTGCAGGCCGAGGACGCCGTGAAGGACCCGGAGGCGGCATCCGGCCCGGGCGCGGCCTCCGCGCCCGCGGCGGCGCTCGGCAGTTCGGTGGTCTTCGCCCCGGGGGTGGGCGGTGCGGGTCCGCGCGACCATTCGCTGGCCGAGCCGAAGGACGAGGACCTCGGCCCGGACGGGGAGGGGCACTTCGTCCCGCCCGAGCCGGAGCTGCCGCCCGCGGACACCACCGCGAAGTTCGCATGGCTGGCGGTGGTGGGCGGTCCGGTGCTGCTGCTGCTGGCGGTGCTGCTCCAGTGGGACATGACCTGGTGGCTGACCACCCTGGGCATCGGCGGCTTCCTCGGCGGCTTCGCCACGCTGGTGGGCCGGATGGCGCACGAGGACGACGAGGACGACGACCCGGGCCGCGGCGCGGTCGTCTGACCGGGCGGCGGTGCCCGGGGGGGCACCCCGGGTCAGACCGGGAGGCGCAGGGCGGCCAGGACCGGCAGGTGGTCGGTGGCCGCCCGCAGGTCCGCAGGGCGCACTCCGGGCAGGTCCAGGGGGACGCCGCAGCCCAGTACCTGCACCCCGCGCGTCGCGAACACGGCGTCGATGCGCCGGTCGGCGGCCGCCGCGGGAAAGGTCGGTCCGGCGCCCCACGGGGCCGTGGCCCGGCAGTCCTGGAGCTCGGTGGCGAGCCGGGCGAAGGCCGGGCCGTCCGGGGTCTCGTTCAGGTCGCCCGCCGCGACCGCGTACGGCGCGTCCAGGGCGGCGAGGCGGTCCAGCAGCAGCTCCGCCTGGGCGCGGCGCTCCTCGCGCTGGAGCGAGAGGTGCGCGCTGAGCACCCCGGTACGGGCCGCCCCGAAGCGGACCACGGCGGTCGCGAAACCGCGCCGGTGCAGGCCGGGCGTCCGCGGCAGCAGCACGTCCTCAGTGCGTTCCACGAAGGCCCGCAGAGAGCAGAGCAGCAGCGGCCCGGCGGCCGTGGCGCCCCCGCCGAGGACCACGAGGCCGCTCTTCGCGGCCAGCCGCGCCGCGTGCTTGCGCCACCGGAAGAACAGCGGGGCCTCCTGGATGCACACCAGGTCGGGGGCGCACGCCCGGATCACCCGGGCCAGGGCGTCCTCGTCGTCGCGCAGGGAGCGGATGTTGTAGCTGAGCACCCGGATCACGGCGGAGCCGTCGGGCTCCGTCCGGGAGGCCGGCAGCGGGGGCGGCAACTGGTCCATGACGGCACGATACGCAGCTGCCCGCCGCTCCCCAAGGGGCGCGGCGGGCAGTCCCGCTCACGGGTGGGCGGCCGGCTCAGCCCTGGCGCGCCAGGTCCGCCGCGCCGACCAGTCCGGCCTTGCCGCCGAGCTGGGCGGCGAGCACCTGGGCGTGCGGGCGCCAGGCGCCGCCGATCAGCCAGCGCTTGAAGGACTTGCGGATCGGGTCGAGGACGAGGTCGCCCTCGTCGGAGACCCCGCCGCCGACGATGAAGGCCGACGGGTCGAAGAGGGAGGCCAGGTCGGCCAGGCCCGCGCCGGCCCAGCGGGCCAGTTCGCGGAAGGAGTCGACGGCCACCAGGTCGCCCTGCCGGGCGGCCTCGCTGATGTGCTTGCCCTCGATGCCCTCGGGGGTGCCGTCGCCCAGGGACAGCAGGACCGACGCGTTCTCGGGGGTGGCGTTGGCCCGCTGCTTCGCGTACCGCACGAGCGCCCGGCCGGAGGCGTACTGCTCCCAGCAGCCCTGGCTGCCGCAGCCGCACAGCAGGCCGTCGGGGACGACGCGGATGTGGCCGAACTCCGCGGCGACGCCGAAGCGGCCGCGCCGCAGCTTGTTGCCGATGATGATGCCGCCGCCCAGGCCGGTGCCGAGCGTGATGCAGATGACGTCTTCGTGGCCCTGGCCCGCGCCGAAGCGGTACTCGCCCCAGGCGGCGCAGTTCGCGTCGTTCTCGACGACGACCGGCAGGCCGATCCGCTGCTCGACCTTGTCCTTGAGCGGCTCGTGCCGCCAGTTGATGTTCGGCGCGAAGAGCACCGTCGCCCGCTTGTCGTCCACGTATCCGGCGGCGCCGATGCCGACGGCCTCGATGGTGTGGTTGCTGCTGACTTCGGAGACGGCGGCGCAGATCGCGTCCGTCACCCCGTCCGCGGTCGGCGGGGTGGGCACCTTGTACGTCTCAAGGATGGTGCCCTCTTCGTCGACCACGCCGGCCGCGATCTTCGTGCCGCCGATGTCGACGCCGATGGTGAGTCCCATTAGTCCCTCGGTTTCCGGTCAAACCCCGCCACGGCCCACGGTACCCGAGGGAGGGCGCAGTTCAGTCGAGATCGATCCGCTGGGCCGGGCCGTCTCCCGGGTCCTCGCCGCGGGGGTCGCCCGGACCGCCGCCCGGACCCTCGCCCGGACCGTCCTGCGGCCGGTGCGGGTCGGGGCGGCGCGGAGCGGGCGGTGTGTCGCGGGTCCAGCGGCGCTCGTGGCCCTCGACGGCCGAGCGGTAGGCGGCGAGCAGCTCGGACCCCGCCGCCGCCAGGTGGCCGAAGACCTCCGGGTTGCGCTCGACGACGGGCTGGGCGGCGGTCTTCGCCTGGTTGACGAACTGCCGCACGGCGCCCTGGGCGGCGCCGCCGAGGAGCGGGCCGTTCAGGCCCGAGACCTTGTCGGCGACGGCCTCGAACAGCTTGAACAGCTCCTCGGCCGCGGTGCCGGGCTCCCGGCCGCCGCCCTGGCCGCGCCGGCGCTCCTGCTCCGCCGCGAGGTCCTCGGCGCAGGCCCGGGCCCAGGCGTCGTCGTCGGTGGGGCGGTCGGTGGCCTCGCTCATGGCGGACTCTCCTGCGGCAGGTGCGGAGCGTGCGGACGGACTACCTTCGACGGTACCCGAACGGCGGTGGCGGCTCAGGCGCCGTCCCGGCGGGGCCACAGGCCCGGGTCGGGGGTGAAGCGGATCCGGAGCACGCCGTCGGCCAGGCCGGCCCCGGAGACGGTGCAGCGGCGCAGCGCCGCGGGCAGTGCGACGATCCTGCGGTACGGGCCCGCCGTCAGCAGCAGTTCGTCGCCGCGGCGCACCAGGTCGAGGTCGCCCTTGCGGGCGTGGGGCAGGGGGACGGCCCAGACGAGCACCCCGTCCTCGGCGGTCCGGTCCTCGACGGGCCAGGGGCGCCGTTGCGGGGGCGTCCCGGGGGCGAGGGGCCCGCCGGCGGCCCGGGCGGCCAGCTCGGCGAGGTCCTGGAGGCCCTGCGGGTCCCGGCCGAGGTGCGGGAGCCGGCACACGGGGAGCTGCCCGGGCGGGTCCTTCAGGAACTCGTCCTGCTGGGCGGCGAGGGACACGGTCCAGGGGTCGGCGCCGTCGCGGGGCACGAGCCGGTTGGCTACCAGGTCGGCGGTGCCCAGTTCGTACAGGGCCAGTCCGAGCATCCCGGTGCGCAGGGCGTCCGCGGCGGCCGGGCCGGGTTCGGCGACGAGCCGGACCGAGGTGGTGCCGGCCTCGACGACGGCCTGGACCGCGGCGAGCTCCTCGTCCCAGCGGGCGGCGGCCTCGTACAGCCAGGGCGCGGGCATGGGTACGCCGGCCAGCTGGGCGAGTACGGGGCGCAGGGCGCGGGCGGCCTGCCGTTCGGCGGGCAGCAGCCGGGCGAGGTAGCGGCGCAGCTGGGCGGGCAGGGCCAGGGTGGCGAGGGCCTGGTGGAGCGGGGGCAGGTCGACGACGAGCAGGTCGGTGGCCGGCGCGGCGGCGGCCCTGCGCAGGGCGCGCAGCAGGGCGAACTGCGCGGCGCCGGGCAGTTCGGTCAGCTCCTCGGCCCCGAGCGGTCGGGCGCCGAGCATGCCGAGGAGGGCGGAGCCGCGTTCCTGGAGGGCGGCGAACTCCTCGCGGAACCCTGCGCCGGGGTCGACCCGGGCCACCCGGTACCCGCCGGCCACCGGGACGGCCCGCAGTCCGGGCGCGGCCTCGGCGAGGTCCCCGGCCGGCTCGCCGCCGAGGGCGGCATGCGGTTCGCCGGGGTCGGCGGACAGCAGCAGCACGCGGTGCCCGTCCCGGGCGGCGGCGAGGGCGGTGGCGGCGGCCACGGTGCTCCGGCCGGCCCCGCCCGGGCCGCTGATCAGCAGGGTCTGCACGGTCAGCCGGTCGATTCCACGCGCTTCTTCAGGCCCGCCAGGGCGCGGTCGATGATGACCTTCTCGGCCTTGCGCTTGATCATGCCGAGCATCGGGATCTTGACGTCGACGGTCAGTTGGTAGGTGACCTCGGTGCTCCGGCCGCCGTCCAGCGGGGCCAGCCGGTAGGAGCCGTCGAGCTGGCGCAGCATCTGCGACTTGTCCAGGGTCCAGCTGACCTCGTCGGCGCCCTTCCAGGAGTACGCGAGGGTGTGGTCGTCCTTGATGGCGCCGGCGTCGAGCAGCAGGCGGACCTTCTCGGCGCGGCCCTCGGCGTCGGTGGCCAGCACCTCGGCCTCCTTCACCTCGCCGGTCCACTCGGGGTAGCGGGCGAAGTCGGCGATCACGGCCATGACGGCTGCGGGCGCGGCCTCGATGGTGATGCTTGAGCTGGTGTGTTCCGCCATCGCGGTCGCTCCTCCGGGGAAGGGGGCACCTCCCAGCGGTAGCTGGGGGAGTTCGAGGAAATGTGCAGCCTCCGGCCGCCGCGTGAAGGCTACCGCGCGTGCAGAGGTCACCACTCCAGGGCCCAAGGCCTCCCGGTCGCCGCGAAGTGCCCGACGTTCACGCACTCCGTGCCGCCGATCCGCATGCGCTGCACCAGCGGCTGGTGGACGTGGCCGAAGAGGGCGTAGCGGGGGCGGGTGCGGCGGATGGCGGCCAGCAGGGCCTCGCTGCCGCGTTCGAACCGGCGGGCGACCGTGTCGTAGCAGAGCTCGGGGACCTCCGGGGGGATGTGCGAGCACAGCACGTCCACCGCGCCGAGGGCCTCGACCTTGGCGGCGTACTCCTCCACGTCCACTTCGTAGGGGGTGCGCATCGCGGAGGGCAGTCCGCCGCCCACGAAGCCGAAGACCAGGCCGCCGATCTCGGCCCGCTGGCCGTCGAGGACGGTGAGGCCGGGACGGTCAGCGTATTCCGGCCACAGCGCCGGGATGTCGACATTGCCGTAGGTGGCGTACGCGGGGGTGGGGAAGGCGGCGAACATTTCGGCGTACTGGCGGCGTACGGCCTCCTCCACCAGCCGGTCGCGGTCCAGGCCCGCCCAGAGCTGCCGGCCGAAGGCGCGGGCCTCCTCGAAGCGGCGGGCGGTGCGCAGCTCCACGATCCGGTCGGCGGCCCCGACGCCGAACAGGTCGGGGAGGATGCCGCGCGAGTGGTCGGCGTAGTCGAGGAAGAGCACCAGGTCACCGAGGCAGATGAGGGCGTCGGCGCCGTCTTTGGCCCGGGCGAGGGCCTCGGTGTTGCCGTGGACGTCGCTGACGACGTGGACTCGCGTGCGCCTGTTCCTGCCACCCATGCCGACACCCTAGGGGTGTCGGGGGCCGGCGGGTAGGGCGGGTCCTGCCACCGGCCGGACCTGCGGTTACTTCCGAGTCTCGGAGGGGTTCGACTAGGGTCGACGCGATAAGGCCGCGTCATGTGACGCATGGAACATCTGGCCGGTTCCCTCTATCGGAACCCACTACCGGTGGGTAACGTCCGGTCGGTCCACACGGTGGCGATGGCGCCCAGAGGAGCAGCAGTCTTGCGCGAGTTCAGCCTTCCGGCCCTGTACGAGGTCCCGTCGGACGGGAACCTGACGGATCTCATCCGCCGCAACGCCGCTCAGCATCCCGACACGGCCGTCATGGCCCGCAAGGTCGGCGGCGCGTGGCAGGACGTCACCGCGACGGAGTTCCTCGCCGAGGTGCGCGCCGCGGCCAAGGGCCTGATCGCGGCGGGCGTCCGCCCCGGCGACCGGGTCGCGCTGATCTCCCGCACCCGCTACGAGTGGGTGCTGGTCGACTTCGCGATCTGGAGCGCGGGCGCCGTCACCGTCCCCGTGTACGAGACCAGCTCCCCCGAGCAGGTCCAGTGGATCCTCGGCGACTCCGGCTCGGTGGCCGTGGTCGTCGAGAGCGCCGGGCACAGCGCGGTGGTGGAGGCCCTGCGCGACCGCCTGCCGGAGCTGCGCGAGGTCTGGGAGCTGGACCGGGGCGCCCTGGCGGAGCTGAAGGCCGCGGGCGAGGGCGTCACCGACGCCGAGCTCGACGAGCGCAGCACCCTCGCGGGCGCCGACGACCCGGCCACCATCGTCTACACCTCGGGCACCACCGGCCGTCCCAAGGGCTGCGTGCTGACCCACCGCAACTTCTTCGCGGAGTGCGGCAACGCGGTGGAGCGCCTGAGCCCGCTGTTCAAGACCGGCGAGTGCTCGGTGCTCCTGTTCCTGCCGGCCGCGCACGTCTTCGGCCGCCTGGTGGAGGTGGCGGCCGTGCTGGCGCCGATCCGGCTGGGCTGCGTACCGGACATCAAGAACCTCACCGAGGAACTCCAGTCCTTCCGCCCCACCTTGATCCTCGGTGTCCCCCGGGTCTTCGAGAAGGTCTACAACTCGGCCCGCGCCAAGGCGCAGGCCGAGGGCAAGGGCCGGATCTTCGACGCGGCGGCCGAGACGGCCATCGCGTACAGCCGGGCGCTGGACACCCCGCGCGGGCCGTCCTTCGGGCTGAAGCTCAAGCACAAGCTCTTCACCAAGCTGGTCTACAGCAAACTGCACGCCGTCCTCGGCGGCCGCGGCGAGTACGCGATCTCCGGCGGCGCCCCGCTGGGCGAGCGCCTCGGCCACTTCTTCCGCGGCATCGGGTTCACGGTGCTGGAGGGCTACGGACTGACCGAGTCCTGTGCGGCGACCACCTTCAACCCGTGGGACAAGCAGAAGATCGGTACGGTCGGGCAGCCCATGCCGGGCTCCGTGGTGCGCATCGCGGACGACGGCGAGGTCCTGCTGCACGGCGAGCAGATCTTCACCGGGTACTGGAAGAACGAGACGGCGACCGCCGAGGCGCTGACCGACGGCTGGTTCCACACCGGTGACGTCGGCACCCTCGACGAGGACGGCTACCTCACCATCACGGGCCGCAAGAAGGAGCTCATCGTCACGGCCGGCGGCAAGAACGTCGCCCCTGCCGTGATCGAGGACCGGATCCGGGCGCACGCGCTGGTCGCGGAGTGCATGGTGGTGGGCGACGGGCGGCCGTTCGTGGCCGCGCTGGTCACCGTCGACGAGGAGTTCCTCGGCCGGTGGGCGGCCGACAACGGGAAGCCGGCCGGGGTCACGGCAGCGGAGCTGCGCGAGGACCCGGAGCTGATCGCCGCGGTGCAGAAGGCCGTCGACGAGGGCAACGCCGCGGTGTCCAAGGCGGAATCGGTGCGGAAATTCCGCATCCTCGGCTCCCAGTTCACCGAGGAGTCAGGGCACATCACGCCGTCGCTGAAGCTGAAGCGCAACGTGGTGGCGAAGGACTTCGCGGACGAGATCGAAGCGCTCTACCGCGGCTGACGCCGCGGGCGGGCGAAGGAGAGCACGGCTACCGGCGCGGGTCCTCGGCGAGGATCCGCGCCATGGTGCGTTCGGCGAGGGCCGTGATCGTCACGAACGGGTTCACCCCGAGCGAGCCGGGCACCAGCGAGCCGTCGACCACGTACAGCCCCTGGTACCCCTTGGCCCGGCCGTACGCGTCGGTGGCCTCGCCGAGGACGCAGCCGCCCAGCGGGTGGTAGGTGAAGTCGTCGGCGAAGGCCCGGTTGCCCCCGAACAGGTCGTGGCGGTAGACGGTGACGTTCCGCCGGTTGATGCGGTCGAAGAGGTTCTTCGCCGCGTCGACCGAGGGAGTGTTCTGCTCCCGGCGCCAGTTCAGGCGGGCCGCGTCGGTGGCCGCGTCATAGGTGAAGTGCCCGCGCTCCGGGTTCCTGGTGATCGCCAGGTACATGGAGATCCAGTGCTCGATGCCCATGGGGAGCGGGGCGATCTCGGCGAAGACCGGGTGCGAGGGGTTGTCCCAGTCGTCGATGCCCATCGCCGGCATGGTGGCCTGGTCGGCGCCGACGGTGTCCCACAGGTGGTTGGCGCGGGCGGTCATGACGTTGCCGTTGGGCCCCCAGCCGAGCCCGACCGCCTCACTGAGCGCGGGCAGCGCCCCCGTCTCGCGGGCCCGGAGCAGGATCTCGGTCGTCCCGAGGCTGCCCGCGCCCAGGAAGAGCTGCCTGCAGCCGAGTTCGCGGACCCGGGTGACCTTCCCGGCGAGGTCGATGGTGCGCACGGTCAGCACGTACCCGCCGGCCGGGTCCTGGCGTACGGCGACCACCCGCTGCAGCGTCTCGATGGTGACGTTGCCGGTGCCGAGGGCGGCCGCGAGGTAGGTCTTGTCCAGGCTCTTCTTCCCGTGGTTGTTGCCGTAGATGACCTCTCCGGCGAGCGCCGACCGGGGGGCGGCGCCGGCCGCCTCGCGTTCCATGTGCGCGAAGTCGTAGACGTTGGGGACGAACACGGTCTTCAGGCCGGTGTTCCGCGCGTGCTTGCGGGAGATGCGGGCGAAGCGGTACCAGGGCGTGGACTCGAACCAGGCCGGGTCGATGTCGTTGACCCCGAGCATGGCGCGGGCGCGGGGGAAGTAGGTGCCGTACATCTCGTCGGCGTCGACCCGGGGCAGCACCTCGGAGAAGTACGAGCGGCGGGGCGTGGGCGCCATGCCGCCGTTGACGAGCGATCCGCCGCCGACGCCCCGGCCGACGTACACGGACATGTCGCCGTGGTGCACGCGGTCCAGGACGCCGGGGTACGGGCTGATGTTCCGGTTGACCACGTCGAGCCAGAGGAACTGGGCGAGGGGCGCCTCGGTGCGGGTGCGGAACCACATCGAGCGGTGGTCGGGGGCGGAGGTGGCGGGGAAGACCTTGCCGTCGGGCCCGGGGGTGTTCCAGAGCCGGCCCATTTCGAGGACGACGGTCCGTACGCCCGCCTGGCCCAGGCGCAGGGCGGCGACGGCCGCGCCGTAGCCGGAGCCGACGACGATCGCGGGGGCGTACGGGGCGGCGGGGGGCTCCACCGCGGCGGCGGATTCCGCGCCGATCCGGGTGAATCCGAGGGCGGCGGCGGTCTGGAGGGCGCCGAGACCCAGAAGGTGACGGCGCGTCAGGTTGGGTGTCATGGGCGCATCATGGGCGGAATCCGCCCCTCCACCCATACGGCGCACCGCCAGACATCCGAGGCACAGTCAGCCGTGGCTCCCCGGCCCCGGCCGGAGCCGGGGGCCGGGAGCCGGAGCCGGGGGCCGGGGGCCGGGGGCCGGGGGGTTGGGCACGCCCCTCGCGTCAGAGCAGCGCGCGCAGGCGGTCCGCCAGGAGGTCCCAGCGCCACTGCTCCTCGACCCAGGCGCGGCCGCGCCCGCCCATCCGCTCGCGCAGCCCCGGATCCTGCAGCAGGACGGCGATCCGGTCCGCCGCCTCCTCGGGCTCGCCGCCCCGTACGACCCAGCCCGTCTCGCCGTCCAGGACGGCGTCCGGCGCACCGCCGGAGTCACCCGCGACCACCGGCAGGCCCGTCGCCGACGCCTCCAGGTACACGATGCCGAGCCCTTCCACGTCCAGGCCGCCGCGCCGGGTCCGGCACGGCATGGCGAAGACGTCCCCGGCCCCGTGGTGGGCGGGCAGCTGCGACCACGGGACCGCGCCCGTGAAGACCACCGAGTCCGCGACCCCCGTGGCCGCGGCCAGCGCCCGCAGGTCCGCCTCGTACGGCCCGCCGCCCACGACCAGCAGCACCGCGTCCGGCACCGATGCCAGGATCCGCGGCATGGCCGCGATCAGCGTGTCCTGCCCCTTGCGGGGGACGAGGCGGGACACGCACACCGACACCGGCCGGTCGGCCAGTCCGAGCCGCGCCCGGACGTCCGCGCCGCCCGACCCCGGGTGGAAGCTCTTCTCGTCGACCCCCGGCGGGAGGTGCACCATCCGCGCCGCCGCCCGGTCCGTCAGCGCCGGGGCGATCCGCGACCGGGTGTACTCCCCCAGGTAGGTCAGGGTGTCCGTGCCCTCTCCGATCCGCCGCAGCAGCTGCCGCGCGCCCGGCAGCTGCGCCCAGCCCGCCTCGTGCCCGTGCGTGGTCGCCACGATCCGCCGGGCACCCGCCCGGCGCAGCGCCGGACCCATCAGCCCGAGCGGGGCCGCGGCCCCGAACCACACGGACTCGCAGCCGTGTTCGCGCAGCAGCCCCACCGCCCGCCGCGTCACGCGCGGGGTCGGCAGCAGCATCGTCGTACGGTCGCGCACCACGGTGAAGGGCTGCTCGGCGTCGAAGGCGGCAGTGGCCGCGCGGCCCTCCTCGCCGTGCTTCCAGGTGGAGGCGTAGACGACGATCCGGTCGGGATCCAGCCGCAGCGCCATGTTGTGCAGGAAGGCCTGGATGCCGCCGGGGCGCGGCGGGAAGTCGTTGGTCACGATCAGCGTCTTGTGCATCGCCTGCCAACGTACCGGACGGACTCAGCCCAGCTGCGCCCGCAGGGCCTCCTGCCAGGCCCGGGTGAAGGCGTCCGGATCCATTCCCAGGGACCCCTCCAGCGCCGTCGGCCACGCCTCGCGGCCCGCCCGTCCGTACAGGTCCGCCAGTGCCTCCTCGCCCCACCGGTCCGCGACCAGCCGGCAGGCGAGCCAGGCCCCCTCGTACGCCCGGGCCAGCGCCTGCGGATCACCGCCGAAGGCGAAGGCCTCCGTCCCGGGGAGGGCGGCGGGCAGGGCGCCGCGGCGGACCTCCCGGGCCAGCGCGGGGGCGCCCTGCGCGGGGGTGGTGGGCGTGCCGCGGTAGGCCGCCCAGTCCGCGAACCCCTCGGAGAGCCACAGCGGGGTGGTCGCTGTGGTCGCCACCCGGGTGGCGACGTGGGTGGCCTCGTGGGTCAGCACCACGCGCCGGCCCTCCGCACTCAGCGCGGCGTACCCCTCCGGGTTGACCACCACCCGGTCGGCGGGGGCCGGCGCGGAGCCGACCCGGCCCGTGGTGACGGCGCCCAGGCCGCGGTAGGCGTCAGCGGGGCGGCCCAGCAGCTCCGCCATGGCCTCCAGCGAGCCGGGGACCAGCACCACGACCCGGCCCGCCCAGGGGCGCGGCCAAGCCGCACTCACCGCGGGCACGGCCCGGTCCGCCTCGGCGGCGACCGCCGCGAGGTCCCCCCGGCCGGCGGCGCCGAGCACCAGCGCGCGCTCCCCGCGTACGGCCTCCACCGGGCCCTGGTCCCACAGCTGCGGCAGCGCCCCGGGGGCCGGCCGGTCGGACCGGACCTGCCAGCCGCCGCCGTCCTCGGCCAGGGCGAGCTCCCGCTCGCCGCCGGCGGGCGCCGCGTCGTAGCCGGTCAGCCGGTAGTCCAGCCGGGCCCGCACCGAGGCCCGCGGGCCGTCCCGGCGCACCGAGAGGACCTCGTAGGACCAGCCCTCCAGCGGGAGCCCGGCGAGCCGACCGGGCGGCCGCGCGGACCAGTGCACCACGGCCTGCCGCACCGCCCGCTCGGCGGCCGCGGCCGGCGGGCGCCCGCCGCCGCACCCGGCCGCCAGGAGGCAGAGGCACAGCAGGAGCGGCAGGGCGCGTACGGCGCGGGGACCCGGGAGCACCCGCCGATCGTACGCACGGCCCGGGCGGGTCCGGGGCGGGTCAGGGCCTGGTCACGGAGGACACCGGCATCATCCCGACCGGGTCGTAGCGCACCCGGGCCCCCGGGTAGGGGGCGTGCACCACCTGGCCGTTGCCCACGTACATGCCGACGTGGCTGGCGTCCGAGCGGTACGTGACCAGGTCCCCGGGCCGTGCCTGCGACAGCGGGACCTGGCGGCCGGCGTGCCGCTGGGCCTGCGAGGTCCGCGGCAGCGAGACGCCCGCCTGCCGGTAGGACCACACCATGAGCCCCGAGCAGTCGAAGCCGGACGGGCCGGTCGAGCCCCAGACGTACGGCTTGCCGACCGCGGCCCGGGCGGCCATCACGGCGGTCGCGGCGCGCCCCGAGGAGGCGCCCGCGCCCGCGGCCGACAGGTCGGGCAGCTCGTCGGCGCGGCCGCCGGAGCGCGAGGCGCGCTCGAAGTCGGCCCGCTCCTCGGACGGCATCGCGTTGAGCAGCCGCCGGGCGGCCGCCAGCTTCGCCGTCACCGCCCGCTTGTGCCGGGCCACGTCGGCCCGCAGCGCGTCGAGTTCGGCGAGCCTGCGGGAGGCTTCGCGGCGCTCCTGGCCCAGCCGGCGCTGCTCCTCGCGGAGTTCGTCCAGCTGCCGGGCCTGGCGGCCGGTGAGGCGGTCCAGTACGGCGGCCCGCTCCAGGTAGTCGTCGGGGTCCTCGGCGAGCATCAGGGCGACGGTGGGGTCGATGCCGCCGCTGCGGTACTGGGCTCCGGCGAAGGTGCCGAGGACGCCCCGCATGGTGTTGATGCGGTCCTGGCCGCGGGCCACCGCGTCCTGGGCCCGGCCGACTTCGGCGCGGAGCCGGTCGGCCTTCTCGCCCGCCTCGTTGAAGCGTTCGGTGGCCTGCTCGGCCTCCTCGAAGAGGCGGTCGACCTGGGCGCGGGCGGCGCCCGCGGGCTCGTACGGCAGGCCGGGGGCGGCGCCCGCGGGGGCGCCGGCCATGACGACGGCGGCGCCGGCCGCCGCGGCGGTGAGGACGGTGACCTTGGTGTTCCGGTCGGGGCCGCTGAGCCCGGTCCGGCGATGGGACGCCACGTGGAACCGCTCCCTTCCGCTGCGCGGGGCCCGGGGCCGTCCACCGTGGACGGCCGTGTGCCGGGTTGCGCGCTGGCAGACAGTAACCGCAGCGCTACGCACCGGCCAACGACCTCCGACGGCCGCACACGGCGACGCCCCGCTGGAGACGCAGGTCACCGGCGGGGCGTGCGGTCGGGGCGCGGCCCGGTAATTCGCCCGGATGGGCGGCTTGCGGCGCGTCCCCGGCCGGGGGTGCGGAAGGGGGAGGGGGTCAGATGCGGACGCCGAACTGGAACGGCATGTTGTCCATCGACTCGTACTTGATGCCGCCGCGCGGGTTGGAGGCGTGCAGCGTCATGTTGTTGCCCGCGTACAGGCCCACGTGGTGCAGGTCCCCGTAGAAGAAGACCAGGTCGCCGGGCTGGAGTTCGCTGCGGCTGACGCGCCGGCCCTCTTCCGCCTGGGTGTAGGTGGTGCGGGTGATGGTGACGCCGGCCTGCTTGTAGGCCCACTGGGTGAGCCCGGAGCAGTCGTAGGCGCTGGGGCCGGTGGCACCCATGACGTAGGCGGAGCCGAGCTTCGTCTTCGCGGCGGCGAGGGCGGCTCCGGCGCGGCCGGAGGCCTTCACGTCGCCGAGGTCGACGCGGTCGCCGGCGCTGCGGCTGGCGCGGGACTCCTCCTCCTTGAGCTGCGTGCGCTCCTGGGCCGTCAGGGTGTTGAGCAGGGCCTGGGCCTCGCCGAGCTTGTCCTGCGCGACCTTCTTCTTCTCGCCCAGCTCCTTGCGGGTGGCGTCGAGGTCGGCGAGCTTGCCGGCGGCTTCCTGGCGCTGCTGCGCGAGGCTGCGCTGCTTGCCCTGGATCTTCTGGACCGCCTCGACCTGCTTGCCGCTCAAGTGCTCCAGGGTGGAGGCCTTGTCGAGGTAGCTGTCGGGGTCCGCGGAGAGGAACAGGGAGAGGGACTGGTCGATGCCGCCGTTGCGGTACTGCGCGCTGGCCATCGAACCGAGCCCGTTGCGCAGCTCGTTGAGGTCGCCCTGGCCGCGGGCGACCTGGTCCTGGAGCTGGGCTATCTCCTTTTCGAGCTTCTCCTGGCGCTCCTTGGCCCCGTTGAACTTCTCGGTGGCCTGCTCCGCCTCTTCGTAGAGCGCGTCGACCTGGGACTTGACCTCGTCCTTGCCCGGCTTGGCCGGGGCGGCGGAAGCGCCCTGGGCGGAGAGGGCGACGGCCGCGGCCGCGGTCGCGGTGAGGACGGTCACGCGCGTGCGGTTCGGCTGCTTGGGTCGACGGTGGGACGCCACGAAGGCGAGCTCCTTCTTCCTCGAACCGCCGAGGAACGCAACTCGGCAGCACCTCCGCTGCCACCCCGAATGGGTGATCTACCGCACGAAGGTTTGAGCAGACCCTAGTGACCGAGCTGTGATCAGTTCAAATCCTGCCGGGCAAAAAATCGCCGCCCCACCAGCTTCTTTACCTTCAGCGCACGCTCCGTGCGGGGCAGTTGACGGTGCGTCCTCCACAGGTCCTGCCAATTCCGACATCAGGCACAGGAGTTACGAAACACGCGAAAGCCGCTTCAGCAGCAAGGCGGACGCCACCGGCCTCGCCCCGGCCTTGGCCACCCCGTCGGCGACCTCCCGGTCCGTGGAGACCACGACCACCGGCCGGCCGGACGGTTCGGCGCGCACCAGCTGGCGGATCAGCTCGTCCGCCGTCACCCCGGCCTTGGAGAACAGCACCCGCACCCCCCGCGGGGGCGCCAGCAGCACCGGGGCCGCCAGTTCCGCCCCGTCGAACACGCAGGTCATCTCGGCGCCCGTCTGCGCGGCCAGCATCGACAGCCCGCCCAGCAGCCGCAGCCGCTGCTTCTCCAGCGGCATCGTCGGATAGCCGGTCTTGGTCACGTTGTAGCCGTCGACCACCAGATGGGCCTGCGGCAGCGCCAACAGCTGGTCCAGCAGCGCCGGATCGGTCTCGGACAGGGCCCGGGCCGCAATGTCCTTCGGCGTCATCCGGCCCGGCTCCACCGCCTCCACGGTGTCCGCGGGACGGGTCGACACCGGCGGCAGGGCCAGCTCGCGGCGCAGCCCCTGCGCCGCGTCCAGCACGGTGTCCAGCAGCAGCCGCAGCCGCATGTCCTCGATGCTGCGCCCCTCGCGGGTGGCCCGGCGCGAGGTCTCCAGCGCCGTCTCCACCTCCGCGAGGCGGGACCTGAGCCGCCGGCTCTCGCTCTCGGCGGCCGCCACCCGGGTCGCGGCGTCCTGCCGGATCCCGTCGACCTCCGCGTTCAGCTTGCGCAGGGCCGCCTCGCCGCGCTTGACGTCGCTGAGGGCGCTGCGCAGTTTGCGCTGGAGCGATTCGGCTTCCTTGCGGGCCCCTTCCAGCTCGGCCCGCACCTGCTCGCCGCCCGTGCGCTGCAGGTCCCGTACGTGGTCCAGCTCCTCGCGGAGCCGGTCCAGCTCGCGGCGGGTCTCCTCGCCCACCCGCTCGGCGTCCGCGCGCTGCGCCTCCTCGCCCGCGGCCGCGACCAGCTTCACCCAGCCGGCCGGGCGCAGCACGTAGGCGGCGGCCGCCACGTCCAGCGGGTCCGCGGCGGCGGGCGGCGCACCGGCCTCCACCGCCCCGGCGAGGTCCACCTGGGCCTCGCGCAGCTTCTCGGCGACCCGCCCGCGGAACACGGGGTCGGTCTCCACCGCCGCGGCCATGGCGGTGCCCGCGAACTTGGCGCGCCGGGTCGGGGTGAACCGGGCGTACTGGCGCAGCTGCGCCGGGAGGTCCGCGACCGTCAGCCCGCCGAAGGCGTCCGAGACGAGCGCGACGACCCGGCGCCGCACGCCTTCCGGCAGCGGGCGGTCGAGCACCTCGGCGGCGTCGCCGGCCGCGTCGGCCGGCTCAGCGCCGCTTGCTGGCTCCACAATCCGTCACCCCTACCGTGATCTACCTGTGGGCGCTCCTCCCTCAGGAGTCCGCGCCCGGCCTGTCCACGAGCTCGATCTGGTCCACTGCATTGCACCAGCGGCAGCGGACCGACTCGATGGTCTCATTGACCACCTCGCGCTCCTCGACCTTGGGCTCCCCGGCGAGGTCCAGGTGGACGTACTCCACGACCTTCGACGAACGGGTGACGTCGAAGCGCGTGAGGTTGCCGCACAGGGTGCAGCGCCACCGGGTGGTGTCGGTCGGCAGGGGAACCGTCATCAGGCCGCTCTCTCCTTCGTAGCTCTTTCAATTAAAGCCGTCCGCGGGGCCGTATGCGTCGCTCCGGGACCGCAGCTCGTAACCCTACGGCCTGCCACCGCTTCAGGTGGGCCCCGTTGAGTCATGCTCGGTCGCATGATCGTAAGGTGGCGGGCCGTCCGCGAGGCCGCGCGGGGACCGGTGGTCACCCGCGCGCTGATCGCCGGCTGCTGTGTGGTGTTCGTCCTCGGTCCCGCCTCGGGTCTCAACCCGGCCTACGGGACCGGCGAAAGCCTGCTGTCCGCCGGGACGGCGTACTTCCGGCGGTGGGGCGTGGTCCCGGACGAGCTCTTCACGGGCGCCCCGCGCGCCTGGCTCACCCCGCTGACGGCCCTGTTCGTCCACGGGAGCTGGCTGCACCTGCTCGGCAACATGCTCTTCCTCCACGTCTTCGGCGCGATGACGGAGGAGCGGATGGGCCGGCCGGCCTTCCTGGCTTTCTACGTCTGTACGGGCTACCTGGCGCTGGCGGCCTACGCGGCGGCCAACGCCGGGTCCGACCAGACGCTGGTCGGGGCCTCGGGGGCGATCTCCGCGGTGCTGGGCGCCTTCCTGTGCCTGCTCCCGCGGGCGCGGGTGACGAGCCTGTTCCCCTTCTTGTTCTTCCTGCCGCTGCGGTTCCCCGCGTGGATGGTGCTGCTGTTCTGGTTCGCCCTGCAGGGGGTGGCCGCGCAGCGCGCGGAGAGCGGCCCGGGGGTGGCCTACCTGGCCCACCTGGTGGGCTTCTCCCTCGGCTTCGCCTACGCCTGGGTGCGGTACCGGGGTACGACTAGAGTGAGGCGACCAGCGACGGCCACCGAGGGAGACAGCCAGCCGTGATCACCGCGATCGTGCTCATCAAGACCAGCGTGGACCGCATCCCCGAGATCGCCGAGTCCATCGCCGCGCTGGACAGTGTCAGCGAGGTCTACTCCGTCACGGGCACGTACGACCTCATCGCGCTGGTCCGCGTGGCCCGCCACGAGAACCTGGCGGACATCATCCCCGGCCGCATCAGCAAGATCCCGGGCGTCGAGGCCACGGACACCCACGTGGCCTTCCGCACCTATTCGCAGCACGACCTGGAAGCCGCCTTCGCCATCGGCCTGGACGCCTGACCCCGGCCCCGCCCGGGGGACCCGCCCGGCGGCGGCCGGGGGGTCGAGGCGCGGGGCGCGGGGCGCCGGGTCAGACGGCCGGGACGCAGCGGCCCTCTTCGGTGCGGTACTGCCACTTCGCGCCGTCCGCGACGAGCTCCTTCACGGCGCGGACGAACCGCTCCACGTGCTCGTCCGGCGTCCCCGCACCGAAACTGACCCGGATCGCATTCAGCGAGCGCTCCCCCGGCGCGGCCTCCGGCGCACCGCACTCCCCCTGGGCCTGCGGCTCGCTCCCGAGCAGGGTGCGCACCAGCGGGTGGGCGCAGAACAGCCCGTCGCGCACGCCGATGCCGTACTCCGCGGACAGGGCCGCCGCGAAGTGCGAGCTGTTCCAGCCGTCCACGACGAAGGAGATGACCCCGACCCGCGGCGCGTCGTCCCCGAACAGGGACAGCACGCGGACCGCCGGGACCTCGGCGAGGCCCTCGCGGACCGTCGCGACGAGGTGGTCCTCCCGGGCGACGAGGCGGTCGAAGCCGGCCTCCTGGAGGGCCTTGCAGGCGGAGGCGATGGCGTACACGCCGATGACGTTGGGCGAGCCGGCCTCGTGGCGGGCGGCCGTGGTGTGCCACTCGACGTCGACGCCGCCGTCCTCGCGCCGGGCGACCTTGCGGGAGGCGCCGCCGCCCGCGAGGTACGGCTCGGCCTCCTGCAGCCAGTCCGCGCGGCCGGCCAGGACGCCCGAGCCGAAGGGGGCGTACAGCTTGTGCCCGGAGAAGGCGACCCAGTCCACGTCCAGCTCGCGGACCGAGACGGGGTGGTGCGGGACGAGCTGGGCGGCGTCCAGGACGATCCGGGCGCCGTGGGCGTGCGCGGCGGCGGCCAGTTCCCGTACGGGCCACAGTTCGCCGGTGACGTTGGAGGCGCCGGTGACGCACACCAGGGCCGGCCCGTGGGGCTCCCGGGCGGCCAGCGCCCGCTCCAGGGTGGCGACGGCCTCGTCCGGGGTCCGCGGGGCGTTCAGGTAGCTGACGCGGGCGCTGGTCCACGGCAGCAGCGAGGCGTGGTGCTCGGTCTCGAAGACGAAGACCTGGCAGTCGGCGGGGAGCGCGGCGGCGAGCAGGTTGAGGGAGTCGGTGGTGGAGCGGGTGAAGACCACCTGGTCCTCGGGACGGCAGTCGAGGAAGCCGGCGACCGTGGCCCGGCTCTGCTCGAAGAGGTCGGTGGAGAGCTGGGAGAGGTAGCCGGCCCCGCGGTGCACGCTGCCGTAGTAGGGGGCGTAGGCGGCCACGTCGTCCCAGACCCGCTGGAGGGCGGGGGCGCTGGCCGCGTAGTCCAGGGCCGCGTAGGTGACCTCGCCGCCGGTCACCAGGGGGACGGTGACGTCCCGGCCGAGCACCGGCAGCGGCTGCGTGCAGGCCGGGTCGGCGGCGGTCCCGCCGCAGGCGGGGGCGGAGGCGGCGGGTGCGGTGGCGGGGTTCAGGGATGCGGACATGGCGGTATCTCCCGGCAGGCAGGGGTGAATGGCTTCGGTGTACCCGTACGCGGGTACGGCTCTGCGGCCGTCCGGGGTACGGGGAGGTCCTCGGGACGTACGGGGGCGCACGGAAGCGGCCCTGTTCCGAGGGTGAAGAAGGGGCGGAGTCGCCCTATCGCATTCGCTTGCTCACGGAAAACGCTCCTCGAGAGACCAGGACCCCTGGAATCGAGGGATCCGCGCTTGCCGTGGACCTCGCTGCCCACGGCCTGGTCATCACCCGGGGCACCCCGCCACGGAAGGAGGGTTGCCGGACAGCAAGCCGGGGCCTGAACGCTGTCACTCGTGACCTGGTCTGCATCCTGCCACACGACGGCCCCGGCGCGAGACCCCGGTCCGCATGGCGGAACGGGGCCTTGGCCGAAAGCCGCGGGGTCAGGCGTTGCTGGCCGCCACCCAGCGGTCCAGCGCCGCCCGAGCCGCGCCGGAGTCGACGGACTCCGCCGCCCGGGCGATGCCGGCGCGGATCTGCTCCTCCAGGGAGCCGGGGCCCGGGTCGAGGGCCACGAGCGCGGCCGCGGAGTTCAGCAGGACCGCGTCGCGCACCGGGCCGGTCTCGCCGGCCAGCAGCCGGCGGGCGACGTCCGCGTTGCAGGCGGGGTCGCCGCCGCGCAGCGCCTCCACGCCGACCAGGCCGATGCCGACGTCCCGCGGGTCGAAGGGGTGCTCCTCCACCTTGCCCTCGCGGACCCACCACACCCGCGAGGTCGCCGTGGTGGTGAGTTCGTCGAGGCCGTCGTCGCCGCGGAACACCAGGGCCGAGGAGCCGCGTTCGGCCAGGACGCCCGCGACGATGGGCGCCACGCGCGGGTCGGCCACACCGGTCGCCTGGGCGCGTACCCGCGCCGGGTTGGTCAGCGGGCCCAGGAAGTTGAACAGGGTCCGGATGCCCAGCTCCCTGCGGGCCGCGGCCACGTGCCGCAGGGCCGGGTGGAACTTGACCGCGAAGCAGAAGGTGATCCCGGCCTCCTCGGCGACCCGCGCCACCGCCTGGGGGGTGAGGTCGAGGTTGACGCCGAGCTGCTCCAGGACGTCGGAGGAGCCGCTGGCGGAGGATGCGGCGCGGTTGCCGTGCTTGACCACCTTCGCGCCCGTGCCGGCCACGACGATCGCCGACATCGTCGAGATGTTCACCGTCTTGGCCCCGTCGCCGCCGGTGCCGACGATGTCCACCGTGCGGCCCGGCACCTCGATCAGGTTGGCGTGCTCGTACATGCTCCCGACGAGCCCGCTGATCTCCTCGACGGTCTCGCCCTTGGCGCGCAGCGCCACCACGAAGCCGGCGATCTGGGCGTCGGTGGCCTCGCCCAGCATGATCTTGTCCATGGCCCAGGCGGTTTCCTCGGCGCGCAGGTTCCGGCCGCCCAGCAGGGCGTCGAGGACCCCCGGCCAGCCACGGGCCGCCACGCTGTCGCCGCCTGCCGGGGTCGCCACGTTCATGGTCCGCTCCTGCTGCTCGTGGGGGTTCCACGTCGAATGGGAAGGGGCTCCAGCCTATCCAGCGCCGGAGGCGGCAAAGAGCCCCGTCCAGACACTGGACGGGGCTCCTGCCGTGGCGACACCAGGACTGACCGAAATCAGTCCCTCCTGCGGTGGTGCGGGGATCAGTGGTGGCCGTGGCCGCTCTGGATCTCCTTGTACTCCTCCGCCGTGGGCTTCGGAATCTGGTTGTTCTCCGCGTAGAAGCCCTTGCTCAGCTTCGCGCGCAGCTTCTCCGTGGCCTTCACCTTGCGCTCGACACCGTTCTCGTCGACCGTCGGGCCGATCTCGACCGGCTGGTACTGCTCGTGCGAGGTGAGGGTGTGCAGCTTGCCCTGCGACAGCGGCTCGTGGACCTCGACGAACTCACCGTGCGGCAGGCGCTTGATGACGCCGGTCTCGCGACCGTGCAGCACCTTGTCCCGGTCCCGGCGCTGGAGGCCGAGGCAGATCCGCTTGGTGACGATGAAGGCGACGACCGGGACGACGAAGAAGCCGATCCGGACGAACCAGGTGATCGAGTTGATCGAGAGGTGGAAGTACTGCGCGAACATGTCGTTTCCACCGCCGATCAGCAGCACCATGTACTCGGCCAGGTAGGCGACACCGAAGGCCGTGCGGGTCGGGACGTTGCGCGGGCGGTCCAGGATGTGGTGCTCGCGCTTGTCCCCGGTGATCCAGGACTCGATGAACGGCCAGGCGGCGATCGAGCACAGCACCAGCGGGAAGAGCAGCAGCGGGATGAACACGCCCAGGACGAGCGTGTGGCCCCACAGGTTGATCTCCCAGCCGGGCATGGCGCGGACCAGGCCTTCCGGCATGCCCATGTACCAGTCGGGCTGCGCACCGGTGGACACGTGGTCCGGGCGGTACGGGCCCAGGGCCCAGATCGGGTTGATCGTGGCGATCGCCGCGATGGCGGTGATCACACCGAAGACCAGGAAGAAGAAGCCTCCGGCCTTGGCGGTGTAGACCGGCAGCAGCGGCGTGCCGACGACGTTGTTGTTCGTCTTGCCCGGGCCCGCGAACTGGGTGTGCTTGTGCACCCAGACCAGGGTCAGGTGCGCGACGACCAGGCCGATCATGATGCCGGGCAGCAGCAGGATGTGGAACGAGTAGAACCGGGCGACGAAGTCGCCGCCGGGGAACTCGCCGCCGTACAGGAAGAACGACAGGTACGTGCCGACGACCGGCACGGACAGGATCGCGCCCTCCATGAAGCGGACGCCGGTGCCCGAGAGCAGGTCGTCCGGCAGGGAGTAGCCGGTGAAGCCGGTGAACATGCCGATGAACAGCAGCGAGAAGCCGAACAGCCAGTTGATCTCGCGCGGCTTGCGGAACGCGCCGGTGAAGAAGACGCGCATCATGTGCACGATCATCGCGGCGATGAAGATCAGGGCCGCCCAGTGGTGGATCTGCCGGATGAGCAGACCGCCGCGGACGTCGAAGCTGATGTGCAGGGTGGAGGCGTAGGCCTCCGACATCTGCACGCCCTGCATGGGCACGTACGAGCCGTGGTACACGACCTCGTTCATGCTCGGGTGGAAGAACATCGTCAGGTAGGTACCCGTGAGGATGATGACGATGAAGCTGTAGAGGCAGATCTCGCCCAGCATGAAGGACCAGTGGTCCGGGAAGATCTTGCGCATGCTGTTCTTGGCCATGCTGTAGATGCCCAGGCGGCCGTCCACCCAGTCAGCTACGCGTTCGCCGGCCGGCGCTTGGCGCCCAGTGTCAGTGGCGGTGCTCATCCGCGCTCCCAGAAGGCAGGACCGACGGGCTCGTCGAAGTCGCCGAGCGCTTCGAGGAAGCCTTCGTCATTCACGCCGATCCGCAGCTGCGGAAGCGCGTGACCGGCCGGGCCGAAAATGACACGGGCGCCGTCGGAGAGGTCGAAGGTGGACTGGTGGCACGGGCAGAGCACGTGGTGCGTCTGCTGCTCGTACAGGCTGATCGGACAGCCGACGTGGGTGCAGATCTTGGAGTAGGCCACGATCCCGTCGTGGGACCACTCCAGTTCCTTCTTGTCCTTGATGTCCTCCGGCTGGATGCGGACGATCATCAGGGCGGCCTTGGCGATCTGCGTCTGGAAGTCGTGCTGGTCCTCCTCCAGGCCTTCCGGCCGGACGAAGGTCAGCGAACCGACGAGCACGTCCTCGGGACGCAGCGGCTCATTGGTGTTGTCGTTGATCAGCAGCTTGCCCTTGGCCCACAGGGTCTTGCGCAGCTTCTTCTCGGGCAGCGGGCCCAGGTCGCGCAGGATGACGACGCCGGAGAGCGGCACCAGGGCCAGCGCGCCGAGCATCGTGTTGCGGATCAGGGGGCGGCGGGCGATCGTCGACTCGTCCGTGCCGGCCTTGAAGTCGGCGAGGACCTTGGCCTTCACCTCGGGGGAGGCCCCCATGGCGTGCCGCTCGTCGGCGATCTCCACGTCGGACATCAGGGTGCGGGCCCAGTGGACCGCGCCCGCGCCGATGAGGAAGAGCGCCAGGCCCAGCGTGAGGCCCAGGCTGAAGTTGAGCGCGCTCACCTTCCCGATGGGGAAGATGTACACGATCTTGTCGACCGGGATGGTCACGAAGGCGGCGATGAAGCCGATCGTGGCCAGCATCGACAGGGTGAACATCAGGGCCACGGCGCGCTCGGAGCGCTTGGCGGCCGCCTCGTCGATGTCCTGGATGCGCGGCCGGTGGGCCGGCATGCCCGGGTCGGCGAACGGATCGTCCGCGACCGCTACGGCACCGTGGTGCGCGTCGCCCTGCTCGCTCGGCAGGTGCTTCTCTTCGGGAATGTCTTGGCTACTCATGACTTCTTGGCCTTAGCGGTGTGGGCCGCGACCCAGATGGCGACAGCGATCAGCGCACCGAGACCGAAGATCCAGCCGAACAGACCCTCGGAGACGGGGCCGAGGCCACCGAGCTTGAGACCACCGGGGTTCGTCGACTTGTCGCCGTTCACGTTCTGGAGGTACGCGATGATGTCCTTCTTCTCCTTCTCCGGCATGGTCGTGTCCGGGAAGGAGGGCATGTTCTGCGGGCCGGTGAGCATGGCCTCGTAGATGACCTTGGGCTCGACGTCCTCGAGGTTCGGGGCGTACTTGCCGTTCGTCAGCGCGCCGCCCTCGCCGGTGAAGTTGTGGCACTGCGCGCAGTTGTTGCGGAACAGCACACCACCGTTGGCGATGTCGGCGCCGGCCGGGTCGTACTGGCTCGCCTTGGGGACGCTCGGGCCCGCGCCCAGGGACGCGATGTACGCGGCCAGCTGGTCGATCTGCTCCTGGGAGTAGACCACGGGCTTCTTGGGGATCTGCGCGCCGGGCTGCTGGGCGGGCATACGGCCCGTGCTCACCTGGAAGTCGACGGCTGCGGCGCCGACGCCGACCAGGCTCGGGCCGTCAGTGGAACCCTGACCGCCGGTTCCGTGGCAGCTTGCGCAGCCCACGGCATAGAGCTTCTTGCCCTCCTCGATGGCGAGGGACTGGGCGGTTTCATCGGCCTGCGCCTTGCCTGCGGGCGCGAAGGCGGCGTACAGCCCCCCAGTGGCCGCCAGCGCGAGGAGTAGAACGACGACCGCCGCCAGCGGATGGCGTCGTCGTGCGGAGAGCTTTTTCACGGATTACCCCGGTGTCAGGATCTTCTGCGTCGGTGTGTCTGGATGGAGTGCCGGGTCCTGCCCGGCGACGTGTTCGCTACTTGATCAGGTAGATCGTTGCGAAGAGGCCGATCCAGACGACGTCGACGAAGTGCCAGTAGTAGGACACGACGATGGCCGACGTGGCCTGTTCGTGGGTGAACCTCTTGGCCGCGTACGTCCGGCCGAGGACCAGCAGGAAGGCGATGAGACCACCCGTCACGTGCAGACCGTGGAAGCCGGTGGTCAGGTAGAACACCGAGCCGTACGGACCGGACGAGAGGCTCATGCCCTCGTGCTTGACCAGCTCGGTGTACTCGAACACCTGGCCGCCAATGAAGATCGCACCCATGACGAACGTGATGATGAACCACGATCGGAGCTTCTTCACGTCACCCCGCTCGGCGGCGAACACGCCGAGCTGGCAGGTGAGCGAGGAAAGCACCAGGATCGTGGTGTTCGTCGCCGAGAAGGGCAGATTCAAGGCCGAGGCCTGCTCTGTCCAGTACTCGGCGCCCGTCACGGATCGCAGGGTGAAGTACATCGCGAAGAGGGCCGCGAAGAACATCAGCTCGGAACTCAACCAGATGATGGTTCCGACGCTGACGAGGTTCGGCCTGTTGACCGTCGGGTGCGCGTGCCCGGTATCTACTGTCGTTGCTGTCGCCACGACCGACATTATGTCGGTCGCTTATCCCGCCCTCACCCTGGGGGGTGCCGTTCGGAGTGTCCGGGGCGTGTGCAAGGCCCGAACGGCCCATCCCGGCGGCCCCCGGAGCGCCTGGTCGATGCTGTCCGAACCGATGTTGACACCGGGTCGGACGGAGTAGCATCCGCGCATCAGGAGCGTGATTCACGGCCACGTGGAGGAACGAAATGCGGGCGACTGCGCGGGTTCTGGTCTACAGCGACGACGCGGGCACCCGGGAGCAGGTGCGGCTGGCGGCCGGTCGCAGGCCGGCCGCCGACCTGCCCCCGGTGGAGTTCCTGGAGTGCGCGACCCTTCCGGCGGTCCTGTCGGAGCTGGACGCGGGCGGCATCGACGCCTGCATCCTGGACGGCGAGGCGGTTCCGGCCGGGGGCATGGGCGTGTGCCGGCAGATCAAGGACGAGGTCTTCCGCTGCCCGCCGGTGCTGCTGCTGATGGGACGGCCGCAGGACGCCTGGCTGGCGACGTGGAGCCGCGCCGACGCGGCCGTCACTCTTCCGGTGGACCCGGTGGAGTTCGCCGAGGCCCTGGCGCGCCTTCTGCGGACCCGGCTGTCCCTGGACGCCTGAGCACCGCGTCCGCAGGCCGCGGGGCGCTCCTGGGGGCTGCCGGGGCCCTCGGGCCGGGACGGCGTGGCGGCGTGGCGGCGCGCCCGGACGGGGTCCGGGCGCGGCCGTCGCGGCGGGGCCGGCCGGCGGACTAGACGGTGGGGCGCAGCCGGGCCTGGTCGACGGCGCTGCGGCCGTCCTGGGTGCCCTTCAGGAGGGCGCTGCCCTCGCGCCAGTCCTTCCAGTCCATGTTCCAGTCGCCGAAGCCGTTGCCGAAGATGTCCATGTCCTCGCCGATGCTGTTGACGACCTGGACGATGTCGCCCTCGGTGATGTTCTCGTAGAACCAGGCCGCGTTGCCCGTGCTCATGCCGGTGCACCCGTGGCTGACGTTCTCGTAGCCGTGGGAGCCGACGGACCACGGGGCGGCGTGGACGTATTCACCACTCCAGGTGACGCGGGTGGCCCAGTACACGGGCAGGTTGTAGTACTCGCTGCCGCCGATGCCGACGGTGTCCCCGCGCATCTGTACGTAGTACTGCTTGCCCAGCACCACCTTGATGCCGTTGCGGGTGGAGAAGCCGGGCTTGCCGGTGGTCACCGGGATGGAGTTGACCACTTCCCCGTTGCGCTTGAAGGTCAGCCAGTGCGAGGAGGCGTCGGTGGTGACCTCCACCCGGTCCCCGATCTCCAGCTTCAGCGGCTTGGAGGCGGTGCCGTGGAGCTCGTCGGTGACCCGGATGCCTTCGAGGTTGCTCCGTACGGAGACCTCGGTGTTGGCGGGCCAGTACTCCTTCGGGCGGTAGTGCAGCGTCTTGTCGTCGACCCAGTGCCAGGCGCCCTCCACCCCGGCCGGGGCGTCGACGACCAGCCCGCGCTCCACGATGGCGCGCGCCGCCTTGTCCTTGACGGGTTCGTTGAGTTCGGCGGTGATGGGCTGCCCGACCCCGTACTTGCCCGCGTCCGGGCCGAACTCGACGTTCAGCACGCCCTTGGACGGGGTGGTGTCGAAGGTGAGCCTGCGCTGCCCCGGGGCGCCCCGCTCGTCCTCGGTGCTCACGGTGACCGTGTAGCGCACCCCTGAGGCCATCGGGGCGGTGCTGTGCCAGCGGTCCCCCTTGGCGGTGAGTTCGCCCGCCAGGCGGCGCCCGTGGCTGTCCACGGCGGTCACGTCGGTGATCCGCCCCTCGCCGCTCTTGGCGGTGACCTCCAGGGGCCGGTTGGGGTCCACGGGGCGGCTGCCCGCGGCCTGGTTGAAGGCGACCTGCCCGCCCGCGTCGAACGGGCGGGCGGACAGCGGGTTCTTTTCGCCGGACCCGCATGCGGTGGCGCCGGCCCCGAGGGACGCGACCAGCAGGGAGCAGCCGAGTACCGTCCAAAGACGCGGTGAGTGCTTCATGGGGCCAACGCTATGAAGATATGACAAATACGGCGCGCGGGGTGACTGCAAACGAGGGGCCCGGACCCCTCCGAAGAGGTGTCCGGGCCCCGGTTGCCGCGCGGCGCAGCCGTGCGAGCGGTGCTGCTACTGGTTCTGGTTCTCACCGCGGTAGTACTCGTACACCCAGCCCCACAGGCCGACCAGGATGATCGGGGCCGAGAAGTACATGAGCCACCAGCCGAAGACGACTCCCATGAAGGCGAGCGCGCCACCGACGGCCAGCGAGAGCGGCTGCCAGCTGTGCGGGGCGAAGAAGCCCAGCTCGCCGGCCTCGTCGGCGACGTCGGCCTCCAGGTTGTCCTGGGCCATCTCGTCGACGCGCTTGGCCGTGAAGGCCAGGTAGTAGCCGATCATCACGCTCAGGCCGAAGGCCAGGAAGAGCGCGGTGGTACCGACGGGCTCCTTCGACCACACGCCGTACACGACGGCCATGATCAGGATGAAGAAGGAGAGCCAGAGGAACATCTTGCCCTGGATCTTCACTTGCCGGCCTCCTTGCCGCCGGTGACGGCCGCGGCGGCGACGCTGTGGTCCTCGAGGTGGTCGAGGGCCGCGATCTCAGGATGGTGCAGGTCGAACGCCGGGGACTCCGAACGGATCCGCGGCAGGGTGAGGAAGTTGTGCCGCGGCGGCGGGCAGGACGTCGCCCACTCCAGCGAGCGGCCGTAGCCCCACGGGTCGTCGACCTCGATCTTCTTGCCGTACTTCGCCGTCTTCCAGACGTTGTACATGAACGGCAGCATCGACAGGCCCAGCAGGAACGAGCTGATCGTCGAGATGGTGTTCAGCGTGGTGAAGCCGTCGGCGGCGAGGTAGTCCGCGTAGCGGCGCGGCATGCCCTCCGCACCCAGCCAGTGCTGCACCAGGAACGTGCCGTGGAAGCCGATGAACAGCGTCCAGAAGGTGATCTTTCCGAGGCGCTCGTCCAGCATCTTGCCCGTGAACTTCGGCCACCAGAAGTGGAATCCGGAGAACATCGCGAAGACCACGGTGCCGAAGATGACGTAGTGGAAGTGCGCGACGACGAAGTACGAGTCGGAGACGTGGAAGTCCATCGGGGGCGAGGCCAGGATGACGCCGGTCAGACCACCGAAGGTGAAGGTGATCAGGAAGCCGACGGCCCAGAGCATCGGTGTCTCGAAGGACAGCGAGCCCTTCCACATGGTGCCGATCCAGTTGAAGAACTTCACACCGGTCGGTACCGCGATCAGGAAGGTCATGAAGGAGAAGAACGGCAGCAACACACCACCGGTGACGTACATGTGGTGGGCCCACACGGTCACCGAGAGGCCGGCGATCGCGATCGTCGCACCGATCAGGCCGATGTAACCGAACATCGGCTTGCGGGAGAAGACCGGGATCACTTCGGAGATGATTCCGAAGAACGGCAGCGCGATGATGTACACCTCTGGATGCCCGAAGAACCAGAAGAGGTGCTGCCACAGCAAGGCGCCGCCGTTGGCCGCGTCGAAGACGTGCGCACCGAACTTCCGGTCGGCCTCCAGCGCGAAGAGCGCGGCGGCCAGCACCGGGAAGGCCAGCAGGACCAGGACACCGGTCAGCAGCACGTTCCAGGTGAAGATCGGCATGCGGAACATCGTCATGCCGGGAGCGCGCATGCAGATGATCGTGGTGATGAAGTTGACCGAGCCGAGGATCGTGCCGAAGCCGGAGAAGGCCAGACCCATGATCCACATGTCGGCGCCGATACCCGGCGAACGGACCGCGTCCGACAGCGGGGAGTAGGCGAACCAGCCGAAGTCGGCCGCACCCGAGGGGGTGACGAAGCCGGCGACCGCGATGGTCGAGCCGAAGAGGTACAGCCAGTACGCGAACATGTTCAGCCGCGGGAACGCCACGTCGGGCGCGCCGATCTGCAGCGGCATGATCCAGTTCGCGAATCCGGCGAACAGCGGCGTCGCGAACATCAGCAGCATGATCGTGCCGTGCATCGTGAACGCCTGGTTGAACTGCTCGTTCGACATGATCTGCGTACCCGGTCGGGCCAGCTCGGCGCGCATGAAGAGCGCCATGATCCCGCCGATGATGAAGAACACGAACGAGGTGACCAGGTACATCGTGCCGATGGTCTTGTGGTCGGTGGTGGTGAGCCACTTCACGACCACGTTGCCCGGCTGCTTGCGCCGTACCGGCAGCTCGTTCTCGTACGAGTCGGCTGCGGCGGCACCCTGAGGTTCGTTGAGGATGCTCACAGTTTGTTCGTCTCCGCGTTCCGGGCCGGGTCGGTCTGCTTGATGCCCGCCGGCAGGAAGCCGGTCTGCCCCTTCTCGGCCAGCTGCTTCAGGTGCGCCTGGTACTCCTCAGGCGAGACGACCTTGACGTTGAAGAGCATCCGGGAGTGGTCGACGCCGCACAGCTCGGCGCACTTGCCGACGAAGGTGCCCTTCTGGGAAGGGGTGACCTCGAAGACGTTGGTGTGGCCCGGGATGACGTCCTGCTTGAAGAGGAACGGCACCACCCAGAAGGAGTGGATGACGTCGTTCGACGACAGGATGAAGCGGACCTTCTCCCCGACGGGGAGGACCAGCGTCGGTCCCGGGTTGCCGTTCGCGTTGCGGTCGCCGGGGACGCCCTTCTCGTAGACGCCCTCGGCGCCCGCCGGGAAGGCCTCGGTGAAGCGGTCCGGGATGGCGGCGAGCTCCTTGGGGACCTCACCCGCCTTCGGGGTCGCCGCGTCGCCGTCGACGTTCTCGATGTAGTTGAAGCCCCAGCTCCACTGGAAGCCGATCACGTTGACCGTGTGGGTCGGCTTGGCGGAGAGCGAGAGCAGCTTCGACTCGTCACGCGCGGTGAAGTAGAAGAGCACCGAGACGATGATGAGCGGAACCACGGTGTACAGCGCCTCGATGGGCATGTTGTACCGGGTCTGCGGCGGAACCTGTACCTTCGTCCGGCTGCGCCGGTGGAAGATGACGCTCCAGATGATCAGGCCCCAGACCAGGATGCCCGTGATGAGCGCGGCGGCCCAGGATCCCTGCCACAGGGAGAGGATGCGCGGAGCCTCCTCGGTCACCGGAGTCGGCATTCCGAGGCGGGGGAAGTCTTTCCATGTATACGAGCAACCAGTGGCGGTCGCCAGGACCACGCCCGCAGTCAGCGCCTGCAGCAGCTTCCGCCGCATCGGGCGCCGCGGCGAGCGGTCGGAGCCGTAGGGACTCACGTAGCGCCTTCCCGAGAGTCTCGGCCCGCGCGGCCGGCCGCGGCCGTGTTCGGGTCGGTCGCCGGCCCTGACGCAGGCAGGGGTTTGGATGTTTATGCGGACCAAACCCTACTGGACGCTATTTGGGGTCGCGCGGGGAGGGTGCCCAACGCGCCGCTACTGCCCCCGAAGGGATGGATCCGCCGTCCGGGGGACGCCCCCGGCCGCCTCGAACGGCGGTCGCCGGACGACATCTGACGGCCCCTGACCTAGGACGGTGCCGGGCGGCGGCTAGCGTGACCGGATGCCGTACTTCGACACCGCGTCCGCCGCCCCCCTGCACCCCGTGGCCCGGCAGGCGCTGCAGGCCTCCCTGGACGAGGGCTGGGCCGATCCGGCCCGCCTGTACCGGGAGGGGCGGCGGGCCCGGCTGCTGCTGGACGCCGCGCGGGAGGCCGCCGCGGAGTCCGTGGGCTGCCGCCCGGACGAGCTCGTGTTCACTCCTTCGGGGACGCACGCGGTTCACACGGGCGTCGCGGGAGCCCTCGCCGGCCGCCGGCGCGTCGGCGGCCGTCTGGTCGTATCGGCGGTCGAACACAGTTCTGTCCTGCACGCGGCCGAGGAGCACGAGCGGACGGGGGGCACCGCGGCCCGGGTGCCGGTGGACCGGTACGGGGCCGTCGACCCCGCCGGGTACGCGGACGCGCTGGTGCCCGGGACCGCCCTGGCCTGCCTCCAGTCGGCCAACCACGAGGTGGGCACGGTCCAGCCGGTCACGGAGGTGGCCGAGGTGTGCGCCGCGGCCGGGGTGCCGCTGCTGGTGGACGCGGCGCAGTCGCTGGGCTGGGGACCGGTGGAGGGCGCCTGGTCGGTGCTCGCGGCCAGCGCCCACAAGTGGGGCGGCCCGCCCGGGGTCGGGCTGCTGGCGGTCCGCAAGGGGGTCCGCTTCGCTCCCCGACACCCCTCGGACGAGCGGGAGTCGGGCCGCTCCCCCGGCTTCGCCAACCTCCCCGCGATCGTGGCGGCGGCCGCCTCGCTGCGGGCGGTACGGGCCGAGGCCGAGGCGGAGGCCGCCCGGCTGCGGGTCCTGGTGGACCGGATCCGCCGGCGCGTGGTCCGGCTGGTCCCCGACGTGGAGGTGGTCGGCGCCGCGGACCGGCGGCTGCCGCACCTGGTCACGTTCTCCTGCCTGTACGTGGACGGGGAGAGCCTGCTGCACGCGCTGGACCGCGCCGGCTTCTCGGTCTCCTCGGGCTCCTCCTGCACGAGCTCCACGCTGACCCCCAGTCACGTGCTGGCGGCCATGGGCGTGCTGTCCGAGGGGAACGTCCGGGTGTCCCTGCCGGCCGGGACCACGGCGGAGGAGGTCAACGCGTTCCTGGAGGCGCTGCCGGGCGCGGTGGCGGGGGTACGGGCGAAGCTCGGCGTGTCCGAGCCCGCGGCGGTGGCGCCGGAGGCGGACTCCCTGGAACTGGACGCGCTGGGCCTGCGCTGCCCCCAGCCGGTGATCGAGCTGGCCCGGGCCATCGGCCGGGTCCCGGTGGGCGGCACGGTGACGGTGGTCTCGGACGACGAGGTGGCCCGCCTGGACGTGCCGGCGTGGTGCGCCCTGCGCGGCCATGCCTACCTGGGCGAGGCCGCCCGTCCCGCGGGGGTGGCGTACACGGTCCGCCGGCTGCGGTGACGGGGCCGGCCACGGACCGGCCCGCGGCCGGGGGCGCCGGACTGCGGGCCCCCGGCCGGTGGGCGGTCAGGCCGTGAGGTGGGCGCGGACCTCGGCCGCCGCCTCTTCGCCGTAGGCCTTGGTGAAGCGGTCCATGAAGGGGGTCCGGGCCAGGGTGTACTCCTGGGTGCCCAGCGTCTCGATGACCAGCGTCGCGAGCATGCAGCCGAGCTGCGCCGCGCGCTCCAGGCCGACGCCCCAGCCGAGGCCGGTCAGGAATCCGGCGCGGAAGCCGTCGCCGACGCCGGTCGGGTCGACCTTCGCGGTCTCCTCGGGGCAGCCGACCACGATCGGGGCCTCGCCGGCCCGCTCGATCCGGACGCCGTTCGAGCCGAGGGTGGTGACCCGGGTGCCGACCCGGGCGAGGATCTCCTCCTCGGTCCAGCCCGACTTCGACTCGATGAGGCCCTTCTCGTACTCGTTGGAGAAGAGGAAGGTCGCCCCCTCCATCAGGGTGCGGATGTTCTCGCCGTCCATCCGGGCGATCTGCTGGGAGAAGTCCGCGGCGAAGGGGATCGCGCGGGTGCGGCACTCCTCCGTGTGGCGCAGCATCGCCTCGGGGTCGTCCGCACCGATGAGGACCAGGTCCAGGCCGCCCACCCGGTCGGCGACGGCCTTCAGCTCGATCAGCCGGGCCTCGCTCATCGCGCCCGTGTAGAAGGAGCCGATCTGGTTGTGGTCGGAGTCGGTGGTGCACACGAAGCGCGCGGTGTGCAGCACCTCGGAGATCCGGACCGACTGGGTGTCGACGCCGTGCCGGTCGAGCCAGGCGCGGTACTCGTCGAAGTCGTAGCCGGCCGCGCCGACCAGGACCGGGCGGCTGCCGAGCTGCCCCATGCCGAAGCAGATGTTCGGGCCGACACCGCCCCGCCGCACGTCGAGGTTGTCGACGAGGAAGGAGAGGGAGACCGTGTGCAGCTGGTCCGCGACCAGCTGGTCGGCGAAACGGCCGGGGAAGGTCATCAGGTGGTCAGTGGCGATGGAGCCGGTGACTGCGATACGCACGGCGTGGATGCTCCTGCGAACGATGGCGAGGGGACAGTCAAAACTACCCGGTCGGCAGCCTTGGTCCGACCGCACGAAACTACCCCGTAGTAGGTCTTTCCTGGCGCACTCCGGGGTGTCTACGGTGCGGACATGACCTTCACCGACGGCTCCGGTCACACCGAGTACACCTCCGCCGCGCGCGCCGCGGAAGCATCCCGTCAGCCGGGTCTGGCGGATTTGCTGGGCGACTGCGCCCGGATGGCCCCGCACTGGCCGGTTCCGGCGGGCTCCCGACCGGCCCGGGTGGCCCCTTCGCAGATCCACGGGATCCGCGTCCCGGCGGCCTCGGCCCGGCTGATCGCCTCCACCGCCGCGTACGGGGACCAGTAGGGAACCGGTTGCGCGTCCGCTCCGTCCCACCGGCATCACGTACGACGCAACCGGCGAAGGAGCGATGCGGTGACCAGCGAGGAACCCGACACATCCCGCAGTGCCCGGCGGCGGCCGGCCTGGGCCATCGGCTCGATCGCGGCAGCCGTCCTGATCGCGGGCGGCGGAACCGCGTACTGGGCCTCGACGGCCCACGGCGACGGCGGCGGCGCGGGCCACAGCGCCGCTTCGGCGCCGCGCCGGGCGGACGGCTCCGGCGACCCCTCGGCGCCGGGCATCGCACCCGGGGAACCCGACCCGTCCGGCGGCGGGGTGGTCTACCGGGCGGAGGGCAGGCTGCCGGAGGCCCCGGCCTCGGCGCCCTCGTTCACGGCGTCCGGTGAGGTCTCGGCCGAGGAGGCGGCCCGGCTCGCCGCGGCCCTCGGCCTGTCCGGCACCCCGCGGGAGAACGGGGACGTCTGGCTGGCCGGCGAGGCCGCCGACGGCAGCGGGCCCCGGCTCACGGTGACCCGCAAGGCCCCGGGCAGCTGGAACTACACCCGCTTCCGGGCGGACGGCGCCGGGGACGACTGCGTGCGCGGCAAGGACACCTGCGGACCGGCCACCCTCCCCCGCGACCTCGGCGGCGGCGCCGGGGACCAGGGCGGTACGACCGCTTCCGGCACGCCGGTGTCCGAGGAGGCCGCCAAGGCCGCCGCGGCGCCCGTACTGGCCGCGGCCGGGCTGGCAGGCCCCCGGCTGGACGCCCGCCTGACCCAGGGTGCGGTGCGCGTGGTCACGGCGGACCCGGTGGTCGGCGGTCTGCCCACCCAGGGCTGGTCCACCCGGGTGAGCGTGGATGCCGGCTCCCGGGTGGTGGCGGCCTCCGGGGAGCTGAAGGCGCCGCAGCGGGCGGGCGACCAGCAGGTGGTGGGCGCCGTGGAGGCGCTGGCCCGGCTGAACGCCGCCTCAAGCGGTACGGACGGCAGCGCGCCCGGGCCCAGCGCCTGCGCGACCTCGGTCCCGCTGGACCCGCAGAGCCCGCCGGCGGCCACGGACGTCCTGCCCTGCAATCCGGAGCCGCGGCCGATGAAGCCGCCGCGGACCGAGACGGTGCGCGGCGCCGCGCTCGGGCTGGTGGCCGGGACGGTGGACGGGACGCGGGGTCTGGTCCCGGCCTGGCTCTTCGAGGTGGCGGGCAAGGACGGCGGCCCCGGCCGTACGGTGGCGCAGCCGGCCGCGGCGGCGCAGTCGCCGGCTCCGCCGAAGGACGGGCGGGCGGTGCCCGGGGTCTCGTACCAGGAGGCGGACCGGAAGCTGACGGTGAACTTCTGGGGCTCCCCGTGCTCCACGTACGCCTTGGAGGCGCGGGAGCAGGACGGGTCGGTGCTGGTGAAGATCACCGACACCCCGAACCAGCCGGGCCAGGCCTGCATCATGCTGGCGCAGGACATGACGGTGACGGCGGAGCTCCGCCAGCCGCTGGGCGGGCGCAAGGTGCTGGACGCGACCACCGGGAAGCCGCTGGTGCGCCGGTAGCCGGACCCGCTCCCGCGGCGCGGGGTGAGCGCAGCTGCGCGAAGGGCCCGTCAGGCCTAGCTGAACGAGTCGCCGCAGGCGCAGGAGCCCGTGGCGTTCGGGTTGTCGATGGTGAAGCCCTGCTTCTCGATGGTGTCGACGAAGTCGATCGAGGCGCCGTGGAGGTACGGGGAGCTCATCCGGTCGGTGACGACCTTCACACCGTCGAAGTCCTTCACGACGTCGCCGTCGAGGGAGCGCTCGTCGAAGAAGAGCTGGTAGCGCAGGCCGGAGCAGCCACCGGGCTGGACGGCGACGCGCAGCGCGAGGTCGTCACGGCCTTCCTGCTCGAGCAGGGCCCTGACCTTGCCGGCGGCGGCGTCGGACAGGAGGATGCCGTCGCTCACAGTGGTCTTGTCGTCCTGTACGGACATCTGCATTCACTCCCGAAAGTGGGCGGCTCCCCGCCGGAGACAGGGAAACGTCGGACTCTTGCCGTCGGTGGCAACGAGCGGGGCCGCGGTTTCATTCCGCCGTCCCGACGCTTGTTTCAGATAATCCATGCTCGCACACCGGGCGCGGGGGCCGACCGGACCGGTCGGCGGGGGATGCGTCACATGGACACGAGCGGCATCGTCAAACTGACGTGAAGCGGTTATGATAGATAGCGTCAAATAGACGAGAAGTCGCAGCGCCGTTGTCTTCAGAAGCCACTTGTCGCAGAACAGAAAGGGTGCGTGTCGTGACCACCGCCCAGCCTTTGGACGTCCAGCCGACGCCCCTTGCCCTGCTGCTGCTCGGCCGGGAGGCCGACCCCAAGAGCGAGCGCGGGGTGGAGTGCCCCGGCGACCTGCCCTCGCCCTCGGACCCGGACCTGGTGGCGCGGGCCCGCGCGGCCAAGGAGAAGCTCGGGGACAAGGTCTTCATCCTCGGCCACCACTACCAGCGGGACGAGGTCATCGAGTTCGCCGATGTCACCGGCGACTCCTTCAAGCTGGCCCGGGACGCGGCGGCCCGGCCGGAGGCCGAGTACATCGTCTTCTGCGGCGTCCACTTCATGGCCGAGTCCGCGGACATCCTGACCTCGGACGACCAGAAGGTGGTCCTGCCGGACCTCGCCGCCGGCTGCTCGATGGCCGACATGGCCACCGCCGAGCAGGTCGCGGAGTGCTGGGACGTGCTGACCGAGGCGGGTGTGGCCGAGCAGACGGTCCCCGTCTCGTACATGAACTCCTCGGCCGACATCAAGGCCTTCACCGGCAAGCACGGCGGCACCATCTGCACCTCCTCCAACGCCAAGAAGGCCCTGGACTGGGCCTTCGAGCAGGGCGAGAAGGTGCTGTTCCTGCCGGACCAGCACCTGGGCCGCAACACCGCCGTCCGCGACATGGGCATGTCCCTGGACGACTGCGTGCTGTACAACCCGCACAAGCCGAACGGCGGCCTGACCGCCGAACAGCTGCGCAACGCCAGGATGATCCTGTGGCGGGGCCACTGCTCGGTGCACGGCCGGTTCTCGGTGGACTCGGTCAACGACGTGCGCGCCCGCATCCCCGGCGTGAACGTGCTGGTGCACCCCGAGTGCAAGCACGAGGTGGTGGCGGCCGCGGACTACGTCGGCTCGACCGAGTACATCATCAAGGCCCTGGAAGCGGCCCCGGCCGGGTCCAAGTGGGCCATCGGCACCGAGCTGAACCTGGTGCAGCGGCTGGCGAACCGGTTCGCCGCCGAGGACAAGGAGGTCGTCTTCCTCGACAAGACGGTCTGCTTCTGCTCGACCATGAACCGCATCGACCTCCCCCACCTGGTGTGGACCCTGGAGTCCCTGGCCGAGGGCAGCCTCGTCAACCAGATCCGGGTCGACAAGGAGACGGAGAGCTTCGCCAAGCTCGCCCTGGAGCGGATGCTGGCCCTCCCGTAGCCCTCCCGTGGCCCTCCCGTAGCAGCGGGAGGGGCCGGAACGCCACGCGCCGAAGGGGCGCCCCCGTGCGGGGGCGCCCCTTCGGCTTCGGGCTGCGTCAGACCTTCGCGGGCGCGCCGTCGTCCTCCCGGGCGTCCTGCGGGGCCGGGACCGCCGTGCGGCGGGCCTGGTTCCGCTCCCGGCGGCGCTCCTTGCGGAGCTCGACCATCGTGTAGAGCGTCGGCACCAGGAGCAGCGTCAGCAGGGTCGAGCTGACCAGGCCGCCGATGACGACCACCGCGAGCGGCTGCGAGATGAACCCGCCCTCCCCGGTGACCCCCAGGGCCATCGGGAGCAGGGCGAAGATCGTCGCCAGGGCCGTCATCAGGATCGGGCGCAGCCGGTGCCGGCCGCCCTCGACGACGGCCTCGACCACGCCGAGCCCCTGCGCCCGGTACTGGTTGACCAGGTCGATCAGGACGATCGCGTTGGTCACCACGATGCCGATGAGCATCAGCATGCCGATCATCGCCGGGACGCCCATCGGGGTACCGGTGACCAGGAGCAGGCCGAGGGCGCCGGTGGCCGCGAACGGCACGGAGACCAGCAGGATCAGCGGCTGGACCAGCGACCGGAAGGTCGCCACCAGCAGCATGAAGACGATCGCGATGGCCGCGAGCATGGCCAGGCCCAGCGAGCCGAAGGCCTCCTCCTGGTCCTGCGAGACGCCGCCGATGGCCGCCGTGGCCCCGTCGGGCAGCTCCAGCGCCTTGATCTTCGCCTGGAGGTCGGCGGTGACCGCGCCGGTGTTGTCTCCGAGGGGCTTCGCGGTGACGGTGGCGGCGCGGGCGCCGTCGATCCGGGTCATCGCGACCGGGCCGGGGACCTCCTTGACCTCGGCGATGTCGCCGAGCTTCAGCGGGCCGACCGGCAGGGCCTGGAGCTCCGCCAGGGTGGTGGCCGGCTGCGCGGACCGGATGACGATGTCGCGCTCGGTGTCCTCCAGGACCGCCTTGCCCGCGGGGGTGCCGCGTACCGCCTGGGCGACCAGCGCGCCGAGCGCCGCCTGGTCCAGGCCCGCGTCCGCGGTCCGGGGCGTGGCCGTGACCGAGATCCGCGGCACGGACCGGGACAGGTCGCTCTGGACGTCGGTGACGTCCTTCAGCTCGGCGACCTCGGCGCGGACCTGCTCGGCGGCCCGGGCGAGGGTCTCGCCGTCGCCTGCCTTGACGACCACGCTGAGGTTCTGGCTGCCGAAGCCGTCGCCGGCCACGATCCGGGTCTCGCCGATGCCGTCGAGGCCGTCCAGAGCGTCCTCGATCTCCTTCTTCACGGCGCCGGCCCGGCCCGCGTCCTCCAGGGAGACCTGGTACGAGGCCTGGTTGGAGCCCGTACCGCCGCCGAAGGCCGCGAGGAAGCCGGAGGAGCCGACGGTCACCTGGTAGCTCTTGACGCCGCCGATCCCGGCGAGCGCCGTCTCGACCTTGCGGCTCGCCTCGTCGGAGGCGGCCAGCGAAGTGCCGGGGGCCAGCTCCTGCTTGACCGTCAGGACGTCCTGCTCCCCCTGGTCGAAGAAGTTGGTCTTCAGCAGCGGGGTCATCCCGAAGGTGCCCACCAGGACGACGACGGCGATGGCCACACTGGTCAGCCGGCGGCGGGTGGCGAAGCCCAGCACCCGTACGTAGACGCTCTGGAGGCGGCTGCGCGCCTCCTTCTCCTCGGCTTCGCGGCGGGCCTTCGCGGCGCTCTCGGCGTCTTCCGCGCTGACGCCCTTCGGGGCGCGCAGGAACCAGTGGGAGAGCACCGGCACGACGGTCAGCGAGACGAGCAGGGAGGCCAGCAGGGCCGCGGTGACGGTCAGCGAGAACGAGCCGAACAGCTCGCCGACCATGCCGCCGACGAGGCCGATCGGCAGGAAGACGGCGACGGTGGTGAGGGTGGAGGAGGTGACCGCTCCGGCGACCTCCTTGACCGCGGTGAGGATGGCCGACTGGCGCTCCTCCCCGTAGCCGAGGTGGCGCTTGATGTTCTCCAGGACCACGATCGAGTCGTCGACGACGCGGCCGATGGCGATGGTGAGGGCGCCCAGCGTCAGCATGTTGAGGGACAGGTCGCGGGTCCACAGAACGATCAGCGCGAGGACGACGGACAGCGGGATGGAGACCGCGGTGACCAGCGTCGAGCGCAGCGAGCCGAGGAAGACCAGGATCACGATGACCGCGAAGAGCAGGCCGAGCAGGCCCTCGGTGGTGAGGCTGGAAATGGACTTGGCGACGGCCGGGCCCTGGTCGCTGACCACGGTCAGCTCGGCGCCGGCGCCGAGGACGGAGCGCAGTTCGGGCAGCTTGTCCTTGACCGCGTCCGAGATGGCGACCGCGCTGCCGTCCTTGTCCATGGTCAGGACCAGGGCGAGGCTGGGCTTGCCGTTGGTGCGGGTGAGGGAGTCGGCCCGGGCCGGCTCCTGCTTGACCGCGGCCACGTCGCCGAGCCGGACGGCGGGCCTGCCGGGCCCGGGACTCAGACGCAGCTCCTCGACCTGGGCGAGGGAGGTGAAGCCGGAGCCGACGCGGACGCTGCGGTTCTTGCCCGCCTCGTCGAAGGAGCCGGCGGGTACGGTCTGGCCGCCCGCCTGGAGGCCCCGCAGGAGCGCGGCCCCGTCGAGGCCCGCGGCCGCCAGCCGCGCCGGGTCGGGAGTGACGCTGACCTGGAGGTCCCGGACGCCGTCGACCGTGACCTGGCCGACGCCGTCGACGTCCGACAGGACGGGGACGACGGAGCGCTCCAGCTGGTCGGCAAGGGCCTGCTGGTCCTTGTCGGAGGTGACGGCGAGGATGACGGTCGGGATGTCGTCGGTGGAACCGGCCACCACCTGCGGGTCCACCTCGGCGGGCAGCCGGACCCGGGCCCGGTTGACGGCCTGCTGGACGTCGGCGACGAGCTGCTTGGTGCCGCTGTCGCCGTAGTCGAAGGTGGCCATGATCAGGGCGTTGCCCTCGCTGGCGGTGGAGGTGATGCCGGTGAGGCCGTCGACACCCTTGAGGGTGGCCTCGATCGGCTCCACGACCTGCTTCTCCACCACGTCGGGTGAAGCGCCCTGGTACGGCGCGAGCACGGACACCATGGGCAGTTCGATCGACGGCAGCAGCTGCTGCTTGAGCTGCGGGATGGCTATGGCGCCGAAGAGCAGCGCGACGACCGACACGAGGCCGATCAGTGCTCTCTGGGCAAGGCTGAATCGGGACAGCCAGGACATGGCGGGTATCTCTCTGCAGTGGCGTACGGGTTCGTGCCGTCGGGCACGCACGAGGGCCCCTCAGCCTCGCCCACGCCGACGGGCCCGGACGTCGCTCCCAGGTGCCGTCCTTGTGTGCGGCATACCGCGTCCGCAGTAGTCCCCGGCTGCTCCCGTCCCGGCCGGTCAGTCGGTACGGGGCCGGACCAGTCCCGATTCGTACGCAATGACCACCAGTTGGGCCCGGTCGCGGGCCCCGAGCTTGGCCATGGCCCGGTTGACGTGCGTCTTGACGGTCAGTGGACTGACCTGAAGCCGGGCCGCGATGCCGTCGTTGGGCAGGCCCGCCGCCACGTGGACGAGGACCTCGCGCTCGCGGACGGTCAGGGCGGCCAGCCGCTGGGCGTGGCCGCCGGCCGGGGCGCCGGAGGGGTCCGGGCCGGCTCCGCCGCCCTGGGCGAGGAAGGTGGCGATGAGCCCCTTGGTGGCGGCCGGCGACAGCAGGGCGTCCCCGGCGGCGGCCACGCGGATGGCGTTGAGCAGTTCCTCGGGCTCGGCGCCCTTGCCGAGGAAGCCGGAGGCCCCGGCGCGCAGGGCCGCGGCCACGTACTCGTCGACCTCGAAGGTCGTCAGCATCACCACGCGCACGCCCGCGAGTTCCGGGTCGGCGCTGATCATGCGGGTGGCGGCGAGCCCGTCGGTGCCGGGCATCCGGATGTCCATCAGGACGACGTCGGCGCGGGTCCGGCGGGCCAGTTCGTAGGCCTGGGCCCCGTCGCCGGCCTCGCCGACGACCTCCATGTCGGGCTCGGAGTCGACGAGCACCTTGAAGGCGCTGCGCAGCAGGGCCTGGTCGTCGGCGAGCAGGACCTTGATGGGGGCGCTGGGCGCGGGGGCGGCCGGGTCCGTCGTCTGGTGATCCACGCGAGGAGCGTACGCGGGCCCTCCCGCGCGGGGCGGCTCAGCCCAGGGCGAGGACGATCAGGGCGGTGCCGGCCGCGACCTCGGCGAGGGCTCCGAAGACGTCGCCGGTGACCCCGCCGAAGCGGTGCACGCAGCGGCGCAGCAGCAGTTGCGCGGCGAGCAGCCCGGCCAGGACCGCCGCCGCGTGGCGGAGGGCCGCGGGCAGGCCCAGCGGCAGGGCGGCGGCCGCGGCGAGCAGCACGACGAGGACGGCCGCGGCGGCCGCTGCGCCGCGGGGCACCACGCCGGCGACGGCCGCGCCCAGCCCCTCGGGACGGGCCGCGGGGATGCCTTCGCGGGAGGCGAGGGTCAGGGCGAGGCGGGCGGTGACGGCCGCGGTGACGGCGGCGAGGGCGCCGCGCACCCAGCTGTCCGCGTACACCTCGGACAGCGCGGCCACCTGCACGAGCAGGGTGATCACCAGGGTCACGACGCCGAAGGGGCCGATGTCGGACTGCTTCATGATGCGCAGCGCCACCTCGGCCGGCTTGGCGCTGCCCAGCCCGTCGGCGGTGTCGGCGAGGCCGTCCAGGTGCAGCCCCCGGGTCAGCGCGGCCGGGACGGCGACGGTGACGGCGGCGGCGAGCAGCGGTCCCGCGCCGCCCAGCAGCAAGGCCGCGCCGGGCACGGCCGCGAGCAGGCCGACGACCAGCCCGGCGAGGGGGGCGCAGGCCATTCCTGTGCGGGCGGCCGGCCGGTCCCAGCGGGTGATGCGGGCGGGCAGCACGGTCAGGGTGCCGAAGGCGAAGCGCAGGCCGTCGCCGATGCGGGCGCGCTCCGGCGGCGGCAGGGGAAGGTCCTCGTACGAATCAGTCATCGGCGCGAACGCTACCCGCTTACAGTGGGCGGTAAATTGCCCATTACGGACCAAATGGGGAGCCGCCACGGAGAGGGCCGGTGCGATGGGTCACTGGTGGTACCGCAACATCGTCGAGCCCGGGAAACTGCCCCTGCTGCTCGCCCTGCTCTCGTTCGTGCTCTCGTTCCTCGTCACCCGGGTGATCACCCGGCTGATCCGCGCCGGGCGGGGCCCCTTCAAGAACGTCACTCCGGGCGGGCTGCACGTCCACCACGTGGTGCCGGGGGTGATCCTGGTGATCATCGGCGGGTTCGGGGCGATCGGCAGCTCCAGCCACAGCTTCGGCGCCCTGCTCTCGGCCGTGATCTTCGGCCTGGGGGCGGGCCTCGTCCTGGACGAGTTCGCCCTGATCCTGCACCTGGACGACGTCTACTGGAGCGAGCAGGGCCGCAAGAGCGTGGAGATCGTGGTGCTGACGGCCGCCGTGGTCGCCCTGGTCCTGGGGGGCTTCCTGCCCTTCGGGGTCAACGAGCTGACCCACGACGAGCGCCAGAGCCGCGGGCTCGTCGTGATGAACACCGCCACCAACTTCTTCCTGGCCCTGATCGCCCTGTGGAAGGGGAAGGCGCGCACGGCCGTGTTCGGTACGGTCATCCCCTTCGTGGCGCTGATCGGCGCGGCCCGCCTGGCCCGGCCGGGGTCGCCGTACGCGAAGAGGTTCTACGCCCGGCGCCCGCGGGCCCGGGCGAAGGCCGGGCTGCGCGCCTTCCACCACGACCGCCGGTGGGCGGCGCCACGCCGCAAATTCGAGAACTTCATCGGCGGCACCCCCGACCCGATGCGGGCCGTCCGCGGCGGCCAGGGCGCGGGCCGCACCGGGGGCAAGGAGCCGCCCGCCCCGCACTGAGCGTGCGGGGGGGCATGACGGCGGACCGGCGCGGGGGGGGTGCGCCTGCGGGGCGGTGCGCGTCCGCGGGGCGGTCGCGTCCGCCGGGCGGTGCGCGTCCGCCAGCGGTGCGCGTCCGCCGGGCGGTGCCGTCCGCGGGTCGGTGCGCGTCTGCCGGCGGTGCGCGTCCGCGGGGCGTTCAGCCGGGGATCAGGCCGTCGTCGTCGAGCATGGCCCTGACCTCGTCCAGCGTCGCCTCCGGACCCGGCAGGATCAGCTCGGACGGCTCCAGCGCCTCGTCGGGCAGGGGCCGGCCGAGGCGCCGCACGGCTTCGAGCAGCGCGCCCAGCGTGCGCCGGAAGCCCTCCTCGTCACCGCCCTGCATCTCCGCGAGCAGTTCGTCGTCCAGCGTGTTCAGCTCGGCCAGGTGCTCGTCGCCGAGCGCCACCTGGCCCTCCCCCATGATGCGGACAATCATGACGGGCCCCGTCCTACTGCTTGTCGAACCGGTGCCGGGTCTGCGACGGCTGGGCGGCGCCCGGGGCGCCGCCCTCGATGGCCTGCTGCTGCGCGGCCGGGCCGCCCGCCAGCTCGGCCTTCATCCGCTGGAGCTCCAGCTCCACGTCCGACCCCCCGGAGAGGCGGTCCAGCTCGGCCTGGATATCGTCCTTGGAGCCGAGGCCGCTGCGGTCGTCCAGGGCCCCGGAGGCCAGCAGCTCGTCGATGGCTCCGGCACGGGCCTGGAGCTGGGCCGTCTTGTCCTCGGCCCGCTGGATGGCGAGCCCGACGTCGCTCATCTCCTCGGAGATGCCCGAGAAGGACTCCGCGATCCGGGTCTGCGCCTGGGCCGCGGTGTAGGTGGCCTTGATGGTCTCCTTCTTGGTGCGGAAGGCGTCCACCTTGGCCTGCAGGCGCTGGGCGGCGAGGGTCAGCTTCTCCTCCTCGCCCTGCAGGGTCTGGTGCTGCACCTCCAGGTCGCTGACCTGCTGCTGGAGCGAGGCGCGGCGGGAGAGGGCCTCGCGGGCCAGGTCCTCGCGGCCGAGGGCGAGCGCCTTGCGGCCCTGGTCCTCCAACTTGGCGGACTGGCCCTGGAGCTGGTTCAGCTGCAGTTCCAGGCGCTTGCGGGAGGTCGCCACGTCGGCAACGCCGCGGCGCACCTTCTGCAGCAGCTCCAGCTGCTTCTGGTAGCTGTAGTCGAGGGTCTCGCGCGGGTCCTCGGCCCGGTCCAGGGCCTTGTTCGCCTTCGCGCGGAAGATCATCCCCATACGCTTCATGACACCGCTCATGGGCTTCGCGCGCCCCCTTCTAGACGACTGTGCTCCAGGTCACCCGACAGAACCCACAGTACGGGCCCTGTCTCCATTACCGCACTGTCCGAGAGCGGATGCGCTCCTCCTCCAGGACGACTGCGCCCACGCCGTGTCAGGCGTAAGGAGGAGGTCCGCCCCCGAGGCGGACCGGGAGGACGGGCCCACCCGCGAGAACCGTGTACCCACAAGACGCCTGCCGTTGCCGGATCGTTCCCCGCCGGGGTGGGGCCCATGCCTTCCACCACGTAGGCTTGGGTTTTGTGTTTGGTAGCCGCTCCTCCAAGGAAGAGAAGGCCGCCGCCACCGACAAGGTGAGCGCCGACCTCTCGCAGCCCCGTAATCCGCAGGCCCCGAAGGGCCGCCCTACGCCGAAGCGTGCTGTGGCCCAGTCGCAGCGCAAGGCCGTGGTGGCCTCGACCGGCAACCGCAAGGAGGACGCCAAGCGGGCCCGTGAACGCCGCCGGGTGGAAATGACCAGGCAGCGCGAGGCGCTGGCCAACGGCGACGAGCGGTACCTGCCCGCCCGGGACAAGGGGCCGGTGCGCCGCTTCGTCCGCGACTACGTGGACTCCCGCTTCTCGGTCGCCGAGATGTTCCTGCCGCTCGCCGTGATCATCCTGGTGCTGAGCATGGTGCGGGTGAGCTCGATCCAGAGCATCGCGCTGATGCTGTGGCTCGGCGTGATCGTGCTGATCATCCTGGACTCCATCGGCCTGGTCTTCCGCCTCCGCAAGGCGCTCCAGGAGCGCTTCCCGGAGGAGCCGCGCCGCGGTGCGGTGGCCTACGGCCTCATGCGCACCCTCCAGATGCGCCGTCTGCGCCTGCCGAAGCCGCAGGTCAAGCGCGGGGAACGGCCCTGAGCCGAGGAAAGCCCGGCGCGCCCGGAGAAGGCTTCGCCGAGGGGGCACGGCTGTGGCTCGAAGGCTTGGGGGGGCTGCGCAACGCCGTCCGCCAGGAGCTGGTGGGCCGCCAGGTCGACGAGCAGATCGCGCAGCGCTTCCCCGTGGGGCAGCGGCTGCGCGTCCTCGACGTCGGCATGGGCCAGGGCACCCAGGCGCTGCGTCTCGCCCGCGCCGGGCACCGGGTGACGGGTCTGGAGCAGGACCCCGGCATGCTGGCGGTCGCCCGCGAGGCGCTGGCCGCGGAGCCCGCCGGGATCCAGGACCGGGTCAGGCTGATGGAGGGCGACGGCCGCGAGACCGGCGCGCACTTCCTGCCGGGCAGCTTCGACGTGGTGCTCTGCCACGGGGTGCTGATGTACGTGCCCGAGCCGGACGCCATGCTCGCCGGACTGGCGCGGATGCTCGCCCCCGGCGGCCTGCTGTCCCTGCTGGTGCGCAACGGGGACGCCCTCGCCATGCGGCCCGGACTGGGCGGCGACTGGAAGGGCGCGCTCGCCGCCTTCGACAGCACCGACTACACGAACCGGCTCGGCCTCGACGTGCGCGCCGACCGGCTGGCGGGGCTCACGGCCACGCTGTCCGGGATCGGCGCCCCCCTCCAGGCCTGGTACGGCGTCCGCGTCTTCACCGACGGGACCGAGGCCGGCGAGACCCTCCCGCCCGACGAGGAGCTGGAGCGGCTGCTGGCCGCCGAGGACCGCGCCGGGCGCACCGACCCCTACCGGGGCGTCGCCGCACTGCTGCACCTGTGCGGCGTACGGGGCTGACCGCGTCCCGGGCCGGGACCGGCCGCAGCCCCGGTGCGGGCTGCGGACCGGACCCGGCGCGGCTCAGGCCTCCAGGGCCTCGCGCAGGCTCATCGTGTAGAGCTCGGTACCGCCGTCGTCGGACAGCTTGACCTGCTCCACGCCGCCCTCCAGCAGCTCCTTCCACACCTCGCCGACCCAGGACTCGGCATCCCCCTGCGTGGTGAACTCCTCCGGCTGCACCGCCGGGGCCGTCTCGGTGCCGTCGGCCGTCTCGAACCGCCACGTCCACGCCATGTCCGCCTCCGTTGCTCGTCCGCTGCTCGCACGCTGCTCGCGCTTCTCGCCTCGAGTGTGCCCGCAGAGTAACCGGGCGCGCAGCAGTCCCGGCGACGCGGGAGGATCATCCTGTGGAACTCACTCTGCTCGGCACCGGTACGCCCGAGGGCCTGCCCCGCCCCGGCTGCCCCTGTGCGGCCTGCGCCCTCAGCGTCGGCGCCCGCTCCCGGGCCGCCACCGCCGTCCTCGTCGACGGGGCGCTGCTGCTCGACCTGACCCCCGGGGCGGTCCTGGCCGGCGCCCGCGCGGGGCATTCGCTGGCCGGCGTACGGCAGGTCCTGCTGACCCACCCGCACGACGGGCCCCCCGTCGAACTGCCGCCCGGGCTGCCCGCGGCCGGCCGGGTGCCGGACGGCCAGGAGCTGTCGGTGATCTCCGGGCACCGGGTGCGGGCGGTGCCGATGGACGCGCCGGGCACCGGGTACGAGGTCACCGGCCCGGACGGCACCCGGCTGCTGTACCTGCCGCCCGGCGGGGCCCCCGCCGGGGTGCCGGGCTCCCTGCGGAGCGGGTCCGGCTCCGGCGCCCCGGAGCAGCGTCCGTACGACACGGTCCTCGCGGACGTGCTGGGGCGGCCCGAGGCGCTCGCCCGGCTGCGGGCCGCGGGCGCCGTCGGCCCGGCCACCGATGTGATCGCCGTGCACCTGGACCACGACACCCCGCCGGGTCCGGAGCTGGAGCGCCGCTGCGCCGCCGCCGGGGCCCGGGCGGTGCCGGACGGCACCACCGTGGTGGCGGGCGAGTACCGCGCGGTGCCCGAGCTGCCGCGCCGGACCCTGGTGCTGGGCGGGGCCCGGTCGGGCAAGTCCCTGGAGGCGGAGCGGCGCCTGGCGGCCTTCCCCGAGGTGGTGTACGCGGCCACCGGCGGCGCCCGGGACGGGGACGCGGAGTGGGCGCAGCGCATCGGCCTGCACCGGGAGCGGCGTCCCGCGTCCTGGCAGACGGTGGAGACGTGCGAGCTGGTGCCGCTGCTCGCCGGGCAGGGTCCGCCGCTGCTGGTGGACTGCCTGGCGCTGTGGTTGACGGACGCGATGGACTCGGTCGGCGCCTGGGACGACGCCGCCTGGGCCGAGGGCGGCCGGACCCGGCTGCACGCCCGCACCGCGGAGCTGGTGGCCGCGGTCCGCGCGACGCGGCGCCAGGTGGTCCTCGTCAGCAACGAGGTGGGCTCGGGCGTGGTCCCGGCGACGGCCTCGGGGCGGCGCTTCCGCGACGAGCTGGGCCGGCTGAACGCGGGGATCGCCGGCGAGTGCGAGCAGGTGCTCCTGGTGGTCGCGGGAACGGCCCTCGTCCTGCGGCCGTAGCGGCCGGCTCCCGGCGGCCCGCAGGCCGGCGGGAGGGGCCCGCGGACGCCTGGTGGATCATGGCCGGACGCCCCCCGGGGGCGGTCCGCGGCGGCTGTACGCTTCGGCAGATGAGCACGCTGAATCTCGACGACTTCTCCGATCTGATCGAGCGCCCCGACGGGGGCGTCCGGCGTGACGCCGAGGAACGCCGTGAACGGCTGGCCGTGCCGCCCGGCGCGCTGGGCCGGCTCGACGAGCTCGCCGAGTGGCTCGCCGCCGCGCAGGGGCAGGTGCCGGTCAGGCCGGTCGAGCGCCCCCGCGTGGTGCTGTTCGCCGCCGACCACGGGATCGCCTCCCGGGGGGTCTCCGCCCGGGAGGCGTCCACGGGGCACGAGCTGGTGCGCGCCGTGCTGGACGGCGCCAGCCCGGTCGCGGTCCTGGCCCGGCGGTTCGGGGCAGGCGTGCGGATCGTGGACGCCGGGCTCGACTGCGATCCCGGGCTGCTCCCGCAGGACGTGGTCCGCCACCGCGTCCGGCGCGGCAGCGGGCGGATCGACGTCGAGGACGCGCTGACGCCCGAGGAGGCCGAGGCCGCGCTGCGGCTCGGGATGCGGATCGCCGACGAGGAGGCCGACTCCGGGACGGACCTGGTGGTCCTCGGCGACCTGAGCGTCGGCGGGACCACCGTCGCCGCGACCCTGGTCGCCGCCATGTGCGGGACCGACGCCTCCGTGGTCACCGGCCGCGGCGGGCGGCCGGTCGACGACCTGGCCTGGATGCGCAAGTGCGCGGCGATCCGCGACGCACTGCGCCGGGCCCGTCCGGTCCTCGGTGACCAGGTGGCGCTGCTGGCCGCGGTGGGCGGCGCGGACATGGCCGCGATCACCGGGTTCCTGCTCCAGTGCGCGGTGCGCCGCACCCCGGTGATCCTGGACGGCGTGGTCTCGGCGGCCTGCGGCCTGGTCGCCCAGCGCGCCGCCTTCCGCGCCCCGGACTGGTGGCTGGCCGGCCAGGCGAGCGGCGAGCCCGGCCAGGCGAAGGCACTGGACCGGATGGCACTCAACCCCGTGCTCGACCACGGCGTCACTGTGGGCGAAGGTACCGGGGCCCTGCTGGCGCTCCCCTTGGTCCAGGCGGCCGCCGCACTCGCGGCGGACCTCCCGGCGGGGGTGCCCCCGGGCGAGGTCCCGGGCAGCCAGGCGCCGCAGCCGACGGCATGAGCCACCGGGACCACCGGCCCTGACCAGGCCGTGGCCCCGGAGCGGCCACCGTGGAAGGCGACGCCCCATATGATCGCTTTTTATGGGAGAGGTCCGTTTGACCAGCGCAGAGACCGCCCGGGACGCCGCACAGGCGACCGGTACGGCGTCCGGGAAGAGGGAGACCGGCGGCGAGGCCGCCGGCAGGGGGGCGGGGGGCGGCCGGGACACCGGCAGGGGAAGCGCCCGCTCGCGACGGAGCGCCGCGTTCGCGGTGTGGTACCTGCGCGCCGTCACCTTCGTCAACTTCCTCAGCGCGGTGTGGCTCTCGTTCGGGCAGGACCTGCGCCGGCACAACACCGCAGACTTCTACACCCCTTACCTGCTCACCGCCGGCTTCGCCTCCGGCCTGTTCTCACTGCTCCTCGCCGTCACCATGGGCCGGCGCAAACGCGCCGCCTGGATCCTGAACCTGGCGGTCAGCGGCGCCCTGCTGCTCGCCTTCGCCGTGGCGGCCGCCGCGCCCTGCACCGGCGGCGAATGGAGCATGTGCTACCCGGAGTTCCGCGACCACCCGCAGAACTGGGTCTCGCTCGGCCTCACCGCCGCGTTCGTCGCCGCGCTGCTGCTGGGCCGCCGCGAGTTCTACGCCCGGGGCGACCGCTCCAATCCCGCCCTGGCCACCGTCGTGGCAGCCGCGGGCCTGCTGGTGACCTCACTGGTCGCGGCCCTGCTCGTCGGCGCCACCAACACCGACCCCCACGCCTCCGAGGCCACCTTCCTGGCCCGCTGGCGGTACGGGGTGATGCGGCTGGTCACCCTGGCCCCGGACGACCGGATCCACCACGCCATCACCCCGCCCGGCTGGGTGGACGTCTTCATCAACGTCATGTCGATGATGCTGCTCCTCGCCGTGCTGTTCGCGGCCTTCCGCTCGCGCCGCGCCGTCGACCCGATCACCGAGGAGGACGAGGAGCGGCTGCGGGCCCTGCTCGCCAAGCAGGGTGAGCGGGACTCGCTCGGCTACTTCGCCCTGCGCCGCGAGAAGTCCGTCATCTGGTCCCCCACCGGCAAGGCCGCCGTCACCTACCGCGTCGTCGGCGGGGTCTCACTGGCCTCGGGCGACCCGATCGGCGACCCGGAGGCCTGGCCCGGGGCCATCGAGCCGTGGCTGGCCGAGGCCCGCGAGCACGGCTGGGTGCCGGCCGTGATGGGCGCGAGCGAGGAGGCCGGGCAGATCTACGCCCGGCACGGACTGGACGCGCTGGAACTCGGCGACGAAGCGATCGTCGAGACCGGCGAGTTCACCCTGGAGGGCCGCGCCATGCGGACCGTCCGGCAGGCCTACAACCGGGTCAAGCGGGCCGGGTACACGGTCCGGATCCGGCGCCACGCGGACATCCCGGCGGCGGAGATGGACGAGCTGCTGCGCCGCGCCGACGACTGGCGCGACGGGGCGACCGAGCGCGGCTTCTCGATGGCGCTGGGCCGGCTGGGTGACCCCGCCGACGGCCAGTGCGTGATGCTGGAGTGCACCGACGGCAACGGCGACCTGCGGGCCGTCCTCTCCTTCGTGCCGTGGGGCCCCAAGGGCCTGTCGCTGGACCTGATGCGCCGGGACCGGGACTCCGAGAACGGCTTGATGGAGTTCATGGTCATCGAACTCCTGGAGCGCTCCCGGGAGATCGGGGTGACCCAGGTCTCGCTGAACTTCGCGATGTTCCGCTCGGTCTTCGAACGCGGGTCGCGGCTCGGGGCCGGTCCGGTGCTGCGGATGTGGCGCTCCCTGCTCAGCTTCTTCTCCCGCTGGTGGCAGATCGAGTCCCTCTACCGGGCCAACGCCAAATACCGGCCGATCTGGGAACCGCGGTTCATGCTCTTCGAGAAGAGTTCGGACCTGCTGCGGATCGGCATCGCCGCGGGACGGGCCGAGGGCTTCCTGGAGGCCCCCGGCCTGCCGAAGTGGCTGCACCGCAGACACCTGGAGACCCGTCGTTGACAGCGCGGACCACTTCCCCTCTGCGGCGGTTCGCCCGCCGCGAGTGGGGGCCCCTGTTCTGGACCGTCCGCGACGCGCTGGCCCGCGACGGGTGGCGGGCGATCCCGATGACCCTCGGGGCGGTCTGCCTGACCTCGGTCTTCCAGATCGTGCAGAACACCTCCTGGGGGTTCCAACCGGTCCAGAACCTCGGCTCGGTCAAGGCCGCCGACCCGCTGTGGCTCGCGCTGCTGCGGACCCCCCTGTCCCTGTTCGTGCCCGCCCTGGACCTGCCGGTGTGGGGGGCGCTCGCCCAGGTCCTGCTCGTCTTCGGGATCTCGGAGATCTGCATCGGCTGGTGGCGCACCCTGCTGATCGGCTACGTGGCCACCCTCGCCGGCACCACCTATGCGCGGATCGGGCTGTCGCTGGGGTCCGGCCACCCCTTCGGCCTGCCCGACTCCGACCGCGTCGTCAACGACACCGGACCCTCGGCGGCGGTCGTGGGACTCGCCCTCTACGTGTGCTGGCGGTACCGGGCGTACGCCACGGGCGCGCTGGTGATCCTGGTGATGGCCGGCGAGGTGCTGGTCAAGAACAACCTGGCGGGCAAGGAGCACCTGGCGGCGATCGCCGCGGTGATGGCGGTGTGCCTGGTCCGGGCCCGGTGGGGGCCGGAGCGCTCCCGCCGGCCGCTCGGACGGCGGCCCCCTCCCCCGGACACCCGCTGAGCGGGCTCCCGCAAGGCCGTACCGTGTCCGGGTGACGACAGACCTGGGACCGTTCGCGCCCACCCGGCTGTGGCTGCGGGTCCATCCGCTGGCCACCGACGCCGTCCTCGCGTTCGGGGCGTTCGTCGCGATGGTCGTCGGCTCCTTCGCCGATCCGCACGGCCCGCACGGCCCGACCTTCGGGACCCGCACCCCGGAGCCGTTCTCCCTCGTGCTGATGCTGGTGGGCGCCGCCGCCCTGGTGTTCCGGCGCCGCCGTCCGCGCGCCGTGCTCGCGGTGACCTGCGGGCTGTCGCTGCTGGAGCTGACCACCGGGGAGCCCCGGGCTCCCGTCGTCATGTGCGCGGTCATCGCCCTGTACACGCTCGCCGCCCGCACCGACCGTCCCACGACCTGGCGGATCGGACTGCTGACCATGGCGGGGCTGACGGGCGTGGCCATGCTGGCCGGCCCGCTGCCCTGGTACGCGCAGGAGAACCTCGGCATCTTCGCCTGGACCGGGATGGCGGCGGCGGCCGGTGACGCGGTGCGCAGCAGGCGGGCCTTCGTCGACGCGATCCGGGAGCGGGCGGAGCGCGCCGAGCAGAGCCGTGAGGAGGAGGCCCGGCGGCGGGTGGCCGAGGAGCGGCTGCGGATCGCCCGGGACCTGCACGACGTGGTGGCCCATCACATCGCCCTGGTCAACGTGCAGGCGGGGGTGGCCGCCCACGTCATGGACAAGCGGCCCGACCAGGCCAAGGAGGCGCTGGCGCACGTACGGGACGCCAGCCGTTCGGCGCTGAACGAGTTGCGGGCCACGGTGGGGCTGCTGCGGCAGTCCGGGGACCCGGAGGCGCCGACCGAGCCGGCGCCCGGGCTGGCCGTGCTGGACGCGCTGGTGGACACCTTCCTGCACGCCGGGCTGCCGGTCCGGGTGATGGTGCAGCTGGGCCGCGAGGAGGGTCCGCTGCCGGCGGCCGTGGACCTGGCGGCGTACCGGGTGATCCAGGAGGCGCTGACGAACGTCCGCAAGCACGCGGGTACGGGGGCCCGGGCCGAGGTCAGCGTGGTGCGGGTGGGGGCCTGCGTGGAGGTGACCGTCCTGGACGACGGGGGCTCCGCGGCGGCCCCCGCCCCGGAGCCGGCCGAGGCGGGCGGCGGGCACGGCCTGCTCGGCATGCGGGAGCGGGCCACCGCCCTGGGCGGGTCCTGCTCCGCCGGTCCGCGCTTCGGCGGCGGTTACCGGGTGCACGCCGTCCTGCCCCTCTGAGCGGGGCCCGCCCCGGCGGCCGGCGCGCTCAGCAGGCGCGCCGCCAGGGGCCCAGTTCGTACTTCTTCTGCAGCGAGCTCAGCTTCAGTGCGCGCGAGCGGGCGCAGAAGCGGTCGGTGTCCAGCTCGTACTCCGCGTGGAAGACGGCCTTGCCCGCCTCGATGAAGGGGGTCAGGCTGTCGCACTCCTCGTACTCGGCGCACTGCTCGTTGACCGCGAAGTCGAAGGCGCCCACCAGCTCGGGGATCTGGTCCAGGTCGTTCTTCAGGCCGACCGCCAGCCCCCGGTCGTGGGCGAGCCTGGCGATCAGCCGGTTGTACTCCAGCTGGTGCTGGGCGGTGAGCGGGAAGCCGGAGCTGTTGCGGTAGGCGTCCATGTTGTCGGGTTCCACGGCATCGAAGCCCTTGTCCCGGCACATGTCGAACCGCTTGGCGATCAGCGGCTCCAGTTCGGCCAGCCGCCGGATGTCCAGCCAGCGCTCGCCCTCCCACCCGTTGCCCCGCCCGAGCATCGACGGCGGGAAGGCCTGCGCGTCCGGCCGGAAGTCCTCCCACGCGCCGGTGGACAGGTAGCAGATGGTCCGGCGGCCGTCCTTCTTCAGGCCCGCCACCTGCTCCTCGGTGGTGGTGAACCCGTCGATGTCGTAGACGGGCACGTCCACCGAGGTGTCGAGCTTCCCGGTGAGCTGCCACTGCCAGCCCGTCCCGGGGCGGGGCTGCCAGCGCTCCCCCGGCACCTGGTCGGGCGGCGGGCTCTCGCCGTCCTCCTGCGGTCCGGGCGCGGCGGTGCAGGCGGCGAGCAGCAGGAGCGGTACGAGGAGCAGCAGCGGGGTGCGGGTGCGCGGGCGGCAGCGGAATCGGTTCATCCCGCCGCCTCCAGGCCGTACGGGAGGGCGTCCCAGGGGTGCGCGCCGGTTCCCGGGACCGCGCAGTGCACCCCCGCTCCGCGCTGGACGGCCAGTTCCTCGGCGAGTCCGGCGGCGGAGGGGCCGGGCGGGACGGCGTAGACGAGGTGGCAGAAGCGCTGGGCGGGGTGGTCGGCGGTCCAGGGGGGCACCGTGCCCGCGTCCTGGTAGGCGTCCCAGGGGCCTTCGAAGGTGACGAGCAGGTCGGCGAGTTCGGCGTAGCCGGGGTGCGGGTGGACGCCGTGGTTGAGGACGAGGGTCCGCACGCCCGCGGCGCGGGCGGCGACCGCGAGGCGCCCGTAGTGCGCCAGCAGCTCGGGTCCCGAAGCGGCCTGGTCGAGGAAGGCCCCGTCGGTGCCGTACCAGTCGCGGTGGCGCAGCAGGTCCTGCACCACGGCGGCGTGCGGTCGCCGGCCGTAGTCGGTGTCGGCGTACCCGAGGACGGACACCCCCGCCTCCCGCAGCCGTTCGGCGACCCGGGCGAAGCGTTCGTCGGGAGCGTCTCCCGGCCCGCTGGCGGGGTTGAGCACCACCGAGTGGAGCCGGCCGGCGGAGCTGATCAGCCGCTCCCAGGCCTCGGGGCGGTCGGCGGGGTGCTCGTACAGGGGCACCAGCAGCATGGCGTCCTTCTTCTCCTACGTGGGGGTCGGGCGGGTCTGGCGGGGGGCGGTCAGCGGTGTGCGGTGGCGCGTCCGAGGAGCAGGCACACCAGTGTGGCCAGAGCGAGGGCCGCCGCGCCCGCCACCACGAGCTGGACGAGCCGGGGTTGGCCCAGACCGGTGAGCAGGGCCGCGCTCTGGGCGACCGCGGCCGAGGCGCAGACGACGGCCGCGGGGCGGACCGCGCCGAAGGACTGCAGGAGCAGCCCGGTCCACATCACGGTGCCGAGCAGCAGCAGGGTCGCGACGCGGACCGCGGTCAGCCCCGGGGCGCCCGGCCAGAGCAGGGTCCCGGTGAGGCCGAGGGCCAGCAGCACCAGCAGGTAGACGGCGAGGCAGCGGGCCAGCGTGGTGAGCATCCGGCGCCGGAAAGCCCGGGGCGAACGGGCGGCCCGGAGGCCGGCGAGGCTGCCGCTGCGGAACCGGTGCAGGAGCCATTCGGCGGGCCCCATGCTGAGGGTGAGGGCCACCGCCGAAGGGGCGGCGACCGCCTCGGCGGGACCGCCGGCGAGCACCTCGCCGAGGGCCGCGTACAGCACGAGCAGGCCGGTGCCGAGGCCGAACACCCCGTACGGCACGGAGTCCCCGAGCCGGGGCCCGCGGGGCCGGGAGTCCTCCTCGGCCCCGCGCAGCATCTGCCAGCGGACCGGGCCCTCGCCCGGCCGCCGCTGCGCCCGGCCGCGGATCCGGCGGCCGGCCGTCCGCAGGCCCTCGGCCAGCGGCAGTTCCCGTACGGCCAGGGTGCAGGCGGCGGTCAGGGACAGCACGAGGAGGGCCACCCGGAGCGGCACGGGCAGGTCCACGAAGAGCGCGAGCACCGCCCCGGCGGCCATCGGGGCGAGGGCGCGCAGCAGCAGGCGTTCGCGGCCGAGGACGAGCAGCACGGTGGCGGCGCCGACGTAGAGGGCCTGTCCGGCGGCGAAGGCGTAGGAGAACGGCGGGCCGCCGGGGACGGTCAGGGCGGCGGCGGTTCCCAGCAGGGACCCGGCCGGGGCCCCGAGGAGCAGGGTCCGGCCGGCGGCGGCGCGGTCGCCGAGGCCGAGCCAGGAGTACGCCCGGTGCGACAGGGTCTGGTCCCAGACCCAGCCGATGAGCGCGCCGGCGAGCAGGGTGAGCGTCCCGGCGGGCAGGCCGAGCCGGTCCGGGGGGCCTTCGAGCAGCGGTGCGCCGAGGACGTAGGCCAGGCCCGGCAGGGCGAAGATCACCCCGCGCAGCAGGCAGGCCGTCAGGGAGACCTTCCAGGGGTCGGGGACGTCGACGGGTTCCGGGAAGGCCCGGGGCACCCGGTCGTAGAGCTCCTCGGCGAGGGCGAAGGAGTCGTGGCGGCCGTAGGTCAGCCGGATGTACTCGTCGGTCATGCCGTCGGATTCGAGGACGGCCGCGATCTCGTCGGGGTGGACGGCGGCGGCGACGAACACGCGGAGCCGGGCGGCCAGTTCGTCCATCGGGTCGGCTGCCGGGCCCTCGCGGCGCGGCCGCGGGATGCCCGGCAGGGCGTCGGCGGGGCCGGGGGGCGGGGCCGTGCCGCGGCGGGCCGCCGCGGCACGGCCCGCCGGGACCCGGACGCCGTCCGGGCCGGGCGGCTTGAGCCAGAGGGACCCGCTCACCAGGCTCCTCCCTCGGTGGCGTCCGCCTGCGGGCGGCCCAGCGCGGCGAGTTCCCGGTACCAGGGGGCGGCGAGCCGCTGGGTCCAGGCGTCGCCCTCGTGGACGGGCAGGACGGGCTGGCCGGCGAGTTCCCGGTAGATGTGCCGGAAGCCGTCGACGGACTGGTGGAGGGTGAACTTCTCCACCACCCGGGCACGGGACATCCGGCCGAGTTCGGCGCGGCGTTCGCCGTCGCGGAGCAGGGCGAGGGTGGCCCGGGCCATGGTCTCGGGTTCGCGCGGCGGGACGACGAGGCCGGTGTCGCCGACGGCCTCGCGCACCCCGCCGACGTCCGTGGAGACCGTGGTGCGTCCGCAGGACATGGCCTCGATGATGCTGAAGGGGAAGCCCTCACTGATGCTGGAGAGCATCACGACCGTGCCGGCCGCGTACGCCTTCGCGACCTGGTCGATGCGGCCCTCGTAGGTGATCCCGTCGCTCACGCCGAGTTCGGCGGCGAGCTTCTCCAGGCGGAGCTTGTACGCCTCGCAGCCCGCCGGGACGGGCCCGAAGAGGCGCAGCCGCAGGGCGGGGACCTCCTCGCGCATGAAGGCGTAGGCCCGGACGAGGGTCTCCAGGTCCTTGATCGGGTCGATCCGGCCGCACCAGCTGAGGGTGGGCACCTCAGGTTCGGGGCCGGCCGCGGGGAAGGCGTGCGGGTCGACGCCGTTGTAGACGGTGCGGATCCGGTCGGATGCGGCGCCGCCGCGCTCCTCCCAGCGGCGGTTGTACCGGTTGCAGGGGGTGATCAGGTCGGCCTGCCGGTAGCCCTCGGTGTTGAGTTCGCGGTAGAAGCCGAGCATGAGGGCCTTGACGGGCCAGCGCTGTTCGGCGGTGCGGTAGCCCAGGTAGCGCTCGCGCAGGTAGATCCCGTGCTCGGTGAGCAGGAAGGGGACCTGGTCGAGGTACTTGGCGGCGAGCGCCGGGAGGGTGGCCAGGCCGCTGCTGACCGCGTGCGCGACGCTGTCCGGCGGGATGCGCACGGCGAGCGGCCGCAGGGCGTGCTCCAGCAGGTCGGTCGCGGTGAGGGCGTCGTGGATGGTCGGGGACGCCTCGGCGGTGGCGAGGCCTGGCCGGGTCCAGACGGTCATCAGCAGCCGCAGGACGGACTCGGAGCGCAGGGCCGGGGCGAGCTTCCCGGCCCGGGCCAGCAGGGCGAGTTCGCGCAGGGCCTCGGAGAAGGCGGGGCCGGAGGGACCGGCGGGCGGGTCCAGCAGGGCCAGCAGGAAGGCCTCGTAGACCTCGGTGAAGCGGCGGTGCGCCCGGCCCCGCAGCGCCGTTCGGCGGCCGCGGCCGAGGGGCATCCGGCCGGCGGCGGCCGGGGCGGGTCCCCAGAGCGGTACGGCGGTGTGGCGGTAGACGTTGCGCGGCAGTTCCCAGGTGACCGGCTCGCGTCCGGAGCCGGTCAGGGCTATGACGTTGAAGTCGACCTCCGGCATGCCGCGGACCAGTTGGTCGCACCAGGTGCTGACGCCCCCGTGGACGTGCGGATAGGTGCCTTCGGTGAGCATGGTGACGTGACGCCCATGACTCATGCGGTGTGTCCCCCCAGGACGGAAAAGGGGCCGGCGTCCGCGGTGTGCGGAGCGCCGGCGCTGGGTCTTACGGGTGGTACGGGCGGTGGATCGCCGGGCGGCCGCCCGTGGCCGGACGGGCGGCCGTCCGGGTGCTTCAGCTGGGCAGCTTGAGCGTGACGGCGCTCTGGAGCAGTTCCGGTCCGGCCCAGGTGGACCGGGTGCCCGCGTAGGCGGTGCCGAAGTCGGCCGTGCCGAGCAGGAGTTGCTTCCGGGTTCCGTTGGGCGCGGTCACCGGGGCCAGGACGCCCGAGGGTGCCTTGACGGTGACGGCGGTGCCGATCCGGTAGGCGGTGACCTTGTTCTCCGCGACCGCCTTGTCCCAGGCGGCGCGGCGGCTGAGCTCGACGCCGGTGTCCTTCATGCTCTGGTTGACGAGGGGCGCGCTGGCGGCGTAGAGCCCGCGGTAGGTGTCGAGGACCTGGTTGAGCACCGGGTAGAGGGTGCGGTCCTCGGCGAGGTTGGACTGGTGCACGTAGTGCGGTCGGGGGTCGTTCGCCAGGACGTGGCGCAGGGCGGTCCGGGCCTCCTGCGGGACGATGTGGTCGAGGTACCCGGTGGTGGGGTTCACCGGGGCGGGCAGGCAGGTCGAGGTCGCCGGGTTGTCCTCGCAGATGCCGCTGCCGCCGTGCGCGCGGCTGGTGTAGATCCAGTTGTACTCGTCGGCCATCTCCACGTTGGTGCCCGTGTTGTAGTACACGTTCATCGGGTGGCGCGGGACGGTCAGGGCGGCGCCGACGGCGCGCTGCTCGGGTTCGCGTGAGTTGTCGCTGCCCGCCCACTTGACCCCGTTGTCGGCGAGGGCCCCGGCGAGGTTGGGGTTGTCCTGGGGCTGCTGCGGGTTGGTCTTGAGGCCCGAGTGCTCACCGGTGACCAGTTCGGTGCGGTCGGTGGTGATGCCCCTGGCGGCGGCCCAGTTGTTGTTGTCGCGGATCTGCGCCGAGATCTCCGCGCGGCTCATGTACTGGACGGCGCCCTGGGCGTTCTTCTTGCAGGTCCAGGGCGAGGTGGTGGTGTCCTGGACGCAGCCGAGGAACGGGTGCGTGTAGGTGTGGTTCATCCAGCGGTACTTGGCCCGGTCGGCGACCAGCTGGGCGGTCATCGCGTCGACGCCGCCGTTCTCCGCCTTCCACTCCTCTCCCGCGCCCGCGTTGAAGAGCATGTCGAGCTTGAAGTTCTTGGACGTCTGCCACTGGGCCGCGTACTGGGCGTCGGCGGCGGTCATCCGGATGGTGCTCTCCAGGCCTTCGCCGCCGGCGCAGGCGTAGTCGCCGGGCGTGCAGTTGAGCTCCTTGTTCCAGCGGGCGTCGGGGGCGAAGACGTCGTCGACGTGGACCGCGAAGTAGTTGCGGCTCTGGCCGAGGTGGACGCCCTGGGTGAGCCAGTCGACGATGCCCCGGGCCAGCAGCCGGAACTGCTGCTGGTGCTGGTTGTAGCCGAAGGTGACGACCAGTTCGCTGCGTCCGTCGTGGGTGTACTCGCCGACGAGCGAGGCCCGTCCGGAGCCGACGGGTGCGTCGAGGTAGCTGGTGTAGCCGGCGCGCGGCCTGCCCATGAACCCGTAGCTCTCCGGGACCAGGGCGGAGTTGTCCTCGAAGGCGACCTGACCGCCGAGGTAGCCGAAGGGGCCGCTCTTGCCGGCGGCGGTGACCGCGGCCGCGGTGCCGTCGAGCTGCCCGCTGTAGCCGCCGTTGTCGGTGTACTCCAGGCCCACCCCGGGGTGGGCCCAGGTGTAGGCGTCGACCTGGCGGATCCCGAAGGCGGTCTCGTACGCGGTGAGCGCGGCCATCTCGGCCGAGCCCTCCCCGAAGGGGTTCTCGTTCGGCAGGACGACGCCCTGGTACTTCGCCCGCGGCCGGCCGTCGACCGTGTCGCTGAGGTAGGCGGCGTCGATGACCGGGCGGCCGGCGCTGCCCAGCTGCACGCGGGTGTACGGGACGCCCGTGTCCCGGAGCTCCGCGGTGATCGCCTCGACCGAGCTGCCGCCGTCGTCGACGACCAGCACCTTCAGGTCGATGCGTGGTGCCGTGGCCGCCTGGGCGGCCACGGCGGGCAGTGCGACGGACATCAGGGCCGCCGCAGCGCATGCGGCGGCGAGCCTGTTCATCCGGTTCTTGTTGACCATTTCGGCCTTTCCCCCCGCAGGCGTCCCTCGACTCCGGCCCCATGGCGTTGCGCCGAACCGGGGAAGCTCTGTGGAAATCATGCAAAGGAACCCCGCGTCCCCTTGCGAGAGTGGACCGAGTCTCCCGGACCTCGTCAGGTCTACGGGGCAAACCTGGAACAGAGACCACAGATGGGTGAATCTGCAGGCCCTCCGATCGAACAACTTGCCAAACCTTCGAGTGACGTACGGACGAGTGGCTACGCGTAGGCTCATTTCCGGCGGCCGACGGGCCCGAATACGATCGCTGCGGAGCGGCCGGCGACCCTGACGCGACCGCAGCACCCCACACACAAACGGAAGCGAGACTTCACCACCGTGACTGCTCTGACTCTCAGCACTGCCGGCCCGGCGACGCTGCGCGCCGACGCCCTCGTGGTCGGCGTGGCGAAGGGCCCCAAGGGTCCCGTCGTCGCCCAGGGCGCCGAAGCCGTGGACAAGGCGTACGACGGAAAGCTCGCCGCCGTGCTCGACGCCCTCGGCGCCTCGGGCTCGGAGGGCGAGGTCACCAAGCTGGCGGCCCCGGCCGGCCTCAAGGTCCCCGTCGTGCTGGCGGTCGGGCTCGGTTCCGTGCCCGAGGAGGACGAGTCCTTCGACGAGGAGGTGCTGCGCCGCGCGGCCGGCGCCGCGGCCCGGGCCCTGCACGGCCGCAAGAAGGCCGCCTTCGCCCTCCCGCTGGACGACGCCTCCGCGGTGACCGCCGTGGCCGAGGGCGCGCTGCTCGGCGCGTACGCCTTCACCGCCTACCAGGGCGGCGGCCGGGCCGCGAAGGACGGCGGCCCGAAGCAGCCCCTGGCGGAGGTGGTCCTGCTGGGCGCCAAGCCGCGCGACAAGGAGCACAAGGCCGCGGTCGAGCGCGCCGCGGTCGTCGCCCGCGAGGTCAACATCGCCCGCGACCTGGTGAACACCCCGCCGAACGACCTCACCCCCGAGGCCTTCGCCGCGGTCGCCTCCGCAAGCGCGAAGGAGAACGGCGTCAAGGTCCAGATCCTGGACGAGAAGGCGCTGGTCAAGGGCGGCTACGGCGGCATCATGGGCGTCGGCAAGGGCTCCGAGAACCCGCCGCGCCTGGTGAAGCTCACCTACACCCACCCCAAGGCGCAGAAGACCCTGGCCTTCGTCGGCAAGGGCATCACCTACGACTCGGGCGGCATCTCCCTGAAGCCGGCCGGCCACAACGAGACCATGAAGTGCGACATGGCCGGCGCCGCCGCCGTCTTCGCCTCCGTGGTCGCGGTGGCCCGGCTGGGCCTCCAGGTGAACGTCACCGGCTGGCTCGCGCTCGCCGAGAACATGCCGTCCGGCTCCGCCACCAAGCCCGGCGACGTGCTGCGGATGTACAGCGGCAAGACCGTCGAGGTGCTCAACACCGACGCCGAGGGCCGCCTCGTCCTGGGCGACGCACTGACCAAGGCCTCCGAGGACGCCCCGGACGCGATCGTCGACGTCGCCACCCTGACCGGCGCCATGGTGCTGGCGCTGGGCGACCGCACCTTCGGCGTGATGGCCAACGACGACGCCTTCCGCACCGCGATCCACGAGATCGCCGAGGAGGTCGGCGAGGCCTCCTGGCCCATGCCGCTCCCCGCGGACCTGCGCAAGTCCATGGACTCCCCCACCGCCGACATCGCCAACATGGGCGTCCGGATGGGCGGCGGCCTGGTGGCCGGCCTCTTCCTGCAGGAGTTCGTCGGCGAGGGCATCACCTGGGCCCACCTCGACATCGCCGGCCCGGCCTTCCACGAGGGTGCGCCCTACGGCTACACCCCCAAGGGCGGCACCGGCTCCGCCGTGCGCACCCTGGTGCGCCTCGCCGAGCGCACCGCCACGGGCGACCTGGGCTGACCGGCCCCGGACCACTGTGTCCCATGTCTCAAGCCCCGGTCGTACACTCGATCGGGGCTTGAGGCGTGTTCACCCTCAACGAAATCCGTAGGTTTCTACGCACTGGTAACCCGCGCATCGGGCAGAACGCCCTCCCCCAGGGTGGGCCCGGCGTCCCGCGTTCCCCCGACAAATGCGAAGATGGGTTCTCGGCAGGACAGGGCCCCCACCACAGGGCCGAACAACTAGCGGCCGATTACCAGCCGCCGCCCGGTCACTGAGGACCGGTGCCCGGCGCACATGCATGGAGGACGTGACGTGGCGAACGACGCCAGCACCGTTTTCGACCTAGTGATCCTCGGCGGTGGCAGTGGCGGTTACGCCGCGGCTCTGCGCGCATCCCAGCTGGGTCTGGACGTTGCCCTGATCGAGAAGAACAAGCTCGGCGGCACCTGCCTGCACAACGGCTGCATCCCCACGAAGGCTCTGCTGCACGCGGGCGAGATCGCGGACCAGGCTCGCGAAGCCGCCCAGTTCGGTGTCAAGGCCACGTTCGAGGGCATCGACATCGCGGGCGTGCACAAGTACAAGGACGAGGTCATCTCGGGCCTGTACAAGGGCCTGCAGGGCCTGGTCGCCTCCCGCAAGGTGACCTACATCGAGGGTGAGGGCCGCCTCTCCTCGCCGACTTCCGTCGACGTGAACGGCCAGCGCATCCAGGGCCGCCACATCCTGCTGGCGACCGGCTCCGTGCCGAAGTCGCTGCCGGGTCTGGAGATCGACGGCAACCGCATCATCTCCTCCGACCACGCGCTGGTCCTGGACCGCGTTCCGCAGTCCGCGATCGTGCTGGGCGGCGGCGTCATCGGCGTCGAGTTCGCCTCCGCGTGGAAGTCCTTCGGCTCCGACATCACCGTCATCGAGGGCCTCAAGCACCTCGTGCCGGTCGAGGACGAGAACAGCTCGAAGCTGCTGGAGCGCGCGTTCCGCAAGCGCGGCATCAAGTTCAACCTCGGCACCTTCTTCGACAAGGCCGAGTACACCGATACCGGTGTCCGGGTGACCCTGGCCGACGGCAAGACCTTCGAGGCCGAGGTGCTGCTGGTCGCCGTCGGCCGCGGCCCGGTCTCGCAGGGCCTGGGCTACGAGGAGCAGGGCATCGCGATGGACCGCGGCTATGTCCTGGTCGACGAGTACATGCAGACCAACGTGCCGACCGTCTCGGCCGTCGGCGACCTCGTCCCCACCCTCCAGCTCGCGCACGTCGGCTTCGCCGAGGGCATCCTGGTCGCGGAGCGCCTGGCCGGCCTCAAGGCCGTCCCGATCGACTACGACGGTGTCCCGCGCGTCACCTACTGCCACCCCGAGGTCGCCTCCGTCGGCATCACCGAGGCCAAGGCCAAGGAGATCTACGGCGCGGACAAGGTCGTGGCCCTGAAGTACAACCTCGCGGGCAACGGCAAGAGCAAGATCCTCAAGACCGCGGGCGAGATCAAGCTCGTCCAGGTCAAGGACGGTGCCGTGGTCGGCGTCCACATGGTCGGTGACCGGATGGGCGAGCAGGTCGGCGAGGCCCAGCTGATCTACAACTGGGAGGCTCTGCCGGCCGAGGTCGCGCAGCTCATCCACGCGCACCCGACCCAGAACGAAGCGCTCGGCGAGGCCCACCTGGCCCTGGCCGGCAAGCCGCTTCACTCCCACGACTGATCGTCACGGGCGCGACGACCACTTCCGCACATTCGTTAGGAGCAACTGAAACCATGTCGGTTTCCGTAACCCTTCCGGCGCTCGGAGAGAGCGTGTCCGAGGGCACTGTCACCCGCTGGCTGAAGGCCGAGGGCGAGCGCGTCGAGGCCGACGAGCCGCTTCTCGAAGTGTCGACCGACAAGGTCGACACCGAGATCCCCTCGCCCGTCTCCGGCATCCTGGCCTCCATCAAGGTCGCCGAGGACGAGACCGTCGAGGTCGGCGCCGAGCTGGCCGTCATCGACGACGGCTCCGGCGCCCCGGCCGAGGCCGCCGCTCCGGCGGCCGAGCCGGCCGCCGCCGAGGCACCTGCCGCCGAGGCCCCTGCCGCCGAGGCCCCGCAGGCCGCACCGTCCACCGAGGTCCCGGCCGGCTCCGAGGCTCCGGCCCCGACCGCCGACGCGGCCGCGGGCGGCGGTTCGGCCGAGGGCACCGACGTCGTGCTCCCCGCCCTGGGCGAGTCCGTCACCGAGGGCACCGTCACCCGCTGGCTGAAGCAGGTCGGCGAGTCCGTCGAGGCGGACGAGCCGCTGCTCGAGGTGTCGACCGACAAGGTCGACACCGAGATCCCGGCGCCGGTCGCCGGCACGCTGCTGGAGATCCTGGTCGGCGAGGACGAGACCGCCGAGGTCGGTGCCCGGCTGGCCGTCATCGGTGTCGCGGGCGCCGCCCCGGCCGCCGCTCCGGCTCCGGCCGCTGCCGCCCCGGCCGCCGCCCCCGCCCAGGCTCCGGCTCCGGCCGCCGCCCCGGCTCCCGCCCCCGCTCCGGCCGCTCCGGCGCCCGCTGCTGCGGCTCCGGCTCCGGCCGCTCCGGCCCAGCCCGCTCCGGCCGCCACCCCGGCTCCGGTCCAGGCTGCCGCCCCGGTGGCTGCCCCGGCCCCGGCTGCTCCGGCCGCGGCTGCTCCCGCCGCTCCGGCCTCCGCCGGCGACGAGGGCGCGTACGTGACCCCGCTGGTGCGCAAGCTCGCCTCGGAGTCCGGCGTGGACCTCTCGCAGGTCTCGGGCACCGGTGTCGGCGGCCGCATCCGCAAGCAGGACGTCCTGGCCGCCGCCGAGGCCGCCAAGGCCGCTGCGGCCGCCCCGGCGCCGGCTGCCGCCGCTCCCGCCGCGAAGGCTCCGGCCGCCGCGGTCTCCGAGCTGCGGGGCCAGACCGTCAAGATGACCCGCATGCGCAAGGTCATCGGCGACAACATGATGAAGGCCCTGCACTCGCAGGCGCAGCTCAGCTCCGTGGTCGAGGTGGACATCACCAAGATCATGAAGCTGCGCGAGAAGGCCAAGGCCGGCTTCCTCGCCCGTGAGGGCGTCAAGCTGTCCCCGATGCCGTTCTTCGTCAAGGCCGCGGCCCAGGCGCTGAAGGCCCACGCGGTCGTCAACGCCCGGATCAACGAGGACGAGGGCACGATCACCTACTTCGACTCGGAGAACATCGGCATCGCCGTGGACTCCGAGAAGGGCCTGATGACCCCGGTCATCAAGGGTGCCGGCGACCTCAACCTGGCGGGCATCTCCAAGGCGACCGCCGACCTGGCCTCCAAGGTCCGCGGCAACAAGATCACGCCGGACGAGCTGTCGGGCGCGACCTTCACCATCAGCAACACCGGCTCGCGCGGTGCGCTGTTCGACACCGTCATCGTGCCGCCGAACCAGGTCGCCATCCTGGGCATCGGTGCCACGGTCAAGCGTCCGGTGGTCGTCGAGACCGCCGAGGGCACCAACATCGGCATCCGCGACATGACGTACCTGACCCTGTCCTACGACCACCGCCTGGTGGACGGCGCGGACGCGGCCCGGTACCTCTCGGCCGTCAAGGCCATCCTGGAGGCCGGCGAGTTCGAGGTCGAGCTCGGCCTGTAACCGGTCGGCTTGTTACCAGCCTCACCGTCGGCGCCCCCGTCCGGAATACTTCCGGACGGGGGCGCCGCCGTATTGTCTACGCATCAGGTCCCGCGAGCCCCTGCCAGCCCTCAGGAGATGAAGCCCGGATGATCACCCCACCCGTCGTGCACTCGCTGCGCGAGCAGATCCGCGAGCACATCGTGGAGGGGATCGTCAGCGGCCGCTGGAAGCCCGGCGAGCGGATCGTGGAGCGCCGCATCGCGGTGGAGCTGGAGGTCAGCCAGACGCCCGTACGGGAGGCCCTGCGCGAGCTGGAGACGCTGCGGCTGATCGAGTCGGCCCCCAACAAGGGCGTGCGCGTGCGCAACCTCTCCGCGGCCGACCTGGAGGAGATCTATCCGGTCCGGGCGGGCCTGGAGCAGATCGCGGCGGAGCTGGCAGCGCCCCGGCTGGCGGCCGACTGCACGGCCCTGGAGCCGCACGTGGCGGCCCTGTGGGAGGCGGACCGCACCGAGGACGGCACGGCGCAGGTGCGGCACACGGTGGGCTTCCACCGGGAGCTGGTGCGGGCCGCCGGGAACAGCGTGCTGCTGCACACCTGGGAGAGCCTCGGCATCGAGGTGTTCACGGCGCTGTCCATCCGCTGGCTGGGCACGGTCCAGAAGTCCTATGCGGAGGAGCACGAGGCGCTCGTCGAGGCGTTCCGCAGTCAGGATCCGGACATCGGGCTGCTCGTGAAGCGGCATGTCCTCGGCTGCGCCCCGCGCGCGTGACCGGACGCTTTGCCCGGATTTGCCCGGCACTGCGTGCCTGATTTACTGGCACGCGGTGCCGACTTTCGCCTGCGGGTCATTTTGTCGTCACATTCGTTTGATCGATCATCGATCAGCGATTTACAGTCGACCCGGACCTCAACCAGGTCCATCGACCCTGTCCTGCCCGTCAGGGATTTTCTTCACCACCTCTCCTTTGTCCGGAAGGCGGCGCACACCGATGTCCGACCCCGTAGGAAAGCTTCCGAGCGAGCTCGACCAGCTCCCGGACCGCGACACCGAGGAGACCGCCGAATGGGCGGCCTCGCTCGACGCCGTCGCCCAGGCCGCCGGTACGCGCCGCGCCGAATACCTGCTCCGCCGCACGCTCCAGCACGCCGAGGCCGCCGGCCTCGCCCTGCCGAAGCTGCTGGAGACGGACTACGTCAACACCATCCCCACCTCCGCGGAGCCCGAGTTCCCCGGTGACCTGGAGATGGAAGCCAGGATCACCGCGTGGAACCGCTGGAACGCGGCCGCCATGGTGACCCGCGGCTCCAAGTACGGCGTCGGCGGCCACATCGCCACCTTCGCCTCCGCCGCGTGGCTGTACGAGACCGGCTTCCAGCACTTCTTCCGCGGGAAGGAGGCCGACGGATCGGGCGACCAGCTCTACATCCAGGGCCACGCCTCCCCCGGCATCTACGCCCGCGCCTTCCTCGACGGCCGGATCTCCGAGCAGCAGCTCGACCACTTCCGCCAGGAGTCCGGCGGCAACGGCCTGCCGTCCTACCCGCACCCGCGGCGCCTGCCGTGGCTGTGGGAGTTCCCCACGGTCTCCATGGGCCTCGGCCCGCTGTCCGCGATCTACCAGGCGCGCTTCAACCGCTACCTGCAGAACCGCAGCATCAAGGACACCGCGAACTCGCACGTCTGGGCCTTCCTCGGCGACGGCGAGATGGACGAGCCCGAGTCGACCGCCGCCCTGGCCCTCGCCTCCCGCGAGCAGCTCGACAACCTGACCTTCGTCATCAACTGCAACCTGCAGCGCCTCGACGGTCCGGTCCGCGCCAACTTCCGCGTGGTCCAGGAGCTGGAGGCCCAGTTCCGCGGCGCCGGCTGGAACGTCATCAAGTCGCTGTGGGGCTCCGCCTGGGACGAGCTGTTCCAGCTCGACACCACGGGCGCCCTGGTACGCCGCCTGCGCGAGGTACCCGACGCGCAGTTCCAGACGTACGCGACCCGCGACGTGGCCTACATCCGCGAACACTTCTTCGGCGCCAACGCCGAGCTCGTGCAGCTGGCCGGCGTGCTGTCCGACGCGAAGGTCGCGGAGTGCTTCCACAGCTCCCGCGGCGGCCACGAGCCCCGCAAGGTCTACGCCGCGTACAAGGCCGCCCTGGAGCACAAGGGCGCGCCCACGGTCATCCTCGCGCAGACGGTCAAGGGCTACACGCTGGGCGCCGGGTTCGAGTCGAAGAACGCGAACCACCAGATGAAGAAGCTCACGATCGACGAGTTCAAGGACATGCGGGACCTCCTCGGCCTCCCGATCCCGGACAGCGCCTTCGCCGACGGCGTCGTGCCCTACGGCCACCCGGGCGCGGACAGCCCCGAGGTCCGGTACCTGAACGAGCGCCGCGCGGCCCTCGGCGGTCCGGCCCCGGCCCGCAAGGTCCGGCACGTGGCCCTGCCCGCTCCGGCCGACCGCTCCTTCGCCCCGCTGCTCAAGGGCTCGGGCAAGCAGGAGATGGCCACCACCATGGCCTTCGTCCGGCTCGTCAAGGACCTGATGCGGGACAAGGAGACCGGCAAGCGGTGGGTGCCGATCGTCCCCGACGAGGCCCGTACCTTCGGCATGGAGTCCCTCTTCCCGTCGGCCGGCATCTACTCGCCGCTGGGCCAGACGTACGAGCCGGTCGACCGCGACCAGCTCATGTACTACAAGGAAGCCAAGGACGGCCAGATCCTCAACGAGGGGATCACCGAGGCCGGCGCGATGGCCGACTTCATCGCCGCCTGCACGTCGTACGCGACGCACGGCGAGCCGATGATCCCCTTCTACATCTTCTACTCGATGTTCGGCTGGCAGCGCACCGCCGACCAGATGTGGCAGCTCGCCGACCAGCTCGGCAAGGGCTTCATCGTCGGGGCCACCGCCGGCCGCACCACCCTGACCGGCGAGGGCCTGCAGCACGCGGACGGCCACTCGCACCTGATCGCGTCCACGAACCCGGCGTCGCTGAACTACGACCCCGCCTTCGCGTACGAGATCGCGGTGATCGTCAAGGACGGTCTGCGCCGGATGTACGGCGAGAAGCCGGAAGACGTCTTCTACTACCTGACGGTCTACAACGAGCCGAAGGTGCAGCCCGCGATGCCCGAGGGCGTCGAGGAAGGCATCCTCAAGGGCCTCTACCGCTTCAACACGGCGGCCGACCTGGCGCAGGAGGCCCCGGCCGCCGACGCGCCGAAGATCCAGCTGATGGCCTCGGGTACGGCGATCCACTGGGTCCTGGACGCGCAGCGTCTCCTGGCCGCCGACTGGAACGTGGCCGCCGACGTCTGGTCCGCCACCTCCTGGGGCGAGCTGCGGCGCGACGCGCTGGAGTGCGACGAGGCGCTGCTGCGCGGCGAGCTGCGCACCCCGTACGTCACCCGCGCGCTGGAGGGCGTCAGCAGCCCGGTGCTCGCCGTCTCCGACTGGATGCGCCAGGTCCCGGACCAGATCAGTCAGTGGGTCGAGCAGGACTGGACCTCGCTGGGCACGGACGGCTTCGGCCTCTCCGACACCCGTGAGGGCGCCCGCCGCCACTTCGGTGTCGACGCCCAGTCGATCGTGGTGGCCGCGCTGGCCCAGCTCGCCCGCCGCGGCGAGGTCCCGGCGTCCGCCGTCAAGGAGGCCCGCGAGCGCTACGGCCTGTAGGCCCCGGGGCCCCGCCGCGGGCCCGGGGAGGACGTGAAAGGCCGGTGTCCGGCCCCCGAGGGGGTCGGACACCGGCCTTTCACGGCGTGCGAGGTGGCGGTGCGGGGGTGGACCCGTGATGCTGGAGCCGTGATGGACGAGACGGAGTTCTGGGAGATCGTCGACCGTACCCGCGAGGCCGCCGAGGGCGACCCCGAGGAGCATGCCGAGCTGCTCGTGGAACGGCTGGCGCAGCTGGACCCGGACTCCGTCCTGGACTTCGCCCGGCATTTCGAGTCGCGGTACAACCGGGCCTACACCTGGGACCTGTGGGGGGCCGCCTGGGTCCTGCTCGACGGGGCCAGCGACGACGCCTTCGACTACTTCCGCTGCTGGCTGATCGGCCAGGGGCGGGAGGTCTTCGAGGGCGGCGTCCACGACCCCGACCACCTGGCGGAACTCCTGGGGGACTTCGACGAGGAGATCGACGGGGACGGCGAGGAGCTGGGGTACGCGGCCGACGAGGCCTACGAACAGCTGACCGGCTCAGTGGCCCCGGACCTCGGGGTGCCGCTGCAGCCCGCGGAGCCGGAGGGCGCCCCGCTGGACTTCGAGGACGAAGCCGTGCTCGCGGAGCGCTTCCCCCGGCTCTGGGACCGCTTCAGGGCCTGATCCGGGCGCGGTTCAGCAGTGGGTGCCGCCGTCGATGCGGATCTCCGTGCCGGTGATGAAGGCGCCGTCCTCGGAGCCCAGCATCGCCACCACGCCGGCCACGGTCTGCGGGCCGGCGAAGCCCTGGCCGAGGGCCGGGGCCAGCTTGGTGAACAGCGACCAGTCGGTGTCCTCGGGCAGGCCGGGGCCGTCGCCCGTGGTCATGCCGCTCTCGATGGACCCGGGTGCGACGGAGACGAAGCGCAGGCCCTGCTTGCTGTACTCGGCGGCCAGTGCGTGGGTCATGGACTGGATGCCGCCCTTGCTGGCCGCGTAGGCGGACATGTAGGGGTGGGCGAAGGACGCCGAGGTGGAGCTGAAGTTCACGACGACCGGCTGGTCGCCCTCCAGCAGCGCCGGGACCGCTTCGCGGATCATCAGGAAGGTGCCGGTGAGGTTGACCCCGATGACCTGGTTCCACAGGTCGAGCGGGGTGTGGTGGGTGTGTGCGGAACGCAGGATGCCCGCGGCGTTGACGAGGACGTCGAGTCCGCCGAGGATGCCGACGGCGGCGGCCACCCCGGCCCGTACGGCCGCCTCGTCGGATATGTCGAGCGGGGCGGTGCTCAGCCGGTCCGCTCGGCCTTCGGCGGCGGCCCGCCCGGCGGTGGCCGCAAGGCCCTCCTCGCTGATGTCCACGGCGTGGACCCGGCCGCCCTCGGCGAGGATGCGGTGCACGGTGGCCCGGCCGATGCCGGATCCGCCGCCGGTGATGAGGACGCGACGTCCTTCGTAACGGTTCATGGGGGGAGGGTACCGAGTGGCTGACACGTTTTGCCAGAGTGTCAAAGCGCGCATTCCCGGCAGGGGGCGCGCGGTACGCTTCACTCCGTGAGATCTCCCCGTCCGTACTCCCCCCAGGCCGGCCCCGGAGCCCAGTCCCTGACCGAGCGCCGCAAGGCCGCCACCCAGCTCGACATCGCCCGCGCGGCCTGCGAGCTCTTCGCCGAACACGGCCCCGACGGCACGACCGCCGAGGACATCGCCCACCGGGCGGGGGTCGCGCTGCGCACGTTCTACCGCTACTTCCGCAACAAGCAGGAGGCCGTGGCCCCGCTGCTCGCGGGCGGCGGTGACACCTGGCGGGCGCTGCTCGCCGAGGAGGACCCCGGCACCCCGCTCGCCGAGGCCCTGGAACGGGCCGTCACCCGCTCCCTGAGCGGCCCGCAGACGGTCGCGGAGGGGCTGGAGGTCACCCGCGGCCTGCTGCGCGCGGCGGCGACCGACGAGGCCCTGCGCGCGGTCTGGTACCGGGTGAACCAGGACTCCGAGGAGCGCCTGGTGCCGGTGCTGTCCCGGCTGGCCGGCCCGGGCGCCGACCTGCTGGGCGTCCGGCTGCTGGCCGCGGCCGCCACGGACGCGATCCGCGTCTCCCTGGAGCTGTGGTCGGCCACCGACGCCCCGGTCTCGGGACCGGGCTCCCCCGCCGAGCTCGCGGTCCGCTGTCTGCGCGAGCTGACCGGCGCGATGCCCCTGCTGCGCTGAGTCCGGCGCAGCAGGGGCATCGGCCCTGCATCCCTACGTGGCTTCGGTACGGGCGTCAGCGGCCGCCGCCACCCCAGCCCCCGCCTCCGCCGCCGCCCCCACCGCCGCCCCAGCTGCCGCCGCCGTCACCGCCGTTGCCGCCGTTGCCGCCGCCGCCCCAGTTGCCGTGGCCGCCATCACCGCCGTTGCCGCCACCGCCCCAGTTGCCGCCGTCACCGCCGTTGCCGCCGCCCCAGTTGCCGCCGTCACCGCCGCGGCCGTTGCCCCAGTCACCGTGGTGGCCCCAGTCGTTGTAGCCGCCGCGGCCGGAGTCGTTCCAGTTCGAGTTGCGCCAGCCGGCGTCGTCGCGCCAGTTGCCGTGGTCGCGCCAGTTGTCGTTGTACCCGCCGACGCCGCCCTGGTCCCAGCACCAGGCGGGGCGCTCGCGCCAGTCGTGGTTGCAGCAGTAGTCGTAGCGGGCGTCGGAACGGTTCGAGGGGTACCGGTAGCAGTCGTAGCCGCCGTTCCCGCCCCCGCCGCCGCTTCCGGTGAGGACCGAGGCCGAGGCGCTGGCGACGGGCAGCAGACCTATCGTGATTCCCGCGGCGCCGGCCAGGGCCGCCGCAACGATCTTACGGCGCATTCTCATGCACCTCCGCACATGTCTCGCTTACCAGGCGTTTAGGTCATTTCAACCCTCACCCGGCCCTGCCGCCCTGTCAAAGCGAAAGGCCCCCCGCCGCGCTCCGTGGAGCGTGGCGGGGGGCCTCCCATCAGGCATGACGCCCGGTTCGAGCGAGTGCGACCTAGAGGTCGAAGTACATCTCGAACTCGTGCGGGTGCGGACGCAGTGCGATCGGGGCGATCTCGTGCGTGCGCTTGTAGTCGATCCAGGTCTCGATCAGGTCGGGGGTGAAGACACCGCCGGCCAGGAGGTACTCGTGGTCCTCCTCCAGGGCCTTGAGGACCGCGTCCAGGCTGGTCGGGACCTGCGGGACGCTCGCGTGCTCGTCGGGCGAGAGCTCGTAGAGGTCCTTGTCGATCGGCTCCATCGGCTCGATCTTGTTCTTGACTCCGTCGAGGCCCGCGAGCAGCAGCGCCGAGAAGGCGAGGTACGGGTTGGACGACGGGTCCGGGGCGCGGAACTCGACGCGCTTGGCCTTCGGGTTCGAGCCGGTGATCGGGATACGCATCGCGGCGGAGCGGTTGCGCTGCGAGTACACCATGTTGACCGGCGCCTCGAAGCCCGGCACCAGGCGGTGGTAGGAGTTCACCGTCGGGTTGGTGAACGCCAGCAGCGACGGGGCGTGCTTGAGGATGCCGCCGATGTAGTAGCGGGCGGTGTCCGACAGGCCCGCGTAGCCGGCCTCGTCGTAGAACAGCGGGTCGCCGTTGGCCCACAGCGACTGGTGCACGTGCATGCCCGAGCCGTTGTCGCCGAAGATCGGCTTCGGCATGAAGGTCGCGGTCTTGCCGTTGCGCCAGGCGACGTTCTTCACGACGTACTTGAAGAGCATCAGGTCGTCGGCCGCGGCGAGCAGCGTGTTGAACTTGTAGTTGATCTCGGCCTGGCCGCCGGTGCCGACCTCGTGGTGCTGGCGCTCGACCTGGAGGCCCTGGGCGTCCAGCTCAAGGGAGATCTCGGCGCGCAGGTCCGCGAAGTGGTCGACCGGGGCGACGGGGAAGTAGCCGCCCTTGTAGCGGACCTTGTAGCCGCGGTTGTTCTCCTCGGAGCCGGTGTTCCAGGCGCCGGCCTCGGAGTCGATGTGGTAGAAGCTCTCGTTCGCGGTGGTCGCGAAGCGCACGCTGTCGAACACGTAGAACTCGGCCTCGGGGCCGAAGTACGCGGTGTCGGCGATGCCGGTGGAGGCGAGGTACGCCTCGGCCTTCTTCGCCACGTTGCGCGGGTCGCGGCTGTAGGCCTCGCCCGTGATCGGGTCGTGGATGAAGAAGTTGATGTTGAGCGTCTTGTCCTTGCGGAACGAGTCCAGGCGCGCGGTGGTGATGTCGGCACGCAGCGCCATGTCGGACTCGTGGATCGCCTGGAAGCCGCGGATGGAGGATCCGTCGAAGGCGAGCTCCTCCGCCGGGTCGAATGCCCGAGCCGGGATGGTGAAGTGCTGCATCACACCAGGCAGGTCGCAGAAGCGGACGTCGACGAACTTGACGTCGTTCTCCTCGATGTACTGCTTCACTTCGTCGGCGTTCTGGAACATCCAACTCCTCCTACTCCCGGCCCCGGGGCCGGGGCGGGTTTTTATAGCTCGTGGTGCGTCAGTGCGGTGCCGCACGCTGACCCGACCATAAGCAGACGGGATTTCCCAAGCATGACCCATTTGTTTCGCACAAGTTAACCAGGGTCCCGCCGGAGGGGCGTGCAGCGGCACCGGTACCGTGTTCGGGTGGACAAGAGGCAGGCAATCGGATCATGGCTCTCCGGCCCCCGCGCGGCGGCCGAGGAGATGGGCGTGGACTTCGGGTACCGGGGCGAGCGCCTCGGCCTCCCGCAGTACGGCCCCGGCGCCGTCGCGCGTTTCGGGCGCCGGCTGGGCGCGGTGGCCATCGACTGGATCGCCTGCCAGGTGATTGCGTACGGGCTGATCACGCACGGCGAGCCGGCGGGCACGGGCAACTGGACGCTCGCCCTGTTCGTCCTGCTCAGCCTGGTCACCGTCGGCACCCTGGGCTTCACCCCCGGCAAGCGGATCGTCCGGCTCCGGGTGATCGCCGAGGACGGCGGCCGGCTGGGCTTCGGCCGCGTGGTGCTGCGCACCCTGCTGCTGGCCCTGCTGGTCCCCGCGCTGGTCTGGGACCGCGACGGCCGCGGCCTCCACGACCGGCTCTCCCGCGCCGTCCAGGTCCGCACCTAGGGCCGTCCGGCCCCGCGCCCGGAACCGGCGGGCGTAGGGCGCAGACCGCAGGGCATACGACAGGGAGGTGCCCCCGAGCCCTGGCTCGGGGGCACCTCCCTGTCGTATACGGAGAACGGGTCAGCGGATGATCAGCGCATCTTTCCGCCGCGCGGCATCCGCATGCCCTTGGGCATCGGACCCTTGGGGAGCGGCATGTTGCTCATGAGGTCCCCCATGGCGCGCAGCTTGTCGTTCACCTGGGTGATCTGCGGGCCGGCCAGCACGCGCGGCAGCTTGAGCAGCGTGGTGCGCAGCTTCTTGAGCGGCACCTCGCCCTCGCCGTTGCCCACGATGAAGTCGTGGACCGGCACGTCCGGCATGATCCGGGCCAGCTTCCGCTTCTCGTTCGCGAGCAGGGGCTTCACCCGGTTCGGGTTGCCCTCCGCGATCAGCACCACGCCGGCCTTGCCGACGGCCCGGTGGACGATGTCCTGGCTCTTGTTCATCGCGACGGCGGGGGTGGTGGTCCAGCCCCGTCCCACGTTGTCCAGAACGGCCGCGGCCGCGCCCGGCTGTCCCTCCATCTGCCCGAAGGCAGCCCGCTCGGCCCGTCGTCCGAAGACGATCGCCATCGCGAGGAACGCCACCAGGAAGCCCAGGATGCCCAGGTAGACCGGGTGGTCGATCAGGAAGCCGATCGCAAGAAAGACACCGAAGGTGACGATTCCCACGCCCGCGACGATCAGACCGACCTTCGGGTCGGCCTTGCGCGTCATCTTGTACGTGAGGGCGATCTGCTTCAGTCGCCCGGGGTTCGCAGCAGTCTCTGCGTTTGACTTCCTCGCCATACAGCGAAGTTTACGTGGCCTGCGGGGCCCGGGTCGCCGCGGCCTCAAGTACGTGTTCGGTTTCGACCCTGTCCTTGGCCCGGCGGCGGTCCTCCAGGACGGCCGTCCAGGCGTTGCGGCGGGCGCCGCTCATCAGCAGGGACTCGATGCCGCGGAAGGCGTCGGTCACGGACGGGATGGCAATGGCGCGTACGGGCGCGGCCTGCATGATGTCGATCCCTTTCACGGAGCTCACGTCTGCCAGGGGTGCGGTGCTGTGTGCGGTGCGTGGACCCATCGTCACTGATCGGTGTTACCAGCGCATGGCCGGCCGGTCAAACGTTTCCGAAACAATGACGCGGCCCGCCGGACTCCTCGTGGAGAAGCCTAGGGCCGCGTCAGTGCGGTGTTACTGCCTGGTATGACTTTGTGCGCGAGTTCACAGACTCCGCGGGGTGGGCCGCGTCACACGCGTGCGCGCTTCTCCATCGCCTGCTGGTAGAGGCGTCCGGCCCGGTACGAGGAGCGGACCAGCGGGCCCGACATCACACCGGAGAAGCCGATCTCCTCGGCCTCCTTGGCCAGCTCCACGAACTCGTGCGGCTTGACCCAGCGCTCGACGGGGTGGTGCCGCGGCGACGGACGCAGGTACTGCGTGATGGTGATGAGCTCGCAGCCGGCCTCGTGCAGGTCCTTGAGGGCCTGCGAGACCTCCTCGCGCTCCTCGCCCATGCCGAGGATCAGGTTCGACTTGGTCACCAGACCGTACGCGCGGGCCCGGGTGATCACGTCCAGCGAGCGCTCGTACCGGAAGCCGGGGCGGATCCGCTTGAAGATCCGGGGCACCGTCTCGACGTTGTGCGCGAAGACCTCGGGACGGGAGGCGAAGACCTCCTCCAGCAGCTCCGGGACGGCGTTGAAGTCGGGGGCCAGGAGCTCGACCTTGGTGTGGCCGCTCTCGCGGCCGGCGGTCTGCTCGTGGATCTGGCGCACGGTCTCCGCGTACAGCCAGGCGCCGCCGTCGGCCAGGTCGTCGCGGGCGACGCCGGTGATGGTGGCGTAGTTCAGGTCCATGGTCACCACGGACTCGCCGACGCGGCGCGGCTCGTCGCGGTCGAGGGCCTCGGGCTTGCCGGTGTCGATCTGGCAGAAGTCACAGCGCCGGGTGCACTGGTCGCCGCCGATGAGGAAGGTGGCCTCGCGGTCCTCCCAGCACTCGTAGATGTTGGGACAACCGGCTTCCTGGCACACCGTGTGCAGTCCTTCGCCCTTCACCAGGGCCTGCATCTTGGTGTACTCGGGACCCATCTTCGCCCGGGTCTTGATCCACTCGGGCTTGCGCTCGATGGGCGTCTGGGCGTTACGGACCTCCAGGCGCAGCATCTTGCGTCCGTCGGGTGCGACTGCGGACACGACCGGCTCCCTGTGACTTCGATTCTTCGGCGCCCACCAGGGTACGCCCGTAATTTCATACGCTCTTACGTCGGCCAACCCGGGGGTGGCCGGGCGCATTCCCCCGGGGGCCTCAGCCCGCGGCAGACCGGGGCGCGCGGGGCTGGAGCTCCGCGTGTTCCAGTACGTCTTTCAGGTGCCGCTCGACCACCGGCAGCACCTCGGCGATGGTGACCTCGCGGCCCAGCTCGTAGGAGAGCGAGGTCACACCGGCGTCCCGGATGCCGCAGGGGATGATCCGGTCGAACCAGGTGCTGTCCGGGTTCACGTTGATCGCGAAGCCGTGCATCGTGACGCCCTTGGCCACCCGGATGCCGATGGCGGCGAGCTTGCGGTCCTCACGGCGCTGGCCGGCGTTGGAGGGGGCGTACTCGGGGCCGTTCAGCCGGGGGTCGAACTCCTCGTCGGCGGTCCGCGGGTCGAAGTCGAGGGACAGGCCGCCGAGCCGGGGGCGGTCCTCGGCGGGGTCGCCCAGCACCCAGACGCCCGAGCGCCCCTCCACGCGGGTGGTCTCCAGGCCGAAGTCGGCGGCCGTGCGGATCAGGGCCTCCTCCAGCCGCCGCACGTGCGCGACCACGTCCACCGGACGGGGCAGCTTCATGATCGGGTAGCCGACGAGCTGGCCGGGTCCGTGCCAGGTGATCTTGCCGCCGCGGTCCACGTCCACGACCGGGGTGCCGTCCAGCGGGCGCTCGGCGGGGTCGGTGCGCCGGCCGGCGGTGTAGACGGGCTGGTGCTCCAGCAGCAGGCAGGTGTCCCCGGTCTCCTCCGCGAACCGCGCGGCGTGCACGCGGCGCTGCTCTTCCCAGGCCTCGGTGTACTCGACCGCATCCGGCCCGAAGCCCAGATGGACAAACCCAAGCTCAGCCACCGCGGCGCCTCCTCGTTGAACCTGCTGTGTGCACGTATCCACCGGCAAGGGTACGGCGGCGCGTCCGGGCCCCGTCAGGGCCCCGTCCCGGGCTGCGGCGAGGCCGCCCCCGGCCCGTCCGCGGCCGGGCCGGGCCGCTGCGCGGGCCGGCGCCGGCCCGTGGCCGGCCGGTCCGGGTCCTCGTCCGCCCGCGGCAGCCGCCGGTGCCCCTCCGAGTGGTCGTTCACCCAGCCGCACACCCCGCACGCGTACCGGCCGTCGAGCCCCGCGATGAGGGTCCCGCAGCGGCGGCACTCCGCCTCGGTCAGCTCGGGCTGCGGCAGCGGGGGGAGCGGGGCGGCGGACCTGGGACCCGCCCCGGGACGGCGCGCCCGGCTGGAACGGCGGTTCATGGGGCGCAGCGTACGCGGGCCGGAAGGCTGCGTCCGTAAAGGGCCCCGCAGATTCTGCACACGATCGGATGAATGTGGGACAGACAGGGCGGTCCAGGCGGTGTTCGCCGCTACATTCACGCCGTTCACAGGGCCGGGACCCCGGTCCGTCACGTCAGGAGACCGTGGAGCCGATGACGGAACGACCTGCCCAGCGCGTCCCCAACCGGCAGCTCGCGGCACTGATCGCGGAAGCCGGGTTCTCCAACGCCGGGCTCGCCCGCCGCGTCGACCAGCTCGGTCTGGAGCACGGTCTCGACCTGCGGTACGACAAGACCTCCGTGACCCGGTGGCTGCGCGGGCAGCAGCCGCGCGGGACCACCCCCGCACTGATCGCCGAGGTCTTCACCCGGCGCCTCGGCCGGCGGCTGTCCGCGCAGGACCTGGGCCTGGACGCCTGTGCGCCGGTGTACGCGGGGCTGGAGTTCGCGGCCACGCCCGAGGAGGCCGTGGACATCGCGAGCGGCCTGTGGCGCAAGGACTCCGGCTCCCACGCCGAGCTGCGGAAGATCGCCTTCACCCCGGCCGGGCTGGTCGTGCCCAGCCGGGACTGGCTGATCGGCCGGGCCGACGAGCGGGTGGGCCGGGGCGCGGACCAGGCGGCGGCCCGGGTCCCGGTCCAGGGGCGGTCCTCGGTGCCCCGCCAGCGGCAGGTCGACCGCAGCCCGGGGCAGCGCGTGACCAGCGGCGACATCGCGGCGCTGCGCTCGGTGAGCGAGCTGTTCTGCACCCTGGACCAGGCCTACGGCGGCGGGCACGCCCGGCAGGCGCTGGTGCGGTACCTGGAGCACGAGGCGGAGCCGATGCTCCGCGGGACCTACGGGGAGACCACCGGGCGGCGGCTGTTCTCCGCCGCCGCCGACCTCACCCGGCTCGCCGGCTGGACCTCCTACGACATCGCGGCGCACGGGCTCGCGCAGCGGTACTTCGTGCAGGCGCTGCGCCTCGCCCAGGCGGCCGGCGACCGGTCCTACGGCAGCTACGTGCTGGTCACCATGAGCCGGCAGGCGGTCTACCTGGGGCACGGCCGGGAGGCGGTGCAGCTGGCCCGGGTGGCCCAGCAGGGCGTGGGCTCCGGCCCGCCCCCGGTGGTGCAGGCGCTGCTGCACGCGGCGGAGGCCCGGGGCCACGCGGTGCTGGGCGAGGTCCGCGCCTCGACGGCCTCGCTGGTGCGCGCCGAGCGGGCGCTGGGGGCGGCCCGGCCCGGGGACGACGTCCCGCACTGGGGCCGGTTCTTCGACGAGGCCCAGCTGGCGGACGAGTTCGGGCACTGCCACCGGGACCTCCAGCAGTACCGGGCCTCGGCGCAGCACGCCGAGCGGTCCCTGCAGCTGCGGGCCCCGGGCTACGCCCGCTCACGGCTGTTCTGCCGGGTGGTGCTGGCCACGGCCCGGCTGGGGCTCGGTGAGCTGGACCAGGCGTGCGCCCTGGGCGCGGAGGCGGCGCAGCAGGCCATGGAGATGCGGTCGGTGCGTGCCGTGGAGTACGTCCGGGACTTCGAGCGGCGCCTGGAGCCCTTCCGGGACGCCTCGGCGGTACGGACCTACCGGGACCGGGTGGCCGCGCTCTCCTAGGGCCGCCGGCCGGCCCGGCCCGGCCCCCGGACGGGCCCGGCCCGGCCCCGTCCGGGGGCCGGGCCGGCGGCAGTGGTGCTCAGGCCGCCACCGGGAGGACGGGTTCCGGGGCGGGGAGCGGGATGCCGAAATCGCGCAGGACGGCGGTGGTGGCGCGGCGTGCCGAGCGCAGGGCGCCCGGCACGGTGTTCGTGTCGCGGTGGTCGCCGCACACGTACAGCCCGGCCACGACCCGTACCGGGCGCCGCGGGTCGAAGGGCGGGGGCATCGCGGGCACGGCCTCCGGGGTGTGGTGGACGGCCAGCAGCTCCCAGTCCCGGGTGGCGCTCTCGTACAGCCGGGCCAGCCGGGAGGCGACCGTGCGGACGGGCGGCGGCGGGCCGAACACGGTCGTGGTGACCAGGCTGCGGCCGGCCGGGGCCCGCGTCGGGTCGACCGCGCTCATCACCGCGGTGTGGGCCACGGGCCACCCGGGGTCGCCGTCCAGGAGCAGTGAGCCGTCCCAGGGCAGCGGGGCGGGCGTGGCGTGGTGCAGGACGGTCACCTCGTGGAAGCCGGGCACGCGCAGGCCGGGCAGGAGCCGGGCCGCGGCGCGGGCCCCGGTGGCGAGCAGGACGGAGCGGCAGCGGAAGTCGCCGTGCTCCTCGGTGGTGACCAGGTTGGCCGCCACGGAGCGGACCCGGATGCCGGTGCGGACGGTGCCGGGCGGCAGTCCGGCGGCGAGCAGTGCGGGCAGCGCCGAGGCCCCTCCCTCGGGGACGGCGAGGCGGCCGCGGGCGAAGGTGCGCAGGGCGAGGTCGGCGACCCGGCTGGAGGTGGTGAGCTCCGGGTCCCGCAGCAGGGCGGTGAGCAGCGGCCGCAGGACCGTCCCGGCGGAGCGCGGCGGCAGGCTGCGGGAGCGCAGGGCGGCGGACGCGGTCCGTTCCGTACGGGCCATCAGCCGTTCCTCGGGCAGGGCGGCGAGGCGGCCGAGGGCGGCGCTGAGCCGGGCCTGGTCGAGGGAGCCGCTGGCCAGTGCGCGGGCCGGGGTGAGCGCCCCGGCCCGGACCTGCCGCCCCTCGCCGTGGACCAGGACGCCGGGCGCGAAGGGGCGCAGGACCAGGTCCTCCAGGCCGGGGGTGCGGGTGAGTTCGGCGGACGAGGTGGTGAGCAGCTGGCCGATGCGGTCCAGCCGGAACCCGTCGGCGGACTCGGTGGCCATCCGGCCGCCGGAGCCGTCCGCGGCCTCCAGGACGGTGACGGTGACCCCCGCCGCGATCAGGTGGTGTGCGGCCGCGAGTCCCGAGACCCCGGCTCCTACGATGACGACGTCCGCATGGTGTGCGGCATGGTGTGCGCTGCTGAGCACGTGCCCCTCCCCGAGGTCGGCGCGGCTGTGTGGGGTTCCTCCTTCCCCCAACGGACTCCAGGGGAACCCGAGTTCGGTCGGCTATTGCGGTCAGATCCGGTCGCACAACGGTCGCATCCGGGTCACAAACGGTCGCACGGTGGTCGCACGGTGGTCGCCCGCGGGCTCAGAGCGCGGCGCGGATTGCGTCCTCGATGCCCGGGTCGCGGAAGACGAACCCCGAGTCCAGCAGCCGCGCGGGCAGCACCCGCTGGCTGCCGAGCACGTCGTCGGAGAACTCCCCGAGCACGATCCGCAGAGCCGCTGCCGGTACCGGCAGCAGCGCGGGCCGGTGCAGCACCCGGGCCATGGCCGCGGTGACCTCGCGGTTGGTCCGCGGCTCGGGGGCGGTGAGGTTGACGGGGCCGGTGAGGGCGGGGGTGTCGATGATGTGCCGCAGGGCCGCGACCTCGTCGTGCAGGGAGATGTGCGACCAGAACTGGCGCCCGCTGCCGAGCCGGCCGCCGGCGCCCGCCCGGAAGAGGGGGAACAGCCGTCCCCAGGCGCCGCCCTCCTTGGCCACGACCAGGCCGGTCCGGGCGAAGACCGTACGGATCCCGGCCGCCGCGGCCGGCTGCGCCGCCGCCTCCCACTCGACGCAGACCGAAGGCAGGAACCCCCGCCCGGCGGGGGCGTCCTCGTCCACGGGCCGGTCGCCGGTGTCCCCGTAGTAGCCGATGGCCGAGCCGCAGACCAGGACGGCGGGCGGCCCGTCCAGGGCGGCCAGCGCCCCGGCGAGCGTGGCGGTGCCGAGGACGCGGCTGTCGCGGATCTCCCTCTTGTACGCCTCGGTCCAGCGGTGCTCCCCCACCCCGGCCCCGGCCAGGTGCACGACCGCCCCGCAACCGGCCAGCCCGGCGGGGTCCACCGTGCCCTCTGCGGGGTCCCAGCGCGCCTCGTCCGCGGCGGCTGGCGCCCGGCGCACGAAGCGGACCACCTCGTGCCCGTCCGCCCGGAGGGACTGCACGAGGGCCTTGCCGATGAGACCGGTGGAACCGGTGACCGCGATACGCATGGCCCCATCCTGCCCGCCCGCGCGCTCCCCGGGGGCCCTGCCGCGCGACCGGCGGGGCACGCGGGCCCGCCGGGCGGCGCGGGGGCGGGGTCAGGCGGTGGTCCCCAGCCAGCTGCCCACCGCGTAGGTGACTCCCATGGCCAGGGCGCCGCCCGTGACGTTGCGCAGGATCGCGCGCGGGACCGGGGCTGCGCCCAGCCGGGCGCTGACCACCCCGCACAGGGTGAGGGCGGCGAGCACGGACACCACGGTGACCGGGACTCGGACGGAGGAGCCGGGCAGGACGATCGCCGACAGGGGGAGCAGCGCGCCCACGGTGAAGGCGACGAGGCTGGCGAGGGCCGCGTGCCAGGGATTGGCCAGCTCGTCGGGGTCGATGCCCAGCTCCACCCGGGCGTGGGCGCGCAGCGCGTCCCGCTCCGTCAGCTGCTTGGCCGCCTCCCGGGCCAGTTCCCGGCTGAGGCCGCGCTCGGCCAGCAGGTCGGTGAGCTCGTCGAGTTCCGCCTCCGGCTCCGTGGCCAGCTCCTTGCGCTCCAGCTCCAGTGCGGCCTGCTCGGAGTCCCGTTGGGAGCTGACGGAGACGTACTCCCCCGCCGCCATCGACAGGGCGCCCGCCAGCAGCCCGGCGACGCCCGCGGCCAGGATCGTGGAGCGGGTGGTGGTGGCGCCGGCGACACCGACCACCAGGCCGGCCGTGGAGATGATCCCGTCGTTGGCGCCGAGGACCCCCGCGCGCAGCCAGTTGAGCCGGGTGCTGATCGCCGCGCCGGCGCCGCCGCCCCCGGAGCCGTGGGCTTCGACGTGCGCCGGGGTCGGCGTCCTGCGCGGGGCCTCTTCGTCCGTCACGCCCCCACTGTCGCGGCCGCGGCCCGGCCCGGCCACCCGTGGGACGGGTCCGGGGTGCGCGGACGCGGGCCTGGTACCAGGGTGGAGGGGTGAGACGCGGACGCGAGGAGCCGGGCTGGCTGCGCGGGGCTCCACCGCCCCGCTGGGCCCGCCTGGCCCCCGTGGCGGCCCTGGTGGTGCTGGTGCTCGCGCAGGCGGTCACCCCCGGCGACGTGGAGCTGGGGTACTTCCTGGCGGCGCTGCCCCCGGTCGCGGCCTTCGCCTACGGGGCGGTGGGCACCGCCGTGTTCGCCGCCCTGGTGCTGGTCCTGCTCGGCGTGCCGGCCATCGGCGTGGCCCACGCCCGCGGCTCCGACCTGGCCACCGTGGCAGCCGTCGGACTGCTGAGCGTGGTGATCGCGCTGGTCCGGCGGCGCCGGGACGCCCAGCTGGTCAGCGTGCGGACGGTGGCGGAGGCGGCGCAGCTGGCGGTGCTCCCGCCGGTGCCGCCGCGGGTGGGCCCGGTGCACTGCTCCGGGCTGTACCGGGCGGCGCAGCGCGGCACCCTGGTCGGCGGCGACCTGTACGACGTACGGGCGGGGCCGTTCGGGGTACGGGCCCTGGTCGCCGACGTGCAGGGCCACGGCCTGGCGGCGGTCGCCACGGTGGCGGCGCTGCTGGGCGCCTTCCGCGAGGCGGTGCTGGACGACACGGAACTGGTGGCGGTGGCGGCCCGGCTGGACCGGCGGCTGCGGGTGGAGGGGACCCGGCCGGACGGGGCCGAGGGGCATCCGGAGCTGTTCGTGACGGCGGTGCTCGTGGAGTTCCCGCCCGGGCAGGACCTCGTACGGCTCGTCTCCTGCGGGCATCCGCCGCCCCTGCTGCTGAGCGGGACCTCGGTGGAGGAGGTGGCGGTGGAGCCGGGGCCGCCGCTGGGCCTGGGACTCGGTGGCGCGGAGTCCTCGAAGGTGGCGGAGGTGCGGCCGGCGCCCGGAGACCGGCTGCTGCTGTACACCGACGGGGTGACCGAGGCCCGGGACCGGGCGGGCCACTTCTACCCGCTGGCCGCGCGGGTGCCGGTGCTGTCGCGGGACCCGGGCGGCCTGGTCCGGGCCATCTGGGACGACCTGCTGGAGTTCAGCGGGGGCCCGCGCGACGACGTGGCACTGCTACTGCTCTCGCTGGACGGGACGGCAGCGCCCCCGGGCAGGGCGCGGGGCCTGCGGGAGGCCGCCGCCCGGCTCGGGGAGCGGGGCGGCCGGTCCGGCCTCCCGAAGGCCGGATGCTGAGCGGGGCTATCCCTCGCGGATGAAGGCGCGCACCATCGTGCAGGTGACGTTCGAGGGCCGGCGCAGACCCGTCCGGACGGCCATGGTGCGGATCTTCCGGTTCGTGGCGCGCCGGGCGTCGTACGTCCCCGAGTCGAGCAGGGATATGGCCAGCCGCATGGCCTTCAGACGGCGGTTGTGGCTCTCGTACCACTCGCGGGGCAGACCCGCCGGCAGTGGCTTCCTCTGGACGGGCCGGACGGTGGTGGCAGTGGCCATCTACAGCCTCCCAAACGGTAGTTGGCGTCCTGTCGTATGTCCTCCATTCTACCGGCGGCCACTGACAGAAGCCCCTGGCCGGACGGCCCCGACTAGGCTGCGGCGCATGGAGATCTGGATCAATCCCGCCTGTTCCAAGTGCCGGGGCGCGCTCACCCTGCTGGACGCCGAGGGCGCGGACTACACCGTGCGCCGCTACCTGGAGGACGTGCCCTCGCAGGACGAGATCCGCGAGGTGCTCGGGCGGCTCGGGCTGGAGCCGTGGGACATCACGCGCACTGCGGACCCGCTGGCCCGGGAGGCCGGCGTGGCCGGGCTGCCGCGGGAGGGCACCGAGGAGGCGCGGGAGCGGTGGATCGCCCTGCTGGCCGCGCATCCGAAGCTCATCCAGCGCCCGATCATCACCGCCGAGGACGGCACGGCCGTGGTCGCCCGCTCCGAGGAGGCGGTCCGCGAGGCCCTGTCCCGCAAGGCCTGAGGGCCGCGGGGCGCAGAGCCCGGCCGGGGACCGGGGCCGCGGACTGCGGACTGCGGACTGCGGACCGCCGACTCCGGACCGGGGCCGCCGACTGCGGACCGCGGACCGCGGACCGCCGACTGCGGACCGGGGCCGCGGACCGCCGACTGCGGACCGGGGCCGCGGGGTCGTTCCTTCATCTCGTCCCCACACCGCTCCTCGTAGGGTGAAGCTGGCAGACAAACCGGATCTTCCACCTGAAAGGGACGATGTGACCGAGCAGCAGGCACCCGTGCGGCCCCCTCCCGACACCCGCCCCCTCCCCCCGCCCCGGCGGGGAGCCGACTGGCTGTTCGGCGGGGTCTACGGAACGGTCCTGGCCAGCGCACTACTGGCAGCACTGGACCAGAGGGGCGGGGAGTACACCCCGTTCCACGACGCCGGGTGGGTGCTCGTCACGGCCGCCGCGGCCGCCCTCGCGCACGGCTACGCGCACCACCTGGCCTCCCACCGGCCCGGCTCGGCCGGACACCGGGGGCGGCTGCTGACCGCGGCCCTCGGGAACGAGTGGCCGATGGTCGCGGCCACCCTCCCCACCGTCCTGCTGCTGGTCCTCGCCGGGATCGCCGGGTGGGAGCCCTACGGGGTGACCGCGGTCGGGCTCGGGGTGAACACCGCGCTGCTGTTCGCCTGGGGTGCGACCGTCGCGCTCCGGGTGGGCCACCGGCTCCGGCAGGCCCTGCTGCTCGGCCTCGCGGACGCCGCGATCGGCCTGGTCGTCATCGTGGCGAACGCCCTGATCAAGTAGGCGCTCCCGGCGGCCCGCCCCGGCGTCACCCGGCGGCCCGCCCCGGCGTCACTCGGGCAGCTGCGCCTCGGCCTCGGCGAGGATCTCGGTCAGCCGGGCCCCGAATGCGGCGCCGCGCGGATCCGGCACCCCGGTACGGGCCGAGTCGAGCAGGGCGTCCAGCGCGCGCCCGTAGGCGCCCGGCACGTCGTTCCAGCCGGGCAGCTCGAAGACGCCCTCGGCTCCGCGCAGTTCCACGCCCACCCCGGCGGCCGCGGTCGGTGCGCCGAGGCACAGGACGGCGGTGCTGGCCGCGCCACCGGAGTGCCGCAGCGCCAGCTGGACCACGTCGGAGGGGCCCCGGGTGGCGCTGACGGAGGTGACCTCGCCGAGGACCGGGACCAGGACGGACAGGGCGTGCGGACCGACGTCCCACAGGCCGCCCTTGGCCTTGCGCCAGGGCGAGTCGGCGTAGGCGCCGGGGGCGCCGTCGGGCGGGAAGACGGCTCCGAGCCAGTGCGCCGCAGCGGTGAACCAGCCCGTGCGCGCGGCCTGCTCCTCGACCCAGCCGGCGGCGGGCTCGGCGAACCGGAGGGTGAGGAAGACGACGGAGGCCACCTGGTGGCGCGCCACGGCCTCGGCCACCGCGCGGGCGTCCTGAACAGTGGTGGCGACGGGCTTGTCGAGGAGCAGGTGGCGGCCTGCGGCGGCCGCCCGGACGGCGAGCGGGGCCTGCACGTCCGGGGGCAGGGCGAAGGCGACGACGTCACAGTCCGCGAACAGGGCGTCGGGGTCTTCGTACACCTTCACTCCGAAGGCGCCGGCCAGCTCGGCCGCGGCCTCGGGCCGGCGGCCCCACACACCGGCGAACTCGGAGCCGGTGTGGGCGGCGAGGGCCGGTGCGTGGGTGCGCCGGGCCCAGGGACCGGTGCCCAGCAGCCCGACCCGGGGCAGGCGGGTGTTCCCGGAGTCGGCTCCGGCGGGGCTCACATCAGGCGAAAGGCTCACGCGCCCAGTCTGCCCCACCCGCACGGGTGCTCCCCACCCGCCCGCACGACCCGCCCGGCCGGCGCGGCGGAGGCGGTAACACGGGGTTCACACCCGGGCAACGGAAGGGAAATCGCGGCGGGGCACGCTGCGGTCATCACCGCGGCGATGGAGCAGCGGCCGGCAGCACCCGCAGAGTCTGAGGATGGGGCCCGTGAGCTACAAGGCTGAGTACATCTGGATCGACGGCACCGAGCCGACGGCGAAGCTTCGCTCCAAGACGAAGGTCCTCGGCGACGGCGACGCGCTGCCGGTCTGGGGCTTCGACGGGTCGAGCACGAACCAGGCCGAGGGCCACGCCTCGGACCGCGTCCTCAACCCGGTGTTCTCCTGCCCGGACCCGATCCGCGGCGGGGACGACGTCCTCGTGCTGTGCGAGGTCCTGAACATCGACATGACTCCGCACGAGTCGAACACCCGCGCACTGCTGCGTCCGGTCGCCGAGAGGTTCGCGGGCCAGGAGCCGGTCTTCGGCATCGAGCAGGAGTACACCTTCTTCGACGGCGCCCGGCCGCTCGGCTTCCCGGTGAACGGCTTCCCGGCCGCGCAGGGCGGCTACTACTGCGGCGTCGGCTCGGACGAGATCTTCGGCCGCGACATCGTCGAGAAGCACCTGGACCACTGCCTCGCGGCGGGCCTGAGCATCTCCGGCATCAACGCCGAGGTCATGCCCGGCCAGTGGGAGTTCCAGGTCGGCCCCGTCGGCCCGCTGGAGGTCTCCGACCAGCTGTGGATCGCGCGCTGGCTGCTCTACCGCACCGCCGAGGACTTCAACGTCTCCGCGACGCTGAACCCGAAGCCGGTGAAGGGCGACTGGAACGGCGCGGGTGCGCACACCAACTTCTCCACGAGGGCGATGCGCGAGGACTACCGCGCCATCATCTCCGCCTGCGAGGCCCTGGGCGAGGGCAGCAAGCCGCTGGACCACGTCAAGAACTACGGCGCCGGTATCGACGAGCGCCTGACGGGCCTGCACGAGACGGCCCCGTGGAACGAGTTCAGCTACGGCGTCTCGGACCGCGGCGCCTCGGTCCGCATCCCGTGGCAGGTGGAGAGGGACGGCAAGGGCTACATCGAGGACCGCCGCCCCAACGCGAACGTGGACCCGTACGTGGTGACCCGCCTGATCACGGACACCTGCTGCACCGGCCTGGAGAAGGACGGCCTGGTTTGACGGACCGGCCCGGTGCCTCCCGAGCCCCCGGCGCCTCCCGGTGCCGCCCGAGCTCCCTGCGCCCGCCGCGCCCCCGTGCCCGGCGGGCGTCTCCATGCCCGCGATGACCGGAATAGGGGGGTACCTACCCGTGCCCGGTGGAGACCAACTCGCGGAATATGAGATTCCGCTCCATCAGCTGAGACGGGGTCTGCCCCGCGCCCCGGTCTTCTGCTTGAATGAGCGCATGGCCGGCTACTTGCACACCTCGACAGGTCGCAGCGACCTCGAGCCGTTCTGGCCTTCCCGTCAGGACCATGATTTCGACCGGGTGTGTTGCCGCGCGAAGAACGCGCCGGCCCTCTAACGCCTCGGAACCTCTCAGCAGAACCCCGGGGCCTTCGGTCTGCGCGGTACGACGACGTCCGTACGTCTCCTGCCGTCCACTCCGCGTGAAAGAGCTGACCACTCATGGCCAACACCCGCACCCTGACCTCCGCTTCCTCCGCTGCGACCGCCCCCCTGCCGCCCTTCCCGCCCAGTGCCCGCCACCGGCTGCGGGCCGTGGACCGGGACGAGGTGGCCCGCGTGGTGGACCTGCTCCCGCCCGGGGCGACCTGGCTCCCCGCCCCCCAGCACACCCTCCCGGCACTGCCGGGCCGGCCGCCGATGGTCGGCTACCTGGTCCTCGTACCGGCCGACCAGCAGCCGCCGATCGCCTTCGCCCCGCAGGCCGTCGGCGTCCCGCAGGCCCCCGCCGCCGCCCCGACCCCCGCCGCCGCCGGCCCCACGGGCGACCACATCGTCCGCATCGACCCGGCGCAGCGCACGGCCGAGGTCGACGGGCAGGTGCTCGACCTGACGTACCTGGAGTTCGAGCTGCTGGCCCACCTGGTGGCGCACCCGCACCGGGTGCACAGCCGGGACCAGCTGGTGACCACGGTCTGGGGGTACGGGCACGTCGGCGACGGCCGGACCGTGGACGTCCACATCGCCCGCCTGCGGCGCAAGCTGGGCGCCGCGCACCGCGGTTCCATCCAGACGGTCCGCCGCGTGGGCTACAAGTACGCGCCCTGACCGGCCCGCGGCCGGGCGCCGGGCCCGTACCCCGCTACGGGGCACGGGCCCGGCGGCCGGCCAGGCGAGGGCGCAGGTCGGCACGAAACCCCCGGAAGCCCTGCCGGGGATGTCCGCACCGGGTACGGAGGAATGCCCCAGAGCGCCCGAGGCGACGCACACGGCCGCAAACACGGCGGTCCGTGCGGAGCGCAGCGCCTGCCCTGGGGCCCGCCGACGACGGCCGCAGGGTGGTGTCCGATCATGGCCGGGTGAATCCATTGCCATGGGGAGCGGTCTACGCCGGCGCCGTGCAGCTCGGGGCGTACGCCTTGGAGCGGACCGGGCCCGCGCGGCGGGAGCAGCTGCTGCGGTCCTGCTCGACGAACGTCGACAACCTCGCGGCCGGGCGCTGGGAGACGCTGGTCAGCAGCGCCCTCGTCGTCGAGGAGCCGATGCCGCTGCCCTATGCGCTGCTGCTGGTCGCGGTCCTGGGGTACGCCGAGTACGCGTACGGCGCCTGGTGGGCGGCCGCGGTGTTCCTCCTCGGCCACACCGGCGCCACCGTCCTGGTGTACGGGGCCCTGCGCGGTTCGCCGGATCCGGGGACCCGGCGGGCCCTGGACGTGGGGACCAGCTACGGGTTCAACGCCGTGCTCGGCGCCCTGACCTCGGCCCTGCCGCGCGGGACCGTCCGCACGGCCGCGCGGGTGGGGCTGCTGGCACTGGCCGCGGCGCCCGTGCTGCGGCGCGGGCGCACCTTCACCGACGCCGGGCACCTGGCGGCACTGGGGGTCGGAGTGGCGGTCTCGCTGGCCGCCGATTGTCTTTCCGGAGCACAGCACCGGAAAATGGCACCGACCGTCACATGACACGAGTAACCCGCCCTCGGTTGGAGCCGCCACGATGACCGCCACCCCGTCCACCACCGTCGCCAACCTGCGCGACCTCGGCGGCACCCCGCTCTCCGGCGGCCGCACCGTGCGCCCCGGCCTGGTCCTGCGTTCGGGCCAGCTCGACCGGCTGGACCTGCGGGCCGACCCGGCCGTGGCCGCGCTGGGCCTGCGCACGGTCATCGACTTCCGCACCGCGCCCGAGCGCGAGGCCCACCCCGACCGGGTGCCGGCCGGGGTGCGCGTCCTGGTGGAGGACGTGCTGGCGGACCAGGTGAGCGCGGGCCGGATGCCGGCTGCGGCGCAGCTCAAGGACCTGCTGTCCGACCCGGCGGTGGCCGAGGAGCACCTGGGCGGCGGCAAGGTGCAGGCCCTGTTCGGCGACATCTACCGGTCCTTCGTGAGCTCCGGCTCCGGCCGGGCCGCGTACCGGACCCTGCTCACCGAGCTCGCCGACCCGCAGGCCGGCCCCCTGCTGTTCCACTGCACGGCCGGCAAGGACCGGACGGGCTGGGGCGCGACCGTCGTCCTGGCGCTGCTCGGCGCGGACGAGGCGGCGCTCAGGGCCGAGTACCTCTCCGTCAACCCGGCGGTCAAGCAGGCCTTCGCCCCGATGATCGAGGGCTTCACGGCGGCCGGCGGCGACCCCGACCTCGCGCTCGCGCTGATCGGGGTCTTCCCGGAGTACCTGGAGGCCGCGCTGGACGAGGTCGCGACCCGTTACGGCTCGATGGAGAAGTACGTGCGCGAGGGGCTCGGGGTCCCCGACGGGACGGTCGAGGCGCTCCGCGCCCGCCTGGCGGGCTGAACCGCGGCCCGGCCCCCGCCCGCCGGGCCCCGGCGGGGCCTGCGCGGGCGGTCGCACCCCGAACGGGTGCGCCGGGGACGGGTGACCATCCGACGAATCGCTCGTTCTGCTGAACGTGACTGCGCCGGATACCGCCACCCGCCCCCCGTCTCCCGACGTCGAACTGGCCGAGGCCGCCATCGTCGAGCACTACGCGCGGCTGGTGCGGCTCGCCTACCTGGTGCTGCCGCCCGCCCTCGGCCGCAACCGGCGGGTGCTCACCGCCCATGCGCTGGTCCAGCGGGCCCTGCCGCGCGGCCGGCGGTCGGCCGACTCCGCCGCCGCCCAGGTGCGCGGCGGAGTCCCGGGCCAGCGCGGCGGCTCGCAGGACTCGGGGTATCCGTACGTCCGGCTGCGCGTGCTGCGCACCGCCCTGGAAGCCGGGGTCCCGCTGACCTTCCGGGCCCTGCCCCGGCGCTCGCAGCTCCCGCCGGTGCTCCCCCAGGTCTGGGGGCTGCGGCTGTTCCCCCGCTCCGGCGGGGCCGAGGAGCTCGCCCTCGACCAGTGGCTGAGCACCCTGGACGGCCCCGGGCGGGCCGCCTGCGTACTGCGGGCCCTGGAGCGGCTGCCCGAGGCGGAGGTGCTCCGGGTGCTCACCGAGGCCGGGGTCGCGGACCCGGCCGCCGCGGTCGCCGGATCGGGGGACCCGGCGCACGACGGCCTGTTCGCCTCCCCCGAGTTCGACCCGTGCGTGCTGCAGGCCCGGCCCACCGACCTGCTGCGCAGGCGCCGGCTGGCCCGGGCCGGCCTCGCCGCGGCGATCGCCCTCGCGGTGGGCGCGGCGTTCCTCGCACTGCCCGGCGGCGGCTGGGGTGCGGACGGGGCCGCGGCTCCCGCGTACGCCCGCAACGCGGCGGCCGAACAGGCCCTGGACCCGGGCAGGCTGGTCCGGGCGGCGCCCACGCTCTGGCGCACGTCCTCCCGTACGGACTTCTCGGCCTGGCCTGCGCGCGGCGAGCGCGCCGACGACACGGGGCTGCTGCGCCGGGCCCTGGCCGTCTGGGCGCGCCCCGGCTCCTCGGTGATCGTCTCGGCCACCCCCGGCACCCCCGCCGGGCCGCCGATGGGGCCGCCGCAGCTGCTGTTCGCGGGCACGGTGGACCAGGCCGTGGTGGTCCTGCTGTACGACGGCCTGCGCGTGGTGCGGTACGCGGAACCGCGGACCGGGTCCGCCGGCGCCGCCCTCGACTTCGCCCGGACCGACGGGGCCTCCGCGGACACCGCGACGGCGCTGGTGCTCAGCCGGGTCGACGGCAACGTCCGCTACCTCGCGGCGCCGTGGGTGACCGCGGCGGCCCAGCGGGACCTCCTCAAGCCGGGCGACGGGGCGGCCGCGCTGAAGCTGACCCCGGAGGGGGTCACGCCGCCCGTGACGGGACCGGCCGCGTCGGGGACGTGCACGGGCTGGAGCGCCCTGGCCCTGACCGGGGACGGCGCCACCCGGCTGATCACCGACCTCGGCGAGCTGACCCCGGCCCGGCTGACCGCCGGGGCGCCGGGCGCGGAGCGGGACGTGACGGAGGCGGCGGAACTCGGCGACTGGTCGAGGATCGCCTGCCTCCTGCCCTCGGTCCGCTCGCACGGGGTCCGCACGGTCAACGCCTGGACGTACGCCAAGCAGCCGCTGCCGGAGGGCGACGGCACGGCCGCCTGGCTGTGCACCCGGGCCGAGACCTGGCAGGGTGCGGCCGACCGGGTGCAGGCGCAGTTCCTGGCCCCGGGCGCGCCGCTGGCTGCGCAGGCGGCCAGGTCGGAGGGGTCGGCGGCGTGCGGGCCGCGGGAGCCGCGGGTGCTGGCGGGCGTGCTGTGGAAGTCGCGGGCGGGCCAGTGGTACGTCCTGGCGGCGGGCAGTGCGCAGTTCGCCTCGCTGTCGGTGTCGGGGAACGGGGTCAAGGGTTCCGCGAACGGCAACCGACTGGCCGTCAAGGCGCCCGAGGGCGCCCAGGTCGACCTGTCGGGCAGACTCACGGACGGCACCAAGGCGGGCGTACTGCGCTAGTGCTCTGACCGGGGTCAGCGCATCCGGGGTCGGGCGGTGTATCCGGGGCCGGCGCATCCGGGGTCGGGCGCAGGAAAGGGGTGCAGAGGGGTTCTCCTCTCCGCTACCCATCAGTACATTGACGCCATGTCTAATACGCCGCCCGCGCCCGCCCCCGTGGCGTCGGAACACATGGACCTGGCCCCGCGGAAGGTGTCCTTCGGCTGGGAGGACACCCCGCTCCACTGGCTGCCGGGCGACCCCTTCGCCACGCACATGATCAATGTGCTGCACCTGCTGCTCCCGGCCGGGGAGCGCTGGTTCGTGCACGTCTACAAGCAGGTGCTCCCCCTCATCGAGGACGAGCAGCTGCGCGCGGACGTCGTCGGCTTCATCGGCCAGGAGGCCATGCACGCGGCCGCGCACGACGACGTGCTGCCGCACCTGAAGCGGCTCGGCCTGGACCCGACCCCCTACACCGCCCAGGTGGACTGGCTGTTCGAGAAGCTCCTCGGCGACCGCACCCTGCCGCCGGGCCGGGCCCGGCACTGGTGGCTGATGGAGCGGGTCGCGATGATCGCGGCGATCGAGCACTACACCGCCTTCCTCGGCGACTGGGTGCTCAACGCCGACGAGCTGGACCGGCGGGGCGCGGACCCCGTCATGCTGGACCTGCTGCGCTGGCACGGCGCGGAGGAGGTCGAGCACCGGTCGGTGGCCTTCGACCTGTTCATGCATGTGGACGGCAACTACCGCCGCCGGGTGCGGACCTGGGCCACCGCCTTCTCGGCCCTGGTCTTCCTGTGGCAACGCGGCGTGCGCTTCTTCATGGAGAACGACCCGCACCTGGTCGACGGCAAGGCCTCCTTCGGCCGGTTCCTCCGGGCGGGCCGGCAGGGCACGCTCCCCTCCTCCGGCGCGATGCTCCGGTCCATACCGAAGTACCTCTCCCGGACCTACCACCCCTCGCAGGAGGGCTCCACCGCCCAGGCGGTGGCCTACCTCGCCACCTCCCCCGGGGCGAACGGCGGTGCGCACGCATGAGGGGCGCCCTGACGGCCACCGCGGTGGCGGGAGCGGCCTGGGCGGCCAGGCGAGCCCTGCGCCGCCGGATCGCCCGCTCCCCGCTGTGGCCCCTTCCGGCCCTGGAGGACCCGGTCTCCGGCCACTCCCCGCGCCGTCCGCTGCGGGCGCGGATCACCTCCCGTACCGAGCCGGCGGACGGGGTGGTGCAGCTGACCCTGCGCGCCGCCGGACTCCCCGCCTGGACCCCGGGCGCGCACGTGGACGTCCTCCTGCCCTCGGGCCTGGTCCGCCAGTACTCGCTGTGCGGGGACCCGGCCGAGCAGGACGCGTACACGATCGCGGTCCGCCTGGTCGAGGACGGCCGGGGCGGCTCCCGCGAGGCCCACGCGCGGCTGGTCGAAGGCGCCGCACTCGAACTGCGGCCCCCGCGCAACCGCTTCCCGCTGCTGCCCGCACCCTCGTACGTGTTCGTCGCGGGCGGCATCGGCATCACCCCGCTGCTGCCGATGCTCCGGGCCGCCACGGCCGCCGGCGCCGGGTGGACCCTGCTGTACGGGGGCCGCAACCGCGCGAGCATGCCCTTCCTGCCCGAACTCGCCGGCTACGGCGACCGGGTACGGGTCTTCCCGGAGGACGAGGCGGGCCTGCCCGATCTGGCCGCGGTGGCCGCGGCCGGTCCGGACGCGCTGGTCTACTGCTGCGGCCCGGATCCGCTGATGCGGGCCGTCACCGCGGCCGCCCCGGACCCCGCCGCGGTCCGGCTGGAGCGCTTCGCCCCGGCGGCGCCCGGTCCGGCCCGGCCCTTCACCCTCGAACTGCGCCGCTCGGGCGGCGCGGTGGAGGTCGGCGCCGGGGAGAGCGCCCTCGCCGCGGTGCGCCGGGTCCTGCCGGACACCCCGTACTCCTGCGGGCAGGGCTTCTGCGGGACCTGCCGGCAGCGGGTCCTGGCGGGCGGGGTCGAGCACCACGACGAACTCCTCACGGACCAGGAGCGCGAGGACTCGATGCTGCTGTGCGTCTCCCGCGCCAAGGACGGCCGCCTCGTCCTGGACCTCTGAGACCGCCGCCTGACGCCCCTTCACCGCCCTGCGGCCCTGGCCGGAGGGGGGGAGGGGCGAAGTAGGGTGTCCGCATGACAACCGGGGTGCGACGCAGGATGGCTGTCGAGGAGCGGCGGCAGCAGTTGATCGGGGTGGCCCTGGAGCTGTTCAGCCACCGGTCGCCCGACGACGTGTCGATCGACGAGATCGCGGCGGCCGCCGGCATATCGAGGCCGCTCGTCTACCACTACTTTCCCGGCAAGCTGAGCCTGTACGAGGCCGCGCTGCGGCGGGCGGCCGACGAGTTGGCGGGGCGGTTCGTCGAGCCCCTCGAAGGGCCGCTGGGCGCCCGGCTGCTGCGGGTCATGGGCCGCTACTTCGCCTTCGTCGACGACCACGGCCCCGGCTTCTCGGCGCTGATGCGCGGCGGTCCGGCGGCCGGCAGCAGCCGCGCCAACGCGATGATCGACGAGGTGCGGCAGGCCGCGTACGAGCAGATCATCACGCACATCGGGGTGGAGCGGCCGCCGGCCCGGCTGGAGCTCGTGGTGCGCTCGTGGGTGTCCCTCGCCGAGTCCACCGCCCTGATCTGGCTGGACGGGCGCAAGATCCCCCGGTCCGAGCTGGAGCTGCAGCTGGTGCACGACTTCGCCGCGCTGGCCGCGGTGAGCGCCGCGTACGACGCGGAGATGGCGGGGATCCTGGTCCGGATCCTCGCCGGCGAGCCGGCGGACGGGCCCTTCGGGGAGCTGGTCGCCCGGCTCGTCGCCCTCGTGCCCGGCGGGGCCGCCGACGCCCGCTGATCATGGTCGCGGCGATAATGCCCGCGTGATCATTGACGACGGGGTGTTGTTCCGGCCGGCCGAGGAGAAGGACGCCGGCCTCCTGGTGGCCCTCCACGACCGGGCCGCGCGGTGGATGCGCAAGAACGGCATCGACCAGTGGAAGCCGGGCGACAAGGACGCCGCGCACTTCCGCGCGAAGATGCGCGAGGGCGAGGTGTGGCTGGCCGCCGACGCCGACGGGCGGATCGTGGGCGCGTACGAGCTGTGGTGGTCCGACGAGGAGGCCTGGGGGATCCAGCCGCCCGTCGCGGGCTACGTGCACCGGCTGATGGTGGACCGGGAGACGGCGCCCGCCGGGGCCGGGCGGCGGATGCTTGAGCACGCCGAGCACCGGATCGCCCGCACCGGGCGGGAGCGGGCGCGCCTGGACTGCAGGTCGGGCAACCAGCGGCTGCTCGCGTACTACCGGGCCGCCGGCTACCGGGTGGTCGGCGAGTTCCCGTCCAAGCGCGGCAAGGACGGCCGGGTCTACGGGGTGATCCTGCTGGAGCGGCGCCTCGACGGCTGACGGCGGGGTCCGGGCCGCGGCGGCGCCCCCGCACGGCGGGGCGGCGCCCCCGCACGGCGGGGCGGCGCCCCCGCACGGCCGCCGCCGCCCCGTTCCGTACCGCCGCCGCGTCCCGGCCGCGTCAGGAGCGCTTGAAGACCGCCACCGTCCGGGGCGGCGCCGTGAACTCCCCTGTCGCCGCCCGGTACGCCGCCTGCTTGACGACGGGGTCCGCGCCCGCGGCCTGCACCGGGTGCAGGGCGTACCCGCCGCCCGCGAGAGCCGGGACCCGCTGCACCTGCGCGGCGGGCGTGGCGTTGAAGACCACCACCAGGTCCCCGAGGGACATGGTGATCACGCCCGGCGTCTCCTGCGCGCCCGAGAGGGGGAAGGCCAGCCGTGCCTGGACGGCCTCCGCGGAGGCGAGGGAGAAGACCGGCTCCGCCGTACGGATCCTCAGCAGGTCCCGGTAGGCGCCTGCGGCGCCGGTGATCTCGGCGCAGCCCGGGGCGGGCCCCGTCAGCAGGGGCTTCGCGTAGGGCCACTTGGCGCGGTTGTCGGCGGCGGGGGGCAGGCCGCGGCCGAAGCCGTTGCCGTCCCGGCAGTCCCAGTGGACGGCGTTGAACCAGTCGCCGCTGTCGAAGGAGTTGCGGTCCAGGGACTTCGAGCGGAGCAGGTCCGTGCCCGCCTGGGAGAGGGACGGCCCCTGCGAGAGGGTGGCCGTGGCCATGGCCAGGGTCTGCATGCGGGCCCGCTCGGCGGGGGTGGTCGCCGCGGGCAGTTTGTAGGCCAGGGCGTCGTGGAGGGTCTCGTTGTCGTGGGCGTCCGCGTAGGCGAGGGCGTCGCCGGGAGCGGCCGCGTAGCCCGCCGGGGCGCCGTTGTAGTCCACCTCGGAGCCCTTGGTGCGCCGGCCCGCGGAGTCGGTGAAGGTGTAGCCGGCGAGGTTGCCGGACAGGCCGACCTTGATCAGGTCCTGGGAGTGCAGCAGCCGGGCCTTCTGCTCGGCCGGGGTGCCGTTGGCCGGGGAGCCGTTCGGCTCGGTGAACAGGCCGGTGGCGAAGCCCTGGACGCGCGGGTCCTCGTCGAAGGGGCCGCCGCCGCGGACCGCGTCGCGGGCCCGGTCGGAGAAGGTGGCGATGCCGGTGCCGGCCATGTTCTGCTGCGTGGCCTGTACGAAGCGGGCGTCGTCGGCGACCTCGCCGAAGTTCCAGCCTTCCCCGTAGAGGACGATCTTCTTGCCGTCCACCCCGTCCTTGGCGACGGTCAGGGCGTCCAGGGCGGAGCGCACGGCCAGGATGTTGGCCTTGGGGTGGTGGCCCATGAGGTCGAAGCGGAAGCCGTCGACCTTGTACTCCCTGGCCCAGGTGACGACCGAGTCCACGACGAGCCGGCCCATCATGGCGTTCTCGGGTGCGGTGTTGGCGCAGCAGGTGGAGGTGGCCACCGAGCCGTCGGCCAGCAGCCGCTGGTAGTAGCCGGGCACGATCCGGTCCAGGACGGACTTGTCGGACTGGCCGGCGGCGACGGTGTGGTTGTAGACCACGTCCATGACGGTGCGCAGGCCGGCCCCGTTCAGCGACTGGACCATCCTGCGGAACTCGACGGTGCGGGCGGTGCCGTCCGGGTCGCTCGCGTAGCCGCCCTCCGGGACGGTGTAGTGCAGCGGGTCGTAGCCCCAGTTGTAGGCGTCCTTCGCGGCGGCGGCGGCCACGCAGGCCTGCTGCTCCTCGGAGTCGGGCGCGTACACCGTGAGGTCGCAGGCGGGCTCGGTGCGGTCGGCGGGCTTCTCCGGGACCGTGCCGATGTCGAAGACGGGCAGCAGGTGCACGTACGAGGTGCCGGCCGCGGCCAGGTCGCGCAGGTGGCGCATGCCCGCCGAACCGCTGTCGGTGAAGGCCAGGTACTGGCCCGGGTGGGCGCTGGTGCGGTCGGCGACGGAGAAGTCGCGGACGTGCAGTTCCTGGATCTGCGCGGAGGTGAAGGGGACGGGTGCGGGCTTGCGCAGGCCGCGCCAGCCGGGCGGGGCGAGCTCCGGGTCGGTCAGGTCCACGGCCAGGCTGTGGGTGGAGTCGGCGGTCAGGGCGGTGGAGTAGGGGTCGGTGACCAGGTTGCGGACCACCTGGCGGGCGCCGGGGGCCCACACGGTGACGGCGTAGCGGTACTTCTTCCCGGTCCAGCCGCGTTCGCCGCGCACCGACCAGACGCCGGTGGCGTCGTCGCGGCGCATGGGGACGGTGCGGCCGTCGAGTTCGAGGGCGACCTGCCGGGCGGTGGGGGCCCAGACGGACAGGGTGGGCCGGCCGTCCTTGAAGACGGGACCGAGCGCCGTGTGCGCCGCGTTCGCCGCGTACAGGTCGTCGAGGACCCCGGCGAGCTGGACCCCGGTGGCCGCGAGGACGGCCCCGTTGGCCGTACGGGCGCTCGCGACGAGCTGGCCGCGCAGGGCCTCGCGGACCCGTTCGCGGTCGCGCGGGTCCACGGTGTGGGCGGCGGAGGCGGCCAGGTGCGGGAACTTCTGCTTCTGGGCGGCGGTGAGTTCGGTGCGGTTCAGCCGCAGCCACGCGGCGCCGGCCTCGTTCAGGGTCCCCTTGTCGGCGGTGATCGCCCCTTCGCGGGAGGCGAGGAGCTGGACGGAGGCAGCGGCGGCGGGAGCGTCCCAGACCAGGGTGTCGCGGTCGATCCACACGGCCTTGGAGGTGGTGAGGTCCAGGGCGGCGGCAGAGCCCGCGGGCTGCGGCAGGAGGTACTCCTGGCGGCCACCGAGCATCCAGACCTCGTGGCCGGTGGCCTTGAGGTCGAGGGACTGGTCGGTGGGCAGGTCCTTCTCGTCGCCCTTGTGCAGGATGTAGCTGAGCGAGGTGGCGCCGGCGGCGAGGGGGACCTCGTACACGGCGCCGTAGGAGTCGGTGCGCACGGGCAGCAGCGGCTTCGACCAGTCGGTCGGGTTCGCGGCTCCGGTCCAGACGTGCAGGCCCCAGCCCTCGTAGGCGCCGTCCGGGCGGTTGAGGTGCAGGACGGCCTTCGTGGTGTCCTGCGGCGGCTGGGCGGGGCGTTCGGTGCGGGCGGGCTCCTTGCCCTGTTCCAGCCAGACCTCGCCGCTCTTCGTCACGTCGAGGGTGCGGTCGGCGGCGACGTCCTTGGTGCCGTCCTTGTCGATGACGAGGTAACTGACCGACGAGGCGCCGGGCTTGAGCTTGACGTACGCGAAGGCGCCGTAGGCGTCGCGGCCGGTGAAGCCGTGTCCCTCGGGCCAGGGGGTGGCCTCGCCCTCGGCGAGGTCGCCCCAGGCGTAGAGCCGCCAGTCCGTGTAGTCGCCGTCGGGCCGGTTGTAGTGGACGACGGCATAGTCGCGCCGGGTGGCGGTCGGGGTCTCCTCCGGCGGGGCCTGGCCGGCCAGGGAGTCGGCGAGGGCGCTCGTGGTGCGGCCCGCCGAGTCCACGGCCACGGCCTTGTAGCGCAGGGGCGTGCCGGCGGGGGCGGTGACGTGCTGGGTGACCCGGTAGGGGGCGTGGTCGGCGGAGCCGAGCACCTGCCACGGGTCGTTGCCGCTCTGTGCGGCGAACACGACCCGGTTCAGGCCGCCGCCGGTGACCTCGGCGGTCAGCTCGACGGTGCCGGCGGCGCCCGGGTCGGGGGCCTTGAGCGTCAGGGCGGGTCCGGTGGCGGGCTTGGCGAGCGGGGCGGTGGCGCGGAGGACCACCGAGCCGAAGGCGGGTACCTGGACGCGGAGCTTGCCCGCCGCGGAGGCGCGCGGCAGCGCGAAGCCGCCGTACAGGCTCCGGTACTGCGTGCCGGCCGGGGCGTCGAGTTCCACCGTCCGGGGTTCGGCGGCGTTGTTGGCGGCGACCAGGTACTCGGTGCGGGTGCGGGGGTCGGTCCGGGCGAAGGCGTACACGGAGCCGTCGGCGAGGCGCTCGCTCTGGACGCCGTCACGCAGGGCCGGGTGGTCCCGGGTCAGCTTCGAGAGGGCGCTGATCTGCCGGTAGAGCGGGTGCTGCGGATCGTAGGCGTCGCTCGCGTGGGTACGGGCGGTGCCGAGCTGGTCGTCGTCGAGGTAGTCGGCGACCCGGGAGGCGAAGAGGGGCTGGCGGGAGTCCTTGTCGCCGCCCGCGCCGGTGAAGCCCTGCTCGTCACCGGAGTAGACCACCGGGTTGCCCCGGGAGAGGAACATCAGCTCGTTGGCGAGCCGGTAGCGGTCCAGCAGCTCCTGCTCCCCCGCCGCCGGGCGGTCCTGCCGGAGGAAGGTGCCGAAGCGGCCCATGTCGTGGTTGCCGAGGAAGGTCACCTGCTCGTAGGCGTTGGCCTTGTCGGTGGTGTACCGGTAGTCCTCGGCCAGGACGGAGCCCAGCCGCCCGGCCGCCGCGCCCTGGGAGGCGTACGCGCGGATCGCGTCCTGGAGCGGGAAGTCGAGGGTGGAGTCGAGCCGCCCGCGGGTCACGTAGGGGGAGGTGACGGCGGTGTCGGCGGAGTAGACCTCGCCGAACATGAAGAAGTCGTCCCGGCCGTGCTTCGCGGCGTACGCGTCGAGGGCGGTGGCCCACTGGGTCCAGAAGCCGGTGTTGACGTGCTTGACCGTGTCGATACGGAAGCCGTCGATCCGGAAGTCCTTGACCCACTTCTGGTAGATCTTCTCCATCCCGCTGACGACCTCGGGGCGCTCGGTCCACAGGTCGTCGAGGCCGAAGAAGTCGCCCTGTCCGGAGGACTCCCCGGCGAAGGTGGAGTCGCCCCGGTTGTGGTACATGGACGGGTCGTTGAGCCAGGCGGGGACCTTCAGGTCCTTCTTCGCCGGGGGCACGAACGGGGTGCGCGGGAAGGTGTCGGCGTCGGTCTTCGGGAACGTCCTCCCCCGGCCGCCGCCGGGAGGTGCCCCCGTCCCGTCGGCGTAGTCGGCGTCGTCGAAGGGCACCCCGTCCTTGGTCAGGTAGGGGAAGGCTCCCTTGGAGAGGTAGTCGTGGGAGCCCTCTCGGTAGTCGACGACGTCGGCGGTGTGGTTGGTGATGACGTCGAAGAAGACCTTCATCCCCTTCCCGTGCGCCTTGTCGATCAGCCGTTCCAGGTCGGCGTTGGTGCCGAAGTGCGGGTCCACCTGCGTAAAGTCGGTGATCCAGTAGCCGTGGTATCCGGCCGAGACGTCCTCGCCCGTGCCCTGCACCGGCTGGTTCTTGAAGATCGGCGCCAGCCAGATCGCCGTGGTGCCCAGGCCCTTGACGTAGTCGAGCCGGTCGGTGAGGCCCTTGAGGTCACCCCCCTGGTAGAAGCCCTTGTCCGTGGGGTCCAGGCCGGTCTCCAGGCGGCTGCCGGTCAGGCCGCCCCGGTCGTTGCGCGGGTCGCCGTTCGCGAACCGGTCCGGGAGCACGAAGTAGAACTGCTCCCGGGTCAGGTCGTGCCGGGCCGGTTCGGCGGCCAGTTTCGCGTCCGAGGGCGGGGCGGGGGGCCGGGACGCGGCCGCCGCGGGGAGGGAGGGCAGGAGCGTCACGGCCAGAGCGGCGGCGAGGACTCCTGCGGCTGGGCGTATCACGGCGGATCTCCTTGGTCACGTGTCACGTGTCGCGGGTCGCGGCCGCATGTCGCGGGTCGCGGGGTCGCGTGGATGAGGGCCGCCCGGCGGTGGCGGGGAGAAGGGTGCCGGGCGGCCCCGGTCGGTGGGGCGGCGGCTCAGTTGCGCCAGGTGTCGTTCAGCACGACCGTGCCGTTCGCCGGGACGGTCGCGGTGCGGTTGGCCCCGCTCTCCCAGGTGACGGAGCCGGAGGCGTCCTTGCGGACGTACTTGTAGGCGAAGGAGGCGCCGGCCGGCAGCGGGGTGTCGAGTTTCCAGACGGGGTAGGAGGTCGGGTCGAGCTTGAGGGCGGCGGCGGGGTTCCAGCCGCCGAGTTCGGCGCGGTCCCCGGTGACGTGGATGTCCTGGCCGAGGACGGTGGTGGCGTTCACGGCGAAGGAGGCGCCGGCGGGCGCGGACGGCGGCGGGGTGGGGCCGCCCTGGCACGTGCGGGCGCCCGTGTGCAGGGCGAGGGCGGTCCCCGCGGCGACGGTGGCGGTGAACCGGCCGCCGGAGTCGACGGTGACGGTGCGGCCGCTCTGCACGTCGCAGTAGTCGCCGCCCGCCAGGGAGGTCTGGAAGGTCCGGGTCAGGGCCGAGCCCTCGTGGTTGAGGGCGACGTACGCCTTGGCGCCGCGGCCGAAGGCGATCTGGTCGCCGCCGTTGTCCCACCAGTTCGTGACGGCCTGCCCGCGGGCCGTGGTGCGCAGGGCCACCATGGAGGAGATCTCCCGCCAGGCGTGCTGGCACTTCCAGCCGTCGGTGTAACAGGCGTTCACCGCGCCCCCGTTGGGCGGTCCGGCGTCCTTGTCGCTCCACTCGTAGCCGGAGTGCACGTCCGGGGACCCGTACGGCCAGGCCAGCATGAACACGTTGGCGAGGGTGTAGGCGGAGCCGTTCTTGTAGCTGAGGGTGTCCCCGCCGCGCTCGGTGTCGTGGTTGTCGACGAAGACGGCCGCCTTCCCGCCCGGCATGTGGCCCCAGGCCTCCCCGAAGTTCTTCAGGTGGGCGAGGTTCTCGTTGAGGAAGACCCGCTTGAGGTCGCGGGCGTAGCGGAACTCCTGCACGTCGCCGGTGCCCAGGTACTCGTCCGGCGAGACGGCCTCGCCCCCGCCGAAGATCGCCTCCTGCTTCCAGTAGGCCCCGGGGTTCGTCAGCCGGGACTTGATGTTCGCCAGGTCCGCGGCGGGCATGTGCTTGGCCGCGTCGATCCGGAAGCCGTCGACGCCCAGGGAGAGCAGGTCGTTGAGGTATCCGGCGATCGTGGCCCGGACGTGGTCCTCACCGGTGTCCAGGTCGGCGAGCTGGACCAGTTCGCAGTTCTGGACGTTGCCCCGGTCCTGGTAGTTCGAGATCGTGGCGCGGCAGTTGTCCATGTCGGCGCCGGAGTAGAGGCCCGGGTAGCCGTACTTCGTGTACGAGGAGCCTCCGGTTCCGGTGCCGTCGGAGGCGGCCATGTGGTTGATGACGGAGTCGGCGACCACTTTGACCCCGGCGCCGTGGCAGGTGTCGACCATGCGCTTGAAGGCGGCCCGGTCGCCGAGCCGTCCGGCGATCCGGTAGCTGACGGGCTGGTACGAGGTCCACCACTGGGGGCCCTGGATGTGCTCCTGGGGCGGCGAGACCTGGACCTGGCCGTAGCCCGCGGGGCCGAGGCTCGCGGTGCAGGCCGCGGCCACCGAGTCGAACTTCCACTCGAAGAGGACGGCGGTGACGTCCCGCTCCCCGGGCGGGGCCGCGGCCGCGGGGGCGGACGGCATGAGGGTGGCGGCGGCGACGGCCAGGGCCGCGAGGGCGGCTCTGCGGGTGGGGGGCATGGGGGGCCTCCTGGCGGGAGAGGTGGGGATTGGAGGCGACCGTAGGCGTCGCACCCCACCCCTGCAAGACCTTGCGCAAGAGATTGCAGAATTGTTTCGCGAAGGTGTCCCTCGCAGGGCGCCCGGGTGTTGTCGGTGGCGGCTGCGACCCTGGGCCCATGGAGATGCAGCTGACCGTGGACTGTGCCAACCCCGCCCGCATGGTGGCCTTCTGGGTCGAGGCCCTGGGCTACGTACCCGAACCGCCCCCCGGCGGGCACGCCACCTGGCGCGCCTACTGGCAGGCGACGGGCGTGCCCGCGGAGGAGCTGGGCGAGCACGCCGGGGAGACCCCCGAGTCGATCGTGGACCCGCAGGGCCGCAGCCCGCGGATCTGGTTCCAGCAGGTCCCCGAACCGAAGACCGGCAAGAACCGCCTCCACCTGGACCTGAAGGTGGGCGGCGGGCGCGAGGCCGCCATCGGCCTGCGGATCGAGCGGGTCACGGCCAAGGTGGCCCGCCTCACCGAGGCCGGCGCCACCATCCTGCGGATCATGGACGAGCCGGACATGCCGTACTACGCGGTCGTGCTCCAGGACCCCGAGGGCAACGAGTTCTGCGTGGTGTGACGGCCGGCCTGCGGTGCGGCCCGCGGCCGACGGTGCGGCCGGGGCCGCGGCCGGCCGCCCGCCGTCAGGCCGGGACCTGGGCCGTGGAGCCGCGGACCACCAGCTCGGGCTGGAAGACGTACTCGGTGCGCTGGACGGGGGTGCCGGACACCGCCTCCAGCAGGGCGCCCACCGCGGCCGTGGCCATCGCCCGCACGGGCTGGCGCACGGTCGTCAGCGGCGGGTCGGTGAAGGCGATCAGCGGCGAATCGTCGAAGCCCACCACCGACACGTCCTCGGGCACCCGCAGCCCCCGCTCCCGGGCGGCCCGGATGACCCCCAGCGCCATCGGATCACTGCCGCACACGATGCCCGTGCAGCCGCGCTCCAGCAGGGCCATGCCCGCCGCGTGGCCGCCCTCCACGGTGAACAGGGTGCGCTGCACGAGGCCTTCCGCGTCGGCCCCGGGGACCGCCGCGGCGAAGCCCTGCTCCTTGCGCGCCGAGGGCACGTACCGGGTCGGCCCGATCGCCAGCCCGATCCTGCGGTGCCCGAGGTCCTCCAGGTGCCGCACCGCCATCTCCGCCGCCGCCCGGTCGTCGGGCGAGACGAACGGCGCACTGATCCGCTCGTTGAAACCGTTGATCAGCACGAAGGGGACCCCGCGCGCCGCCAGCCGCTGGTAGCGCCCCGGGTCGGCCGCCGAGTCCGCGTGCAGACCGGACAGGAACACGATCCCGGTGACCCCGCGCTCCTCCAACTGCTCGACCAGCTCGTCCTCGGTGGCCCCGCCCGGCGTCTGCGTGCACAGCACCGGCGTGTACCCGTGCCCGGCCAACGCCTGCTCTATGACCTGCGCGAACGCCGGAAAGATCGGGTTGGTCAGCTCGGGGATCAGCAGCCCGACCAGCCCGTTGCTGCGGCGCCTGAGCCGTACCGGGCGCTCGTAGCCCAGCAGGTCGAGCGCGGCCAGCACCTTGTGCCGGGTGCCGGCCGCCACGCCCGTCTTGCCGTTGAGCACCCGGCTGACGGTCGCCTCGCTGACCTCGGCCTGCGCGGCGATGTCCGCCAGCCGCAGCGGGGAAGTCACCCCTGCCACCACACCGTGCAGTCCGCCGGGAGGACGTCCGGCTCGGCGAGCTCGCCGCTGGCCAGCAGCACCGCGCCGGGCGCGGGCAGCCGTACGGGCTCACCCGTGGTGTTCGCCGTGCACACGAAGTCCCCGCGCCGGAAGGCCAGCACGCCCTCCGGGGCCGGCAGCCACTCGACGCGGTCGCCCGCGCCGAGCGCCGGGTGCGCGCGACGCATCCGCAGCGCCGCCCGGTAGAGCTCCAGCGTGGACGCCGGGTCGCCGGTCTGCGCCGCCACGCTCAGCCCCGCCCACTCGGCGGGCTGCGGCAGCCAGCTGCCTCCGGTGCCGAAACCGTACGGAGCCGAGTCCCCGGACCACGGGATCGGCACCCGGCAGCCGTCGCGCAGCCCGTCCTGGCCGTTCGCCTTGAAGAAGGACGGGTCCTGGCGCACCTCGTCCGGCAGGTCGGTGACCTCGGGCAGGCCGAGCTCCTCGCCCTGGTACACGTACGCCGAGCCGGGCAGGGCCAGCATCAGCAGCGCGGCCGCCCGCGCCCGCTCCAGGCTGCCGAACCGGGTCCGGTGGCGTACGACGTCGTGGTTGGACAGCACCCAGGTCGTCGGGGCGCCCACCGGCCGCATCGAGTCGAGCGAGTCGTCGATGGCGCCGCGCAGCGCCTCGGCGTCCCAGCCGGTGTTCAGGTAGTGGAAGTTGAAGGCCTGGTGCAGCTCGTCGGGGCGCAGGTAGAGCGCGGTGCGGTCGGCGCTCGGGGTCCAGGCCTCGGCGACGCCGATGCGGTCGCCCGCGTACTCGTCGAGGACCCGGCGCCAGGACCGGTAGATCTCGTGGACCCCGTCCTGGTCGAAGAAGGGCAGCACCTGGTTGCCCAGCAGCTTGAGCTGCTCGTCCCGGCCGAGGTCGGGCAGGCCGGGGGCCTTGACCAGGCCGTGGGCCACGTCGATGCGGAAGCCGTCGGCGCCGAGGTCGAGCCAGAACCGCAGGATGGAGCGGAACTCGTCCTGGACGGCGGGGTGCTCCCAGTTGAAGTCGGGCTGCTCGGGCGCGAAGAGGTGCAGGTACCACTCCCCGTCGGCGACGCGGGTCCAGGCGGGCCCGCCGAAGATGGACTCCCAGTCGTTGGGCGGCAGTTCGCCGTGCTCGCCCTGGCCCGGACGGAAGTGGAACCGCTCGCGCAGCGGGGTGCCGGGGCCTTCTCGCAGTGCCTGCTTGAACCATTCGTGCTGGTCGGAGCAGTGGTTGGGGACGAGGTCGACGATGATGCGCAGGCCCAGGGCGTGGGCCTCGCGGATCACGGCGTCGGCGTCGTGCAGGGTGCCGAACATCGGGTCGATGGCCCGGTAGTCGGCGACGTCGTAGCCCGCGTCGGCCTGCGGGGAGGCGTAGAACGGGCTGAGCCAGACGGCGTCGACCCCCAGGTCCTTGAGGTAGGGCAGACGGCTGCGGATGCCTTCGAGGTCCCCCATGCCGTCCCCGTCGGAGTCGGCGAAACTGCGCGGATAGACCTGGTAGATCACCGCTTCTCTCCACCAGCCGGGCAGGGTGCCGGCGGAGGTGGGGAAGGTCTCGGCGAGGTGCTGGGTCATGTCGTCCTTGGAGAGGTCGGGCCGGTGGTGCGGGGGCGGGCGCGGGTGGTCAGCCCTTGGTGGCGCCCGCCGTCATTCCGGCGACGAGGTGGCGCTGGGCGAAGACGAAGAAGATCGCGGCCGGGATGGCGATGAGCACGGAAGCGGCGCTCATCGCTCCCCAGTCGGAGGTGTACTGGGTGACGAAGGTCTGCAGTCCGCCGGCCAGGGTGAGGTTCTCCTCGCCGACCATGAAGGCGGAGGCGTACGCGACTTCGCCCCAGGCCGTGATGAAGGCGTAGAAACCGGTGACGGCGAGCCCGGGCCTGGCCAGCGGCAGGATCAGCCGCCAGAAGGTGCCGAAGGGGTTGAGCCCGTCGACCCGGCCGGATTCGTCGATCTCCACCGGGATGGTGTCGAAGAACCCCTTCATCATCCAGGCGCAGAACGGCACGGCGATGGTGAGGTAGGTGATGATCAGGCCGAGGGGCTGGTTGAGCAGCCCGAGGTCGCCCATCAGGTTGTACAGCGGGACGATGAGGATCGCCATCGGGAACATCTGCGTGATGAGCAGGGTCCACATCAGCGGCCGCATGCCGGGGAACCGGAAGCGGCTGACCGCGTAGCCGGTGGTCGCGGCGATGAACACGCCGAGGACGGTGGTGACGCCCGCGACGAGGACGGAGTTCGCGAACCAGCTGAAGAAGTGGCTGTCCTCCAGCAGGTGGCGGTAGTTGCCGAGGGTCGGCTCCTTCACGAAGTCCGTGGTGATCGCGTACTGCGCGGGCTTGAGCGAGGTCAGCAGGATCCACAGGACCGGGAAGACCGCGATCACGGAGGCGGCCAGCAGGGTGAGGTGCAGTCCGGCGGAGGCGAGGGGGCCGCGCCGGCCCCGTGTGCGGGTGGTCATGGTCACCACACCTCTCCCTGCTTGCGCAGCGAGCGCCGGTAGACCAGCGCGAAGATCATGAGCAGGGCGAGGATGAGGACGCCCCACGTGGCGGAGCCTGCGAAATCGCGCGGGCTGGCGATGAACGCCTCGCGGAACGCCTGGGTCACCAGGATCTCGGTGGAGTCGCCGGGGCCGCCCCGGGTGAGCAGGAAGATCACCGGGAACATGTTGAAGGTCCAGATGGTGGAGAGCAGGACCACCGTCATGCTCACCGCGCGCAGACCGGGCAGGGTGATGTGGCGGAAGCGCTGCCAGGCGCTCGCGCCGTCCATCTCGGCGGCCTCGTAGAGCTCGCCGGGGATCGACTGCAGTCCGCCGAGCAGGGCGACCATCATGAAGGGGACGCCGAGCCACACGTTCACGGTGATGACCGAGAGCTTGGCCCAGGTCGGGTCGTCCAGCCACGGGATCGCGGAGATCCCGCCGCCTTCGAGGACCTTGTTGAGAATGCCGTTGTCCCGGTTGAAGAGGAACCGCCAGGCGAAGACGGAGACGAAGCCGGGGACGGCCCAGGGCAGGATGAGCGCCATCCGGTAGGCGGCGCGGCCCCGGAAGTCCCGGTTGAGCATGGTGGCCAGGGCCAGGCCGAGCGCGAAGGTGACGGAGACGCAGGCGACGGTCCACACCACCGTCCACACCAGCCGCTGCAGGAAGACGGGGTCGCCGAGCACGGACACGTAGTTGTCGAGTCCGACGAACTCGTACGTGGCCTCGATGTGGTTGGCGCCGATCGTCCGGGCGACGTTGCGCTCGTTGGCGTCGGTCAGCGACAGGTAGATGCCGCGCACGAGCGGCCAGCCGATGATCACGCCGAGGACGAGCACCACCGGGGCGATCATGGCCCAGGCGTACCAGTGGGTGGCGAGGGCGCGCCTCGCTCCACCGCGCTTCCCGCTGTCAGTCCTGCGGCCCCGGCCGCGGGCGGCGTCGGTGTGTCCGACGTCGTCGCCCGCGGCCGCGGCCACCGACTGGCTGGTGTGAGCAGCCATGGTTTCTCTACTTCCAACCCTTGAGGATCTTGCGGAACTCGGCGCCGGCCGCCTTGGCCGCGTCCTCCGGGGAGGAGGCTCCCGTGATCGCCTTGGTGTACTCGACCTTCAGCGGCTCGAAGAGGGAGCCGTTCTCGGGGATCCAGGCGCGCTCGACGGCCTTGTCCACGGCCGGCTTGAAGAACTGCACCATCTCGCTGCTCTTGACGTCCGGCGCCTCGTAGGCGGCGGTCCGGGTCGGGAGCAGGCTCAGGTCCTTGGCGGACTGGACCTGGACCTCCTGGGAGGTCATGTAGTCCACGAAGGCGTGGGCCGCGGCGCGGTTCTTGGAGCCCGCGTAGACGCCGAGGTCGTGGCCGCCCTGCGGGGCGCCCGCCTTGACGGAGCCGGCCGGGACGGCGGCGACGCCGAGGTTGGCCTTGTCCTTGAACTGGTCGCCGGCGTAGGTGTCGGCGACGGCCCACGGACCGTTGATCATCATGGCGGCCTCGCCCGACTTGAAGGCGGTCTGCATGTTGGTCCAGCCGTCGGTGGCGTTGGTGACCGCCGCGCCGGAGGTGACCAGTTCGCGGGCCGTCTTGAAGGCCTTGACGCCCGCCGCGTTGTCCACGGTGACCGTCTTGTTCTTCGCGTCGACCAGGTCGCCGCCCTCGCCGTAGATCAGCGGGAGGAACCAGTACGAGTCGTCGCCGCGCAGGTAGAGGCCGGCCTTGCCGGTCTTGGCCTTGATGGCGGCGGCGGCGGTCTTCAGCTCCTCCAGGGTGGTGGGGGGCTGGACACCCGCGTCGGCGAGCATCTTCTTGTTGTAGAAGAGGCCGAGGGTGTCGATGACCTGCGGTACGGCGTAGGTCTTGCCCTCGTACTTGCCGCTGGCCGCGGCCTGGGGCAGGAACTCGGCGTCGACCTTCTTCGCCGTCTCGGCGGGGACCTCGTCGAGGTAGCCCAGCGAGGCGAAGTCGGCGACCCAGCCGACGTCGGCGCGGATCACGTCGGGAGCGTCGGAACCGCTGCTGAAGGCGTTCTTGACCTTGTTCTGCGCGTCGCCGTACGGGACGTTGACGTACTTGACGGTCACCTTCGGGTGCTTCGCGGTGAACGCCTCGGCGATCTTCTGGAAGCTGGCCTTCTCGGCGTCGTTCGAGGTGTCCCACCACGTGACCGTGCCGGAGAGCTCGCCACCGGCCTTCGTCTCGCCGGCCGCGTCCTTGCCGTCCTGAGTGTCCCCACCGCAAGCCGTCGCCGCGAGCGCCAGGGCCGCGACCAGCGCGGTGGCCGCTATGCCACGCCGCATATGAACTCCTTCGATGATCCCGGCCGCTTCCTCGCGGTCCCGAGTTGCCAGGAACCTAACAAGACTGAAAGCCGCCCGAAAGACCTTGCGGCAATTTTCTGCAAGACCTGGTGATCGTTACATCCGTGTGTCCGTACGGTTGCCGCAGCTTGCTGTTAGTTCGAGTCGTCTTCGACTGTCCGGGCCCGCAACCAGGGGGGCTGTGCTCGCGTTGACCCCGATATGACCCATGAGCTGACCGCCTCCCGGCTTGCAAGCGCTTCCAGCAACGCGACCGCAAGCGGTGGCGGCTGGTGGCGCGATGCCGTCATCTACCAGGTGTACGTGCGCAGCTTCGCGGACAGCGACGGGGACGGCGTCGGCGACCTGCGCGGGGTCCGCGAGCGGCTGCCGCACCTGGCCCGGCTCGGGGTCGACGCCGTGTGGCTGACCCCCTTCTACGTCTCCCCGCAGGCCGACGGGGGCTACGACGTCGCCGACTACCGGGCCGTGGACCCGCTCTTCGGCGACCTCGCCGACGCCGACGACCTCGTCCGGGCCGCGCACGCCCTCGGCCTGCGGGTCGTCGTCGACGTGGTGCCGAACCACACCTCGGACCGGCACGCCTGGTTCCGCGCCGCCCTCGCCGGGGACCCGGGGGCCCGCGCCCGCTACCACTTCCGGCCCGGCCGCGGCCCCGGCGGCGCGCAGCCGCCGAACGACTGGGAGTCCGTCTTCGGCGGGCCCGCCTGGACCCGTACCCCGGACGGGTCCTGGTACCTGCACCTGTTCGCACCCGAGCAGCCCGACCTGAACTGGGAGCACCCCGAGGTCGCCGCCGAGTTCGAGTCGGTCCTGCGGTTCTGGCTCGACCTCGGCGTGGACGGTTTCCGCATCGACGTGGCCCACGGCATGGTCAAGGCCCCCGGCCTGCCGGACCTCGGCCGCGGCGCCCAGGCCACCCTCATCGGCACCCAGGCCCTGCCCTTCTTCGACCAGGACGGGGTCCACGCCATCCACCGCTCCTGGCGCCGGCTCCTGGACTCCTACGAGGGCGCGCGCATCGGCGTCGCCGAGGCCTGGGCGCCGACCTCCGAGCGGCTCGCGCAGTACGTGCGCCCGGACGAGCTGCACCAGGCCTTCAACTTCCGCTTCCTGAAGTGCCCCTGGGACGCCGCCGCGATGCGCACCGTGATCGACGAGTCACTGGCCGCCACCACCGCGGTGGGGGCGCCGACCACCTGGGTGCTGTCCAACCACGACGTTGTACGGCACGTGACCCGGTACGGGGACGGGGCCCGCGGCCTGGCCCGGGCCCGGGCCGCCGCGCTGCTGATGCTGGCGCTGCCCGGGTCGGCGTACCTCTACCAGGGCGAGGAGCTCGGCCTGCCCGAGGTCCTCGACCTGCCGGCCGGGGCCCGCCAGGACCCGGCGTTCCTGCGCACCGCCGGGCAGGACGGCCTGCGCGACGGCTGCCGGGTGCCGATCCCCTGGTCCGGGGCCGAGCCCCCGTACGGGTTCGGGCCGGCCGGCAGCTGGCTCCCGCAGCCCGCGGGATGGGGCGGCCTCAGCGTCGCCGCACAGACCGGCGACCCGCACTCCACGCTGGAGCTGTACCGGGCCGCGCTGGAACTGCGCCGGGCCCTGCCGGGGCTGGGCGCCCCGGAAGCGGGCGCGACCGTGGCCTTCGGCGAGGACGGGCCGGCCGCAGAGGAAGGGGAGAACGGAGCGGAAGGGGCGGCCGGAGCGGGACGGGAGGCCGGGACGGACGGGACCGGCGCCGGGCTCGCCGGGATGCGGTGGCTGCCCGCGCCCGAGGGCGTGCTGCTGTTCGTCCGGCCGGGCTTCGCCTGCTCCTTCAACACCCGGCCCGTGCCGGTGGAACTCCCCGCGCCCGGACGCCCCGTGCTCTCCAGTGCCCCGGTGGACACCGACGGGCGCACCGTGCGGCTTCCCGCGGATTCCTGCACGTGGTGGGCAATCTGAACGTGCGACCGGTACAGTCCCATCCCGTGACCGCACGGCTTGCCGACATCGCAACCCAGGCGGGGGTCAGCGAAGCCACAGTCAGCCGCGTGCTCAACGGCAAGCCCGGTGTGGCCGCGGGCACCCGCGAATCCGTTCTGGCCGCACTCGACGTGCTCGGATACGAACGGCCGGTACGACTGCGCCAGCGCAGCGCCGGACTCGTCGGCCTCATAACCCCCGAGCTGGACAATCCGATCTTCCCGGCGCTCGCCCAGGTCATCGGCCAGGCCCTGACCCGCCAGGGGTACACGCCGGTGCTGGCCACACAGACCCCGGGCGGGTCCACCGAGGACGAGCTGACCGAGATGCTGGTCGACCGCGGGGTCTCCGGGATCATCTTCGTCTCGGGCCTGCACGCCGACACCACCGCGGACATGGGCCGCTACGACCAGCTCCGCGGGCAGGGCGTCCCCTACGTCCTGATCAACGGCTTCTCCGACAAGGTCCAGGCGCCCTTCGTCTCCCCCGACGACCGGGCCGCGATGCAGCTCGCCGTGACCCACCTGACCGCGCTCGGGCACACCCGCATCGGGCTCGCGGTGGGGCCGAAGCGGTTCGTGCCGGTACTGCGCAAGATCGAGGGCTTCCGGCTGGGGATGCAGGAGCGTCTCGGCCTGACCGGGGCGCAGACCGAGGAACTGGTCCAGCACTCCCTCTACACCCTGGAGGGCGGGCAGGCCGCCGCGACCGCGCTGATCTCCCGCGGCTGCACGGCGGTGGTCTGCGCCAGCGACATGATGGCGCTCGGCGCGATCCGGGCCGCCCGGCAGCAGGGGCTGCGGGTGCCGCAGGACGTCTCCGTCGTCGGCTTCGACGACTCCCCGCTGATAGCGTTCACCGATCCGCCGCTGACCACGATCCGGCAGCCGGTGCTGGCGATGGGCCAGGCCGCCGTACGGACCCTGCTGGAGGAGATCGGCGGTACGCCGGCCCCGCACAGCGAGTTCGTCTTCCTCCCCGAGCTGGTGGTGCGCGGCTCGACGGCTTCCGGTCCGGGACAGCACCGCAGGCCGTAGCGGGAGCCGGCGGCCCGCACGCCGCGGGGGCCGGGTCCTCCCCCAGGGGGACCCCGGGCGCCGAAGACCGTCCCGAGGGATGATCGGAGGGGAGATCGCATCTGGCAGACTCTCTCCCCATGGGTGAAGCGAGCGTGAAGACACTGGAAACCCGGACGGACGTCTCGTCGCACCCCGTGACCGGGCACGAGGAGGCCGGGCCGGCGTCCGACGGCGCCCTGCTCGCCCGGCTGCGCAGCCCGCGCCGGCCGCGGATCTGGTTCGAGGTCCTGCTGATCGCCGTCAGCTACTGGACGTACTCGCTGATCCGCAACGCGGTACCCGAGCAGAAGGCGGCCGCCCTCGCGAACGCCGACTGGATCTGGAGCGCGGAGCGCGCCCTGGGGATCGCCGTCGAGCAGAGCGTCAACCACTCCGTGAACTCCGTGACGTGGCTGATCGTGGGCATGAACTACTACTACGCCACCCTGCATTTCGTGGTGACCATCGGCGTGCTGGTCTGGATCTACCGCTTCCACCCCGGGCGTTACGCGGCCACCCGCCTGGTGCTCTTCGCCACCACGGGTGTCGCTCTGGTCGGCTACTACTTCTACCCGCTCGCGCCGCCCCGGCTGATGAACGGGCAGGACTTCATCGACACCGTGCTCGTGCACCACACCTGGGGGTCCATGGCCTCCGGGAACCTGAAGCACATGTCGAACCAGTACGCCGCCATGCCCTCGATGCACATAGGCTGGTCGCTCTGGTGCGGGCTGACGATCTTCGCGGTCGCCTCCGCCCCGTGGGCCCGGATCCTGGGCCTGCTCTACCCGACGGCGACCCTCGTCGTCATCGTGGCCACCGCCAACCACTTCTGGCTCGACGCCGTGGGCGGCATGCTCTGCCTGGCCTTCGGCTACACGGTCTCGCGGGCGTGGTTCGGCTCGCTCCCCCACCGCCTGCCGCGCCACCCCGGGCTCGCCGGCCCGCATCCGGTGACCGCGCTGGTGCACCGCTACCGCGCCCGCGCCCGGTCCTGAGCCTCCGCGTCCGCCCCCGCCACCGTCTCGGCCCTCGTCTCCGCCACCGTTGCGGCCCCCGTCTCCGCCACCGTCTCGGCCCGCGTCTCCGCCGACGTCGCGGCCGTCGTCGTGGCCTCGGCCGGAGCGCAGCCCCCGCCACGGGCGGGGGCGCGCCCCCTCAGGCGCCGTAGAACAGCTCGTCCACCACGGCGCGGGCGCGCCGGGTGATGCGGCGGTAGTCGTCCAGCATCTCGCCGGCCGTGCCCTCCGGGTAGCCGAGGTAGCGGCCCACCGCGGCCAGTTCGCGGGTCTCGGACGGGAAGGTGTCGCCGGCCCGGCCCCGGACCAGCATCACCGCGTTGCGGACGCGGGTGGCCAGGATCCAGGCTTCGTCGAGGATCTGCGCGTCCTCGGTGCGGATCAGGCCGGCCGCGTGGGCGGCGGCCAGTGCCTCGCGGGTGCGGGTGGTGCGCAGGCCCGGTTCGGCCCAGGCGTGCCGCATCTGCATCAGCTGGACGGTCCACTCGACGTCGCTGAGGCCGCCGCGGCCGAGCTTGGTGTGCAGGGTCGGGTCGGCGCCGCGGGGCATCCGCTCCGACTCCATGCGCGCCTTCAGGCGGCGGATCTCGCGCACCGCGTCCTCGCCGAGGCCCTCCGCGGGATAGCGCAGCGGGTCGATCAGCTCGATGAACCTGGCGCCCAGCTCCTTGTCCCCGGCGACGGGCTCGGCGCGCAGCAGGGCCTGGCTCTCCCAGGTCAGGGCCCAGCGCCGGTAGTACGCCGCGTACGAGGCCAGGGTGCGCACCAGCGGCCCGGAACGGCCCTCGGGGCGCAGGTCGCAGTCGATGAGCAGCGGCGGGTCGGTGGTCGGCAGTTGGAGCAGGCGGCGCATCTCCGCGATGACGGTCTGCGCGGCCTTCGCGGCCTCCTGCTCGTCGACGCCCTCGCGGGGCTCGTGGACGAAGAGGACGTCGGCGTCGGAGCCGTAGCTCAGCTCGTGGCCGCCGAACCGGCCGACGCCGATGACGGCGAAACGGGTCGGCAGGGTGTCGCCGAAGTTGCTCTGCACGGCGGCCCGCAGGGCGCCGGCGACGGTCACGGCGGTCAGGTCGGAGACGGCTCCGCCGACCCGGTCGACCAACGCCCCGTGGTCCTCCTCGGCGGGCCTGTCCTCCGTGCCGTAGGAGCCGATGATGTCTCCGGCGGTGGTGCGGAACAGCTCGCGGCGGCGCACTCCGCGGGCGGCGGCGACGGCGGCCTCGGGGTCCCCGGCCCGGCCGACGGCGGCGAGGACCTCCTGCTCCAGCGCCGCGTGCGTCCGCGGCTGCAGGCCGCCGGGGTCGCCGAGCAGGGCCACCGCCTCGGGGGCCCGCAGCAGCAGGTCGGGAGCGAGGCGGCCGGCGGACAGCACCCGGGCGAGGTTTTCGGCGGCGGCGCCCTCGTCGCGCAGCAGCCGCAGGTACCAGGGGGTCTTGCCGAGGGCGTCGGAGACCTTGCGGAAGTTGAACAGTCCGGCGTCCGGGTCGGCGGAGTCCGCGAACCAGCCGAGCATCACGGGCAGCAGGGTGCGCTGGATGGCGGCCTTGCGGGTGACGCCGGAGGCGAGGGCTTCCAGGTGGCGCAGGGCCGCGGCCGGGTCGGCGTACCCGAGGGCTTCGAGGCGCTGGCCCGCGGCGCGGGGCGAGAGCCGGGTCTCGCCGGGGGTGAGCTGGGCGACCGCGTCGAGCAGGGGCCGGTAGAACAGCTTCTCGTGCAGCCGGCGGACCACGGAGGCGTGGCGCCGCCAGGCCTTGTTGAGCTCGGCGACGGGTTCGGTGCGCAGGCCCAGGGAGCGGCCCAGGCGCCGCAGGTCGGCCTCGTCCTCCGGGACGAGGTGGGTGCGGCGCAGCCGGTAGAGCTGGATGCGGTGCTCCATGGCGCGCAGGAAGCGGTACGCGTCGTGCAGCTGGGCCGCGTCGGCCCGGCCGACGTAGCCGCCCGCGGCGAGGGCGTGGAGGGCGTCGAGGGTGCTGCCGGAGTGCAGGGTCGCGTCGCTGCGGCCGTGCACGAGCTGGAGCAGCTGGACGGCGAATTCGACGTCGCGCAGTCCGCCGGGGCCGAGTTTGAGCTCCCGGTCGACCTGGGCGGCGGGGATGTTGTCGACGACGCGGCGGCGCATCTGCTGGACGTCGGCGACGAAGTTGTCGCGTTCGGCGGCCTGCCAGACCAGCGGGCTTATGGCCTCGATGTACTCGGCGCCGAGGGCGGCGTCCCCGGCCACGGCCCGCGCCTTGAGCAGGGCCTGGAACTCCCAGGTCTTGGCCCAGCGCTGGTAGTAGGCGAGGTGGGAGGAGAGCGTCCGTACGAGCGGGCCGTTCCTGCCCTCGGGGCGGAGGTTGGCGTCGACCGGCCAGATGGTGCCCTCGACGGTGGTCTCGGAGCAGATCCGCATGAGGTGGGAGGCCAGCCGGGTGGCGGCCTGCAGGCCCTTCGCCTCGTCGACGCCGGCGGCGGCCTCGGCGACGAAGATGACGTCGACGTCGGAGACGTAGTTCAGCTCGTTGCCGCCGCATTTGCCCATCGCGATGACGGCGAGCCGGCAGGCGGCCGCGTCCTCGGCGGCCGCGGCGGCGGCGATGCGCAGGGCCGCGCGGAGGGTGGCGGTGGCGAGGTCGGCGAGCTCGGCGGCGGTGTCGGCGACGTCTATGGTGCCGCAGACGTCGCGGGCGGCGATGGAGAGCAGGCAGCGGCGGTAGGCGACGCGCAGCGCGACCGGGTCGTGCGCCCCGGCCAGCCCCTTCTCGAACTCGCGCAGGCCCGGGTGGAGGTCGGCGGCCTCGTAGGTGACCAGGGCCTGCCAGTCCAGCGGGTGGCGGGCCAGGTGGTCGGCGAGCGCCTCGGACGCGCCGAGCACCCCGAGTAGCCGGTCGCGCAGCGGTTTGGCGCTGACGAGCGTGTCGAGGAGGCCTGGCAGCTCCTCGGGGGGCTGCGCCTCGGCGAGGCGGACCAGCCCGAGGAGGGCCAGGTCGGGGTCGGCGGTCGCGCCGAGCGCGTCGAGGAGCACCGGATCGGCCCGTACGGCGGCCAGCGCGTCGGCGTCGAGCAGCCGGGCGGCGGCGGACGGGTCGGTGAACCCGCTGCGCAGCAGCCGGATGAAGGTGCTGCTCCTGCGTCCCGGGACTGTCATCCCGCCGCCTCCCGCGGTCGTCGGTCATCGGCTGCCCCTGCCCTGGCGTGCCTGGGGCTGAGCCTAGGCGATGCGCCGCCGATCACGCCGGGCCCCCGTCGACTCACCACAAACGCGCCGCCACGGCGGCGGGCCGGGGGCCGGGGCCGGGCGGGGCGGTGGGGGCTGGGCCGGGCGGCGGGGGCCGGGCCGGGCGGCGGGGGCTGGGCCGGGTCGGGCGGCGGGTCGGGGCGGACGGCCGGGCGGCGGGTTCAGCCTGCGGCCGGGGGCCGGGCCGCGGCGGACGGCCGGGCGCCCGGACGGCGGGATCAGCCACCGGTCGGGCGCCGAGGGCAGCCGGGCGGCGGGGGCGGGGCGGCGGGCCGCGCGCCGGGCTGGGCGGCGGGTTTAGCCGGTGGCCCGGCCGGCCACGGCGCGGTCGCCGTTGCGGGCCGCCTGCTCGCAGACCGTGCCGCCGGCGGCACGGTCCGCACGACGGGGCTCGGCTCCTCCGCCTCCTGGTCGGAGCCGCGGATGCTCTCCGCGGGCGCCCCGGCGGCCCGCCTGGAACCCGGGGGCGCGGCCCCGGCGGGCCCGGGCCCCCGGCGTCACCCGGGGAGGCCGGCCGTCAGCAGGTCCAGGACCTGCTCCGGCGTCCAGAGGCCGGCCGCGCCGGGGCAGGCGGACAGGTAGGCGGCGATGTCCGGCTCGGACCACGGCCCGGACTCCAGGAGTCCGCCGGCCAGGTACCGCAGGTAGGCGGCGGAAGGCGCGAGGAGCTCGACGTCGTGCAGGGACCACGGCGCGGTGAACGTCACCACGGGAATCCCCTCGATCTCCCCGGGGCAGATCAGCGTCTCGTACCGTCCGGGGCCCACGGCGTCCCGGCCGTCACGGAGCACCCCGGTCAGGTCCAGGTCCGCGCCCGGCACTCCGTACATCTCCTGCGCGGCGATGTCGGACAGCTGACCCACGGTCACCAGGTGGGCGCGCCCCCGCATCCGGCCGGGCGCGCCCGGATCGTGGAAGCCGCGGCCGCCCGTCCACACCATGGACTCGGTGGCGAAGTACAGGGCGCCGTCGAGCTCGACGGCGATCGACCGCTCCGGGGCCCGCCGGTCCCGGCAGCCCGGGTACGTCCGCGCCGTCCCGTGCGGGGTGCCGCCGGCGATGTAGGCGGCCAGCCGGTCGAGGTGCATGTTGGACCCGTAGGACGCGTACCAGACCCGCTCGGGCACCTGCCGCACCGGCCCGGACCACACGGCGGTGTGCACACCCATGCCTCGCCCTCCTCACCGGCCCGGCAGAACGCTTCCGGCCGCCACCTGCCGCCCAGCGCACCACCCCGCCAGGCTACCGGGCCCTGCCCGGCACGGCCGGGCCCGGGGACCGTCCCGTTCGGCTGCGCGGCGGCAGGCACCCGTGCTTGTCTGTCCGTCATGGAACCGCACGTCATGGAACTCCAGGAGAAGCACCCCTGGTCGGCCGACCACCACCGGAGCGGCACCCTGTCAGCGCGGGGCGACTGCACCTGGGCGGCCCCCTGCCCCCGCCCCGCGGCATGGAGCGTGCAGGTCTCCTCCGCCGGCGGCGACAGCTGGTGGGCGGCCTGCACGGAACACGCCGCCGCCTCCCCGGTGCTGTCACCCGAAACGGCGCCCTGAACGGCCCCGGGCCCGGTGGGCGGCGCCCACCGGGCCCGGGAGTCCGGACGGCGGCCGGCGTTACAGCACCGGCATCATCTTGCGGAGTTCGAAGGCCGTGACCTCCGAGCGGTACTCCTCCCACTCCTGCTTCTTGTTGCGCAGGAAGAAGTCGAAGACGTGCTCGCCGAGGGTTTCGGCGACCAGTTCGCTGCGCTCCATCAGGGCGATGGCCTCGCCGAGGTTCTGCGGGAGGGGTTCGATGCCCATCGCGCGGCGTTCGGCGTCGGAGAGGGCCCAGACGTCGTCGTCGGCGCCCGCCGGCAGTTCGTAGCCCTCCTCGATGCCCTTGAGGCCCGCCGCGAGGAGGACCGCGTACGTCAGGTAGGGGTTGGCGCCCGAGTCGATCGAGCGGACCTCCACCCGGGAGGAGCCCGTCTTGCCCGGCTTGTACATCGGGACGCGGATCAGGGCCGAGCGGTTGTTGTGGCCCCAGCAGATGTACGAGGGGGCCTCGCCGCCCGCGCCGGCGCTGCGGGAGGAGCCGCCCCAGATGCGCTTGTAGGAGTTGACCCACTGGTTGGTGACCGCCGCGGTCTCCGCGGCGTGCTTGAGCAGGCCTGCGATGAAGGAGCGGCCGACCTTCGAGAGCTGGTATTCGGCGCCCGACTCGTAGAAGGCGTTGCGGTCGCCCTCGAAGAGGGAGAGGTGGGTGTGCATGCCCGAACCCGGGTACTCGGAGAAGGGCTTGGGCATGAAGGTGGCCTGCACGCCCTGTTCCAGGGCGACCTGCTTCATGACCAGGCGGAAGGTCATGATGTTGTCGGCCGTGGACAGCGCGTCCGCGTAGCGCAGGTCGATCTCCTGCTGGCCGGGGGCGCCCTCGTGGTGGCTGAACTCGACCGAGATGCCCATCGATTCGAGCATGGTGATCGCCTGGCGGCGGAAGTCCATGCCGACGTTCTGCGGGGTGTGGTCGAAGTAGCCGGAGTTGTCGGCCGGCACCGGACGGGAGCCGTCCAGCGGCTTGTCCTTCAGCAGGAAGAACTCGATCTCCGGGTGGGTGTAGAAGGTGAAGCCGAGGTCGGAGGTCTTGGCGAGGATGCGCTTGAGGACGTAGCGGGGGTCCGCGAAGGACGGTGAGCCGTCCGGCATCAGGATGTCGCAGAACATCCGGGCGGTCCCGGGGGCCTCCGCGCGCCACGGCAGTATCTGGAACGTGCTCGGGTCCGGCTTGGCGATCATGTCGGACTCGTAGACCCGGGCGAAGCCCTCGATGGCGGAGCCGTCGAAGCCGATGCCCTCGTCGAAGGCCTGCTCCAGCTCCGCGGGGGCGACCGCGACGGACTTCAGGAAGCCCAGTACGTCGGTGAACCACAGGCGCACGAAGCGGATGTCGCGCTCCTCAAGCGTCCGGAGGACGAATTCCTGCTGCTTGTCCATGCCTTCATCCTCGCAGTTCAGACGGCCTGTGCACCATCGCCGCGAGAGCGCGGGCACAGTCGGGTCGGCCCAGTATCGCCAGCGGTGGTTTCCGCCACATTACGCACCTGCCCGAGGTCGCGGCACCCCCGACCTGACCGCAGGCCCGTCATGAGCATTACCATCTGCGCCCATGGGGGGCCGGGAGCACACGCAGGGCGGACGCCGCGGGCGTCCCGCGACGCGCCGTGCCGTCCTGCCGACGGCCTCCGGAGTCCTGGCCGGGGTGCTGGCGGCGGTGCTGGCCGGGGCCTTGGCGGGTGCGCTGTTCCTGTGCGCACGGCCCGGCGCGGCCGGGGTCCAGGCCGCCTCCGGCGACGGGCACGTACGACACGCGAGGCCCGCGGGGCACGCACCGGACGCGGGGCACGTACGGGACACGGGGCCCGCGGGGCACGCATCGGACGCGGGGTACGTACCGGACGCACGGCCCGCGGGGCACGTGCGGCCGGGCGCGCCCGCCGGGTATCCGGCGGGCCCCGTCTGCCTGTCCCCTTCCGGGCCGCCGGGCTGCTCGGGCTCCGCCCACGTCACCCCGGGGGTCCTGCCCGTCCCGCCGCCCGCCGTGGCCGGGGGCCGGACGGGCCCCGTACCCGGCGCCCGCCCGGCCGTGGCGCCGCGTCCCCGGCCCGCCGGGACGCTCGCCCGCGCCCCCGACCTCCACGCCCTCCAAGTGCTGCGGACCTGACGGGTCCGGCGCCGCACGCGCACCACCGGATCCACCCTCCACCCCCCTCAGCAGAAGGACCACGGCACATGGCGAGCAGGACCGGCAACAACGACCGCAACCACCGCGAGGACCAGCAGTCCCGCCAGGCGCGGATAGCCGAGATGCGCCGGGCCGACAAGGCCCGCGACCGGCGCAACAAGGCTGTCGCGATCACCGCTTCGACGCTCGTGGTCGCCGCCCTCGTCGGCTTCGGCGCCTGGGTGATGATCGACCAGCAGGAGAAGCAGGACGCCAAGGAGGCGGCCGCCAAGGCCCCCGTCGCCGGCGAGCAGACCTGGGACGCGAAGAAGCTGGGCCGCAACCACGTCGAGACCCCGGTGAAGTACGAGATGAACCCGCCGGTCGGCGGGGACCACCACCCGCGCTGGATGAACTGCAACGGCGACGTGTACGCGAACCCGCTGCCCGAGGTGAACGCCGTCCACTCGCTGGAGCACGGCGCGGTCTGGGTGACGTACAACGAGAAGGCCGCCAAGGGCGAGGTGGACAAGCTGGCCGAGACGGTCCGCAAGACCCCGTACTCGCTGATGAGCCCGGTCAAGGAGCAGGCCGGCGCGATCATGCTGAGCGCCTGGGGCAAGCAGCTGACCGTGGACACGGCGGACGACCCGCGGGTGGCGCAGTTCTTCACCCGGTACGTCCAGGGCCCGCAGACCCCCGAGCCCGGCGCGGCCTGCACGAACGGCCTGGCCGACAAGTGAGCCGTACGTACTGGGCCGCCGGCGCCGCGGTCCTGCTCGCCCTGCTGTTCGCCGCGGCGGCCACGGTCTCCGCGGCGAGCGGCGGCGGCGCGGACGCGGCTCCCCGTACGCCCGCTCTGCACTCCCCCGACGCGGGCTTCGCCCGGGACATGGCCGTCCACCACCAGCAGGCGGTGGAGATGTCCTTCGTCGTGCGGGACCGTACGCAGGACGAGGCCGTGCGCAGCCTCGCGTACGACATCGCCAACACCCAGGCCAACCAGCGCGGCATGCTGCTGGGCTGGCTGGACCTGTGGGGGCTGCCGAAGACGGTGGCGGGCGAGCCGCCGATGTCCTGGATGGGAACGGGTGACGGGCATGCGGGCCACGGGGCGCACACCGCCGCACCGGGCGCGCTGATGCCGGGCATGGCGACCAAGGAGGAGATCACCCGGCTGGGCACGGTGTCGGGCCGGGAGGCGGAGGTGCTCTACCTCCAGCTGATGACCGACCACCACAAGGGCGGCGTCGCCATGGCCGAGGGTTGTGCGCGGCAGTGCGTGACGCCCGCCGAGCGGGCCCTGGCCCAGGGCATGGCCGAGGCCCAGCAGTCGGAGCTCACCCTGATGGCGGACATGCTCGCCAAGCGCGGGGCCGCGCCCCGCGGTTAGGTCCCCGGACCCGCGGTCAGGGGCTCCGGTTCCGCGGTCAGGGGCCCGGTATCCGTGCTGCCGGGGTCCGGGTGTCCGCGGCCGTGCGGATGGCCCGGGCCACCTGCTCCGGGCGGTCCAGCATGACCAGGTGGCCGGCGGGGGCGGCGACGTCGAAGCGGGCCCCGAGCCGGTCGGCGAGCGCTGCCTGCCGGTCGAGCCAGCGCTGCGTGCCGCGGCCGCCGCCTCCGTCGTGGCCGACGAGGACGGTGGCGGGGGCGGCCAGGGGGTGCGTACGGCGCAGCGCGAGCACCTCGGCGGCCGTGTCCGGGTAGCCGGCGTTCTCCAGCAGGGCCCCGCGCCAGACCCGGCCGGTGCGGTAGCAGCGGCGTACGAGGTCCCGCGGCGCGGGGTCGGCGCCGCCGGTCCGCGAGGCCCGTACGGTGGCGCGCCGGGCCGGCGGGCCCAGCGCGGCCGGTAGCCCGGCGGCGGTCAGCGCCCGGCCGAGCCCGCGGGCGGCGGCGGCGCGCAGGGCGGCGGGCCAGAGGGCGTGCGGGTCCTCCTCCACGCTGGAGTCCACCAGCACCAGGGCGGCGGTGCGCCCCGGGTACAGGCGGGCGAACGCCTCGGCGTGGAACCCGGCGATGGAGTGACCGGCCACGGTGACCGGTCCGGCCAGCCCGAGGACGTCCAGCAGCCCGGCGATCCGACGGGCTTCCCCGGCGGCGCTCGCCGGGGTGCGGGCCGGGCCGCTGAGGCCGTGTCCGGGGCGGTCGAAGCGGACGACGGTGCGGCCGGCGGCGGTGAGCCGCGCGGCGACCGCGTCCCAGTCGAACCAGGCCATGGCGAGCCCGGCGCTCAGCACGCACACCGGCCCGCTGCCCTCGACCAGGACGTGCAGCGGGACCGCGTCGCCGCCCGCGCCGCGGACGATGCGGCCGGGCACGGAGCGGGCGGGCACGGAGCGGCCGGGCGCGCCGTGGGCGGGCCGGCGGGTCACGTGCGGCCCTCCTTGTGGACGGAGTGGGCGAGCAGGCCGAGCCACAGCGCCACGAGCAGCACCTGGAGCCGCTGGCCGGCGCCGAGGGCCCAGGTGCCGCGGCCGGCGGTGAACAGGGCGACGGAGGTCAGCGTCCAGGCGGTCGCGAGCAGTTCGAGGACGACGAGGGCGGGGCCGAAGCGGGCGAGCGGGGCGAGGCGGCCGTGGCGGCGCGCTGCGTGGGTGAGGGCCAGCAGGCCGATGAGGGCGCCGGTCATGGCGAGGCTGCTGCTGACGGCGTGCGCCTGGTGGGTGGCGGGGACCAGCCCGGCGGTCTCCCGGGCGGCGCACTCGGGGTCCGCGGTGGGGGCGCAGCTCAGCGGCAGCCAGGCGTCGGCTGCGGTGGCCGCGCCGAACAGGGTGACGCCGGCCCAGCCGGTGACCGCCCAGAGGCGGCGGGAGTCGGGGTGCCGGACGAGCCTCAGCAGGGCGAGCAGCCCGCCTGCGAAGACCAGCAGGCCGGCGGTGAAGTCGGTGGCCCGGAACAGGCCGCCGAGCGGCTGGTCCTGTGCCGCGAGCTCGCTGACGTACGTCTCCACGGGGTTGAGGCCGGTGGCGAAGACGACCTCCAGCACCCAGGCGGTGTACGCGGCCGCACCGAGGCCGACGAGGGCGGCGACCGGGCGGGCGCCGAACGGCGGGGAGCTCCGTGACGAGCCCGCGGAAGAGCTGTTCTGGGACATGGTGGTTCCGATCCTAGGCACGCCCGGGGGCGGTCGGTCCTGTCGCCGGACACCCGCCCCCGGGGCGGGGTGCACCGGGGGGTGCACCGGGGGGTGCGCCGGGGGGTGCGCCGGTACCGCGCGGGGCCCGACGGGCCGCCGCGGAGGGCGTGCGGGCGGTTCCGCCGGCCGCCGCTGGGCTGTCCGGCTGAGCTGCACGCCCCGGAGGACGCCTGCGCGGCGCATCGCGTTGCCCGGAGGCCTGGTGTCCCGGGCGGGGCGGGCATCCCTGCCCGGGGAGGGCCGGGCCGCTCCGGGTTCTGCCGAAGTCCAACGACTCGGCAACGATGTGGCGCTCGCCGGGCCCGCGGCCCGGGTGGGCCGCCCCGCGGGCGGGGGCATCGGGCACCCTCGGCCACCGCGGCCCGCGAAGCCAACGGGCCTGTTCGCAGGGGGTGTTGGCGCCGACTGCGGTTCCGGTCGGCCGCGGCCGGGGGCGGACCGCCGGCTCCGAGGCGGATCCCGAAAACCCGGAGGGGTGCGCGGGGCGGCGTGGCACGCTGTCCGGTGATCACCCCAGTCGCGACATAAGGATGCGCCCGCCGGTATGAGCACACCGCCGAATCCGCCCAGCAACCCGCCCGGCCCGCCCACCGAGCCGGCCGGCACGCCCCTGTCCGACGCACCCCCGATACCCGCGCCCGCGCGGCCCACCTCCCTGGAGAAGCACCCGGCCCCGGCCGACGCACCCCCGGCCGACGCACCCCCCGCGGCGGCCACTCCCGCCGAGGCTCCGGCCCCCGCGCCCGCGCGGCCCACCTCCCTGGAGAAGCACCCGGCCCCGGCCGACGCACGCCCGGCCGACGCACCCCCCGCGGCAACCACTCCCGCCGAGGCTCCGGCCCCCGCGCCGGCCCCCGCGGCGGCCACTCCCGCCGGGGCTCCGGCCCCCGCGCCGTCGCCCTTCGCCCCGCCGACCCCTCAGGCCCCGCTCACCCCCCAGGCCCCGGCCTCGCAGTTCGCCGCGCCCGGGATGCCCGGCGGCCCCGGCAACCCCTGGGGCGGGCCCGGCTTCACCGGCGTCCCGTACCCCACCTATCCGCAGGCCGCCCCGACCACGAACGGGTTGGCGATCGCCGCCCTGGTCCTCGGCGGCGTCGGCGCCCTCGTCGGGATTGCCCCCTTCCTCTTCTGGGCCGGCGCCATCCTCGGCCTGACCGGGCTGGGCCTGGGCATCGGCGGCCTCGTCAGGGCGAACCGGGGCGCCCCCCGCAAGGCGATGGCCGTGATCGGCATCGTCCTCGGCGTCCTCAGCCTGGGCACGGCCACGGGCGGCTTCCTCCTCACCGCCACCATGGTGGAGAAGCTCGACGAGCAGATCGACCGGGACCTGGCGGAGAGCGACCCGTTCGACGACCCGAGCTACCCGGCCTACCCGTCGAGCCCCGCGCCGAAGTCCTCGCCCTCGCAGATCCCCGGAAAGACCTCCGCGCTGCCCTGGGGCGGCACGTTCACCTATCCGGACGGGGTCGAGGTCACCGTGCAGGAGGCCACCGCGTACACGGTGGGCAAGAACGCCTACCCCCAGGAGCGCACCGGCCGCGGGGTCAAGGTGACCGTGAAGATCACCAACAAGTCGGACGCCCCCATCGACGTGACCACGGCGCTGCCGCACGCCCGCGACGAGAACGGCACCGAGACCGAGATGGTCTTCGACGGTTCGCTGCCGAAGCTGTTCAAGGGCTCGGTCATGCCCGGCGAATCGGCCACCGGAGGTTTCGTCTTCGACGTGGCCAAGGAGTCGAAGACCCTGCACTTCGAGATCTCGCCGGGCCTGCCCAGCGACTACGACGACGCGGTCTGGAGCGGCCCGATCAGCTGACCCGCCGTCCCCGCGGCGGTGCGGGGCGTCCCCGGACGAGGCCGTCCCCAGACGGGGCGTCCCCGGACGGGGGCGCCCCGCACCGTTTGCGGGCCCCTCCGGGACCCCGGCTCCAGGACATCGCGTCAGAAAGACGATTAGACTGGGCCCGTGCCTCACCTTCGTCTCGCTCTGAATCAGATCGACTCGCATGTCGGCAACATCGCCGCCAACGCGGACTCGGTCGTCCACTGGACCCGGCACTCCGCCGAACAGGGGGCCCACCTGGTGGCGTTCCCGGAGATGATGCTGACCGGGTACCCCGTCGAGGACCTCGCCCTGCGCGGTTCCTTCGTCGAGGCCTCCCGCACCGCCCTGCGCGCCCTGGCGGAGCGCCTCGCGGCCGAGGGCCTCGGTGACCTCCCGGTCGTCGTCGGCTACCTCGACCGCACCGAGAAGGCCGTCCCCCGGCTCGGCAGGCCCGCCGGCTCCCCGGAGAACGCGGCCGCCGTGCTGCACCGCGGGCAGGTCGTGCTGCGCTTCGCCAAGCACCACCTCCCCAACTACGGCGTGTTCGACGAGTTCCGCTACTTCGTGCCGGGCACCACCCAGCCGGTGGTCCGGGTGCGCGGCGTCGACGTGGCCCTCGCGATCTGCGAGGACCTCTGGCAGGAGGGCGGCCGCGTCCCGGCCACCCGCTCCGCCGGGGCCGGGCTGCTGATCTCCGTCAACGCCTCCCCGTACGAGCGCAACAAGGACGACCAGCGTCTCGAACTGGTCCGCCGGCGGGCCCGGGAGGCCGGCTGCACCCTCGCCTACCTGGCGATGATCGGCGGCCAGGACGACCTGGTCTTCGACGGGGACTCGATCGTCGTCGACCGGGACGGCGAAGTCATCGCGCGCGCCCCGCAGTTCTCCGAGGGCTGCGTGCTCGTCGACCTCGACCTGCCCGCCGACCGGGCCGACGCCCCCGAGGGCGTGGTGGACGACGGGCTGCGCATCGACCGCGTCATCCTCTCCGAGGAGCCCGTGGCCCCGTACGAGCCGGTCGTCACCGGCGGGTACGCGGACCGCCTCGACGACGAGGAGGAGGTCTACGACGCGCTGGTCGTGGGCCTGCGGGCGTACGTGCTCAAGAACGGCTTCCGCTCCGTCCTCATCGGGCTGTCCGGCGGGATCGACTCGGCGCTGGTCGCGGCGATCGCCTGCGACGCGGTCGGCGCGCAGAACGTCCACGGGGTGTCCATGCCCTCGAAGTTCTCCTCGGAGCACTCCCGGGGGGACGCGGCCGACCTGGCCCGGCGGACCGGCCTGAACTTCCGGACCGTGTCCATCGAGCCGATGTTCGACGCGTACACGGCCTCGCTGGCGCTCACCGGCCTCGCCGAGGAGAACCTCCAGTCGCGGCTGCGCGGCACCCTGCTGATGGCGCTGTCCAACCAGGAGGGCCACCTGGTCCTCGCGCCGGGCAACAAGTCGGAGCTGGCCGTCGGCTACTCCACCCTGTACGGGGACTCGGTGGGCGGGTACGGCCCGATCAAGGACGTCTACAAGACGGACGTCTTCCGGCTCGCCCGTTACCGCAACCGGGCGGCGGCCGAGCGCGGCGAGACCCCGCCGATCCCGGAGAACTCGATCGTGAAGCCGCCGAGCGCGGAGCTGCGCCCGGGCCAGGTCGACACGGACTCGCTGCCCGACTACCCGGTGCTCGACGCGGTCCTCGCCCTGTACGTGGACCGCGACCAGGGCATGGAGTCGATCGTCGCGGCCGGTTTCGAGCCGGAGCTGGTCGCGCGGACCCTGCGGATGGTGGACACGGCGGAGTACAAGCGCCGCCAGTACCCGCCGGGCACGAAGATCTCCGCGAAGGGCTTCGGCAAGGACCGCCGGCTGCCCCTCACCAACGGCTGGCGCGAGCAGGCCTGACCTGCGCTGCGGGGCGGGGCCCGGCCGGCGGGGAGCCGTACGGCCGGGCCGTGCGCCGGGCGGGCTACAGCCGGGCGGTCACCCGGGCCGCCACCGGGAGGTGGTCGCTGCCCGTGCGCGGCAGGGTCCAGGAGGCCTCCGGGGTGATCCCGCGGACCATGATCTGGTCGATCCGGGCCATCGGGAACGGGGCGGGCCAGCTGAAGCCGAAGCCGTCGCCGACCGCGCCCTGGGTGGAGCGCATCTGCGAGGTGACCTCGGACAGGGCGCGGTCGTTCATCGTGCCGTTGAGGTCACCGAGCAGGATGACCTTCTTGAGCGGTTCGGAGGCCAGCGCGGAGCCCAGCGCGTCGGCGCTGTCGTCGCGCTGGTTGGCGGTGAAGCCCGCGTTGAGCTTGACGCGCACCGAGGGCAGGTGGGCGACGTAGACGCCGATGTCCCCGTAGGGCGTGGCGACCGTGGTGCGCATGGCGCGGGTCCAGCCCAGCCGGATGTCCACGGGCTTGCTGGAGGTCAGCGGGAACTTGCTCCACACCCCGACGGTGCCTTCGACCGCGTGGAACTTGTACGTGGCGGCGAGCGCCTTCTCGTACGCGGGGACGGCGCCCGCCTTGAGCTCCGTCAGGGCCAGCACGTCGGCGCCGGACTTCGCGACGGATGCGGCGGTGCCCTGCGGGTCGGGGTTGTCGGCGTCGACGTTGTGGGTGGCGACCACGAGGTTGCCGCCCGGCCCGGACTTCCCGGTGACCAGTCCGCCGAACAGGTTCGCCCAGACCACGGCCGGCAGGACGACCGCGATCAGCGCGGTCGCGGACCGGCGGAAGACCGCGGCGGCCAGCAGCAGCGGGATCGCCGCGCCCAGCCAGGGCAGGAAGGTCTCGGTGAGGCTGCCGAGGTTGCCCACGTCGTTGGGCAGCTCGGCGTGGAAGATCATGATCAGGGAGATCAGGAGGGAGAGGGCGGCCAGCACCAGCCCGCGCCGCCAGATCCCCCGGTCACCCCGCAAGGCGGCCAGTCGGCGCCGGAAGCGGGTTCCGGAGGGCTCGGGCTCCGAGCCGCCGTTTCCCGTCTCCGTCATGTACGCCTGTGCCATGCCACTGCCCTCGCTGCCGTGCTCGCGCCCAGTCCCCGCCCCTTGACCCTAGGCGATGGACGGGGCCTTCCGTGCCCTACATCACGACCGTCTGTCGCGGTCGTACGTCCGGGAGGACGAACGGCCTCGACCCGGGGGTTCCGCTTGTCACGAAACGCGCACATTGGCGGACGTGGCACGTCCCACTTCCGCCTCGGGCCGGGCAGGTGCCACCATGGAGGGGAGTCCGGGGACGCCGTGAGGGTGCCTCGAGATGACACAAGGAGCCGTTGCAATGACGCATGCCGTTTCGCCTGCCCGCGCATCCGCCCCGTCGGCCTCCCCCACCCTGTACGGAGGCACGGGCACCCGGCGCATCACCGTCCGCGACCTCACCCTCGCCAAGGAGCGGGGCGAGAAGTGGCCCATGCTCACCGCCTACGACGCGATGACCGCGTCCGTCTTCGACGAGTCCGGCATCCCGGTGATCCTGGTCGGCGACTCGATGGGCAACTGCCACCTCGGGTACGAGACCACCGTCCCCGTGACGATGGACGAGATGACCCTGCTGTCGGCGGCCGTCGTCCGGGGCACCAGCCGGGCCCTGGTCGTCGGAGACCTGCCGTTCGGCTCGTACCAGGAAGGCGCCGTGCAGGCGCTGCGCAGTGCGACCCGCCTCGTCAAGGAGGCCGGTGTGGGAGCGGTGAAGCTGGAAGGCGGCGAGCGTTCGCTGCCCCAGACCGAGCTGATCGTGCAGTCCGGCATCCCCGTCATGTCCCACCTGGGCCTGACCCCGCAGTCCGTCAACGCCATGGGCTACCGGGTGCAGGGCCGCGGCGACGAGGCCGCCCACCGGCTGCTGCGCGACGCGAAGGCGGCGCAGGACGCGGGCGCCTTCGCGGTGGTGCTGGAGCTGGTCCCGGCCGAGCTGGCCGCCGAGGTCACCCGGTCCCTGAACATTCCGACCGTCGGCATCGGCGCGGGCTCGGAGTGCGACGCGCAGGTACTGGTGTGGACGGACATGATGGGCCTCACGAGCGGGAAGCTGCCGCGGTTCGTGAAGCAGTACGCGAACCTCCGCCAGACCATGGGGGACGCGGCGAAGGCCTTCGCCGAGGACGTGGTCGGCGGAGGGTTCCCGCAGGCGGAGCACGCCTTCCACTGATCCCCGGGGGGATGCCCCCGCTGCATCCGGCGGCCCGTCGACCCGCGGGTCGGCGGGCCGCCGTGCGTCCGGGCGCCGGGCCGTCGGACCGGTGCCGGCCGCCGGAGGGCGGGGACCGCTCGCGGCCGGCTGCCTGTCGGCCGGCTGTCGGTCACTTGTCGGTGCTTTGTCAGTGGCGGGTGGTCCCATGAGGGACATGACGCGAAACGACAAGAACCCCCATGCCGTAGAGGTGCGGGGGCTGGTCAAGCACTACGGCGAGACCAAGGCCCTCGACGGTGTCGACCTGGACGTCCGTGAGGGCACGGTCCTCGGGGTCCTCGGGCCCAACGGCGCCGGCAAGACCACCCTGGTGCGCTGCCTGTCCACCCTGATCGTCCCGGACGCGGGCACCGCCCGGGTCGCGGGCTACGACGTGGTGCGCCAGCCCCGGCAGCTGCGCCGCACCATCGGCCTCACCGGCCAGTACGCCTCGGTCGACGAGAAGCTCTCCGGCTGGGAGAACCTCTACATGATCGGGCGGCTGCTCGACCTCTCCCGCAAGGACGCCCGGCGCCGCTCGGACGAGATGCTGGAACGGTTCTCCCTGACGGAGGCGGCCAAGAAGGCCGTCATGAACTACTCCGGCGGCATGCGCCGCAGGCTCGACCTGGCCGCCTCGCTGATCGGCAACCCGGCCGTCCTCTACCTGGACGAGCCGACCACCGGTCTGGACCCCCGCACCCGCAACGAGGTGTGGGACGAGGTGCAGCGGCTGGTCGCCGAGGGCGCCACCGTGCTGCTCACCACCCAGTACATGGAGGAGGCCGAGCAGCTCGCCAGCGAGCTGACGGTCATCGACCGCGGCAAGGTCATCGCCAACGGCAAGGTCGACGAGCTGAAGGCCCGGGTCGGCGGGCGCACCCTGAAGATCCGCCCGGTGGACCCGGCGGACCTGCCCGGCATGGCCCGTGCGCTGGCCGAGGCCGGCCTGGACGGCGTCGCCGGCTCCCAGGCCGTACCGGACGAGGGCGTCCTGCTCGTCCCGATCCTCAGCGACGAGCAGCTGACCGCCGTGGTCGGCCTGCTGGCGGCCCGCGGGCACGCGATCGCCGACCTCGGCACCTACCTGCCCAGCCTCGACGAGGTGTTCCTGGCCATCACCGGCCAGAAGCCCCTCTCCGCCGAGGACTGCGTCCCCACCGAGAAGACCGAGGAGGTCGCGGCATGAGCACCGTAACCACGACGAAGCCCACCACCGCCGCGGCCCCTGCGCCCGCCGGTCCGCGGGCCGAGGCCGACGGCCGGATCGGCCTGCGGGGCAACCTGCGCCACATCGGCGCCCTGGTCCGGCGCAACGCCCTGCAGATCAAGCAGGATCCGGAGTCGATGTTCGACGTCCTGTTCATGCCGGTCATCTTCACGCTCCTGTTCGTGTTCGTCTTCGGCGGTGCGATCTCCGGCAAGGGCAACCAGGGCGAGTACGTCAACTACGTGGTGCCCGGCCTGATGGCGATGATGGGCATGAACATCGCGATGGGGGTCGGCACCGGCGTCAACGACGACTTCAAGAAGGGCGTGATGGACCGCTTCCGGTCCATGCCGATCGCCCGCTCCTCGGTGCTCATCGCCAAGATCGTGGTCGAGCTCGGCCGGATGATGGTCGCCATCGCGATCCTGCTCGGCATGGGCTTCCTGCTCGGCCTGTCGATCAAGTCCTCGGTGCTGGACCTCTTCCTCGCCATCGGGCTGTCGGCGGTCTTCGGCGCCTCGCTGATGTGGATCTTCATCCTGCTGGGTCTCACCCTGAAGACCGCGCAGGCGGTCCAGGGCATGGCGATGCTGGTCCTGATGCCGCTGCAGTTCGGCAGCTCGATCTTCGCGCCGCCGACGACGATGCCGGGCTGGCTGCAGAGCTTCACCGACGTCAATCCGCTGTCGAACCTGGCCGATGCGGCCCGCGGCCTGATCAACGGGACCGCCCTGGGCAACTCCGTGTGGATCACGCTGGCCTGGTCGGTGGGCCTCACCGCCGTCACCATGCCGCTCGCGGTCCGCAAGTTCCGCCAGAAGACCTGATCCGGCCGGGGTCGGATCGGTCCGTTCGGATCGCGTCCCGGACGGGCCCCGACGGGCCCGGGTCAGATCAGGGCGGTGGCCTCCTCCAGGGTGAGGCCGCCGCCTTCGGCGCAGGCCGCCTCGAAGGCGGCGTCGCCCAGCGCCGCCCGCGCCAGTTCCTCGGTACGGGCGGCGTCCTCGCGTTCCGTCGTCACCGGGAAGTGCCCCGGCGGCAGATGGGCCCGGTAGGCGCCGAGCAGCCGCGCGGCGTCGTACTCCCGCCGGGGGCCGCCCGGCGAGGCCAGCGCGAGGGCGGCGCCCATCAGGTAGACGGCCGGCATCTGGGGCGCCACCAGCCGCGCCATCGGATCCCAGGCGGTGGCCATGGCCTGGCGCAGCCGCTTCAGGGCGTCCTCGTGCGCGCCCTCCCGGTTGTCCAGCCAGGCCAGCGTGCCGAGCAGGAAGTTGTCGAAGACGGCGAAGGCACCGAAGGCGAACTCCTCGCGGAGCAGCTGGAGCTGGGCACGGGCCTCGGCGAAGCGGCCGGTGCGTCCCAGGATGCTGCCGAGGAACATCCGTGCGGCGGGCAGGGCCTCGTTGCTGTAGCGCTGCACCGTGTCGGCGGCCTCGGTGAGGATCTGCTCGGCCTCCTCGAAGCTGCCGTCCTCGGCGAGGGTGCCCGCCATCCGTACCCGCAGGACCGCCACCTGGGCCTTGGCCCCGAGGCGTTCGGCGTAGGCGATGGCCTCGCGGTAGTCCCGGGTGGCCGGGCCGTACTCGCCGCGCTTCTCCCGGGACTCGGCGCGCGCGGAGAGCGCCTCGGCGCAGCCCCAGGCGTCGCCGAGCTCGCGGAAGAGGGCGAGGCTCTCGTCGGCGTCACGGGCGGCGTCGCCCGCCCAGTCGGCGCGGTTGGCGAGGATGTTGGCGCGCAGCTGGAGGGCGGAGGCCAGTTCCCAGCGGTAGCCGAGTGCGCGGGCCGTGCCGACGCTCTCGTCGACGACCCGTCTGAGCAGTCCGGGGTCCCCCGCGATCATGACGGCGTAGATCCACAGGGAGCCGGGGGTCCGGCAGGTCTGCGGGAGCCCGGGCCGGTAGGCGGCGAGGACGCCCGCGACCTGCGCCTTGGCCTCCGGGGTGTCCCAGGTCTCGTTGGTCTGGTCCCGTGAGGCCAGCAGGACCAGGTGGACGGCGCGCCAGGCCTCGGTGAGCTGCTCGCCGGAGTAGGGCGGCGGCGAGTCGACGAGCAGCTCGTGGACCGGTTCGGCGGGGACCACGGGCGCCTGGAAGGGGTTGGGGCCCAGTGCCGCGGCCGCCTCGGTCCAGTGCCGGGACTCGGCGCGCAGGTCGTGCATGTGCCAGTACCAGCCCAGGGCGTGGACCAGGCACAGCACCTCGCCGACGTCGCGGGCGGCGACGGCCCGGCGCAGGGCGGTACGGAGGTTCTCGTACTCGGTGGCGATCCGGTCGGCGGCGGCGCGCTGGCCGTGGCCGCGCAGCAGGGGCTCGCCGGTACGGGCCAGTTCGCGGTAGTGGACGAGGTGGCGGCGTTCGGTGGCGGCGCGGTCCCCGTCGGTTTCGGCGAGGCGCTCGGCGGCGTACTCGCCGACGGTCTCCAGCAGGCGGTAGCGCATGGCGGAGCCGTCGGGCCCGGGGGCGGCCACCACGAGGGACTTGTCGACGAGGGAGCCGAGCAGGCCGACGACGTCGGCGGCGGTGTCCGGGGAGTCGGCGCAGACGGCTTCGGCTGCGGCGAGCTCGCAGCCGCCGGCGAAGACGGACAGGCGGCGCAGCACGGTGCGTTCGGCTTCGTCGAGGAGGTCCCAGGACCAGTCGACGACGGCCCGCAGGGTCTGCTGGCGGGGCAGGACCGTCCGGGCGCCGCCGGTCAGCAGCTTGAAGCGGTCGTCGAGCCGGTCGGCGATCTGCCGCGGGGTGAGCAGCCGCAGCCGGGCGGCGGCCAGTTCGATGGCCAGCGGCAGGCCGTCGAGGCGGCGGCAGATCTCGGCGGCGGCGGCCGGGTCCTCGGCCGTGCTGAACCCGGCCCGGGCGGCGGCCCCGCGGTCGCCGAGCAGGCGCAGCGCGACCGGGTCGGGCAGCGGTTCCACCGGGCGCAGGGCCTCTCCCGGCACGCCGAGGGGTTCGCGGCTGGTGGCGAGGACCTGCACGCCGGGGCAGTGCGTGAGGAGCCGTTCGGCGAGTGCGGCGGCGGCGCCGATGACGTGCTCGCAGTTGTCCAGGAGCAGCAGGATCCGCAGCCGGGCGCAGTGTTCGACGAGCCGGTCCAGGGGGTCGGACCCGCCGCGGTCGGTCAGGGCCCGCAGTTCCTCGGCGGCGGCGCCGCGCAGCTTGGTCTCGCGGGCGCCGAGCGCGGCGAGCGCGGCTTCGGCGACGTCCTCGGGGTCGTCGACGGGGGCGAGTTCGACCAGCCACACCCCGTCCGGCCAGCCCCCGCGGCCCGGGCCGCCCGCGCCGCCCGGCCCGGCGGCGCCGGCGGCGTGCACCTCGGCGGCCTCCTGGGACAGCCGGGTCTTGCCCGCCCCGCCGGGCCCGAGCAGGGTGACGAGGCGGGCCCGCGCCAGATCGTCCCCGATGACCCGGATGTCGTCCTCCCGGCCGACGAAGGTGGTCAGCCGGGCCCGCAGATTGCCCTGCTCGGCGACGGCCGCGGAGACGGCGGCGGCCCGGGCGGCGGGCGCGGCGGACACCACGGGGGCGGAGGCCGGCGCCGCGGAGGCGGCGGGGTCGGCCGGGGCGGGGGCGGCCGGCGCGGGGTCCAGGAGTTCGGCGTGCAGGGCGCGCAGCGCCGGGCCCGGGTCGGTGCCCAGGCGGTCGGCCAGGTCCCGGCGGACGGCCTCGTACGCGGCCAGCGCCTCCGCGGGGCGGCCCGCGTCCCGCAGCGCCCTGATGCGCAGCGCCTGGAGGGTCTCGTCCAGCGGCTGCCGTGCGCACAGCGCGGTCAGCTCCGGCAGCACCCGCTCGGCCCGGCCCAGCGCCAGGGCCGCGGCGAGCACACCCCGGCGGGCGTCCTCCCGTACGGCCTCCCAGCGTGCGGCCTCGGCGGCCGGGTCCGGCAGGTCGGCCAGGGCGGGGCCGCGCCACAGGGCCAGCCCCTCCTCGTAGAGGGCGCTCGCCCGGGCGGGGTCGCCCCCGGCGAGGGCCGCGTCGCCGGCCAGGGCGAGCCGCTCGAAGCGGTACAGGTCGACGTCCTCCCGCTCGGCGGCCAGTCGGTAGCCGCCCTCCGCGGAGTGCACGGCCGCGTGTCCCAGGGCCCGCCGCAGCCGGGCCACCAGTGCCTGCAGGGCGGCGACGGCATCGGCCGGCGGGTCGCCGTCCCACACCTCGGCGACGAGCAGCCGTGCGGGGACCGCCCGCCCCGGCCGCAGGGCGAGCGCCGTCAGGAGGGCGCGCAGCCGCGGTCCGCCGACGGGGAGGGGGCTCCCGTCGTCGCGGAGGGCCTGGGTGGTACCGAGGATCATGTAGCGCACCGGCCCATTGTCCCCGCACCCGTCCCCGGACCCGACCCGTTTTCCGCCGGGCTCCCGGGATAGGTTTCGCCGCATGGGTCAGCGTGTGGAGCGTCAGGGCAGCCGCGGTGAGCGCCGCATCAGTTCGGTGTTCCTCGGGATCGCCGCCGTCATGGCGGTCACCGGATGGGCCGTGTGGACGGGGTACTCGACGAGCACGGGCCTCGCGGTGTTCCTCTTCGTCACCTCGGCCTGGATCGTCTCCCTGTGCCTGCACGAGTACGCGCACGCCCGGACCGCCCTGCACGGCGGCGACCTGACGGTGGGGGCCAAGGGCTACCTGACGCTGAACCCGCTGAAGTACACGCACGCCCTGCTCAGCATCGTCCTGCCGGTGGTCTTCGTGATCCTGGGCGGGCTGGGCCTGCCCGGCGGCGCCGTGTACATCGAGCGGGACCGGATCCGGGGCCGCTGGAAGCACAGCCTGGTCTCGGCGGCGGGTCCGCTGACCAACGTGGCCTTCGCCGTGGTCTGCACGGCCCCGTTCTGGCTGGACGCCCTCGACGGGGTCCCCACGCCCTTCCGCTACGCCCTGGCGTTCCTGGCGCTGCTCCAGGTCTCGGCGGCGATCTTGAACTTCCTGCCGGTGCCGGGCCTGGACGGCTACGGGGTCATCGAGCCCTGGCTGTCCCACGGGATCCGCCGGCAGGTGGCGCCGCTGGCGCCGTTCGGCCTGGTCGCGGTCTTCGCACTGCTGTGGATCCCGGAGGTCAACGCCTTCTTCTTCGGCGTGGTCAACGGGGTGCTGGAGGGGCTGGGAGTGGCCGGGACGGACGCGTACTGCGGCCGCGAGCTGTACAGCTTCTGGCGCGGCGACGGGTTCTTCTTCTGCGCGTCCCCCCAGCGCTGACCGGGCGGCGAGGCCGGGGCTCCCACTGCCGCCTAGCCGGCGGCAGCGGCCTTGTCGGCCTTGTCGGCCTTCGCCTTGCGGACGTAGTACCAGGCCATGTTGGACGTGACGCCGGCCAGCAGCACCCAGACGATCCCCAGGAAGCTGCCCTCCACGAAGGCGACCACGGCGGCGGCCAGGGCGAGGACGCAGCAGACGACGGCGAAGACGGCAAGGCGGGGCATGGACGGGGCTCCTCGGGGACACTGAAGGGGGTCGAGCCCCTCCAGTGTCCCCCATGCCCCGCAGTGCTCCCGTAAGGAGCAGCCGGGGCGGGCCGCCTCAGACGTCCGTGAGGCGCAGGCCTGCGTGGGCCTTGTAGCGGCGGTTGGCGGAGATCAGGTTGGCCACCAGGGACTCGACCTGGTGGGCGTTGCGCAGGCGGCCCGCGAAGACGCCGCGCATGCCGGGGATGCGGGCGGCCAGGGCCTGGACCAGGTCGGTGTCGGCGCGGACCTCGCCGAGGACCATCACGTCGGTGTCGATCTCCTCGACCGTCTCGTCCTGCAGCAGGACCGCCGAGAGGTGGTGGAAGGCCGCCGTGACCCGGGAGTCGGGGAGCAGGGCCGCCGCCTGCTGGGCCGCGCTGCCTTCCTCGACCTGGAGGGCGTAGGCGCCCTGCTTGTCGAAGCCGAGCGGGTTGACGCAGTCCACCACGAGCTTGCCCGCGAGGTCCTCGCGCAGCGATACCAGGGTCTGGGCGTGGCCCTCCCAGGGCACCGCGACGATGACGATGTCGCTGCGGCGCGCGCACTCGGCGTTGTCCGCGCCTTCCACGCCGAGGCCGAGCTCTTCGGCGGCGCCGCGGGCACGGTCCGCCGCGCGGGAGCCGATGATCACCTTCTGGCCGGCCCGGGCGAGCCGGTACGCCAGTCCGCGGCCCTGGTCGCCGGTGCCGCCGAGGACGCCGACGACGAGGCCGGACACGTCGGGGAGCTCCCACGGGTCCTTGGCCGGCGCCTTCGCGGCCGGCGGCGTCTGAGTGCTGTCTGTGGAGGTCATGGGGGCGAGGGTAACCCCGCCGCGCGCAGAGTCGAACGGCCGGGCGCCCGGGGCGGGGTGCGGCCGGGCGGCGTGCGGCCGGGGCGGGGTGCGGCCGGGTACCGAGGGAGAGTGCCGCTGGGCGCAAACCCCTCCGGACGGCGCGTCCATGGTGCAGGATGCCGGCATGGACGCCGTGAGGGTCGCGCTGCTGCGCGAGGTGCTCGCCGGTACGCAGTGGCCCGGCGCCGCGCGCCGGTTCGCGGGTTCGCTGCGCCGCTCCGTCGTGCCGGCCGGGGGGAGGCTGCTGCTGGTGGGGACCGAGGAGTACGAGCCCTGGCACCTGGCGGCCCACCTGGTCGACGAAGCCGCCTGGTCGGGGCTGCCGCAGCTGGCGCCGACGCTGGTGCGCCACCGGGTGCGGCCCGGCGAGCCGCCGCACCTGTCGGTGGGGCTGGGCCGGCTGGCGGCGGCCCGGCGCGGGCACACCCTGCTGGTCGTGGCCCCGGAGCGGCCCGGTGAGGGACTGTTGGAGCGGGTCCACGACGCCCGGCGTGCGGGGGCGACCGTCCTGTCCCTGGACGGCGGGGACCGGGAGCTGGCCGCGCTCGCGCACGACGCGCTGTCGGTGGCGCCCGGCGCCGCCGAGCTGGACCTTGACACGGTGCAGCACCTGGTCAGTGCGGCGGCCGGGGAGAACAGCCTCCCGGCGCAGCGCGGGCCGCGCCGGTTCCGGGACCGGCTGGCGCGGCTGGCCGACCAGCTGACCGCGCCTCCGCCCAGCCGCTGGTGACGGCGCCCGGGTCGAAGGAGACGGGTCGACGGAGACGGTCTACGGCGCCGTCCCCTCGCCCTCGTCGCGGGACTTGTCGTTCCACTTGGGGTCGTTCTGCCATTCGAGGTTGCGCTCCTGCGCCGTCTCCATGGCGTGGTTGGCCTCCTCGGGGGTGGCGTAGGGCCCGAACCGGTCCTTCGCCGGACAGTCGGGGCCCTCTTCGACCTTCTTGTGGACGAGGCAGTAGTACCACTCGCCCGCTTTGCCCACCTGCCGCTTCTTGAACAGCGCCATCGTCGTGAGGCTCCTCTCGTACCGCTCTCTGTCGCCAGCTTGCCCCATCACCGCTGGATACACTCGCTTGCATGTCCGGTCAGTCGCTGCTCGTACCAGGCGAGCTCTCTCCCGTCCGTTCCGTTCCCGGAAACATCCGCCGGCCCGAGTACGTGGGCAAGCCCGCGCCCGCTCCCTACACCGGGCCGGAGGTGCAGTCGGCCGAGACCATCGAGGCGATGCGCATCGCCGGCCGGATCGCCGCCCAGGCGATGGAGGAGGCCGCCAAGCTGATCGCACCGGGGGTGACCACCGATGAGCTGGACCGGGTCGCCCACGCCTACATGTGCGACCACGGGGCCTACCCCTCGACGCTGGGCTACCGGGGCTTCCCGAAGTCCCTGTGCTCCTCGGTCAACGAGGTCATCTGCCACGGCATCCCCGACTCGACCGTCCTGCGCGACGGCGACATCGTGAACCTCGACGTGACCGCGTACATCGGCGGCGTGCACGGCGACAACAACGCCACCTACCTGTGCGGGGACGTGGACGAGGAGTCGCGGCTGCTGGTGGAGCGCACCCGTGAGGCGCTCAACCGCGCCATCAAGGCGGTCAAGCCGGGGCGCCAGATCAACATCATCGGCCGGGTCATCGAGTCGTACGCGAAGCGGTTCGGCTACGGCGTGGTCCGGGACTTCACCGGGCACGGCATCAACTCCGCCTTCCACTCCGGTCTGATCGTCCCGCACTACGACAGCCCGCACGCGACCACGGTCATCGAGCCCGGGATGACCTTCACCATCGAGCCGATGCTGACCCTGGGCACCCACGAGTACGACATGTGGGCGGACGGCTGGACGGTCGTCACCAAGGACCGCAAGCGCACCGCGCAGTTCGAGCACACGCTGGTGGTGACGGACAGCGGGGCGGAGATCCTGACCCTTCCGTAGGCGGCGGCCCGGAGCCGGACAGGACGTTTTACCGACAGAACGTCGGGAACACATTGACTGAGGTTGTCCTCACCAGGACGATCGGGCGTGGCGGCGGCGCCGCCACGCCCCTTCCTCTTCTTCGGAGGTCCCCCTTGGACGCCTTCTCCACGGCCATCCGCCTCGCGTCGCACGAGCAGCACACCGAGGCCGAGACGTCGACCTTCATGGGCGACCTGCTCGGCGGACGCCTCGGCGTGGACGCCTACACCCGCTACACCGAGCAGCTGTGGTTCGTGTACCGGGCCCTGGAGGACGCGGCGGCGGACCTCGCGGACGACCCGGTGGCCGGGCCCTTCATCCGGCCGGAGCTGATGCGCGTCGCGGCGATCGAGCGCGACCTGGAGCACTTGCGGGGGCCGCACTGGCGGGAGTCCGTGGCGGCCCTGCCCGCCACCGCGGCGTACGCGGCGCGGGTGGCCGAGTGCGCCGCCCGGTGGCCGGGCGGGTACGTCGCCCACCACTACACCCGCTACCTGGGCGACCTCTCCGGAGGCCAGATCATCCGGGACAAGGCCGAGCGCACCTGGGGCTTCGCGCGCAAGGGGGACGGGGTCCGCTTCTACGTCTTCGCGGGCATCGCCAATCCGGCCGCCTTCAAGCGGACCTACCGCGGGCTGCTGGACGCGATCGCCGCGGACGACCTGGAGAAGCAGCGCATCATCGACGAGTGCAAGCGCGCCTTCGACTTCAACGGCGCGGTCTTCCGCGAGCTGGGCGAGCAGTTCCCCCTCAGCGCGTGACCCCGGGCAGCGCCCCGTACCGCAGCGCCCCGTCCCCTCCCCGGTTCAGGCGTGCGCCCGGACGTCCGGGGCGAAGCGGACCCGGCCGCCGACCTCGACCGTGCCGTCGGGTCCGGGGGCGGTGAGGATCTGGGAGCCCGCCCCCTGGGTGATGTTCAGGGCGCGGCCCAGCTGCGCCGTGAGCAGGACCGCCACCGAGCCGGTGGCCTCGTCCTCGACGACGGCCCCGTCGGGGCGGCGCGGAAACCCGCGGGCCCGCACCCGGCCCGCGGCCTCGTCCTCCCAGGCCCACGCGTAGAGCCAGCCCTCGCCCGGCGGTGGGGCGGGCAGCGCGTCGATCTCGGCGGGGTGCGCGTACTGCTCGGTGTGCTTGCCCTCGACCCACTCCGGGCGGGCCGTGATCCAGGTGAACTCCCCGTCGTCCCGGGCCCAGACGGATCCGGCCGGGGGCCTCAGCTCCTCGATGTCCAGCAGCCAGGCGACCCCGACCAGCGGGTGGCCCGCGAAGGACATCCGGGTGCCGGGGGTGCGGATGTCGACGATCCCGCGCTCGGGGTCGTCGACGAACACCGTCTCGCTGTAGCCGAGTCCGGCTGCCAGCCGCTGCCGGGACGCGTCGTCCGGGCAGGACCGGCCGTCGCGCACGACGCCGAGCAGGTTGCCGTGCCGGCCGTCTCCGGCGCAGAAGACCTTCAGGACGTCCAGTTCGTTCACGCGGGCATTGAAGCACGAGCGCACGGCGGCGCAGTACGGGGCCTGCGCGCGCGACCCCTGCCGATTTGACCCTCCCTTGACCCGGCATTGGGGCTCCCGTGGACGGCCCGTGACAGCGCCGTGTCCGGGGCGGGGACGTGAGAGCCGAATCACTGGACGAGGGGCCTTGTGTCAGGTAAGCCTCGGTTAAGTTAGGTCCGCCTCACCGGCCTCTCCCCCTTGGGACGGCCCTTTCGCCATACGACCAGGAGCCCCCATGCGCCCCGCCCGCCTCACCGTCGCCGCCGCCGTTTCGGTGGTCGCCGCCCTCACCGCAGTCACCGGTTGCGCCGAGAAGAGCGATGCGGGCGGCGACGGGGTGGTCACGGTCGCGGCTTCCGACACCGCGTGCGAGGTCTCCACGACGGAGTTCCCCTCCGGCAAGGTCCAGATCGACGTGGAGAACAAGGGCTCCAAGGTCACCGAGCTCTACGTGCTCTTCCCCGACGACCGCATCGTGACCGAGCGCGAGAACATCGGGCCCGGCACCAAGGCCTCCATCACCGCCGAGATCAAGGCGGGCGACTACGAGATCGTCTGCAAGCCCGGCATGAAGGGCGACGGCCTGCGCCAGAAGGTCAAGGCCACCGGCGGGGGCTCCGCCGAGAAGCGCAGCCCCGAGGCCGACGCCGCGGTCGCCGCCTACCGCCAGTACGTGGTCGCGCAGGCCGAGGAGACCGTCCCCAAGGCGCAGGCCTTCGCGGACGCCGTCAAGGCCGGCGACGTCGAGGGCGCGAAGAAGGCGTACGCCGCCTCCCGCATCGGCTGGGAGCGCACCGAGCCGGTCGCCGAGTCCTTCGGCGACATCGACCCGAAGGTCGACGTCCGCGAGGACGGCCTGGAGCCCGGTCAGGACCCGGCGAAGGACTGGACCGGCTGGCACCGGCTGGAGAAGGCCCTGTGGGCCGACAACAAGATCGGCGACGAGGAGAAGAAGCTCGCCGACACCCTGATCACGGACCTCACGGACTGGCAGAAGAAGGTCGGCCAGGCGGAGATCACCCCCACCTCGATGGCCAACGGCGCCAAGGAGCTCCTCGACGAGGTCGCCACCGGCAAGGTCACCGGTGAGGAGGAGCGCTACTCGCACACCGACCTGGTGGACTTCAAGGCGAACGTCGAGGGTGCGCAGAAGGCGTACGAGCTGCTGAAGCCGGTCGCCTCGAAGAAGGACCCGGAGCTCGCCAAGCAGCTCGACACCCAGTTCGCGGCGCTGAACACCCTCCTGGACAAGTACCGCGCGGACAAGACCGGTTACGAGTTCACCTCGTACGACAAGGTCGGCGAGCCCGAGCGCAAGGAGCTGTCGGACGGTGTCAACGCGCTGGCCGAGCCGCTCTCCAAGCTCGCCGCCGCCGTGGCCGGCTGACCGGCCGGCGGACACGGACCGAGGGAAGACGAGGCAGATGAGCGCGATGGACCAGGCGGAGCCCGGCGGGCAGTCCCCGGAGCAGGACGGCGCCGGCCGGGCGGCCGGCGACGCGACGCCGCCCGCGGCGGCCGCGCCCTCCCGGCGCGCGGTCCTGGGCTGGGGCGGGGCCGGGCTCGCGCTCGGCGCCGCCGCCGCGGGCGGTGCGGTCGCGGCCTTCGACTCCTCCTCGGACGCGGTGCCCGCCGCGTCCGCCGGGGCGGCCGTGCCCTTCCACGGCGAGCACCAGGCCGGCATCGCCAGCGCGGTGCAGGACCGCCTGCACTTCGCGGCGTTCGACGTGAAGACGAAGGACCGCGCCGAGCTGGTGAAGCTGCTCCAGGACTGGACCGCGGCGGCCCGCCGGATGACGGCCGGCCAGCCGGTCGGCGAGGGCGGCTTCGGCGGCCACCCGCAGGCCCCGCCGGACGACACCGGCGAGGCCCTGGGCCTGAAGGCCTCCCGGCTCACCCTGACCATCGGCTTCGGTCCGGGGCTGTTCGCCAAGGACCGCTTCGGGCTGGAGGGCCGGCGCCCCGAGGCCCTGGTGGAGCTGGAGGCCTTCCCCGGCGACAACCTGGACCCGGCCCGCTCCGGCGGGGACCTCTGCGTACAGGCCTGCGCCGACGACCCGCAGGTCGCGGTGCACGCCATCCGGCAGCTGGCCCGCATCGGCTTCGGCAAGGCCGCGGTGCGCTGGTCCCAGCTCGGCTTCGGCAAGACCTCCTCCACCACCCCGGACGAGCAGACCCCGCGCAACATGATGGGCTTCAAGGACGGCACCCGGAACATCTCCGGCACCGACCGGGCCGCGCTGGAGAAGCACGTGTGGGTCGCGGCCGGCGACGGCAGCGACTGGCTGACCGGGGGCTCGTACCTGGTGGCCCGGCGGATCCGGATGAACATCGAGACCTGGGACCGCACCTCCCTGCAGGAGCAGGAGGACATCTTCGGCCGCGACAAGGGCGAGGGCGCCCCCGTCGGCAAGTCCAAGGAGCGCGACGAGCCCTTCCTGAAGGCGATGAAGCCCGAGGCGCACGTCCGCCTCGCGCACCCGGACTCCAACAACGGGGCGACGATCCTGCGCCGCGGCTACTCCTTCACCGACGGCACCGACGGACTGGGCCGCCTCGACGCGGGCCTGTTCTTCCTCGCCTACCAGCGTGACGTCCGCACCGGCTTCGTGCCGGTCCAGCGCCGTCTGGCCAAGTCCGACGTCCTCAACGAATACATCCAGCACGTGGGTTCGGCCGTCTTCGCCGTCCCGCCGGGCGTCCGCGACGAGGACGACTGGTGGGGCCGGGCGCTGTTCGCCTAGTCCCCGCCGGAGAGGAAAACGCCGTGTTCGGCAACTATCTGATCGGCCTGCGCGAGGGCCTGGAGGCCAGTCTGGTCGTCTGCATCCTCGTCGCGTACCTGGTGAAGACCGGCCGCCGGGACGCACTGCGCCCGATCTGGACCGGTATCGCGATCGCCTGCGGAATCTCCCTCGCCTTCGGCGCGGTGCTCGAATTCGGTACCCAGGAGCTGACGTTCGAGGCGCAGGAGCTGCTGGGCGGCACCCTGTCGATCATCTCGGTGGGCCTGGTGACCTGGATGGTCTTCTGGATGAAGCGCACCGCGCGGCACCTGAAGGCCGAACTGCACGGCAAGCTGGACACCGCGCTCGCCATGGGCACCGGCGCCCTGGTCGCCACCGCCTTCCTCGCGGTGGGCCGCGAGGGCCTGGAGACGGCGCTCTTCGTATGGGCCTCGGTCCGGGCCAGCGGCGAGGGCTCCTCGGCCCCGCTGGCCGGCGTGCTGCTGGGCATCGCGACGGCGGTCGTGCTGGGCTGGCTGTTCTACCGGGGCGCACTGAAGATCAATCTGGCGAAGTTCTTCCAGTGGACCGGCGGCATGCTCGTGGTCGTGGCCGCGGGCGTGCTCGCGTACGGGGTCCACGACCTCCAGGAGGCGCGCTTCCTGGGCGGTCTCGGCGACAAGGCCTTCGACGTCACGGCGGCCGTCCCGCCGGACAGCTGGTACGGCACCCTCCTGAAGGGCGTGTTCAACTTCCAGCCGGACCCGACCGTCCTGCAGGCCGCGGTCTGGGTGCTGTACGCGGTCCCGGTGCTGCTGCTGTTCTTCGCCGGGCAGGCCGCCCGTCCCGCGGCGCCGGCCCCCCGGCCGGCGGACGCGGCGGACTCCCCGCCCGCCCGCTGATCCGCGGGCGGGCCGCCGGCGGGCGGGCGGTCCCGGCCCGCGTCAGGTGATCTGCACGCCCTCGCCCCCGACGCGCACCCGGGGGTCCCCGGCGCGCAGTTCCACCGTCAGGACGCCCGGGCGGCCCATGTCCTCGCCCTGGTGCAGGGTGAGCACGGCGTCCGCCGGGACCAGGCCCAGCTCGCGGGCGTACGCGCCGAAGGCGGCGGCCGCCGCCCCCGTGGCGGGGTCCTCGACCACGCCGCCGACGGGGAAGGGGTCCCGTACGTGGAAGAGGTCCGGGCCCGCCCGGAACACCAGCTGGAGCGTGGTGAGGTCGAGGCGCCGCATCAGGGCCTCCAGCCGGGCGAAGTCGTAGGCCAGGTCGGCGAGGCGGGCCCGGCTGGCCGCGCCCAGCACCAGGTGCCGCGCCCCGGCGTAGGCGATCCTCGGCGGGAGCAGCGGGTCAAGGTCGGCGGCGGGCCAGCCCAGTGCGGCCAGTGCCTCGGCGAGGTCCTCCGGCGCGATCGGCAGGACCCGGGGCTCGACGCTGGTCAGGACGGCCCGCAGCGCCCCGCCCTCGGCGGTGACGGACACCGGGACGGTGCCCGCCCGGGTCGCGAAGAGCAGCTCACCGGGGCCGTTGCGCTCGGCCAGGGCCACGGCGGTGGCCACGGTGGCGTGCCCGCAGAAGGGGACCTCGGCCCGGGGGCTGAAGTAGCGGACGGTGAAGGCCCGGCCGGGCTCGCCGCCCAGGCCCTCGGGGGGCGCGGTGAGGAAGGCCGTCTCGCTGTAGCCCAGTCCGGCGGCGATCCCCAGCATGGCGGCGTCGTCGAGCCCGGTCGCGTCGAGGACGACCCCCGCCGGGTTGCCGCCCTGGGGGTCGCCGGAGAAGGCGGTGTAGCGCAGTACGTCGGTCGTCATGATCAGCTCAACCGCACCCCTCCCGGCGCCATTCCCGGGCCGGCAGCGGTCGCCGGCCGCGTCAGCCGGGAGCGGTCTCCGGCCGCGTCAGCCGACCGCGCCCGTCAGCCGCGCCCGACGTAGGGCATGGCCGTCGCCATGACCGTCGCGAACTGCACGTTCGCCTCCAGCGGCAGTTCCGCCATGTGCAGTACCGTCCGGGCCACGTCGGCGGCGTCCATCACCGGCTCCACCGCCAGCCGGCCGTCGGCCTGGAGGATGCCGCTCTGCATCCGCTCGGTCATCTCGGTGGCCGCGTTGCCGATGTCGATCTGGCCGCAGGCGATCCGGTACGGGCGCCCGTCCAGGGACAGCGACTTCGTCAGGCCGGTCATGGCGTGCTTGGTCGCGGTGTAGGCGATGGAGTGCGGGCGCGGCACATGGGCGGAGATCGAACCGTTGTTGATGATCCGGCCGCCTTGCGGGTCCTGCTCCTTCATCTGCCGGAAGGCGGCCTGCGCGCACAGGAAGGACCCGGTCAGGTTGACGTCCACCACCGCGCGCCAGGCCTCGTAGCTGATGTCCTCCAGCGGGACGCCGCCCGGCCCGAAGGTCCCCGCGTTGTTGAAGAGCAGGTCCAGGCGACCGTGGCGCTCCCGGACGGCCGTGAACAGCGCGGCCACGTCCTGCGGGTCGCCGACGTCCGCCGGGACGCACAGCACCCCGGCGTCCGCGCCGGCCGCGCGGGCCGTCTCCTCCAGCGGTTCTGGGCGCCGGCCGGCCACGGTCACGGCCCAGCCGGCGCCGGCCAGGGCGAGGGCCACGGAGCGGCCGATCCCGGACCCGGCTCCGGTCACCACGGCGGTCTTCTTCACGCGTGCGTTCATGGGGCCGCAGGCTACGTCACACCGCGCATCCGGCCCCGGGCGTTCCGACAGCTGAGAGCATGGTGCGGTCAGGGGTTCGAGAGCAGGACGAGAAGACTGGAGTGCCGCATGCCGGAGAGAGCCCCCGCGACGACCCCCTCGGACGGGTCCTCGCCCGTGTCGCCCTCCGCCTTGGCCCCCGAGGCCGCAGCCCCCCTGACGGCGGCCCGCCGCACGGGTCTCCTCGTCATCTTCATGCTGGGCGGGCTCACCGCCCTGCCCCCGCTGTCGATGGACATGTACCTGCCGGCGCTGCCGCAGGTCACCGCCGCCCTGCACAGCCCGGCCGCGACCGTCCAGCTCACCCTGACCGCCTGTCTGGCCGGCATGGCCCTGGGGCAGCTCGTCATCGGCCCGATGAGCGACCGGTGGGGCCGCCGCGCACCCCTGCTGACCGGCATGGTCGTCTACGTCCTCGCGACCGCGACATGCGCCTTCGCCCCCACCGCCGAGCTCCTGATCGGCTTCCGGCTGCTCCAGGGACTGGCCGGCTCCGCCGCGATCGTCATCGCGCGGGCCGTCGTCCGCGACCTGTACGACGGGGTCGAGATGGCCCGGTTCTTCTCCACCCTCATGCTGGTCTCCGGCGTCGCGCCGATCGTGGCCCCGCTGATCGGCGGGCAGGTGCTGCGCTTCGCCGACTGGCGGGGCGTCTTCGTGGTCCTGACCGGGGTCGGGGCGCTGCTCACCCTGCTGGTCTGGCGGCGGCTCGACGAGACGCTGCCGCCCGAGCGGCGGCACACCGGCGGGGTGCGATCGGCCCTGCGGACCATGGGCGGCCTGCTCGGGGACCGGGTCTTCACCGGGTACACGCTGGCGGGCGGTTTCGCCTTCGCCGTGCTCTTCGCCTACATATCGGCCTCGCCCTTCGTGATCCAGGAGATCTACGGGGCTTCGCCGCAGGCCTTCAGCCTGCTGTTCGGCCTCAACTCCGTCGGCCTGATCGCCGCCGGCCAGGTCAACGGCAAGCTGCTGGTCGGCCGGGTCAGCCTCGACAAGGTGCTGGCCGCGGGGCTCGCGACCGCCGGGGCCGCCTCGGTGGCGCTGCTGCTGATGTCCACCGGGGTGTTCGGGGAGGCCGGCCTCTTCCCGGTCGCCGCCGCGCTGTTCGTGCTGATGTCCTCGATGGGCGTGATCCTGCCGAACACCAACGCGCCGGCCCTGATGCGCACCCCGCACGCCGCCGGCTCCGCCTCCGCGCTGATCGGCACGGCCTCCTTCCTGGTCGGGGCGATCGCCTCGCCGCTGGTCGGGATCGCCGGGGAGGACACGGCGGTGCCGATGGCCGTGGTCCAGGTGGTGTGCGCGGTCCTTGCGGCGGGCTGCTTCCTCGGGATGTGCCGGCCGTGGCGCCGACGGGAGTCCGCCGCCCCGGCCGCGGACTAAACTTCGCTGGTGAACGCCTCCGCCCCCGCCCCCACCTCCGCCGAGTCCCTCCGCACCGCGCTGGGCGGCCTGCTCGGCGGGCTGCCGCCCAGGCAGGCCACCGCCGCCGTCGAACGGCTCATCGCCAGCTACCGGGGGCGGACCCCCACCGACTCCCCCGTCCTGCGGGACCGTTCCGACGTGGCGGCGTACGCGGCGTACCGGATGCCGGCCACCTTCGAGGCCGTACGGGCCGCGCTGGACGGTCTGGCGCTGGCCGCGCCCGGCTGGGCGCCCGGCTCGCACGTGGACATCGGCGGCGGCACCGGGGCGGCTGCCTGGGCCGCCGACGCCACCTGGGAGGGCCCCCGCCCGACCACCGTGCTGGACTGGGCCGAGCCCGCCCTGGCCCTGGGCCGGGAACTGGCGGCCGCCGCCCCCTCCGCCGTGCTGCGGGGGGCCGAGTGGCGGCGGGCCGTGATCGGCGCCGGGATGGCGGTGCCGGACGCCGCGCTGGTGACCGTGTCCTACGTGCTGGGCGAGCTGACGCCGCAGGCGCGTACCGCCGTCGTCGCCGAGGCGGCGCGGGCCGGGCAGGCAGTCGTCCTGATCGAACCGGGCACGCCCGAGGGCTACCTGCGCATCCGCGAGGCCCGCGAGCAGCTGATCGCGGCCGGGCTGCGGGTGGCCGCGCCCTGTCCGCACGACGGGACCTGCCCGATTGCGGTCGGGCAGGACTGGTGCCACTTCTCGGCGCGGGTCAGCCGGTCCTCCCTGCACCGCCAGGTCAAGGGCGGCTCGCTCCCGTACGAGGACGAGAAGTTCAGCTACGTCGCCGCGACCCGCTTCCCGGTGGAGCCGGCCGCCGCCCGGATCACGCGCAGGCCCCAGATCCGCAAGGGGCTGGTCCAGCTGGAGCTGTGCAGCCGCACCGCCCCGGATTCCGCGGAGGCCGGCGAGGCCGGGGGGCCGGGCCTGACCCGGGCCGTCGTGACCAAGCGCCACGGCGACCTGTACAAAGCGGCGCGGGACGCCGACTGGGGCCAAGCCTGGCCGCCGGCCGAGTGACGGCGACCGCGGGGCCGTGACCGTGCGGTCACGGCCCCGCGGTCACGGCCCCGCGGTCACGGCCCCGCGGTCACGGCCGGCTCCTCGGGGCCGCGTCCTCAAGGCCGCAGTTCCTGGGTGCAGCACTTCACACTGCCGCCGCCCTTGAGCAGCTCGCCCAGGTCCATGGGGACGGGTTCGAAGCCGCGGTCGCGCAGCGGCTTCAGCAGTCCGGTCGCGGCCTGGGGCAGCAGCACGTGCCGGCCGTCGCTGACGGCGTTCAGGCCGAGGGCCGCCGCGTCCTCGTCGGTGGCGATCAGGGCGTCCGGGAACAGCCGGCGCAGCACGGCCCGGCTGCCCGGCGAGAAGGCCCCCGGGTAGTACATGACCTCGTCTCCGTCGAGGACGCTGAGGGCCGTGTCCAGGTGGTAGTAGCGCGGGTCCACCAGGTCGAGGCCGATGACCGGCCGCCCGAAGAACTCCTGGGCCTCGTCGTGCGAGAGCGGGCTGGAGCGGAAGCCGCGGCCCGCCAGGATGTACCCGGCGGTGACGGCGAAGTCCCCCTCCCCCTCGTTGACGTGGGCGGGCTCGTGGATGTCCCGGTAGCCGTGGGCGCGGAACCAGTCGAGGTGCAGGCCGGCCTCGGCGGTCCGTTCCGGGTGGGCGAAGCGGGCTCCGAGCACCCGGCCGTCGACGACGAGCGCCCCGTTGGCCGCGAAGACCATGTCGGGCAGTGCGGGATCGGGGACGAGGGTCTCCACGGTGTGTCCGAGGGCGCGGTAGCGGTCCCGGAGGTCCTCCCATTGGGCCTGTGCGAGGGGCAGGTCCACCGGTTTCGTGGGATCCATCCACGGGTTGATGGAGTACGTGACCCGGAAGTGTGCGGGTGGGCACATCAGGTAGCGCCGGGGTGTGGCGTCTCTGCGCAAAGAAGGCTCCTCACGACGTGCACGGCGTGCATGGCGCACGGCTCGTGCCGGTGTGGACGCAATCGTCTCCCCTTCGGGGAGGCCGCGCAGTGAACTGATGGAGTGGTTTGGAAACGGAGACAGAGACGATACGTCTCGGGTTGGTTGGTATGTTCGAGGAATGACCAGGACCCCTGACGCCACGCGCCGCAGCGACCGCTCCCGGCGGGCCATCCTCGACGCCGCGCTCGCCCTCGTCGGGGAGGTCGGCTACAACAAGCTGACCATCGAGGCCATCGCCGCCCGCGCCGGGGTCGGCAAGCAGACCATCTACCGCTGGTGGCCCTCGAAGGCCGCCGTCCTGCTCGACGCCTCGACGGCGCTCGCCGGAGAGGCCGAGGCGGACGGCGGCTGGACCGGCTTCCCCGACTCGGGGGACCTCGCGGCCGACCTGAAGGCCGTGCTGCGGGCCACCGTCGACGAGTTCAACGACGAGAAGTACGACGCCGCCACCCGGGCCCTGACAGCAGCCGGGGCCACCGACCCGGAGCTCGGCGCCCAGTTCACCGCGCAGCTGCTGGAGCCCCAGCTCGCCCTGTACGAAAGCCGGTTGCGCACGGCGCAGGAGGCCGGGCAGCTGGACCCGGAGGCCGATCTGCGGCTGACGGTGGAGATGCTCCTCGGGCCGCTGACACACCGCTGGCTGCTGCGCACGGCCCCGCTGACCCACGCGTTCACGGACGCGCTGGTGGACCGGGTGCTCCGGGGCGTGGCGAACGTCACCGGCGGGTAGCCGGCCGGAGGCACCCGTGGAACATCTGCCCTGGTTCTGTGGTTACCTGGCCGTGCAGGTCCTCCCTCCGCGGCCCCCGATCGGGGAGACCGGTCACCCGGGGCGCAGGATGGTGGGACCATGTGAAGGACTTGCGGGGCAACGGTTTGGTGAGGGGATAGATGGGGTCTGAGTCCGGCCGCGTCCAACGCGGCGAGCAGAGCAGGATCTCCCAGTGGCTGCGCCGGCGGCAGAAGCCCGCCGCCGAGGACCCCGGACAGGAGCGCGAGGCGCTCCTGCTGGCCGTCGCCGCCGCCGGCCTGCCGCTCGCACCGGCCGCCCATCCCGCCGGCTACCGGTGCTCGTGCGACCGGATCGGCTGTCCGACCCCCGCCCGGCACCCCCTCTCCTTCGCCTGGCAGACCCAGTCGACCACCGACCGCGCCCAGGTCGAACGCTGGGCACGCAGCCAGCCCCAGGCCAACTTCGTCACCGCGACCGGCATGGTCCACGACGTCCTGGACGTCCCCCTCGAAGCCGGACTGGCCGCGCTGGAGCGCCTGCTGGAGGCCGGCGTCGAGGTCGGCCCGGTCGCCGAGTCGGGCGGCGCCGGCGAGCAGGCCCGGATGCTCTTCTTCACCGCGACCCGGGGCACCCCCGAGGACGAGGACGAGTGGTGGCCCTGCGAACTGGACTGCCACCCCGAGACGATGGACGAGCACCCGGGGCTGCGCTGGCACTGCCGCGGCAGCTACGTCCTGGTCCCCCCGGCCGCGCTGCCCGGTGACCAGCGGGTCAGCTGGCGCCGCGGCATGGAGCATCCCCTCCCGGACCCCCTGACCCTCCTGGAGACCCTGACCGACGCCTGCGCCCGGTACGCGGGCTCCTCCGAGCAGACCCCGGCCGCGGTGGCCTGGCCGCTGGGCCGGTAGGCCGGTAGGCCCCCGTCCGGCGGCCCAGGGGCAGGCCCCCGGGGCGGGCCGGTCAGTGGATCTGCGCCACGACCACGTCGAGGGACCAGGCCCGGCCCGCCTTCGCGGGGGCTTCGGCCTCGACGGTGTACCCCAGGTCCCGCAGGGCGGCCACCAGTTCGGCGGGGCCGGCCGGGACCGCCCCGGCCAGCAGCAGGTCGCGGACCAGCCGTCCCTTGGTCGCCTTGTTGAAGTGGCTGACCACCGACCGCTTCTCCACCCCGTCCACCACCTGCGCGTGCAGCACCCGCACGGTCGCGGTCCGCTCGGCCGTCCCGCCCTTCGGCTTCCACGCCGACGCGTACGCCGACGAGCGCAGGTCCAGCACCAGCCCTTCGCCGGCCTCGCCGGGCAGCACCTCGGCCATCGGGCCGCGCCAGTACGCGCCGAGGGCGCCGAGTCCGGGCAGCTTCACGCCCATGGCGCAGCGGTAGGACGGGATCCGGTCGGTGATGCGCACCGCGCCCCACAGGCCGGAGAAGACCAGCAGCGCGTCCTCGGCGAGTTTGCGGGCCGCCGGGGTCAGGTCGGCCAGGCCCAGGGCGTCGTACAGCACGCCGGTGTAGAGCTCTCCGGCCGGGCGGGCCGCGGCCGAGCGGAGTTCCGCGTTCTTGGCCACTTCCGCCCGCAGGCCCTCGCTCAGGCCCAGGACCTCGCGCGCCCCCGCCTCGTCGCCCGTGCACAGCTCCACGAGGGCGTCCAGCACCGCCGCGCGCGCCGGGGCCAGTCCGGGCAGTGACAGCTCCTGCGGGTTCAGCGGTGCGCCGGAGCCGTCGGCGGCCTTTCCTTCGGACGGCGGCAGCAGCACGAGCACGGTGGTTCTCCTTCAGTACGACACGGCGCAGGGGGTGCGGCCCCCGAGCCAGGGTAGACCGCCCGTCGCGCCGCCCCGACCCACCGCGACCCGGTGAACCTTTCCGGTCACGGCGCTAGGCTCGTCCCATGCCACGCCGTCCCCTGCACATGACCGGCGCGGACGGGGCCGCCCTGCGGGCCGCGCTGCGCGACCTGCGGACCCGGTTGGACGTGCCGCAGGAGTTCTCGGCGGCGGTGCTCGCCGAGGCCGAGGCCGCCGCCCGGTCGCCGCGCCTTCCCGCGTACGACGCCACCGGTCTGCCCCTGTTCACCATCGACCCCCCGGGCTCCACCGACCTCGACCAGGCCGTGCACCTCGCCCGCCGTCCCGGGGGCGGCGGCTACCGCGTGCACTACGCCATCGCGGACGTCGCCGCCTTCGTCACCCCGGGCGGGGCCCTCGACGCGGAGGCCCACCGCCGGGTCAGCACCCTCTACTTCCCCGACGAGAAGGTCCCGCTGCACCCCGCCGTGCTCTCGCAGGGCGCGGGCAGCCTGCTGCCCGACCAGACCCGCCCGGCCCTGCTGTGGCGCCTCGACCTCGATCCCGACGGCCGGGTCGAGACGGCCGACGTCCGCCGGGCCCTGGTGCGCAGCCGGGCCCGGCTGAACTACCGGGGCGTCCAGCAGGCGGTGGACGGCGGCGCCGCCGAGGAGCCCCTGCTCCTGCTCCGGGACGTGGGCCGGCTGCGGGAGGCGCTGGAGCGCGAACGCGGCGGCATCTCGCTGAACGTGCCCGAGCAGGAGATCGTGGAGCGCGAGGGCCGTTACGGCCTGGCCTACCGCGCCCCGCTGCCGGCCGACGGCTGGAACGCCCAGATCTCCCTGATGACCGGCATGGTCGCCGCCGATCTGATGCTCGCCGCCGGGACCGGCATCCTGCGCACCCTGCCCACCGCCCCCGACGGGGCCGTCGGCCGGCTCCGGCGCACCGCGGCGGCCCTGCGGATCGACTGGCCGCACCACGTCCCGTACGCCGAGCTGATCCGGTCGCTGGACCCGCACCGGCCCGCCCACGCCGCCTTCCTCCAGGAGTGCACGGCCCTGCTGCGCGGGGCGGGTTACACCGCCTTCACCGGCGGCGACACCCCGGACCCGGCGCTGCACGCCGCGGTGGCCGCGCCGTACGCGCACTGCACGGCCCCGCTGCGCCGGCTCGTCGACCGGTACACCGGGGAGCTGTGCGTGGCGGCCGTGGCCGGGGCCGAGCCCCCGCCGTGGGCGGTGTCGGCGCTGGCGGAGCTGCCGGGCGAGATGGCGGAGGGCACCCGGCGGGCCAACACGGTGGAGCGGGGGTGCGTGGACCTCGTGGAGGCCGTCCTGCTGAAGGACCGCGTCGGGGAGGTCTTCGAGGCGACGGTGATCGACGTGAAGGAGCGGGAGCCCCGGGTCGGGACCGTCCATCTGGAGGAGCCCGCGGTGGTCGGCCGCATCGAGTCGGACGCGGTGGAGCTGCCACTGGGCGGGCGGCTGCGCGTCCGCCTCGTCCGGGCGGACCTGTCCCCGGCCGGGGTCCTCTTCGCCCCGGCGTGAGCCGGGCCCCTGCCCGGCCGGGTGACGCCCGGCCGCTGCGTCAAGGTCATGTGCCGATGGCGCAGCCGGTAGCATGGCCGGTGCGACAGACGAGTCGGCCGGGCGGCCGCGTCGGGGTCTTCGGATCCCGCCGAGGAACGTCCGGGCTCCACAGGGCAGGGTGGTGGGTAACGCCCACCCGGGGTGACCCGCGGGACAGTGCCACAGAAAACAGACCGCCGGGGGCTTCGGCCCCCGGTAAGGGTGAAACGGTGGTGTAAGAGACCACCAGCGCCTGGGGTGACCCAGGCGGCTAGGTAAACCCCACTCGGAGCAAGGTCAAGAGGATCCGTCCCCGGACGGGTCTGCGCGGACGATCGAGGGCTGCCCGCCCGATGTTCGCGGGTAGACCGCATGAGGCCGGCGGCAACGCCGGTCCTAGATGGATGGCCGTCTCCCCGGCGACCGCGAGGTCTCCGGGCGACAGAACCCGGCGTACAGGCCGGCTCGTCTGCCGTCCTCGGTACATGACGCGAAGGCCCCCGCCGGATCCGGCGGGGGCCTTCGCGTACGGGCCTTCGCGGCGGGCCGGCGCGTACGGGCCGGCACGGGTGCGCGTCCTAGCGCAGGTGCGCGGTGTCGTTCAGCAGCCGCACCGAGGCGTTCCCGTCCGCGTAGTAGGCCACCGCCGACAGGGAAGCCGCGGACAACTCCATGCGGAACAGGGACTCCGGCGGGGCGCCGAGGGCGAGGCGGACCAGGATCTTGACCGGGGTCACGTGGGTGACCAGCAGCACCGTGCGGCCCGCGTGGGCGGCGAGCAGCCGGTCGCGGGTCGCCGAGATCCGCCGGGTCGCGTCCGCGAAGCTCTCGCCGCCGCCCGTCGGGGCCGCTGCCGTGGAGTCCAGCCAGGCCTGCAGGTCCTCGGGGTGGCGCTCCTGAACCTCGGCGAAGGTCAGGCCCTCCCAGGCCCCGAAGTCCACCTCGCGCAGCCCGTCCTCGACGGTGACCTCCAGCCCGAGGCGGTCGGCCACGGCCCGGGCGGTCTCCCGGCAGCGGCGCAGCGGAGAGCTGACGACAGCCTGTACGGTGCCCCGCGCGGCCAGTGCCTCCGCGACGGCGGCGGCCTGGCGGCGGCCCGCCGCGGACAGCTCGGGGTCGCTCCCCCCGCTGCCGGAGAAGCGCTTCTGCGGGGTGAGGGCGGTCTCCCCGTGCCGCAGCAGCACGAAGGTGGCGGGCGTGCCCAGGTCGGGTCCCCAGCCGGGGACGGCCGCGTCGGCGGTGCCCGTACCGGCCGCGGCCGCCGGGGCGTCCGCGTCGAGGCAGGGTTCGAGCACCGGCGGGTCCTCCGGGGGCGCCGGCGGGGCCTCGTCGTCGGTGAACAGCACGTCGGCGGCCTCCTGCGGCCCGCTGTCGCGCGCCGTCCCGGACAGCGGCCGGGCGGAGGACGGCACGGCGCAGGACACGGCCGAGCCCGCCGAGGCGGCCGCGAGGGCCGCCCGGACCGCCGCCGCTCCCGCGGCCGCGTCGCCCGGCGGGCCGGACAACTCGGCCAGGCTGCGGGCCGCGCCGTGGTCGAGGGCGGCCGTCGAGGCGGACGGCTCCCACTGCCCGCCGCGCCGCCCGGCGTCCATCGCCTCGTTGGCGAGCCGGTCCGCGTGGGTGTTCTGCGCGCGCGGGATCCATTCGTACGTCACCTGGGACCGCGGCAGGATCCTCGCGGCCTCGGCTGCCAGCGGCTTCATGTCCGGGTGCTTGATCTTCCAGCGGCCGGACATCTGCTCCACGACCAGCTTGGAGTCCATCCGGACCAGGACGCTCGCGTCGGCCGCCAGTTCGCGTGCGGCCGTGAGCCCGGCGATCAGGCCCCGGTACTCGGCGACGTTGTTCGTCGCGACGCCGATGTACGCGGCCCGCTCGGCCAGCGTCTCCCCCGTGGCGGGGTCCAGGACCACCGCGCCGTAGCCGGCGGGCCCCGGGTTGCCCCGGGAGCCGCCGTCCGCCTCCACGACGAACCGGACGGGCCCGTGCATCAGATGCCCGAGTCGGCCGTACGGACCAGGATGCGGCCGCAGTTCTCGTGCCGGACCACCTGGTCGCGCGCAGCGGCCTTGATCTCGTTGACCTCGGCCATGTCCAGCTCCAGCCGGCAGCCCTCGCAGCGGCGCTGGTACAGGCGCGCGGCGCCGACCCCGCCCTGCTTGACGCGGATCTTCTCGTAGAGCGCCATCAGGTCGGCCGGCATGGACCCGACGATGACCTCGCGGTCCTTGGCGATCTTGGCGGCTTCGGCGTCGATCTCGCCGGTGGCGGCGTCGCGGCGCGCGGTGGCGTCGGTCAGCTCGGCCTCCAGCGCGGAGACCCGCCCGGTGAGGGCGGTGACGCGCTCCTGCGCGGCCTCCAGGCGCTCCATGACCTCCAGGACCACGTCCTCCAGGTCGCCCTGCCGCTTGGCCAGCGAGACGACCTCGCTCTGCAGGTTCGCCAGGTCGCGGGCGGAGATGCCGGCGCCGGAGTCCAGGCGCTGCTGGTCGCGGGCCGCGCGCTGGCGGACCTGGTCCACGTCCTGCTCCGCCTTGGTCTGCTCGCGGGCGGCGTCGCTGGCCTGCGTCTGGGCGGCGACGAGCAGGTCGCGCTGCTGGGTGAGGTCCTTGGTCAGCGAGTCGACCTCGGCGTGCTCGGGCAGCGACTTGCGCTTGTGGGCGAGCTGGGACAGCCGCACGTCCAGGGCCTGGACGTCGAGAAGTCGGATCTGGTCGGCGGGCTCGGCGTTCAGTTGGGGGCTCCAGAGAGAGAAGGGGCTGCTACGGACGGCGCGTGCGCCGTCCAGGGGTCGGTGACCGTGCGCGAGACGTGGGTGCGCAGACCCCAGCCGTGGCGCTCGGAGATGGCGTCGAGCTGGGCGGCCGCCTGCTCGCACCAGGGCCACTCGGTGGCCCAGTGGGCGGCGTCGACGAGAGCGAGCGGGCTCTGCTCGCGGGCCTCGGACACCGGGTGGTGGCGCAGGTCGGCGGTGACGAAGGCGTCCACGCCCGCGGCCCGCACCTCCGCGAGGAGGCTGTCGCCGGAGCCTCCGCTGACCGCGACGCGGCGGACCATGGCGTCCGGGTCGCCGGCCACGCGGATGCCCTGTGCGGTCGGCGGCAGCCAGGCGGCGCAGCGGGCGGCGAACTCGCGCAGCGTCTCGGGGCGGTCCAGCTCGCAGATCCGGCCGAGGCCGCGGCGTCCGGCGGGGTCCTGCGCGTCGGGCACCAGCGGGCCGGTGACCCGCAGGTCCAGGGCGCCGGCAAGGGCGTCGGAGACCCCGGGGTCGGCGGTGTCCGCGTTGGTGTGGGCGACGTGCAGCGCGATGTCGTTCTTGATCAGCGTGTGCACGACGCGGCCCTTGAAGGTGCCGGCCTCGACGGTGGTGGTGCCGCGCAGGTAGAGCGGGTGGTGGGTGACGACCAGGCCGGCGCCCAGCCGCACCGCCTCGTCGGCGATCTCCTGTACGGGGTCCACGGCGAACAGGACCCGGGAGACCTCGGCTTCGGGGTCTCCGCAGACGGTCCCGACGGCATCCCACTGCTCGGCCCGTGAGGGGGGCCACAGAGCGTCCAGCGCGGCGATGACTTCAGAGAGACGGGGCACGGGCCAAGGCTACCGTCCACGGCGACCGCCCCGGTCAGGAAGGCGGTACGGGAACCGGCCGCGGCCGGGTGCGGGGCGCCCGCGGCGGCAGCCGGGGCGCAGCCCGTCGGCCGCCACCCCGATACGCCCCGACATCGCGCAGCACAGTCACTGCCTGCGGCACGTGCGAATCGCCGCGCCGCCACCCTTATGTGTGAAGCGGCCCTGGTCGTGTTGTTCGGCGTGACGTGCGAAAACTAGCTTCCTCACCCGGAGGTGACGCACGGATGACTGTCTGTGCCATCGATACGACGAGGACCGCGGCCACGGCGCCGTTCACGATCTCCGCCGACGGGTCGTACGCGGCCCGCCTCGCGGGGCACGGCGAGGCGCTGTACGCGGAGCGCTGGACCCTGGCCGGCCCCGAGGCGTACGCGGTTCCGCTGCCCCTCGCGCAGCCCGAGGAGGCCGACAGCGAGCTGCTGCCGCTGGCCGACGGGCGGGTCCTGATCCACCGGCGGGTCGCGGAACGGCACGCCTTCGCGCTGCTGTACCCGACGGGCGCCGCGGCCGGGCCGCGCACCGGGGAACTCCAGCTGGGCTGGCTGGCGGCGCAGGAGGGCGTACGGGTGCGGCTGCTCCCGCCGTCCCCGGAGGGGTCTGCGGCCTTCGCCCTGGCCGTGGCGGACGGGCAGAGCACCGTGTGGCAGGTCGCCGGGGGCGGTTGCGCCGGCCCGCGGCCCGTCGCCCGGATCCCGGGGCGCTGCTCCGGCGGGGTCTGGCTGGACCGGACGGGCCGGATGCTGGCCCTGGACCGGGAACGGGACGGCGTCACCAAGGCGGTGGCCGTGGACCTGTGGGCCGGCGGCGGCGACGGGGTCTGCCCGCTGCTCCAGATCGCGGAGGGCAGCGACGACCGGCTGCTGCTGGCCGATGCGGACAGCGGGCTGCTGTTGATCCGCTCGGACGCCCCGGGTGAGGCGCGGCTGGGCTGGGGGGTGCTGGGCAGTGCGCTGCCCGTCCGGTTCCCGGAGTGCCTGCGGGCGCAGGGCCTGGCGCAGGCCGTGCCCTTCGCCGTGCAGCCGGGCCAGGCCCTGATGCCGGAGAGCTGCGGGGTCGCGCTGCGGCTGCCGGGTGACGGGCTGGCGCTGTGGCGCCCTGCCGACCGGCACGTCTTCCGCGTCGGGCCGCCGGTGGGCTGGCTGGGGGGTACCGGCCTGTGGAGCCGGGAGGGCCGCCTGCACCTGCCGTACGCGACCCCGGAGGCGCCGTGCGGGATCCTCGGGATGTCCGTGCCGGTCGCCCCTCCCCCGCCGGTCCGGCCGGATCCGCCGGTCCGGCTGGATCCGCCCCCGGCGGCGGCCCGCCCGGTCCCGCTGCAGCAGGCCCTGGGCGGGCGGCCCCGGGGGGCGGCCGCGCAGGAGGCTCCGGGTGCGCGGCCCCGCGGGGCGGCCGCGGCCGGTCCCTCCCGTCCGGCCCCCGCGCCGTCCGCGCCGCCCGCCGCCGTACCCCGCCGCGTGGTCGGGTCGTCCCCGTGCGTCCCGTGGACGGCCGGTGCGGTGAGCCTCTCGTTTCACCGCACTAGCCGTGCTTGAGCCCGAGGACCTCCGTGGCGGCGAACGTCTCGTTCGCCGGGCGGGAGTCGTAGTGCGGGGTGAGGAGCCCGTCGAGCTCCTCGTAGGAGAAGACCTCCTTGGCCGTGTCGAACTTCGCCGCGACCCTGGGGCGTTCCATTACCACCACGATCCCGCCGTGCACGACGAAGAGCTGGCCGTTGGCCTTGGCCGCGGCGGGCGAGGCCAGGTAGCCGACGAGCGGGGCGACGTGCTCCGGGGCGAGGGCGTCGAGCCGGCCCTCCTCGGGGACCTGGAAGCCCGCGAACACGTCCTCCGTCATCCGGGTACGGGCCCGCGGGCAGATGGCGTTGGCCGTCACCCCGTACTTCGCCAGGGCCAGCGCGGTGGAGGTGGTGAGGCCGACGATCCCGCCTTTGGCGGCCGCGTAGTTGGGCTGGCCGGCCGAGCCGCCGAGGAAGGCCTCGGAGGAGGTGTTGACGATCCGGCCGTAGACGGGGCCGCCCGCCGCCTTCGACCGTTCGCGCCAGTGCACGGACGCGAAGTGGGTGGTGTTGAAGTGGCCCTTGAGGTGGACCCGGATCACCGCGTCCCACTCCTCCTCCGACATCGAGAAGACCATCCGGTCGCGCAGGATGCCCGCGTTGTTGACCAGGACGTCGAGCTTGCCGAAGCTGCTCACGGCCAGTTCCACCAGGGCCCGCGCCTGTGCGAAGTCGGCGACGTCGCCGAGGTGCGCGACCGCCTGTCCGCCCGCGGCGCGGATCTCCGCGGCGACCTCCTCCGCCGGGGCGGCCGAGGCCTCCCCGGTCCCGTCGCGGCCGGGCTGGCCGAAGTCGTTGACGACCACGCTCGCGCCGAGGCGGGCGAGTTCGACGGCCTCGGCCCGGCCGAGGCCGCGGCCGGCGCCCGTAACGATGGCGGACAGCCCCTCAAGTGGCAGTGACATCGGTGGCGTTCCTCTCGCAGGGTCCGGACGGTCAGATCTCGATGCAGGTGCGCAGGGCCGTGCCCGTGCGCATCTGGTCGAGGGCGTCGTTGATCTCCGCGAGCTGCACCCGGTGCGTGATCAGGCCCTCCAGGTCCACCCGGCCGGCCCGCCACAGGGCGATGGTGCGCTCGTAGGAACGGAGCACGTCCCCGCCGCCGTACATCGACGGGAGGATCTTCTTCTCGTCGAAGAACAGCGAGAACATGTCGATCTGGAAGTGGTCGTCGAGGGCTCCCGCGCCGACGATGACCACGCTGCCGCCGCGCCGGGTCATCTTGTACGCGGTCTGCGCGGTGGCGGACTTGCCGACGACCTCGAAGACGTAGTCGAAGCCTTCGCCGCCGGTGATCCGGTTCTTGGCGTCGTCGAAGGCGTCGGGGGCCACGGCCTCGCTCGCCCCGAACCGCAGGGCGGCCTCGCGCCGGGACTGCACCGGGTCCACGGCGATGACCTGTGCGGCGCCCTGGACCTTGGCGCCCTGGATGACGGAGATGCCGACGCCGCCGCAGCCGATGACGGCGACCGAGGAGCCGGCCGTGACCTGGGCGGTGTTGATGGCCGCGCCGAGGCCGGTGGTGACCCCGCAGCCGATCAGGGCGGCGATGTCGAAGGGCACGTCGTCGGGGATCGGCACGGCGCATGCGGCGTCGACGACGAGTTCCTCGGCGAAGGTGCCGGTGGCGGCGAAGCCGAAGATGTCGCCGCCCGCGCGGCGGAAGTTGGGGGTGCCCGCGTTGGCCAGGCTCTCCAGGCACAGGTGGCCCTGTCCGCGCTTGCAGGACGGGCAGTGGCCGCACGGCGGCAGCCAGCAGACGAGGACCCGGTCGCCCTGCGCGAGGTGGGTGACCCCGTCGCCGACGTCGGCGACGACTCCGGAGCCCTCGTGGCCGGGGACGAAGGGGGCGGGCTGCGGCAGGATGCCGCTCATCGCGGAGAGGTCCGAATGGCACAGGCCGGTGGCCTTGATCCGGATCTTCACCTTGCCGGGGCCGAGGCCCACGGCCTCCATGTCGTCGACGACCTCCAGCTTGTCCAGGCCGATCTCGCTCTGCAGTGCTGCGCGCACGGTGCGGCTCCTCAAGGTCGGGGCGGGGCGGGCGGTACTACGCGTGTGCGACGACGGTGTCGGCGAGGACCGGCGCATCGTCGCGTTCGGCGGCGGTCACCGACACCAGGACGCGGCCGGGCTCCTGCCACATCCGGATGCGCAGCGTCTCCCCCGGGAAGACGATCCCGGCGAAGCGGGTGCGGTAGGCGCGCACCCGGGAGACGTCCCCGTCCAGGACGGTGTCGACGACGGCCTTGAGGGTCATCCCGTAGGAGCACAGGCCGTGCAGGATCGGCCGGTCGAAGCCGGCCAGCTTGGCGAATTCCGGATCGGCGTGCAGGGGGTTCCAGTCGCCGGAGAGCCGGTAGAGCAGCGCCTGCTCCTCGCGGATGTGCCGCTCCTCGGTGCGGTCGGGCGCCCGCTCGGGCTGCTCGGAGCGCACGGAGGGGCCGCGCTCGCCCCCGAACCCGCCCTCGCCGCGGACGAAGAGCTGCGCGTCGCTGGTCCACAGCGGGCCGTCGGCGTCGGCGACCTCGGAGCGCAGCACGATCACCGCGGCCTTGCCCTTGTCGTGGACGGCGGCGACCTTCGAGGTGGAGGTGGCCTGCCCCTTCACGGGGATGGGGCGGTGCAGCTCGATGGAGTGGCCGCCGTGCAGGACGGCGGCGAGGTCCACGTCGATCCCGGGGGCGGCCAGGCCGCCGAGCATGGCCATGCCCGCGCCGGCGACGGTGGCGAAGCTGGGGAGTACGTGGAGTCTGGACTCCAGGGTGTAGCGCAGCTCGTCGGGGTCGGTGGCGGGGCGGCCCGCGCCGAGGCCGAGGTGGTAGAGCTGGATGTCCTTGTGGTCCCAGCCGATGTCCCCCCGGCGGGGGGCTGCGGCGAGGGCCTTGGCGGCATCGATCGGCATGGGGATGCTGCTCCCTGTCTTGGGGACGGGGCCTGGGAAGACCTCGGTGCGGCCGTCCGCACCGTCGGCCGCACCGAGGTCGTCTGCGGGACCGGTTCTAGAACGCGTTCTAGGCCCGGTGAAGGCATGTATAACGCACGCCCCAGCAGGAGGGAAGAGGCATGACCCGACGTCAGACGGCGCGGTCGCGAAGCGTGTTGCACGGCCCGGCGCGGGCGGGGCCGTACCCTTCCCCGGTGGAAGAAATGCCCGTTGACCACCGCCGGAGCCGATCCCTGCGGGTGCTGCTGGACCCCCCGAACCCGGCGCTGGCCCTGCAACTCGGCCTCCAGCCGGACATCGAGGTCGTCCGGGACGCACTGTCCCGCCCGGCGGTGGCCCTGGTGGAGGAGCCGGGCCTGGTCGCCGGCGTGCTCTCGCAGGACCCGGAGTGCCGGGTCCTGGTCCTGGCCGGCTCCGCCCGCCCCGGCCTGCTGAACGCGGCCCTGGCCGCCGGCGCGGCGGGCCTGGTCGTCCGCGACGGCCCGGTCGGGGAACTGGCCGACGCCCTCCGCCGCGCCTCCCGCGGCGAAACGGTGGTCGACCCCGGCCTGGGCTGAAACCGGGACACCGGGCGCCGAATCCTTTTGCGGCCCACCCGCCTCCCATGGGTGTGCCGGTGACCACGCCGGCACGGAAGTCGACCGGGAGGTCCTTGTGACAGTCGCCATTGCCGCAGCCGTCGTCGCACTCGTACTGCTCTGCACCTGCACCGTACTCGTCCTGCGCCGGCGGGGCCGGGCCCGTGGCTGACCGGGCGTGGCCCGGCGCCACGCTGATCGCCGCCGCACAGCAGGGCGACGTGGACTCGCTCGCCGCCCTGGTGTCCGGATCCCATCCGCACGTACGCCGCTTCGCCCGCACCCTGTGCGCCTCGCCCGAGGACGCCGAGGACGCGGCCCAGGAGGCGCTGATCATCCTGTACCGCAAGATCGGCATGCTGAGGGCGTCGGGGGCCCTGGCCTCGTGGATGTTCCGCATCGTCCGCAACGAGTGCCTGCGGCGCGCCCGGTCGGCCGTCCCCCGGGGTCCCGGACCGGTGCCGGACGGGTCCGTGCGGTCCGCCGAGGACGAGGTGGTGCTGCGCCTGGAGGCGGCCCGGGTGGCGAAGGCGGTCGCCGCCCTGCCCGAGGACCAGCGCACGGTGCTGGTCCTGCGGGACGTCCAGGGCTGGAGCGGACGCCTGACCGCGCAGACGCTCGGCCTCAGCACCCCGGCGATGAAGTCCCGGCTGCACCGCGCCCGCGCGGCCGTACAGCTCGCCCTGCACCCCGTTCCCGGAGGCGGCGATGACCCGGCGGACCACTGACGGCGGCCCGGACTTCGCGAGCCGCTCCCTGCCCCGGCACCTGGTGCGCGGCGCCGTCGGCTTCGGCTCGCTGGCCGGCGCTGTCGCCCTGCTCCCGCTGCTGGGGCCGGCCAGTCTCCTCCTTGCGCCCGTCGGCCTGCTCGCGCTGCGCGGGTGCCCGGTGTGCTGGGCGGTGGGGCTGGCCCAGACCCTGTCCCGGGGCCGGCTGCGGCGGGCCTGCACCGACGGCCGGTGCGCGCTGGTACGGGACGGGTGAGGGGCCGGACCACCGCCGGGAGCAGGCCGCCCCCGCCGGCCCCAGGCCCGGCCGCGAGGCGGGCCAGGGCCGGGAAGGCCGCGGCGGGGAAGGGCGCCGCGGGATGGGCCGGCCGGCGGCAGGCCGCGGCGGGGGCAGCCGCGGCGGGGGCAGCCGGGGCGGGGTCACCTGCGCAGCAGGGTGACCACCGCCGCTCCGCCGAGGCCGATGTTGTGGGCCAGGCCGACCCGGGCGTCCCGGACCTGCCGGGGCCCGGCCTCCCCGCGGAGCTGCCAGACCAGTTCCGCCGCCTGCGCGAGCCCCGTCGCGCCCAGGGGGTGGCCCTTGGAGATCAGGCCGCCGGAGGGGTTGACCACCCAGCGGCCCCCATGGGTCGTCGCCCCGCTCTCCACCAGCTTCCCGCCGGCGCCGTCTGCGCACATGCCCAGCGCCTCGTACGTCAGCAGCTCGTTGATCGAGAAGCAGTCGTGCAGCTCCACCACGTCCACGTCCTCGATGCCGAGCCCGGAGGCCTCGTACGCGGAGCGCGCCGCCGCGGCCGTCATCGGTTTGCCGACCACGTCGATGCAGGAGCCCCCGAAGCTCTCCCCGGTGTCCGTGGCCATCGCCTGCCCGGCGATCTCCACCGCCTTGCCGTGCAGGCCGTGCCGGACCACGAACCGTTCCGAGACCACCAGCGCGGCCGCCGCCCCGTCGGAGGTGGGCGAGCACTGGAGTCTGGTCAGCGGGGTGTGGATCGGCTTGGCCGCGAGGACCTCCTCCACCGAGTACACGTCCTGGAACTGCGCGTTCGGGTTGTCCGCCGAGTGCCGGTGGTTCTTCGCGCCCACCATCGCGAGCTGCACGGCCGTGGTCCCGTACCGCTCCATGTGCTCCCGGGCCGCGTTCCCGAAGATCTGGGCGGTCGGCGGGGACATCTCGAAGCCGTGCGCGGCGGCCATGATCCCGTAGTGCCGGGCCACGGGCGAGGTCGCGAAGTCCCCGCCGTCGGCCCCGCCGCCGAGCGCGCCGCGCTTCATCTTCTCGAAGCCCAGCGCGAGGACGCAGTCGTTCAGGCCGCCTTCCACGAACTGCCGGGCCATCATCAGGGCCGTGGAGCCCGTCGCGCAGTTGTTGTTGACGTTGTAGACGGGCACGCCGGTCAGGCCCAGTTCGTAGACGGCCCGCTGTCCGGCCGTGGAGGCCTGGAAGCAGTAGCCCACCGGCACCTGCTCGACGAGGCCGTAGTCCACGCCCGCGTCCGCGAGCGCCGCGGACCCGGCCTCCTTCACCATGTCCCAGTACGGCCGGTCGCCCGACTCGGGCTTCTCGAACTTCGTCATGCCGACGCCCACGATGTACGACTTCATGTCCCTGCTGTCCCTTCAGTCCCTGGGGAGGCCGAGCATCCGCTCGGCGACGACGTTCAGCTGGACCTGCGTGGTGCCCCCGGCGATGGTCAGGCAGCGGGACATGAGCATGCCGTGCACCGCCCGCTCCCCCGCCCCCTCGCACACGGCTCCGGCCGGCCCGAGGAGTTCGAGGGCCAGCTCGGCGGTCCGCTGCTGGTGCCCGGTCTGCAGGAGCTTGCGCACCGAGGCGCCCGCGCCCGGTTCCAGCCCCGACACCTGCTGGAGGGTGGTGCGCAGGCCGATACAGGCCAGGGCGTGCGCCTCGGCGGCGAGCGCCCCGATCCGCACCCGGTACGCGTCGTCGAGGCCGGCCGAGCGGTCGATCAGGGCCTCCAGGCCGGTGTCGAAGGCCATCTGGTCGGCCATGTGCACGCGTTCGTTGCCCAGGGTGTTGCGGGCCACCTTCCAGCCGCCGTCCGCCGCTCCGACCAGTGCGTCCGCGGGGAGTTCGGCGTCGTCGAAGTACACCTCGTTGAACAGGGCCTCCCCGGTGATCTCCTTGAGCGGCCGGACCTCGATGCCGGGGGTGTTCTTCATGTCGACGACGAAGTACCCGAGCCCCTGGTGCTTGGGGGCCGCGGGGTCCGTGCGGGCCAGCAGGATGCCGAAGTCGGCGGTGTGCGCGGAACTGGTCCACACCTTCTGCCCGTTGATCCGCCAGCCGCCGCCCCCGGTGCGTTCCGCGCGGGTGCGCAGCGAGGCGAGGTCGGAGCCGGCGCCGGGCTCCGAGAAGAGCTGGCACCAGCTCAGCTCCCCGCGCAGGGTCGCCGGTACGTAGGCCTCCCGCTGCGCCCGGCTCCCGTAGGCGAGCAGGGAGGGCACGACCCAGGTGGCGATGCCGAGGTCGGCGATCTTGACTCCGGCCTCCTTCAGCTCCTGCTGGACGACGAGCTGCTCCACGGCCCCGGCGGCGCGGCCGTACGGGGGCGGCAGGTGGGGGGCGGCGTAGCCGGTGGGGGCCAGGATCCGCCGGGCGGCGGCCGGGTCGAGACCGCGCGCGTCCCCGATGGCGGCCCTGGCCTCCTCCCGGTAGGCCTCGGCCTCGGCAGGGAGTTCCAGGCGCAGTTCGCGGCGGGCCCCGGCTGCGGCGCTGCGCACGGCCCGCAGCCGGTGCCCGTCCCCGGGGCCGAGGAGCTGGCGGGCGACCAGGGCCCGCCGCAGGTGGACGTGGGCGTCGTGCTCCCAGGTGAAGCCGATGCCGCCGAGGACCTGGATGCAGTCCTTGGCGCAGGACCAGGCCGCGTCCAGGGCGCTGCCGGCGGCGAGGGCCGCGACGAGGGTGCGCACCTCGGGGGCGGTGCCGGGGCCGTCGGCCCGGGCGGCGTCCCAGGTCAGCGCGCGGGCCTGTTCGAGGCGGACCAGCATGTCGGCGCACAGGTGCTTGACCGCCTGGAACCGTCCGATGGGCCGGCCGAACTGCTCGCGCACCTTGGCGTACTCGGCGGCGGTGTGCAGTGCCCAGGCGGCGGTGCCGCAGGCGTCGGCGGCGAAGAGGGTGCAGGCCAGGTCCCGGACGAGCGCCGCGTCGAGGTCCAGTGCGCGGCGGGGCGCGGTGGTCACCCCCCGGGCGCGGACCTCGGCGGTGGGGCGGGTCGGGTCGGCGCTCTCGTGCGTACGGATGTCCAGGGCGGCGGCGTCCACCGCGAACCAGCGGGTGCCGTGCGCGGTCTCGGCGGCGAGCAGGACGAGGTCGGCCTCCCCGGCGCCGAGCACGGGCGGGGCGGTCCCGTCGAGGAGGTGGCCGCCGCCTTCGACGGCGACGGCGGTCAGGGTGCCGGGGCCGAGTGCGACGGCGCCGATGCGCCCGCCGAGGGGTTCGGCCCCGGCCCGTTCCAGGAGGACGGAGGCGAGGGCGCTCGCCAGGAACGGTCCCGGCAGCGCGCCCCGGGCGGCCTCCTCGACGACGACGGCCAGGTCGAGCAGGGCGCCGCCTTCCAGGTGGGGCTCCCGCAGGCCCTGCGCGGCCATGGCGTCCCAGTAGGCGGGCCGCTGCCCGGTCCCGGTCGGGGTGTCGAGCAGCTTGCGCACTTCTTCGGGCGGCACCGTACGCGCCACCCAGCCGCGGACGGCTTCGGCCAACTCCCCTTGTTCCGCTGTGATTCCGATGCCCATGCGCGGCAGACTAGAACACGTTCCATTCTGACGGAAGGTCAGATCGGGGTGTTCTTCGCGGCCGCCGGGGACCCGGCGCTAGCCGGCCAGTTCCAGCAGGGCCACCAGGAGCATGGGGAGGGAGGCGAGGGCGCCGGCCGTGCCCAGGAAGCGGAAGAAGCCCGGCGAGACGGACTGCCCGGGTGCGCCGAGATCCCCCCGGAGGTGCCGGCGCAGTTCGGCGTTGGCCTCCCCCCGGCGGGCGAGGGCGCTCGCGGCGCCTCGTATGTCGAGCGCCAGGGTGGCGCCGGCGAACAGGCTGGTCAGGCTCAGGGCCAGAAGGAAGATGCCGATGCTCATACGAGGTCCCCCGGGGTGGTGTGGTGATCGGCCGGACCGTAGCAGGAGGCCCCGCGCCTTCCGCGGCCGGCGCAGCCCGGCGCCCCGACATGGACCCTTACCGATCGGTAGGGCAGCATGGGCGGCCACAGACGCGCACCGCCCGCCGGAGGAACACATGGCCGCCACCCCCAAGCCGGAGACCCTTGCCGCCTTCGAGGCCGCCAAGGGGTTCATGCCCGTGCGGGAGGGGCTGGCCCTGTACGCCGCCGCCACCGCGGCCGGGGCGCTGGGGCTGCCGCTGCTGGAGGTCGGGACGTACTGCGGGCGCTCCACGATCCTGCTGGCCGACGCGGCCCGCGAAGCGGGGGTGCCCGCGATCACCGTCGACCACCACCGGGGCAGCGAGGAGCAGCAGCCCGGCTGGGAGTACCACGACCCGGGCGTCGTGGACCCGGAGGTCGGCCTGATGGACACGCTGCCCACCTTCCGCCGGACCCTGCACCGGGCCGGTCTGGAGGACCACGTGATCGCGGTGGTCGGCCGGTCCCCGCAGGTGGCGGCGGTCTGGGGTGGTCCGCTCGGCTTCGTGTTCATCGACGGCGGGCACACGGACGAGCACGCCACGGGCGACTACGAGGGCTGGGCCCCGCACGTGGCCGAGGGCGGGACCCTGGCCATCCACGACGTGTTCCCGGACCCGGCCGACGGCGGCCGGGCCCCCTACCGGATCCACCAGCGCGCCCTGGCCTCGGGGGCCTTCGAGGAGGTCTCGGTGACGGACTCGCTGCGGGTGCTGCGCCGTACCGGTCCGGGCATCTGAACCGACCGGTCCGAGGGCGTACTCGCCCTCGGATGGAGCAGCATCCGACTCGCGGACAGTTCGTCGGATTAGCATCGCGGCGTGCGCAACGACGACAGTCTCCCGCCCTCGCCCCCGTCCCCCTCCCCCGAGTCCGCCGGATCCGCCGATCCGGACCGGCACTGGTTCACCCGCCGCTCCACGCTGGTCGTGGCGGCCGCCGCCCTGGCCCCGGCCTGCCTGGCCGGCTGGGTCCTGACCCAGACGCTGACCGGCGCCGGGTCCGGGTCCGGGGAGCCGGCGCAGGCCAAGCCGGCGGCCGCCTCCCGTACGGCCCACGGCGACGCGAAGCCCCATGCGGGTGCGGCCGCGACGCCGTCCCCGGCGGCGCCCTCGCCCGGCCCCGCCAAGGGTCCGCTCGCGGGCCGGACGGTCGTCGTCGACCCCGGCCACAACGCGGGCAACTTCCAGCACGGCACCGAGATCAACCGGCAGGTGGACATCGGCACGGGCCGCAAGGAGTGCGACACCACCGGCACCACCACCAATTCGGGTTACATGGAGGCCGAGTTCACCTGGGACGTCTCCCAGCGGCTGAAGACCGTACTGGAGGCCCAGGGGCTGAAGGTGGTCCTCACCCACCACAACGACCGCCCCTTCGGCCCGTGCATCGACGAGCGCGCCCGCATCGGGAACGAGGCCGCGGCCGACGCCGTGGTCTCCGTGCACGCCGACGGCGTCTCGGCGGGCAACCGCGGCTTCCACGTCATCCTCCCGGCCAAGGTCAGGGGCGGCGGCGCGGACACCTCGAAGATCGTGGAGCCCTCCCGGCTGCTCGGCGAGCGGATCGCCGGGAACTTCGCCCGGACCACGGGGACCTCGCCCGCCAACTACCTCGGCGGGGGAACCGGCTTGGACGTCCGCGACGATCTGGGCGGACTGAACCTGTCGACGCAGCCCAAGGTCTTCGTCGAATGCGGCAACATGCGCGACGCCAAGGACGCGGCGCTGCTGACCAGTCCGCAGTGGCGCCAGAAGGCGGCCCAGGGCATCGCCGACGGCATCGTCGGGTTCCTGGGCGGGTAGGGCACCGGCAGCCCCGCCGGGGCTGCTCGCCGCCCCGATCCTCTCGGTAGCGCGAGACGTCCGTACCATGGTGCCGCCCGCCCCGCTCTGCGACCGCGGCACCACGAGACGACCGAGACCGAGAAGGACACCTAAGACGTGAACATCCGCTCCCTCACTCGAGGCGACGGCGTGGTGATCGGAGCAGCGGCGCTGCTGTTCATCGCCTCGTTCCTCGATTTCTACTCCGCACCCTCGGTGGACGCGCCGAGCGCCTGGGACACCGACGTGTACCGTCTGGCGCTCCCGACCATCTTCCTGGTCGGATTCATCGCCGTCGGCCTGCTCCTCGCGGGCCGGTTCCTGCCGCAGGGCCGCCAGTTCGCGGGGCTGCCGCTGCAGGCCTGGGGCACGGTGCTCGCCGTCGCGGCGGCCTGGGCGTCCCTGTGGTCGCTGATCACCTGCCCGACCGGCGCCGATCTGGGCGCCGGCGCGATCCTCGCCTTCATCGCCACCCTGGCGCTGGCCGGCGTCGCCCTGTTCGGCGCGAAGGTCCCGGCGCTCGCCGGGGCCCTGGTGCCCGAACCGAAGCCGGCCGCCGTCCCGCCGTACGGGGGCCAGCCGCAGCCCGGCGCCGGGTACGGCTACCCGGGCGGCCAGCAGCCGTACGGCTCCACCCCGCAGCCCGTCCCGCCGTACGGCGGCTCTCCCACGCCGGCCCCCGCCCCGGACCGGCAGGACGCGGCGCACCACGCCGCCCAGGCCCCGGCTGCGGAGCCGGCGGGTGACTTCACCCCGTTCTGGTTCGCCGTTCCGGTGGCCCGCCCCCTCTTCGCCGAGGACGGCTCCCCCACCCCGATCGCCGAACTCGCCCCGGGCACCTGGTACCTGGCGGTGGAGCAGCGCGGCGCGGCCACGCTGGTCGCCCAGACCCAGGACGGGCGCCGCGGCGTGCTGAACGACACCTCGGGCATCCAGCGGGGCTGATCCCCCGCGCGCTCCGCACGGCCCCCCGCCCTTCCGGGCGGGGGGCCGTTGTCCTACAGTCATCTGACGCGCCGTCAGATACGTGGGAGCAGACTCGCGGAGGGGACCGTACATGCGCCTGGGACTCGCACTCGGCTACTGGGGCCGGGGCCCCGACCCGGCCCACCTCGACCTCGCCGTCGAAGCCGAGAACCTCGGCTACGACTCGGTGTGGACAGCCGAGGCCTGGGGTTCGGACGCCTTCACCCCGCTGACCTGGATCGCCGCGCACACCTCGCGGATCCGGCTGGGCACCGCCATCGCACAGATGGCCGCCCGCAGTCCCACCGCCACCGCCATGCACGCCCTCACCCTGGACCACCTGTCCGGCGGCCGGATGATGCTGGGCCTGGGACTGTCCGGCCCGCAGGTGGTCGAGGGCTGGTACGGGCGCCCCTTCCCGGCGAGCCCGCTCACCGCCACCCGGGAGTACGTCGACGTCATCCGCCAGGTGCTGCGCCGGCAGGCGCCGGTCGCCCTGGACGGCCGCTTCCACAGCCATCCGTACCGCGGCGCGGACGGCACCGGCATCGGCAAGGCCCTGCGGCCCATCACCCACCCGCTGCGCGCGGACCTGCCCCTGCTGCTGGGGGCGGAGGGGCCGAAGAACATCGCGCAGACCACCCGGATCGCGGACGGCTGGCTGCCGCTGTACTGGTCGCCGACCCGCACGGACGTCTACCAGGCCTCGCTGGCCGAGGCACCGCAGGGGTTCCTGATCGCACCGATGGCCCGGGCCAGGGTCTGTGACGACGTGGCCGAGGGGCTGCTGCCGGTCAAGGCGATGCTCGGCTTCTACATCGGGGGCATGGGGCACGCGGCCCGCAACTTCCACGCCGACCTGATGGGCCGCATGGGGTACGAGGAGGCGGCCCGCCGCATCCAGGAGCTGTTCCTCGCCGGGCGCAAGGAGGAGGCCGTCCTCGCCGTCCCGGACGCCTTCGCCGACGAGATCTCGCTGGTCGGCCCACGGGAGCGGATCGCGGAGCGGCTGGAGCTGTGGCGCAAGGGCCCCGTCACCGACCTGCTCCTGACCGCCCCCGACCCGCACACCCTGCGCGTCCTTGCAGAGCTCAACAGCTAGCGCGGTGACCGGGGCAGGGCTTCCAGCAGTTCGCGCACGTCCAGCGGCATGACGGCGATCTCCAGCGCGGCGCCGTCCGGCTGCACACAGGTGGCGATCCGCGAGCCGGGGTTGATGGCGACGCCCTCCCGCACGGTGGGCACCCGTACCCCGGTGACGCGCCCGCCGGACAGTTCCACGGCCTCGCCGCGCTGCGGCACCCACCGCACCGCGCCCTCCCCCGCGTGCACCCGGCCGGGCCGCCAGCGGCCCCGGCCGGCGGGGACCCGCACCATGCACGGGAGCCCGGCGGGGGGCCCGGCGGCCGTCCGCTGCCGGTGCCTGCGCCGCAGCAGCCATCCGGCCCCGGCGGCGGCGAGGACGACGCCCACGATTTCGATCACCGGCCCATTGAAACAGGCCGCACGGCCGGAAGGGGTGCCCCGGCGGCCGGTGCGGCCGGCGGGGCACCCCTTCGGGTACGAGCGGGTACGGCCCGGTCGCCGTCAGCCGCCGCTGAGCTGGGAGGTGCTGGGGACCTTGTCGGTGACCGGGGCGCCCGCGCTCTTGCCGGCTTCCTTCACGCTGTTGATGACGTCGTCGAAGGAGTTGATGTCCGCGTCGCCGGCCTGGCCCTTGCGGAGCTTGCTGCCGAGGCCCTTGAGGGACTCGATGCCGGCGGTCAGCGGGGCCACCGCCTTCGACAGCAGCGGGTCGCCCTTCGCGTTGACGGAGGCCGCCTTCAGCCGGTTGTAGGCGAAGGCGCCCGCCAGGCCCGCCTTGATCAGGGCGAACGTACGGCCCTTGGCGCCCTTCTTGAACTTGCCCGCCTTGTACGGCTTGATGATCCACTGGTACGTCGCCCCGGCCGCGAGTCCGGCATTGGCGACGAAGCGGGTCTTCGCGAATTTCTGCTTCTCGGCGGAGGTGCTCGGCGAGGGCGTCGCCGCGGCCAGTTCGTCGGCCTCGGCTGCGACGGGCTCGGCCGCCGCGAGGGCCGCCAGCTCGCCCATCGAGGCGGAGGAGAGCTCCTCCCGGTGGCTCCGGGCGCCGCCGGCGTCGCTGCCGCAGGCGGTGGCGCCGACCAGCAGGGCGGTGGAGAGGACCACCGCCGTCACGGCGCGGCGGAATCGGACGGTCGTGGGTAGGGACACGGTTTCCTCCGGGGACTGAGGTGTCCACCGCAGCCTCACCCCGGCCCCGCCCCTGCACCACTCGGGGGACCCGTTCGGGTTTGGCGCGCCGCCTGGCGGCAACACGGTTGACATGCCCACACACACCCGAGCAAGAAGCGCACGCGGAAGCAGTCAGGCCGGTCGGGCCGTCGCCCTGGTGGCGGACGTGCTGGCCTTCGTGATCGCCCTGTGGATCCTGATGTACCTGCTGGACGCCAACCGTGGCAACGAGCTCGTGGAGTTCGTCCACGACACCGCCACGTGGCTGGCCGGCTGGTCCTACGACCTGTTCACCTTCAGCAAGGAATGGGTCCAGGTCGTCTTCGGCTACGGCGTGGCCGCCGTGGTCTACCTCCTCGTCGGCCACGCCATCGCGGGCTGGCTCTACCGCCGCTGAGCCGTCCGGTCCGTCGAATCCGTCCGGTCCGTCCGGTCCGTCCGGTCCGTCTTCTCCGGATCGTGCCGGTCAGTCGCCGCAGCAGTCCGGTTCCAGGCCCGCCGGGAGCGAGGTCCCGCCGAACACGTCGGTGGTGGCCTCGTGCCCGCCCAGCGCCGCGACGGCCAGCAGCAGCGACCCGGCGGTCCAGGTGGTCTGCTCCACCGGCCACACGGCCCCGTCCTGGAACACGTACCCGGTCCAGTACATGCCGTTGTCGGCGCGCAGGTGGGTGATCGACCGCAGGACCTCCAGCGCCCGGTCGGACTGCCCCGTCGCCCACAGCGCGAGCGCGAGCTCGCAGGACTCCCCGCCCGTCACCCACGGGTTGGGCAGGACGCAGCGCACGCCGAGGCCCGGCACAACGAACTCGTCCCAGCGCGCGTCGAGCCGGGCGGTGGCCTGCTCCCCGGTCAGCGCGCCGCCGAGGACCGGGTAGTACCAGTCCATCGAGTAGTGGCCCTTGTCGAGGAACCGCTCCGGGTGCCGTCGGATGGCGTGCCCGAGCGCGCCCGCGGCCAGCTCCCAGTCCGGCTGGGGCTCCCCGCGGTGCTCGGCGACGGCCAGCGCGCAGCGCAGCGCCTGGTGGATGGAGGAGGACCCGGTCAGCAGCGCGTCGGTGACGGGCGTGCCGTCGCTCTCGCGCTTCCAGCCGATCTCGCCGCCCGGCTGTTGCAGCGCGAGGACGCACTCCACCGCCGCGTACACGGCGGGCCACATCCGGTCGAGGAAGGCGTCGTCTCCGGTGGCGAGGTAGTGGTGCCACACGCCGACGGCTATGTACGCGGTGAAGTTGGTCTCGCGGCCGGCGTCCTGCGGCTCGGCGGTGTCCACGCCGTCCTCGCGGTCGGCGTAGGCCGCGTACCAGGAGCCGTCCTGGTTCTGGTGCCGGGCCAGCCATGCGTAGGCCCGCTCGGCGGCCTCGTGTTCGCCTGCCGCGTCCAGCGCCATCGCGGCCTCGGTGTGGTCCCAGGGGTCGAGGTGGTGGCCGCGGAACCAGGGGACGGCCCCGTCGGACCGCTGCACCGCGAGGATCCCGGCGACGGTCTCGGCGGCCTGGGCGGCGGTCAGCACGCCGTCGAGGACGAGGTGGTCGGGGACGGTGCGCCCGGGAGAGCTCACTGGGCGGCGCCGTCGGAGAGGGCCGGCAGGTGGGGCTTGGTCGCGTAGGCCACGAAACTCTTGCCGATCACCGGGTTGAGGGCCTGCTCCGCGAGCCGGGTCGCGAGGGGCTTCTTCATGATGTCCCAGACCAGGAGCTTGTGGTACGCCTTGACCGGGAGCGCCTGGTCGTTGTCGACGCCGAAGGCGCACTTGAGCCACCAGTACGGGGAGTGCAGGCCGTGCGCGTGGTGGGAGCCGTACGGCTTGAGGCCCGCGGCCTCCATCTTGCCGAGGAGTTCGTCCGCCTTGTAGATGCGGATGTGGCCGCCTTCGACCTCGTGGTAGGCGTCGGAGAGCGCCCAGCAGATCTTCTCGGGACCGTAGCGGGGCACGGTGACGGCGATGCGCCCGCCGGGCTTGAGCACCCGGACCATCTCGGCGAGGACGCCCTTGTCGTCGGGGATGTGCTCCATCACCTCGGAGATGATGACGACGTCGAAGGACTCGTCGGGGAAGGGCAGGGCCAGGGCGTCGCCCTCCATGGCGGTGGCGGTGGCCCCGGCGGGGGCCTCACCGGCCTCCTTCATGGCGGCGAACCACTTGGCGACTTCGCGGATCTCCTCGCCGTTGCGGTCGACGGCGACCACCTGGGCGCCTCTCCGGTAGCACTCGAAGGCGTGCCGGCCTGCGCCACAGCCCAGATCGAGCACGCGGTCGCCTGCGGCGAGCGGGAACCGGGAGAAATCGACGGTCAGCACGGGGTCCTGCCTTCGCGGTCGCGGGATCTGCGGGGGGTGCGGGGGTGGTTCATGGGGCGGAGGAGCGGACGGTCACCGTGTACGGCGGGCACGGGCCGCCTGCTCGATGGCGGCGCGGTAGTGCCCGACGGTCCCCTCGGCGGCCTTCGCCCAGGTGAACCGGGTGAGCACCCGCTCGCGTCCGGCGGCGCCGAGCCGGGCGCGCAGCTGCGGATCGTCCAGCAGCCGCCCGAGCGCCGCGGCGAGGGCGCCCGCGTCGCCCGGCGGGACGGCCAGGCAGGTCTCGCCGTCGGGTCCGGAGACCTCGGGGATGGCACCGCCGGTGGTGGCCACGAGCGGGGTGCCGGTGGCCATGGCCTCGGCGGCGGGGAGCGAGAAGCCCTCGTAGAGCGAGGGCACGCAGGCCACCTGGGCGCTGCGGACGAGGTCGACGAGTTCGGCGTCGGTGATGCCCTTGATGAAGCGGACCGCGTCCTGGAGGCCGTACGTCTCGATGGCGCGGGCCACCGGCCCCTGCTCGGCGCGCTTGCCGACGACGACGAGGTGGGCGCCGGGCTGCTCGGTGCGCAGCTTGGCGAGGGCCTCGACGAGGTGCACCAGTCCCTTGAGGGGGACATCGGCGCTGGAGGTGGTGACGATCCGTCCGGGGACCTCGGCGACGGACGCGTCGGGGGACCACAGGTCGGTGTCGGCGCCGATGTGGACGACGTGGATGCGCTCGTCCCGGACCCCGAGGTGCCGGGCGATCTCCTGCCGGGAGGAGCCGGAGACGGTCAGGACGGAGGGCAGCCTGCGGGCCACCCGGCCCTGCATGCGGGTGAAGCCGTACCAGCGGCGTACCGAGAGCCGCTTCCTGCGGCCCTTCGCTGCGTCGAGGTCCAGCTGCCGGTCCACGGTGATGGGGTGGTGGATCGTGGTGACCAGGGGTGCGCCGAGGTCGCCGAGCAGGCCGTAGCCGAGGGTCTGGTTGTCGTGGACCACGTCGAACTCGCCCGCCCGCGCGGCCAGGTGGCGGCGGGCGCGCAGCGAGAAGGTCAGCGGCTCGGGGAATCCGCCGGTCCACATGGTGGCGACCTCGACGGCGTCGATCCAGTCCCGGTACTCGTCGCGCCCGGGGGTGCGGAACGGGTCGGGGTGGCGGTAGAGGTCGAGGCTGGGGAGTTCGGTGAGGGAGGCGCCGGTGTCGAGCACCGGGTAGGGCTGCGCGCCGATGACCTCGACGCGGTGCCCCAGGCGGACGAGCTCACGCGAGAGGTGGCGGACGTAGACGCCCTGGCCGCCGCAGAACGGGTTCCCCTTATAGGTGAGGAGTGCGATGCGCAACGGGCGGTCGCCGTCGGCGGCGGACCCCTCGAAAGGGCTCGTCACCATGGCCTCAGCGGTCACTCTCGGCCCCCTTCTCCCTGCACTTTCGCCGGAGCGTAACCGCTCGGATAATGTAGAACAAGTTTCAGACTTGATCCGTTGAAGACCATTGAATCTACCGGCCGGAAACTACACCGTAAGAGGCGGAGCAGGTGATTCGCGCCACGGCCCGGGCGCCTGCGATGCTGATTCCGGTTCAGCCCGGACCAGCCGCCGCACTCGACCCCCCGCAACGACACGGAACGCCATGGAACGGGACACATGACAGCGGAAGCGAAGGCCGTCACGACGCCGGCGTCCCCGCCCCTGACGGAGCGCCAGGAAGCGCGCCGGCGCAGGATCCTGCACGCCAGCGCCCAGCTGGCCAGCCGCGGCGGCTTCGACGCCGTCCAGATGCGCGAGGTCGCGGAGTCCTCCAGCGTGGCGCTGGGCACGCTCTACCGCTACTTCCCGTCCAAGGTGCACCTGCTGGTGGCCACCATGCAGGACCAGCTCCAGCACATGCACACCACCCTGCGCAAGCGCCCGCCGGCCGGCGACGACCCGGCGGCGCGGGTCGCGGAGACCCTGATGCGGGCCTTCCGTGCCCTGCAGCGGGAACCGCACCTGGCGGACGCCATGGTCAGGGCGCTGACCTTCGCGGACCGCAGCGTGAGCCCCGAGGTGGACACGGTCTCCCGGCTGACCACGGCGATCATCCTCGACGCGATGGGCCTGGACGCCCCGCCGACGGCGGAGCAGCTCTCGGCGGTCCGGGTCATCGAGCACACCTGGCACTCGGCGCTCATCACCTGGCTGTCGGGGCGCGCCTCGATCGCCCAGGTCAAGATCGACATCGAGACGGTATGCCGGCTGATCGACCTGACGGCACCGGAAAAGGCCTGATTCCACCGGCCCGGGCCCGCGGTGCCTTCCGCGGGGCGGGGGCGAGGGCGGCCACGCGGGCCCGGGGCCGCGGCCTGGCCCTGGCCATCGGCCCGCCCCACTGCATGGGCCGCGCCCGCGCGGGGGCGGGAGCAGGCCCCGCGGGGGCGGCCGCAGCCGGCCGTGCGGGGGCGGCCACGCGGGCCCGGGGCCGCAGCCTGGCCTTGGCCTTCGGCCCGCCCCACTGCATGGGCCGCGCCCGCGGGGGGCGGGAGCAGGCCCCGTGGGGGCGGCCGCAGCCGGCTGTGCGGGGGCGGCCACGCGCGTCCGGGGCCGCGGCCTGGCCTTGGCCTTCGGCCCGCCCCACTGCATGGGCCGCGCCCGTGGGGGGGCGGGAGCAGGCCCCGTGGGGGCGGCCGCAGCCGGCCGTGCGGGGGCGGCCGCAGCCGGCTGTGCGGGGGCGGCCGCAGCGCTCCCGGGTTCCGGTTCCGCACGGCCGCCCCCGGCCCACCGCCACGACCGCGGTGCGAAGCACCCGGGCCCGCGCCTCCATCGGCCCCCGCGGTCCGCAGGCCCCGGCCGCCTCCGCGCGGGCCCAGGGCCGCGGCCTGGCTCTGGCCTTCGGCCCGCCCGCGGCGCACCGCCACGACCTCGGCGCGAAGCACCCGGCCCGCGCCTCCATCGGCCCCCGCGGTCCGCGAGGCCCCGGCCGCCTCCACGCGGGCCCGTGGCCGCGGCGCCTTCCGCGGGGCGGTGGCGGGGGCGGCCACGCGGGCCCGGGGCCGCGGCCCGCCCCACCGCGTGGGCCGCGCCCGCGCGGGGGCGGTCGCAGCGCTCCCGGGGTCCGGTTCCGCTCCCGCATGGCTCCGGCGGACCGGCGGACCCGTGCCGGGCTGGTTCGGCGGTGGTCACTCCTCCGGCGGGAAGACGGTCTCGCCCGTCCCCAGCAGGGTGATGGTGATGGCTTCCACCGGGCAGCCCTCCGCCGCGGTCAGGACCGGCTCGTTCGCGTCCGTCTCCGCCGCGCGCGGGCGCGACTGACGGGCCGTGTCGAGGGCGAAGCCCTCCGGGGCGTGGTTCACGCACATCCCCGAGCCGATGCAGACCCCGCGGTCCACCTCGACCTGCCAGCGGTCCCCCATCAGGCACCCGCCCCGTATCCCGCGGGCAGGTGGATCATCTTGTGCTCCAGGTACTCGCTCAGCCCCTCCGGCCCGAACTCCCGCCCCACACCGCTGTTCTTGTAGCCCCCGAACGGCCCCAGCATGTCCAGGCTGAAGGTGTTCACGTTGAAGGTGCCGGTGCGCACCCGGCGGGCGAAGTCGATGCCGTGCTCGACGTCGCCGGTCCACACGCTGCCGCTCAGCCCGAACTCCGAGTCGTCGGCGACCCGCAGCGCCTCCGCCTCGTCCCCGTACGGGATCAGGCAGACGACCGGGCCGAAGATCTCCTCGCGGGCGATCCGCATGGAGTTGTCCACGTCGCCGAAGAGGGTGGGCTCGACGTACCAGCCGGTCTCCATCGCGGCCGGCCGCCCGCCGCCCGCCAGGACCTTGGCGCCCTCCTCCTGGCCGATGCGGATGTAGTCCAGCGACCGCTGCCGCTGGCGCGCGGCCACCAGCGGACCGAGCTGGGTCGCCGGGTCCAGCGGGTCGCCGACCACCAGCGCCCCGGCCGCGGCGGCCAGCGCCTCGGCGACCTCCTCGTAGCGGCTGCGCGGCGCCAGCACCCGGGTCTGGGCCACGCAGGCCTGGCCGTTGTTCATCCAGGCGGCGGGGACGATCCCGGCGACGGCGGTGTCGAGGTCGGCGTCCGGCAGGATCACGGCCGCCGACTTGCCGCCGAGTTCGAGGGTGACCCGGGTGAGGTTGCGAGCGGCGACTTCCATCACCCGCCGGCCCGCGGCGACGGAGCCGGTGAAGGCCACCTTGTCGACGCCGGGGTGGCCGACGAGGTATTCGCTGACCTCGCGGTCGGCGGGCAGGATCGACAGCACACCCGGCGGCAGCCCGGCCTCGCGGGCGATGTCGGCGAGGATGTAGGAGTCGAGCGGGGCTTCGGGGGAGGGCTTGAGGATCACCGTCGAGCCGGTGAGCAGCGCGGGGGCGAGTTTGGCGGCGGCCACGAACTGCGGGACGTTCCACGGGATGACGGCCGCGACCACGCCCACCGGCTCCCGGCGCACCAGGATCGGCCCGAGAACACCCTGGCGGTGCTCCTCGTAGGGGAAGCCGCGTGCGACGGTGATCGCCGCGTCGTAGACCATCATCGGGCCGAGGGCCTGGGCGAGGATGCTCCAGGAGTACGGGGAGCCGTTCTGGGAACTGATCGAGCGGGCGATCTCCTCGTGCCGGACGGCGATGGCGTCCTTGATCCGGGAGACGACGGCGATCCGCTCGTCGAGGCTCATCCGGGGCCACGGCCCGCTGTCGAAGGCCTGGCGCGCGACCTCGACGGCGCGGTCGACGTCGGCCTTCGACGCGTGCGGGACGGAGCCGATGACCTGCTCGGTGTGGGGGGAGACGATCCGGATCCGGTCGGTGCCCAACGGGTCCGTCCACTCGCCGCCGATGAACAGCTGTCCGTGTTCCACGAGCTCGGTCATGGCTGAGGCCTCCTGCGGCTTGGCGTTCCCGAACTGATACCAGTTCTAGTTCGAGGAGTCCACGGCCAGGACGGAACGGCGCAGGAGATCCAACGACTGGTCAGAAAGCCGCGGAGATGGTCGACTTGGGCTACTACTGGAACGAGTTCTCGTCAGCGGAACAGGGGAGCCCCATGCCACAGGACGCGTCACCCGTGACCCCGCAGGTCACCGACCACGGCGGCGGCGTGTGGGGCATCAAGGTGCCCATCCCCGACAATCCGCTCGGGCACACCCTCGTCCACGTCCTCGACACCGGCCGCGGCCCGGTCCTCGTCGACACCGGCTGGGACGACCCCGCGTCCTGGGACGCCCTCACCGCGGGCCTCACCGCGCTCGGCACCTCGGTCGCCGACGTCCACGGCGTGGTCATCACCCACCACCACCCCGACCACCACGGCCTCTCCGGCCGGGTCCGGGAGGCCTCCGGCGCCTGGATCGCCATGCACGCCGCCGACACCGAGGTCGTCGTGCGCACCCGCTCCGCCGAACCCGGCGTCTGGTACGACTACATGAGCGACAAGCTCGCCGCCGCCGGCGCCCCCGAGGAGCACATCGCACCCCTGCGCGCCGCCCGTGCGGGCGGCCGCCTGCGGACCCTGCCGGGCCTGCGCGCCGCCGTCCCCGACCGGGAGATCGTCCCCGCCGAACTGCTCCCCCTCGCCGGACGCCGGCTGCGCGCCGTCTGGACCCCCGGCCACACCCCCGGCCACGTCTGCCTGCACCTGGAGGAGCAGCACCCGGCGAACCTCCCCGGCAACGGCCGGCTCTTCTCCGGGGACCACCTGCTGCCCGGGATCTCCCCGCACATCGGCCTCTACGAAGCCCCCGACGAGCACGGGGTCACCCCCTCCACCGACCCCCTCGGCGACTACCTCGACTCCCTCGAACGCATCGCCCGGCTCGGCCCCGCCGAGGTGCTCCCCGCCCACCAGCACGCCTTCACCGATGCGCCCGCCCGGGTCCGGGAGCTGCTGGAGCACCACGAGGAGCGGCTGACGGGGCTGTGGAGCCTGCTCGCCGAACCGCTGACCCCGTGGGAGATCGCGGAACGGATGGAGTGGAACCGGCCCTGGGCGCAGATCCCGTACGGCTCCCGCACCATCGCCGTCTCGGAGGCGGAGGCCCACCTGCGGAGGCTGGTGAAACAGGGCCGCGCCGAACCGGTCCCGGGCAGCGACCCGGTGGCCTACCGGGCGCTCTGAGCGCTGCGCGACCCGGCCCCGGCCCCCCCTCGCGACCCGGCCCAGGCCCCCCTCGCGACCCGACCCGCACCCCCCCTCGCGACCCGGCCCCCCCCTCGTACGGGAGCCGGCCGCGCCCCGCGCAGGCCCCGGGCGGCGGCCCCGGTAAGGGGCGAACGTGGCCGGCGCCACCCCGCCCCCGGGCTACGGGCCGGTAGAGTGGGCCCGTCGTCCACACTTCCGTTCGGGGGGAAGCCGGTGCAGATCCGGCGCTGACCCGCAACCGTGACCCGCTCCCGGCACCGCCCGGACGGGAAGCCGGAATGCCCCGTACCGAAGTGCGCGGCTCGAACCGCCGGGTCCCCCGGCGGTCGGCACCGTCGAGGTAAACGGAGCCGGAGCCCGGTGCCTGCGCGTGCCTGCCTCCTGCTCCCCTGCACGAGAGGCACCCCGCCCCCATGAACGTCCGCCGCAGCGCCGCCGCGCTCGCCGCCTCCGCCGTGCTCTGCGCGGGCGCAGCCCCCGCCGCTCTCGCCGACACCGCGCCGCCCGCCTCGCCCTCCGCGCCCCCGGCGGTCCCCTCCGGCCTGTACGGGAAGAACGACCCGACCTACGACGGCGTGTGGCGCCAGTCCGTGGCCCTGCTCGCCCAGCACACCGTCGGCGTCAAGCCCGCACAGCAGGCCGTGGACTGGCTGACCGGGCAGCAGTGCGCGAACGGCGGCTACGCCTCCTTCCGTGCGGACAGCGCCGCCGCCTGCGACGCCGCCACCCTGTACGACACGAACGCCACCGCGGTGGCCGTGCAGGCGCTGAAGGCACTCGGCGGACACGACGACGCGGTCAGGAAGGGCACGGACTGGCTGAAGTCCGTCCAGAACGAGGACGGCGGCTGGGCGTACGTGCCGGGCAGCCCGAGCGAGGCCAACTCCACCTCCCTGGTCATCAGCGCACTCGCCGTGGCGGGCGAGAACCCCGCCGAGACCAGGTCGAAGGCGGGCAAGTCCGCCTACGAGGGCCTGCTCCCCTTCCAGCTGGGCTGCTCGGCCGAACCGGCCGCCGACCGCGGCGCGTTCGCCTACCAGCCCGTCGACGGCAAGCTCCTCGCCAACGCCGACGCCACGGCCGCCGCGACCCTGGCCGGCCTCGGCAAGGGCGCGGTCGTCGTCCCCGCCGCCGCCGACACCCCCGCGGCGGCCCTGCCCTGCCCGGCAGGCGCCACCGACCCGCAGGGCGCCGCCCAGGGGGCGGCCGCCTACCTCGCCGAGGCCCTGAAGAAGGACGGCCACCTCACGGCCGTCACGCCGGGCTCGGACCAGCCGGTGGCGGACACCGGCAACACCGCCGACGCGGTGATCGCCCTGGCCGCCGCCGGCCACAAGCAGTCCGCGGCGGGCGCGCTGGAGTGGCTCAAGGCCAACTCGGCCGCATGGTCGAAGGACAGCCCCGCGGCCCTCGGCACCCTCGTCCTGGCCGCGCACGCGACCGGCACGGACCCCACCTCCTTCGGCGGCACCGACCTCGTCGCGGCATTGAACGCGACCGGCCCCGCCCCGCAGGGCGCGGACACCGCCGCGACCGCGGTCGACGGCGAGAAGGACAAGCCCTCGGGCGGCCAGAGCATCTGGTGGATCGTCGGCGCGGGCGCCGCGGCCGGCGTGGGCATCGGCATCCTGCTGAGCGGCCGCCGGAAGAAGAACGCGCTCTGATGCGCCGCCGTCTGCCCGCCGCGGCCCTCGTCCTCGGACTCGCCCTGGCCCTGCCGGCCGCCGCTCCCGCGCTGGCGGCCGGCTACCGCTACTGGTCGTTCTGGGACGGCGCGGGCGGCGGGTGGGCGTACGCCACCCAGGGCCCCTCGACCGCCCGGCCCGCGGACGGCTCCGTGCAGGGGTTCCGCTTCGCGGTGAGCAAGGACGCGGCGGCCGAGGCGGCGAAGCCCCGCACCGCGGCCGATTTCGAGGCCGTCTGCGGGGGGACCGCTCCGGTCGCGGGCCGCAAGCGGGTGGCCCTGGTCATCGACTTCGGCGTGTCCGGGGACGCACCGGAGGGCGACGCCCCGCCGCAGGAGGCCCCGCGCACGGCCTGCGCCCGGATCGCCCCGGACGCCACCACGGCCGAGGCCCTCGCCGAGGCCGCGAAGCCGCTGCGCTACAACGAGGCAGCGCTGCTGTGCGCCATCGCGGGCTATCCGGCGCAGGGCTGCGGGGAGCAGGTCGCCGCCCCGGCCGCGACGCCCGCCACCACCGGGCCCGACTCAGGCGGCCCCGGCGGCGGCCCCGGCGGCGGGGGCGGCCCCTCGGCGGGGCTCCTGGCCGGCATCGCCGCCGTGGCTGCGCTGGCCGGCGCCACCCTGTGGCAGTCCCGCCGCCGCGCCCGATGAGCGCGGCGCCTGCCGGACCCGGCGGCGGCACCCGGCCCAGGGGCGCGGCGGAGGACGCCGTCGCGGATGCCGGGCCGGGAGAGGCCGGCACGGACCGGGCGGGGAGTTCCGCACGGGCGGCGGCCGGGGGTGCGCCGCTCGCCGGGCCCGCGCAAGCACCACCGGGCCGGCGCAGCCGCCCCACGCGGCCCGACCCCGCGCACGGGGACCCGTACGGCAGGGGGGCTGCGGCGCAGGCGGCCGCGCCGGTGAGCCCCTTCGCCCGGCTCGCCCCGCCCGAGGCGAGCCGGGGCAACGCCCTGCACGCCGGCGCCTGGTGGCTGTGGGCCCTCGGGCTGGCCACCGCCGCCTCCCGAACCACCAACCCGCTCCTCCTCGGCCTGATCGTCGGCGTGGCCGGGTACGTCGTCGCGGCCCGCCGCACGGCAGCCCCCTGGGCCCGCTCCTACGGTGCCTTCATCAAGCTCGGCCTCGTCGTCGTGGGCCTGCGCCTGGTCTTCTCCGCGCTGCTGGGCTCCCCCATCCCCGGCTCGCACCTCCTGGTCACCCTCCCCGAGCTCCCGCTCCCCTCCTGGGCCCAGGGCATCCGCCTCGGCGGGCGCGTCACCGCGGAGCAGCTGGTCTTCGCCTTCTACGACGGCGCCAAACTGGCCGCCCTCCTCATCTGCATCGGCGCCGCGAACGCGCTCGCCAATCCGGCGCGGCTCCTGAAGTCGCTCCCGGCGGCCCTGTACGAGGCGGGGGTGGCCGTCGTCGTCGCCATGACCTTCGCGCCGAACATGGTCGCCGACGTCGTCCGCCTGCGGACCGCCCGACGGCTGCGCGGCCGGCCCACCGGCGGGGTGAAGGCCGTCCTCCAGATCGGCCTGCCCGTCCTGGAGGGCGCCCTCGAACGCTCCGTGGCCGTCGCCGCGTCCATGGACGCCCGCGGCTACGGCCGTACCGCGCAGGTCCCGCCGCTGGTCCGGCACACCACCAACGTGCTCACCCTCGGGGGCCTGCTCGGCATGTGCGCGGGAACGTACGGGCTGCTCGCCGCGCAGGGCGCCGGGTACGGGATGCCGGTGCTCGGCATCGGGCTGCTGCTGGCCCTGGCCGGGCTGCGGCTCGGCGGGCGGCGCTCGGTGCGGACCCGGTACCGGCCCGACCGGTGGGGGGCGCGGGCCTGGCTGGTCTCCGCCTCGGGTGCGGCCGTCGCCGCCCTCACCATCCGCTTCGCCGGCCTCGACCCGGACGCGATGGCGCCGGGCGTGGTCCCGCTGACCGCCCCCGGGCTGCCGCTGTGGCCGGCGGCCGCGGTCCTGATCGGCCTGCTCCCCGCCGTCGTGGCGCCCGTACCGCCCAAGGAGTCCTTGCAGTGATCCGTTTCGAGCAGGTGTCGGTCACCTACCAGGGTGCGGCCGGGCCTTCGGTGCGGGGCGTCGACCTCGTGGTCCCGGAGGGGGAGCTGACGCTCCTCGTCGGCCCGTCGGGGGTCGGCAAGTCCACCCTGCTGGGAACGGTCTCGGGACTGGTCCCGCACTTCACGGGCGGCACCCTGCGCGGCCGGGTGACGGTGGCCGGCCGGGACACCCGCACCCACCCGCCACGCGAGCTCGCGGACGTGGTCGGCACGGTCGGCCAGGATCCGCTCGCGCACTTCGTGACGGACGTGGTGGAGGACGAACTGGCCTACGGCATGGAGTCCCTGGGGCTGCCGCCCGCGGTGATGCGCCGCCGGGTGGAGGAGACCCTCGACCTGCTGGGCCTGAACGAACTGCGCGACCGGCCCCTCGCCACCCTGTCGGGCGGGCAGCAGCAGCGGGTCGCGATCGGCTCGGTCCTGACCCCGCACCCCCGGGTCCTGGTGCTGGACGAACCCACCTCGGCCCTCGACCCGGCCGCCGCCGAGGAGGTCCTGGCGGTCCTGCAGCGCCTGGTGCACGACCTGGGCACGACCGTGCTGATGGCCGAGCACCGGCTGGAGCGGGTGGTGCAGTACGCCGACCAGGTGCTGCTGCTGCCGTCCCCGGGCGCCGTCCCCGTCCTCGGCCCGCCGTCCGAGGTCATGGCGCTGTCCCCCGTCCAGCCGCCGGTGGTCTCCCTGGGCCGCCTCGCAGGCTGGTCCCCGCTGCCCCTGTCGGTCCGCGACGCCCGCCGGATGGCCGGCCCGCTGAGGTCCCGCCTGGCGGCCGCCCCGGCTCCCGCGGGTACGGGTGCGGCTGCTGCGGGTGCCGGGGCCGGGGCGGTCGTCCCGGGCCCGTCCGGGACGGCGGCGCCGGCCGGTCCGGCGCCGGCTGCCGCCTCCGGGGGCTCGGGGGGCTCCGGGCGCTCCGGGCTCCTCGCGCGGCTGCTGCGCAGGGAACGGCCCGGCCCCGCCGCGGCGCCCGGGGCGGCGCCGGGACCGGGGCGGGGGCCCGTCGCCGAGGTGCGCGGCCTCGGGGTGCGCCGCGGCCGCGCCGAGACCCTCCGCGGCATCACCCTCGCGGTGGCGCCCGGCGAGACCGTCGCCCTGATGGGCCGCAACGGCGCCGGGAAGTCCACCCTGCTCGCCGCGCTGGTCGGCACGGTCGCCCCGGCGGCCGGCGAGGTGCTGGTCGGCGGCGCGGTCCCGCACCGCACCCCGCCGCCCGAGATGGTGCGCAGGGTCGGGCTGGTCCCGCAGGAGCCCCGCGACCTGCTCTACGCCGACACCGTCGCGGCGGAGTGCGCGGCGGCCGACGCGGACGCCGGCGCGGCCCCCGGGACCTGCCGGGACCTTGTCGGCGCGCTGCTGCCGGGCGTCCCCGACGACACCCATCCGCGGGACCTGTCCGAGGGGCAGCGCCTGGCCCTGGCCCTGGCGCTGGTCCTGACCGGCCGCCCCGCGCTGCTGCTGCTCGACGAGCCCACCCGGGGGCTGGACTACGCCGCCAAGGTCCGCCTGATCGGGATCCTGCGGGGGCTGGCCGCCGACGGCCATGCCATCGTGCTGGCCACGCACGACGTCGAACTCGCCGCGGAGCTGGCGCACCGGGTCGTGGTCCTGGCGGGCGGCGAGGTCGTCGCGGACGGCCCGACCGCGGAGGTCGTGGTCTCCTCCCCCGCCTTCGCGCCGCAGGTGGCGAAGATCCTGGCGCCGGGGCACTGGCTCACGGTGAGCCAGGTCGCCCAGGCCCTGGCCGCCGAGCCCCGGGCGGCCGAGCCCCGGGCCGCGGACGCCCAGGCCGCGGACGCCCAGGCCGCGGACGCCCAGGCCGCGGACGCCCAAGCGGCGGACGCCCGGGCCGCGGACGTCCGGGCCGCGGACGCCCAGGCGGCGCGCGCCCAGGCCGCGGACGCCCAGGCCGCGGACGCCCAGGCGGCGCGCGCCCGGGCCGCGGACGCCCAGGCCGCGCGCGCTCAGGCCGCGGACGCCCAGGCCGCGGACGCCCAGGCCGAGGCCCCGGCCGACGCCGCGGAGACGCCGTGAGCCCCCGCGGCAAGGGCGCCGCGAGCCGCGCCGGGGACGGTCTGCGCCGCCCCGCACACCCCGCACGCCCCGCACGCCCTGCCCAGCCGGCACGCCCCGTGCGTTCCGCCCGCCCCGTGCGTTCCGTCCGGCCGGTAGGCATCGGTCCGCGCGCCGCGGCGGCCCTGGTCCTGGTCACCCTGATCGGCATCGCGGCGTTCGGCTGGCCGCTGCTGGCCGGCCGGCAGTCGGAGCTCGCGCACTCCCAGGACGCGCCGTGGCTCTTCGCGGCTCTGCTGCCCCTGCTCGTCGCGGTGGTCGTGGCGACCCTTGCGGACGACGGGATGGACGCCAAGGCCGTGGCCATGCTGGGGGTGCTCGCTGCGGTCGGGGCGGCCCTGAGACCGCTGGGCGCGGGGACGGCCGGCCTGGAGCCGATGTTCTTCCTGATGGTGCTCAGCGGCCGGGTGCTGGGGCCGGGCTTCGGTTTCGTCCTCGGCTCGGTGACGATGTTCGCCTCCGCCCTGCTGACGGGCGGGGTCGGGCCGTGGATGCCGTTCCAGATGCTGGCGCTGGGCTGGTTCTCGATGGGCGCGGGGCTGCTGCCGGGCGCGGAGCGGCTGCGGGGCCGGGCGGAGCTGCTGATGCTGGCGGCGTACGGGTGCGTAGGGTCCTTCGCGTACGGCACGGTCATGAACCTGCAGGGCTGGGTGATCCTGCAGGGCATGGGCCAGGGCATTTCCTTCCACCCGGGCGACCCGGTGCCGGAGAACCTGGCGCGCTTCGCCGCGTACTGCCTGGCGACCTCGGTGGGCTGGGACCTGGGCCGGGCGGCGCTGACCGTCGTCCTGACCCTGGGCTTGGGGGCCACGCTACTGAAGGCCTTGCGGCGGGCCACCCGAAAGGCGGCCTTCGATGCCCCGGTTTCCTTCGATTCGAGGGCCGCGGGCGGCTTCGACCACCCCCTCGACCGGGATACGTCCGGGCACGCCGGGTGAGATCGGGGGCCTGCGGGGGTGAGCCGCCCCACAGGACCCAGGTCACATACGAACCGGGGTAGTAGTCCTCAACGGGCCCCCCGAGCCTCTCCGCAACCGCCTCCCACCTGCACGCCGGCCTCCGGCGGCCGAAGGGGCCGTTGCGCCCCGGCTGCGAGGACCGCTAGTAACCGGGGCTCGTTGCCAGGGGGGCGGGGCGTCGGTAGAACTGGATGAGTCGCCAGGCGGTACGGGTGCTGCACCCGGTGGGAACCCCCGCTGACGAACCCCTCTCCCTTGCGTGAGTGGCTCACGCA